>DASTLY010000001.1:0-7424 GCA_035714445.1 Mycobacteriales bacterium
GGCCGGTGCCGGGCTGGCGGGCGCCTGGGCAGCCGGGGCCTGGAGTGCGGGCATGCCGGCCGCGGGAGCGAGCGGCGCAGCGGGGCGCTGGCCCGGCCGGGCCGGGGACGGAGCAGCGGGCGACGGGGCCGCGGGGGACGCGGCTGCCGGCGAGGACGCAGCCGGGAAGGACGCAGGTGCGGCCGGGCGCGGCATGGCGGCGGGCGCACCGACAGGCGCGGCCTGCGGACGGGCGGGCGCCGGGGCGGCGCCGCCGGGGAACGCCGCGCGCACCTTGCGGGCGACGGGCGGCTCGATGGTGCTGGAGGCGGACTTGACGAACTCGCCGTTCTCGTTCAACCAGGCGAGCAGCTTCTTGCTCTCGAGACCGAGCTCTTTGGCGAGCTCGTGGACGCGGGCCTTTCCGGGCACGGGACTCCTGTCTGGCCCGGGGCGTCCCCGTGCCGAGGTGCTACAGCACGGTCTTGCTCAAGACCGCGGTGGTGCAGGGCGTGGTGTGGGTCGTGCTGCTGGTGCTGCCGAGAGTCGTGCTGCGAAGGATGGTGCGGTCGGGCGCCACGGATGCGTGGACCGTCATGTGGGCTGGCTCATCGAGTGCTGCTCAAGGCGGTGCCTGCTCTCGTCGGGCGTGCTGGGCGAGGTGCTCTGCGACGTGCTCCCGTACCGGGCGGACGACGAGCGGGCCGGCCAGGCGCAGGGCCCGGGGGAACGCCCGCCGCTTGTCGGCGAGGTCGACGCACCGCAGGTCGAGATGCACGGAGGCGCCCCGGCCCGGCAGGCGCCCGGCCGGGTCGGGGACGAGGACGTCTCCGACCGCGACGACACGCAGCAGGGTGGCCTGAGCCGCTCGAACCCGACAGCCCACGCAGGTGCGCTCCGGGCCCTGACGGCGGGCCGGTTCAGAGCCTAGCGCGTCAGGCTCCGCGCAGACACCCCGCGGACCGCGTCGCCGACCGCCGCGGGTGGCTACGGGGTCGCCCCGGTCGGTCGGGTGGAGCCCGGTGCGCGGGTCGGCGCGTCGGCCGACTCGTCCTGCGGGCCGGCGCCGGGGGCGTCGCTGCGGACGTCGCTGCGGATGTCGATGCGCCAGCCGGTGAGCCGGGCGGCCAGTCTCGCGTTCTGCCCCTCCTTGCCGATCGCCAGGCTGAGCTGGTAGTCGGGCACGACCACGCGCGCCGACCGCAGCACCGGGTCGACGACCTCGACGCTGCTGACCCGCGCGGGAGACAGGGCGCTGGCGACGAAGCGGGCGGGGTCGGCCGACCAGTCGACGATGTCGATCTTCTCCCCGTGCAGCTCCGCCGTGACGGCCCGCACCCGGGAGCCGACCGGGCCGATGCACGCGCCCTTGGGGCCGAGTCCCGGGACCGTCGACCGGACGGCGATCTTCGTACGGTGTCCGGCCTCGCGGGCCAGCGCGACGATCTCGACCGAGCCGTCGGCGACCTCCGGGACCTCCTGCGCGAACAGCCCGCGGACCAGGTCGGGGTGCGTACGGGAGACGGTCACCGACGCCCCGCGCGGCCCGCGGCCGACCGAGATGACCCGGCACTTGAGGCGTGAGCCGTGCTCGTAGGTCTCCCCGGGCACCTGCTCGGCCGGCGGGAGCACGGCTTCGAGAGCGTCCTCGGCCTGACCGAGCTTGACCATGACGTTGCGGTTGGGGGCCGCCCCCGGTCGCTGGCCGGCCTGCTGCACGATCCCCGACACCACGTCGCCCTCGCGGCCCGACCACTCGCTGTGGCTGAGCGCGCTCTCGGCCTCGCGCAGCCGCTGCAGGATCACCTGTCGCGCGGTGCTCGTCGCGATGCGCCCGAAGTCGGCGGGGGTGTCGTCCCACTCCCGGGCCACCGCGCCGTCCTCGGCCGGCTCGGACGCGAGCACGCGGACGTCCCCGGTCTTGCGGTCCAGCTCGACCCGCGCGTGCGCCTCGGCGCCCTCGGTGTGCCGGTAGGCCGTCAGCAGCGCCGTCTCGATCGCCTGGCAGACCAGGTCGAAGGAGATGTCCTTCTCCCGCTCGAGGCCGCGCAGGGCCGCCATGTCGATCTTCATGTGTCGCCGTCCCCGTCCTCGTCCTCGTCCTCGTCGGCCACGTCGTCGTCCTCGACCTCGGGCAGCGCCTCGCCGGCGGCGCCGTCGGGTGCGGGACCGGCCGGCCGGTCGAACTCCACCTGCACCTGGCCACGGACGACCTCGGCGAGCAGCAGCCGCCGCTCCCCCAGCACGACCTCGGTGTCGGTCGCCTCCAGCAGCCGGCCGGCCGCGGTGCCGCCGTCCGCGAGGTGCGCGGTCACCAGCCGGCCGACGTTGCGCCGCCAGTGCCTCGGCTGCGTCAGCGGCCGGTCGACGCCCGGTGAGCTGACCTCCAGCACGTAGGCCCCGCCCAGCAGAGCCGGCTCGCGGGCGTCGATGTCGTCGAGGGCCTCGGACACCGCCCGGCTCACGTCGGCGACGTCGTCGAGCGTGGTCCCGCCGTCCTTGTCGACCACCATGCGCACGACCCGGCGTCGACCCGCCGGGGTGACCTGCAGAGCTTCGAGGTCGTGCCCGGTGGCCAGGACCACGGGCTCGAGCAGCTGCGACAGGCGCGGGACGACGGCGACGGCCACGACGCTCCGATTCTGATGTTGTGGGTGCGGTGCTGCACGGCTGGCGCTGCGAGCGTAGCCCGCTCCTGGGCCCGCTCCGGTGCCCCGCTCGTGTGGTTGCCTTCCCCGTTGTGGACGACGCGGACCGGGCCGACCTCCCCGCGCCGGCCGGCCGGGCCAGCGGCCCCGGCAGCGCGAGCAGCCCCAGCCGGCGCAGCGTGCTCGCCGCCGGGCTGCTGCTGCCGCTGGCCGCCTGCACCGGCCCGGCACCCCCCGGCCCACCGCCGCCGGTGGACCCGGACGTGGCCCTGCGCGCCGCCGCTGTGGCCCGTGAGCAGTCGCTCATCGCGCTGTACGACGCGGCGCTCAGCGCCCGGACCGGCGCCGGCCGCGCCACTCTCGAGACCGTACGCAGTGAGCACCTGCAGCACCTGGCAGCCCTGACCGCCGCACCGCCGGGCGGCACCTCCGGCGGGTCCACTGCGCCGGCGACCACCCCGCCGGCAGCCACCCCGCCGGCAGCCACCCCGCCGGGGCCCCGGTCGCCCGCCCCCGGCCAGGCAGAGCTGCGGGCGGCCGAGGCCGCCGCCCAGCTCGCGCACGCCGAGGCGGTGCTGCCCGCCTCGCGCGCCCTGGCGGCCCTGCTGGCCAGCCTGGCCGCCGCCGAGGCCGCCCATGCGGTGGTGCTCGCATGACCGGGCCGCCGGCGCAGCCCTGCCGGTGCGCAGCGGCATGACCGAGGTCGAGCTGCTGCAGACGCTGCTGGCCGCCGAGCACGCCGCCGACTACGGCTACGGCGTGCTCGGCGCCCGGCTCGACGACGTACGACGCCGCCAGGCTCTCGAGGCCGTCGCCGCGCACCGCACGCACCGCGACCAGCTCACGACGCTGCTGCGCGCCCGCGGGGCCGCGACGCCCGGCCCCGAGGCCTCCTACGACGTCACCGTCGTCGGTGCGCCGGACGCGCTGGCGCTCGCGGCCCGGTTGGAGGACGGTCTGGCAGTGCGCTGGCGCGACCTGGTCGGCGGCACCGACGACGCCGCCCTGCGAAGGATCGGGATTGAGGGCCTGACCGGGTGCGCGGTGCGCGCCACCCGTTGGCGCGTCACCTCCGGCGTGGCCGTGGCGACGACCGCGCTGCCCGGCTGACCACGACGGACTAGTCCGCAGGCGGGCACCCGGCCCTGCCGGGCCAGCCCACGCGGACCATGCGGGGCCTGCTGACCACGGTCGAGGACACGAGCATGTCCCTCCACGAGCAGACCCTCACCAGCAGCGCTCCCCGCCCCACGCGGGCCATGGAGCGCTGGCTCTGGCCCACCGAGCTCGAGCGCCGCCTCGAGGCGCACCTGCTCATCGCCCGCAGGATCGGCGCACGGGTCGACACCGCGGGCACCGGGAGGGCCACCCGGCGCTGAGCCACACCGCCCGGTTACCGCGCGACGTCCGCCACCACCGCCGCCGTCTGCTCGACCAGGTCGGCCGGCGCCAGCTCGACCGACAGGCCCCGCCGGCCGCCGGATACCAGCACCGTGTCGAACAGCCCGGCGCTCTCGTCGACGACGGTGCGCAGCCGGTGCCGCTGGCCGAGCGGGCTGATGCCGCCGACGACGTAGCCGCTGGAGCGCTCAGCCCGGGCCGGGTCGGCCAGCGCCGCACGCTTGCCGCCCAGCGCGGCGGCCAGCGCCTTGAGGTCCAGGGACCCGGCGACCGGGACGACGGCGCAGACCAGCTCGCCGTCGAGGTCGACCAGCAGCGTCTTCAGCATCCGTTCGGCGGCGACCCCGAGCGCCCGCGCGCCCGCCTCGCCGTACGACGACCCGGCGACCGCGTCGTAGCTGTGGACCGTGTGGGGCACCCCGGCCCGCTGGAGCAGCACCAGCGCGGGCGTCCCCGCGGCCGGGCGCGGACCGCTCAGCCGACCGCCCCCGCCGGCCGGTCGGCCCGCACCTCGTCCACGACGGCCTGCACGGCCTCCTCGACGGCGACCACCCTGCTGGTGCCGGAGCGCCGGTCGCGCAGCTCGACGAGCCCGTCGGCCAGGGCCTTGCCGACCACGAGCACCGACGGGATCCCGAGCAGCTCGGCGTCCTTGAACGCCACGCCCGGGGAGCCGCCACGGTCGTCGAGCAGCACCCGCAGGCCCTCCGTCGACAGGCCCGCCGCCAGCCGCTCCGCGACGCCGCCCTGGTCGCCCTTGCCGACCGCGACGACGTGCACGTCGGCCGGCGCGACGCCGCGCGGCCAGACCAGCCCCTTCTCGTCGTGGGACTGCTCGGCGATCGCCGCGACCGCTCGGGACACCCCCACGCCGTACGACCCCATGGTCACCCGGACCGGCTTGCCCTGGGGGCCGAGCACGTCGAGGCCGAAGGCGTCGGCGTACTTGCGGCCGAGCTGGAAGATGTGCCCGATCTCGATCCCGCGGCCGATCGACATCGGCGACCCGCAGCGCGAGCAGAGGTCGCCGTCCCGGACCTCCGCCGCCGGCACGACCCCCGACGGCTCGAAGTCGCGGCCCAGCACCACGTTGACGGCGTGCCGGCCCTCCTCGTTGGCGCCGGTCACCCACGCGGAGCCGCGCACGACCAGGGGGTCGACGACGTACCGCACGCCTGCGGCCAGCGCGCCCGACACTCCCTGCGGCCCGATGTAGCCCTTCACCAGCCCGGGAACGGCGCTCACGTCCGCGGCCTCGACCTCGGCCGGCACCAGGTTGGCCTCGAGCCGCTTGACGTCGACCTCGCGGTCCCCGGGCACGCCGACGATGAGCGTCTCGCGACGGCCGTCGGGGTGGCGCAGGGTCACCACGACGTTCTTGAGGGTCCCGGACGCCTCGACGTCGACGCCCTTGTCCTTCAGGACCTGCACGAGCGTGGCGATGGTCGGGGTGTCGGGGGTGTCCAGCACCTGCAGCGGCGGCTGGGCGGCCGGGTCCTGCTCCGCCGGCCCGCGGACCTCGACGGCCTCGGTGTTGGCCGCGTAGTCGCAGGACGTGCAGGACACGAAGGTGTCCTCGCCGGCCGGTGCCGGCGCGAGGAACTCCTCGCTGGCGCTGCCGCCCATGGCCCCGCTCACCGCCGCGACGATCCGGTAGTCCAGCCCCAACCGCTCGAACATCCGCTGGTAGGCCACCCGGTGGGCGTCGTAGGAGCTCTGCAGGCCCTCGTCGTCGAGGTCGAAGGAGTAGCTGTCCTTCATGACGAACTCGCGGCCGCGCAGGAGGCCGGCCCGCGGCCGGGCCTCGTCGCGGTACTTCGTCTGCACCTGGTAGAGCACCAGCGGCAGGTCCTTGTAGGAGCTGCACTCGCTCTTCACCAGCGTGGTGAACAGCTCCTCGTGGGTGGGCGCGAGCAGGTAGTCGTTGCCCTTGCGGTCCTTCAGCCGGAACAGCAGGTCGCCGTACTCCGTCCAGCGCCCCGAGGTCTCGTAGTGCTCGCGGGGCAGCAGCGCGGGGAACAGCACCTCCTGGCCGCCGATGCGGTCCATCTCCTCGCGCACGATCCCGGCCACCCGCTCGAGCACCTTGAGCCCCAGCGGCAGCCAGGTGTAGATGCCGGGCGCGACCCGCCGGACGTAGCCGGCGCGCACCAGCAGGCGGTGGCTCGGGACCTCCGCGTCCGCGGGGTCCTCACGCAACGTGCGCAGGAACAGCGTGGACATGCGGAGCACGGGTCCTCCAGGAGGGATCGGGGCCCCGAGCGTAGTCAGCGGGCGAACCCGCCGACCTGCATTAACGTGCCGGCTGTGGACGGACCGGCGGCGCGGCGCTCCGCGCTGGTGGACCGGCTCACCCCGCCGCGCTGGTACCACCCGGCCCAGGGTGGCGCCCTTGCGCTGCTCGTCGCGTCGTTCGCCACCGGCAGCCCGCCGCTGGTCGTCGCGGCCCTGGTGACCTACCTGGTGGCGCTCAACCACCTGCCCAAGGCCTACCGCCGGGCGACCGGGGTGTGGCTCGCCGGGGAGCCGCCGCCGACCACCCGCCGGTGGGCACGCGGCCTGGCGGCGACGGCCTTTGGCGCCGTGTTCGTCGGGGCCGTCTGCCTGTCGAACGACGCGCCGGTGCTGGCCCTGATCGTCGCGGGACTCGCGTACGCCCTCGTGCAGGTGCTGGGCCGGCGCTTCGACACCGAGCTGCGCGCGCGGCTGCGTGAGGACCCCGACGTCTTCCACCTCATCGAGGAGGCCTAGCGGCCCGTGCTCGTCCTGCTGCCGCCGTCGGAGAGCAAGGCACCCGGCGGCGACGGGCCACCGCTCGACCTGGGCCGCCTGTCCCGGCCGGCGCTCACCCCCGTCCGCCGGCTGCTGGTCGACGCCCTCGAGCAGGCGGCGGTGCGCGACCCGGACGCCCTGCGCCGCGCGCTCGGCTGCACCCCCGGCCAGGCGGCCGAGGTCGCGAGGAACGCCGCGCTGTCCACCTCGCCGACGCTGCGCACCATGCGGCGCTACACCGGGGTGGTGTACGACGCGCTCGGCTACGCCACCCTGCACGGGCCGGCCCGGCGGCGCGCGGACGCGAGCCTGGTCGTCGCGAGCGCCCTGTTCGGGCTGCTCACGCCGCGCGACGCGGTCCCGGCCTACCGGCTGTCGGGGTCGACCTCGCTGCCGGGAGCCGGCCCGCTCGCCACCCTCTGGCGGCCGCTGCTCGAGCCCGAGCTCGCGGACCACCGCGGCGTCGTGGTCGACCTGCGCTCGGCCACGTACGCCGCGCTGGCCCGGGTGCCCTGCGCGGTGCAGGTACGGGTGCTGCGCGAGGTCGACGGCCGGCGCACGACCGTCAGCCACGACAACAAGTGGACCAAGGGCCGGCTGGCCCGGGCGCTGTGCGAGCACGGC
>DASTLY010000002.1:0-10047 GCA_035714445.1 Mycobacteriales bacterium
CGACGATGCCGGGGGAGCAGGCCACCGCGCCACCGCCGGACTGCGGGACCGGCGCCGGGGGCTCGGCCGTCGCCGGGCCCGGGCCGTCGACCGCCGCGACCAGCGCCTCCAGCGCGGCGCCCGCGTCCGGGCCGTCGGCCCGCAGCTGCAGCTCGTGCCCGGTGAGCACGCCCAGCACGGTCACCGCGGACAGGCTGCTGCCGGACACCCAGGACGAGCCGGTCGTGGCGTTGCGCAGCTCGACCCGCGCGGGCCACCGGGCGGCCTCCCGCACCAGGCGGGTCGCCGGCCGGGCGTGCAGCCCGTGCGGGTCCCGGACGACGACGGACCGCTGGGCGTCGGCGACCCCCGATGCGGGATCGGCGGCAGGGGGCCCGACGTCCGGCCCGGACAGGTGCGCCTGCTTGCCGGCGAGCCCGGCGAGCGCCTGCGCCGCCACCTCCTGCCGGTCGGCCCCGCCGGCGGCCGCCACGACCGCGGCGACCAGGCCCTCCACGAGCGGCGCGGGCGTCAGCAGCACCCGCTCGCGCTGCTCGTCGTCGAGCAGCTCGAGGGCGAGCTCGGCCGACAGCACCGCGCTGCCGAGGTCCATGAGCACCACGACGCCGTCGCCGCGGTCGGCGTCGACCACGGCCTCGAGGATCGCCGCCGCGTCGGTGCCCAGCGCGCCGTCGTCGAGGCCGGCGGCGATCCGGGGCGGCTCGGCGGCCTGGGCCATCTCGGCGGCGAGCGCGACGGCGGCCTCGGCGAGGGCCCGGCTGTGCGAGACGACGACGAGCCCGACGGAGCTCACGTGGTCAGGGCAGCCTCGGCCGCCTCGAGCAGCAGCACCGTCGAGGTGGCCCCCGGGTCCTGGTGCCCGGCGCTGCGCTCCCCGAGATAGCTCGCCCGGCCCTTGCGCGCCACCAGCGGGACCGTCGCGTCACGCCCCTCGCGGCCCGCCGCGACCGCGGCCTGCAGCGCCTCCGGCAGCGCCGCGCCGCCGCCCAGCGCCGCGTCGAGGGCGTCGCACGCCGGGGACAGCGCGTCCACCATCGTCTTGTCGCCGAGCTCGGCCTTGCCCCGGGCGACCACGCCCTCCAGCCCGGCGCGCAGCGCCGCCGCGAAGCCGGCCGCGTCCAGGCCGTCGCCCGCGGGGCCGGCCATCCGCAGGAACAGCGTGCCGTAGAGCGGGCCGCTCGCCCCGCCGACCTTGCTCACCAGCGTCATGCCGACCTGCTTGAGCAGGGCGGCGGGGCTCGCGGGGGGCGCGGCGTCGAGCGCCGCCACCACCGCGGTCATGCCCCGGTCGAGGTTGGCCCCGTGGTCGGCGTCGCCGATCGCCGCGTCGAGCGCGGTCAGGGCGTCCTTCTGGGCGGCGACCGAGCGGGCGAACTCCCGCAGCCAGGCGGTGAGCGCGGCCGTGTCGACCAGATCGGCCACCGTCAGACGCCCCAGCGCAGGCCGGGGGTGCGTACCGGGGCGTCCCACAGCCGGACCAGCTCGTCGTCGACCTCGAGCAGCGTCAGCGAGCAGCCGGCCATGTCGAGGCTGGTCATGTAGGACCCGACCAGCGACCGGGCGACCGTCACGCCGGAGCGCTCGAGGATCGCGGCGACCTCGGCGTACATCAGGTAGAGCTCGATCAGCGGGGTGCCGCCGAGGCCGTTGACGAAGGCCAGGACCTGCCTGCCGGTGTAGTCGCGGTCGGCCAGCACCGGCTCGACCAGCATCGCGGCGATCTCGCGGGCCGGGGCGACCGGCACCCGCCGGCGGCCGGGCTCGCCGTGGATGCCGACGCCGATCTCCATCTCGCCCTCGGGGAGCTCGAAGGTCGGCGTGCCGGCGGCGGGGACCGTGCAGGAGGTCAGCGCCATGCCCATGCTGCGGCCCTGCGCGTTGACCTTGCGCGCGAGGTCCGCTACCTCGGCGAGCGGCCGGCCCTGCTCCGCCGCCGCGCCGGCGATCTTCTCGAGCAGCACGGTGACGCCCACCCCGCGCCGCCCGGCGGTGTAGGTGCTGTCCTCGACGGCCACGTCGTCGTCGGTCACCACCGCGACCACCTCGGTGCCGGACTCCGCGGCGACCAGCTCGGCGGCCATCTCGAAGTTCATGACGTCGCCGGTGTAGTTCTTCACGACGTGCAGGACGCCGGCGCCGCCGTCCACCGCCTGCGTCGCCGCCATCATCTGGTCCGGGACCGGGGAGGTGAACACCTCGCCGGCGCAGGCGGCGTCGAGCATCCCCGGTCCGACGAACCCGCCGTGCAGCGGCTCGTGCCCCGCCCCGCCGCCGGACACGATGCCGACCTTGCCCGCCACCGGCGCGTCGCCGCGCACGACGATGCGGTTCTCGAGGTCGACGCGCAGCTCGGGGTGCGCGAGGGCCATCCCGCGCAGCGCCTGGGCGACGACGTCCGCGGGGTCGTTGATGAGCTTCTTCACTGAAGACTCCTGGGCCTGGTGCTCTCTTCGGGGGAGGTGCGGTCGGAGGCTAGGGTTCCGTCGCCTGTGACACAAGGGACACGAGGAGGGCGGCGTGCGCATCGGTCTGGGCCTGGCCGCCGTCGCCCGCCCGGCGTACATCACGGCCGGCCGCGACCGGGATCTGGGCGGCGCGCGCAGCCCGCAGGACCTGGAGCGGCGTACGTGGGAGCTGCTCGACGCGGCGGTGGCGGCGGGCGTGCGCTACGTCGACGCCGCGCGGTCGTACGGCCGGGCGGAGCAGTTCCTGGCGTCCTGGCTGGCGGCGCACCCGGACGCGCCGGTCGAGGTCGGGTCCAAGTGGGGCTACCGCTACGTCGGCGGCTGGCGGCTGGACGCGCCCGTGCACGAGGTCAAGGACCACTCGCTGGCGGCGTTCCGGGAGCAGCGCGACGAGTCGTACGCCCTGCTCGGCGACCGGCTCGCCGTCTACCACGTCCACAGCGCCACGCTCGAGAGCGGCGTCCTCGACGACGCGCCGGTGCACGCCGCGCTGGCGCAGCTGCGCGACAGCGGCGTGCGGGTCGGCGTGTCGACCTCCGGCCCGCAGCAGGCCGAGGTCGTCCGCCGGGCGGTGGACGTGCAGGTCGGCGGCCGGCCGCTGTTCACCTCTGTGCAGACGACCTGGAACGTGTTGGAGACCAGCGCCGGCCCGGCGCTGGAGCAGGCCGCTGCCGCCGGCGCGCAGGTGCTGGTCAAGGAGGCCGTGGCCAACGGCCGGCTGGCGCCAGGCGGGGCGGACAGCGCCGGCGCCCGGCGGGTGGCCGAGCTCGCCGCCGGCCTCGGCGTGGGCGTCGACGTGCTCGCGGGGGCCGCCGCGCTCGCGCAGCCGTGGGTGACGTGCGTGCTGTCGGGCGCGGTCACGCCCGGGCAGCTGCGCAGCAACCTGGCCGCGGCCGACCTGGCGCTGCCCGCGGACGTCCTGCAGGAGCTGGAGGGCCTGGCCGAGGAGCCGTCGGACTACTGGTCGGCCCGGTCCCGCCGGTCCTGGAGCTAGGGTGCGCGCATGCCGGGGTCGGTGCAGTCGATCGAGCGCGCGGCGGCGGTCCTGCGGCTGCTGTCCGGGGGCGCCGGCCGGCTCGGCTGCGTCGAGGTCGCCAACTCGCTGGGCCTGGCGAAGGGCACCGCGCACGGGATCCTGCGCACCCTGCAGGAGGTCGGCTTCGTCGAGCAGGACCGGCCCAGCGGCAAGTACCTGCTGGGCGCCGGCCTGCTGGAGCTGACCGCCTGGCACCTGGACCCCAACGAGCTGCGCTCCCTCGCCCTCAACTGGACCGACACGCTGGCCGCCCGGTCCGGCGAGGCCGTGCGCCTCGGGGTCCTCGACGGCCCGGCCGTGCTCGTCGTGCACCACGGCTTCCGGCCGGACGACACCGAGCAGTCGCTCGACGTCGGGTCGCACCGGCCCGCGCACGCCTGCGCGCTCGGCAAGGTGCTGCTGGCGTACGACGCGGGCGCCGCGGCCCTCGCCCTGCGCGGCGTGCTGCCGGCGTACACCCCGCTGACCTGCGCCACCCCGCACCGGCTCTCCGCGGCGCTCGCGAAGGTCAGGGCGCAGGGCTGGGCGTTCGAGGCGCAGGAGCGGGAGATGGGGGAGGCCGGCATCGCCGCCCCCGTCCGCGACCGCGGCGGCCTGACGGTGGCCGCCGTCGGCATCACCGGCGCCGTCGACGACCTGTGCGACAGCGACGGCGCACCCCGCCCGGCGTTGCTCGCGCTCGTGCAGAGCGCCGCCCGCGCGATCTCCCGCGAGCTGGCGCCGGGCAGCTGAACGCGAGCCCGTGAGACCGCTCCCGCGCTTCGTCGCGTCCATCGACCAGGGCACGACCTCCACCCGGTGCATCCTGTTCGACCAGAGCGGCCGGCTCGTCGCGGTCGCGCAGGCCGAGCACCAGCAGCACTACCCGCGCCCCGGCTGGGTCGAGCACGACGCCGAGGAGATCTGGCGCAACGTATGCCGGGTGGTCCCGGACGCGCTGGCGCAGGCCGGCGCCCTGCCCGAGCAGGTCGTGGCTCTCGGGATCGCCAACCAGCGCGAGACCACCGTGCTGTGGGAGCGGGCCACCGGCCGGCCGGTCGGCCGAGCGGTGGTCTGGCAGGACACCCGCACCGCCGACCTGGTGCAGGAGCTGGCCGGCGAGCACGGCCCCGACCGGTTCCGCGACCGCTGCGGGCTGCCGCTGGCGCCGTACTTCGCCGGGCCGCGGCTGCGGTGGCTGCTCGACCACACGCCCGGGCTGCGGCAGCGCGCCGAGCGCGGCGAGGTGCTGTTCGGCACGATGGAGACCTGGCTGATCTGGCAGCTCACCGGGGGCCCGGACGGCGGTGTCCACGTCACCGACGTGACCAACGCCAGCCGGACCATGCTCATGGACATCACGGCCCTGCGCTGGGACGACACCCTGCTCGACGCGATGGGCGTGCCGCGCGCGATGCTGCCGCAGATCCGGTCCTCCAGCGAGGTGTACGGGCTGGCGACGGCGGTGCTGCCCGGCACCCCGATCGCCGCGGCGCTCGGTGACCAGCAGGCCGCGCTGTTCGGCCAGACCTGCTTCGCGCCGGGTGAGGCCAAGTGCACCTACGGCACCGGCAGCTTCCTGCTCCTCAACACCGGCACGGAGATCGTCCGGTCCGGGCACGGGATGCTCACCACCGTCGGCTACCAGCTCGGGCAGGAGCCCGCCCGCTACGCGCTGGAGGGCTCCATCGCGGTGACCGGCTCGCTGGTCCAGTGGTTCCGCGACGGACTGGGGCTGATCCGCAGCGCCCCGGAGATCGAGACCCTCGCGATGACCGTCGAGGACAACGGCGGCTGCTACATCGTGCCGGCGTTCGCGGGACTGTTCGCGCCGCACTGGCGCAGCGAGGCCCGCGGGCTGATCGTCGGGCTCACGTCGTACGTCACCAAGGGCCACCTGGCGCGGGCGGTGCTGGAGGCGGTGGCGTGGCAGACCCGGGAGGTCGTCGACGCCATGGACGCCGACTCCGGCCTGCGGCTGGAGAGCCTGCGGGTGGACGGCGGCATGACCGCGGACCACCTGCTCATGCAGATCCTCGCGGACGTGCTGGACGTGCCGGTGATCCGGCCGATGGTGCGCGAGACGGTGTCGCTGGGGGCCGCGTACGCCGCCGGGCTCGCGGTGGGCTACTGGGCCGACCTCGAGGGCCTGCGGCGCAACTGGCACCGCGCCGGCCAGTGGCTGCCCGCGATGGACCCGGAGCGCCGCGACCGGGAGTACGACAACTGGTCGAGGGCGGTGCAGCGCAGCATGGACTGGGTGCGGCCCGGTCCGCCCGGAGGCTGACCGACCGGGCCGCGACCCACCGCGCCTACGTGAGGACGACGTCCTCGGCCGCCAGGCGTGCGGCGTCGGCGACCTCGTCGTCGGGCTGCTCCTGCGAGTCGCGCTCGGCAGCCACCCGTCGTACGTAGTGGTTGATCTCGTTCTGGATCTGGTCCTCGTCCCAGCCCAGGACGCCGGCCATGAGCCGGGCCGCCGCCTCGGCCGCGGCCAGGCCGCGGTCCCAGGTCTCGATCGACAGCCGGGTGCGCCGGGCGAGCACGTCGTCGAGGTGCCGCGCCCCCTCGTGCGACGCCGCGTAGACCACCTCGACGCGCAGGTAGTCCTCGCTGCCCTCGAGCTGCTCGCCGAGGCTGGGGTCGGCCGCCACGAGCTCGAGCTGCTCGTGGATCAGCGAGCCCTGCCGGTGCAGCAGGTGCTCGATGCGCGCGACGTGCAGGCCGGACTGCTCGGCGAGCAGGTGCCGCTGGTTCCACAGCGCGTGGTAGCCCTCGGCGCCGGCCAGCGCCACGTCGTCGGTGACCGACTCCGGGACCCGCCCGTCCAGGGCCCGGCTGGCCTCGTCCACGGCGTCCCGGGCCATGATCCGGTACGTCGTGTACTTGCCGCCGGCGACGACGACCAGCCCCGGTGCGGGGTGGGCGACGACGTGCTCGCGGGAGAGCTTGCTCGTCGCGTCGGACTCGCCGGACAGCAGCGGCCGCAGCCCGGCGTAGACGCCCTCGACGTCGGCGTGGGTGAGCGGCGTCCTCAGCACCGAGTTGACGTGGTCCAGGACGTAGTCGATGTCCTTCGCCGTGGCCGCGGGGTGCGCCTTGTCCAGCGCCCACGGGGTGTCCGTGGTCCCCACGATCCAGTGCCGCCCCCACGGGATGACGAACAGCACGCTCTTCTCGGTGCGCAGGATCAGCCCGGTCGAGGACTGGATCCGGTCGCGCGGCACGACCAGGTGCACGCCCTTGCTGGCCTGCACCTTGATCTGGCCACGGCTGCCGACCATGCCCTGCGTGTCGTCGGTCCAGACGCCGGTGGCGTTGATGACCTGCTTGGCCCGGACGTCGAACTCCCGCCCGGTCTCGAGGTCCCGCAGCCGGGCGCCGGTGACCCGCTCACCCTGCCGCAGGAACGTCACGACCTTGGTCCGGTTGGCGCACAGCGCGCCGTACGACGCCGCGGTCCGGGCGATCATCATCACGTGCCGGGCGTCGTCGACCTGGCCGTCGTAGTACTTGACGGCGCCGGTCAGCGCGGTGGGCTTCAGGCACGGGGCCTCGCGCAGCGCTCTGCGCTTGGACATGTGCTTGTGCACCGGCATGCCGTCGACCTTGCCGGCGCCGACCATCGCCATCACGTCGTACAGGGCGATGCCGGCCCCGACGTAGGGCCGCTCCCACCCGCGGTGCTGCAGCGGGTAGAGGAAGCTCACCGGCCGGGCCAGGTGCGGCGCGAGCCGCTGCAGGTGCAGGCCGCGCTCCTTGAGCGCCTCCTTCACCAGGGCGAAGTCCAGCATCTCGAGGTAGCGCAGGCCGCCGTGCAGCAGCTTGCTCGACCTGCTCGAGGTGCCGCTGGCCCAGTCCCGCGCCTCGACCAGGCCGGTGCGCAGGCCGCGGGTCACGGCGTCCAGCGCGCAGCCGGTGCCGACCACACCCCCGCCGACGACCAGCACGTCGAGCTCGCCGACCGCCAGCTCCTGCAGGGCGCGCTCGCGGGCGTCGGGGGACAGCGCGCTGCTGGGTGGCCTTGCGCTGTTCTGGACGGGGGGTCGTGCCGGGCGTGGCTGCGTCACTGCATTCACATCAATCAACGTCCACCCAATCGAGCGTTCGCGTCACGGCCTTCTGCCACCCCTCGTAACCCTTGGCGCGCTGCTCGTCATTCCACTCGGGGCTCCAGCGCTGGTCCTCGTTCCAGTTCTCGCGCAGCTCGTCGGTGTCCTTCCAGAAACCGACCGCGAGCCCCGCCGCGTACGCCGCCCCCAGCGCCGTCGTCTCCGCGACGACCGGCCGGCTGACCGGCACGCCGAGGATGTCGGCCTGCATCTGCATGCACAGCGCGTTGGACGTGACGCCGCCGTCGACCTTGAGCACGTCGAGGGTGACGCCGGAGTCCTTGGCCATCGCCTCGACGACGTCGCGGCTCTGGTAGCAGATCGCCTCCAGCGTCGCCCGGGCCAGGTGCGCGTTGGTGTTGAAGCGCGACAGCCCGACGATCGCCCCGCGGGCGTCCGAGCGCCAGTACGGCGCGAACAGGCCGGAGAACGCCGGCACGAAGTAGATGCCGCCGTTGTCCGGCACCTGGCGGGCCAGCGACTCGCTCTGCGCGGCGCCGCTGATGATGCCCAGCTGGTCGCGCAGCCACTGCACCGCCGAGCCGGTGACCGCGATCGAGCCCTCGAGCGCGTAGGTCGGCTTGCTGCCGGCGAACTGGTAGCAGACGGTCGTGAGCAGCCCGGCCTTGGAGCGGACCAGCTCCTCGCCGGTGTTGAGCAGCATGAAGTTGCCGGTGCCGTAGGTGTTCTTGGCCTCACCGACGGCGAAGCACACCTGCCCGACGGTGGCCGCCTGCTGGTCGCCGAGCACGCCGGTCAGCGGCACCTCGCGGCCCTGGTAGCGGACCTGCCCGTAGCTGTCGGGGTCGCTGGACGGCACGATCTTCGGCAGCATGGAGCGCGGGATGTTGAAGAAGCCCAGCAGCTCGTCGTCCCACTCGAGGGTCTCGAGGTCCATGAGCATGGTGCGGCTGGCGTTGGTCGGGTCGGTGACGTGCAGCCCGCCGTCGATCCCGCCGGTGAGGTTCCAGGTGACCCAGCTGTCGGTGTTGCCGAAGATGGCGTCGCCGCGCTCGGCCGCCTCCCGCACGCCGTCGACGTTCTCCAGGATCCACTGCACCTTGCCTGCGGAGAAGTACGTCGCGGGAGGCAGGCCGGCCTTCTGCCGGATGACGTCGCCCTTGCCCTCGCGCTCCAGCGCGGAGGCGATCCGGTCGGTGCGGGTGTCCTGCCAGACGATCGCGTTGTAGTACGGCCGGCCGGTCTTGCGGTCCCACACGACGGTCGTCTCGCGCTGGTTGGTGATGCCGACCGCGGCCAGGTCGTTGAGCGTCAGCCCCTTGGAGTCCATCGCCGAGCGCATCACCGAGACGGTGCGCTCCCAGATCTCCACCGGGTTGTGCTCGACCCAGCCGGCCTGCGGGAGGATCTGCTCGTGCTCGAGCTGGTACTTGCCCTGCTCGTTGCCCGCGTGGTCGAAGATCATGAAGCGGGTGCTGGTCGTGCCCTGGTCGACGGCGCCGATGAAGTCAGCCACGGGTCTCGCTCCTCAGCTCGGTGGATCCGCCGGCCGTACGGCCGTGCGGGTGGTCGTGTGTGTCAGGGGTGTCGGAGCCGTGCGCGTGGGTGCCGGGGCCGTGCTCGTGGTCGGAACCGGCCTCCGGCTCCGTCGTGGTGCGGCCGGGCTCCTCGTCCGCGTCCTCGATCGGCAGGTTGCGGCCGATGAGCAGGTCGTACAGGAGCGCGCCGAGCGGGCCGCCGATGAGCGGGCCGAGGATGGGCACCCAGAAGTACAGCGAGCCCGTCTGGTCGCGCCAGGCGCCCCCGTAACCGGTGAAGAAGGTGGCGAGCCGGGGCCCGAAGTCGCGGGCGGGGTTGATCGCGTAGCCGGCGTTCGTGCCCCAGGCGAAGCCGATGGCCACGACGATGAGACCGACGATGAACGGGGCGAGGTTGGCCGTCGGCGCGGAGCTGCGGGCGTCGCCCACCGCGAGGATGCAGAACAGCAGGATCGCGGTGCCGATGATCTGGTCGCGCAGCGCCCCGCCGGTGCCGACCGGCAGCTCGCCGTTGCCCGGCAGGGTGGAGAAGATGCCCTGCGACTTGATCGTGTTGCCCGGGTCGAAGGCGGCGATGACCTCGCTGTAGTTCCAGCGCACGATCAGCGCCGCCACAAAGGCGCCGGCCGTCTGGGCCAGCGCGTACGGCGCGACCTTGCTCCAGGAGAAGCCCCGGAACAGCGCCAGCGTCACCGTCACGGCGGGGTTGAGGTGCGCGCCGCTGATGCGCGCCGAGACGTAGACGCCCAGTGTCACCGCCAGGCCCCAGGCCCAGGCGATGCTGTCGTGGTCGCCGATGCCGCCGGCGACCACCAGGGCCACGACGCCGACACCGAACAGGATGAGGATCATGGTTCCGGCGAACTCCGCCGCCAGCTCACCCGCCAGGGTGTGTGGCTTGAGACGTTCTGTCACGTCGACTCCGAACGGTCCACCGGCCGCCGCGTTGCGGCCGG
>DASTLY010000003.1:0-22871 GCA_035714445.1 Mycobacteriales bacterium
GCGAGCAGCAGCAGCGCGCCGGTGTCCGCGCGGGACCCCGACAGCGGCCCCCGGTCGCTGATCGCGTCCAACGCCCCGGACAGGGCCGCGAGCAGCGGGTGCGGGCCGGCGGCCGGCCGCGGCACCCCGGGCGCCGCCCACCCCGCCGGGCCGTCCGCACCCAGCCCATCCGCGGCCAGCCGGTCCGCAGCCAGCCCGACCGCCCCCAGCCCGGGCGCGGCCGCCCGACCGTCGCCCCCGGGGCAGTTCTCGCCGTAACACCCGGGTTCGGTGTCGACCGGCGGGAACGGCCCGGGGTCGCCGGCGAAGATCCAGCCGTCGCCGGGCAGGTCGTCCGGGCTGGTGAACACGGCGACCCCCTAACGGCTGCTCGAACTGGTGTTCGAAGGCTACCACCGGTGGGGCTGCAGCGCAAGCGCTCCCGGTCGCTGCGGGGTCCGGGGCGGCCAGCGCGGCCAAACCCCGACCGGGCCTACGCGAAAGGCACAACTGGCGTTCGTAGGCGACCGCTGTCGAGCACCGCCCCACGCGCCGAGGGCGCACGCACTCTGTCGGGGCGTACGCCTGCGACGGCACCATCCTCGGCAGAGTCCACCCGCCGGCCCGCCCGCTCCAGGTCATCCCGGCCCCAGCAAGCCCGGCCTGGGGACCACGCGATCATCGGCGCGCGCACGCCGACCGGCGGGCACTGCGCAGGATCCGCCCCAGCCCGACGGGCCCCGGCGGAGGCAGCGTCCGGGCCCGACCGGGCCTGGACCTAGGCTCCCCCGCATGCCACCTGGAGCAGCCATGACGAGCCGGTCCGTACTGGTCACCGGGGGCAACCGGGGCATCGGCCTGGCCACCGCCCGCCAGCTCGCGGAGCAGGGCCACCGGGTGGCCGTGACCTACCGCAGCGAGGCGCCCGAGGGGCTGCTCGGGGTGCGCTGCGACGTGACGAGCAGCGCGGACGTCGACCGGGCGTTCGGCGAGGTCGAGGCGGCGCAGGGGCCGGTCGAGGTGCTCGTCAGCAACGCCGGCATCACCGACGACCAGCTGCTGCTGCGGATGTCCGAGGAGTCGTTCACCGGGGTGCTCGACGCCAACCTCACGGCCGCCTTCCGGGTCGCCAAGCGCGCGTCCCGCGGGATGCTCAAGGCACGGTGGGGTCGGCTGGTCTTCGTCTCGTCCGTCGTCGCGCTGTCGGGCGGCCCGGGACAGGCCAACTACGCGGCCAGCAAGGCCGGCCTGGTCGGGCTGGCCCGGTCGCTGGCCCGCGAGCTCGGCAGCCGGGGGATCACCAGCAACGTGCTGGCGCCCGGCTTCGTGGACACCGACATGACGGCCGACCTCGGCGACGCCCGCAGGGCCGAGCTGCTCAAGACCATCCCGCTGGGCCGTACGGCCCGCTCCGAGGAGATCGCGGGCGTCATCGCTTTCCTCGCCGGGGACGCGTCGTCGTACGTCACCGGGGCAGTGCTGCCGGTCGACGGTGGGCTCGGCATGGGGCACTGACCGGCCACCCTGGACACCTGCACGGGCGTGCCGCGGCGGGCGGGGCGGGGCGATGTGGTTCTGTGACGCGTGAGCTTTTGGGCGTATCTCGAGCGTAACTACGACCGGCTGCTCTCGCTCGGGCTCGAACACCTGGTCCTGGTCCTGCAGGCGCTGGCGCTGGGGACGGTCCTCGGGGTGGGCATCGGCGTGCTCGTCGCCCGCCGTCCGGTCGCCCGGTCGATCGCCCTCAACACCACCGGCCTGATCCTCACCATCCCGTCGTTCGCCCTGTTCTCGCTGCTGTTCGGCGCCATCGGCAAGCTCGGCACGGCGGTGGTGCTGCCCGGCCTGGTCCTCTACTCCCTGCTGCCGATCATTCGCAACACGGTCACCGGGCTGCTCGCGGTCGACCCGGCCATCGTCGAGGCCGCGAAGGGCGTGGGCATGGGGCCCCGGCGGCGCCTGGTGCGCATCGAGCTGCCGCTCGCCTGGCCCGTGGTGCTCACGGGCGTACGCGTCTCCGCCGTGCTGCTCGTCGGCATCGCCGCGCTCGGCGCCCTCGTGCGCGGGCCGGGGCTGGGCGAGCTGATCTTCTCCGGGCTACGGCTGATCGGCAGCCCCAATGCCCAGAACCTGGCGCTCGCGGGCACACTGGGCGTCGTCGTCATCGCCGTCCTGCTCGATGCCATGTTCCTGCTGCTGTCGCGGCTGACCACCTCGAAGGGCCTGCGATGACCCCGACCCCCGCCATCTCCCTTGAGCAGCTCACCAAGCGTTACCCCGGGCAGGACCAGCCCGCGGTCGCCGCGCTCGACCTGGTCGTGCCGGAGGGCGAGATCGTCGTCCTGGTCGGGCCGTCGGGCTGTGGCAAGACCACCACGATGAAGATGATCAACCGGATCATCGAGCCGAGCTCGGGCATCATCCGGCTGCAGGGCGAGGACGTCACGCGCTCGTCGCCGGACGAGCTGCGCCGGCGGATCGGCTACGTGATCCAGCAGATCGGCCTGTTCCCGCACATGACCATCGCGGACAACGTCGCGGTGGTCCCCCAGCTGCTCAAGTGGACGGCCGCCCGGACGAAGGCGCGGGTCGACGAGATGCTCGAGCTCGTCGGCATGGACCCGGGCACCTACCGGGGGCGCTACCCGCGGGAGCTCTCCGGCGGGCAGCGGCAGCGGATCGGGGTCGCGCGAGCGCTCGCCGCGGACCCGCCCGTCATGCTCATGGACGAGCCGTTCGGCGCGGTCGACCCGATCGCCCGGGAGAAGCTGCAGAACGAGTTCCTGCGCCTGCAGCAGGAGATCCGCAAGACCATCGTCTTCGTCACGCACGACATCGACGAGGCCATCAAGATGGGCGACCGGATCGCCGTGCTGCGCGAGCAGTCCGTCATCGCCCAGTACGACACCCCGGAGCGGATCCTGGCCGAGCCGGCCGACGACTTCGTCGCCGAGTTCATCGGGGCCGGGGCGTCGCTCAAGCGCCTCGGGCTGGCTCGGGTGGGCGACTTCGCGCTGGCCGACTGGCCGGTCGCGGTGCTCGGGCAGGGCCGCGACGCCGCGTTCGACATCCTGCGGGCCGCCGGGGCCGACTGGGTGCTCCTGGTCGACGAGCAGCGGCGCCCCCAGCGGTGGGCCCACCGCGACGACCTGCTCCGCGCCAGCGGGAGCCTGGACCGTGTCGGTACGGCGGTCTCCGCCGTCGTGGACCCGCAGACCACGCTCGCCGGCGCGCTGGACGCGATGGTGTCGAGCCGGGTGGGCGGCGTCGTCGTGGTCGACGGCCGCGGCGGCTACGTCGGGACGGTCGACATGAACGTGATCATGGCGGCCGCGGAGACGATGCGGCTCGCCGCACGCGACGGGGTTCGGGTGCCGGCCGGCTCTGCCCACGACGCCTCCCTGCAGCCCCGGCCGGCCGGCTCCCGGCTGCTGGACGACGAGCCGTGAGCACCGGCACGCTCGACCCCGGCAGCAGTGTCGGGACCGAAGGCGGCGCAGCCGGGCTGGTCCCGCCGGGCGCAGGGGTTCCGGCTCCCGGCGCCCGCCCCTCGGGTGGCAGCGCGGCCTTGCGCCTGCTGCGCGTCCTCGGCCTGCCGGTCCTGCTCGCGCTGGTCGTGTTCGGCGTCTACCGGTACGTGACGACCGCCCAGCTCGACAGCATCGAGGCCCGGCTGCTCGACCCGTCCCGCCTGGTCGACCAGACGCTGCAGCACCTCAAGCTCGTGGGGGTGTCGACCCTCGTGGTCGTCGCGCTCGCGGTGCCGGCGGGGGTGCTGGCGACCCGTCCCTCGCTGCGCCGCGTCGTACCGGCCATCGTCGGCCTCGGCAACATCGCGCAGGGCGTGCCCTCGCTGGGCGTGGTCGTGCTGTTCGCGGTGTCGCTCGGCAGCATCGGCTTCACGCCGGCCATCTTCGCGCTGGTGCTCTACGCCTTTCTTCCCGTCCTGCGCAACACCATCGTGGGGCTGCAGCAGGTGGACCGCTTCGTGGTGGAGTCTGCCCGCGGGATGGGGATGTCGCGGCTGACCGTGCTGCGGCGCATCGAGCTGCCCCTGGCCGTTCCCGTGGTGCTCGCCGGCATCCGTACCGCCGCCGTCATCAACGTCGGCACCGCGACGATCGCCGCGCTCATCAACGCCGGCGGGCTCGGCGAGACGATCTACCAGGGGCTGGTCCTCAACCGGGTCACCGCGACCGTGGTCGGGGCGATCCTCGCCGGCGTGCTGGCGCTGCTCATCGACCACCTCGGCAGCCTGCTCGAGCAGGCGCTGCGTCCCAAGGGCCTGTAGGCCCGCACTCACCCGAGAGGCACGACATGCCCCGATCCGCCACCTCCCTGCGGCTGCCCGCCGCCCTGCTCGCCGCCTCGCTGGCACTGGCCGCCTGCGGCGGCGGTGAGGACACCACGACCGGCGAAGCCGTGCAGGGCGCCGACCTGTCCGGCGTCCAGATCAGCGTGGGGTCCAAGGAGTTCACCGAGCAGCTGGTGCTCGGGCAGATCGCCGTGCAGGCCCTGCAGGCCGCCGGCGCGGACGTCGAGGACAAGACCAACATCACCGGCACGTCCGTCGTCCGCGCCGCCCTCGAGAAGGGCGAGATCGACATGTACTACGAGTACACCGGCACCGGCTGGATCACGATCCTCAAGAAGACGGACCCGGTTCCCGGCGCGCAGCAGCAGTTCGACGCGGTCAAGCAGGCGGACACGGCCAACGGCATGACCTGGTTCGCCCGGGCCGAGGCCAACAACACCTTCGCGATCGCCGCGAACCAGCAGGCGGTCACCGAGTCCCGGGTGGCCACCATCAGCGACTGGGCCAAGCTGGCCAACGCGGACCCGGCCAAGGCCCGGCTGTGCTCCTCGGCAGAGTTCATCAACCGCAACGACGGCCTGCCCGGCGTCGAGAAGACGTACGGCTTCGACCTGCCCGCCAACCAGGTGGTCCAGCTCGAGCCGTCGCTGGTCTACACGCAGGTCGGCAAGGGCGACGACTGCGACTTCGCGGTCGTGTTCGCCACCGACGGCCAGATCCTCAACAACAAGCTGACCGTGCTCAAGGACGACAAGTCGTTCTTCCCGCCCTACAACATTGCCGCGGTGATGAAGACCGACGTCTACACGCCGAAGGCCGCGGCGTTCGACGCCCTGTTCGTGCCGATCGCCGCGAAGCTCACCGACGGCAAGCTCACCGAGCTCAACGCCAAGGTGGACGTCGAGGGCGAGGCCCCCGCCGACGTCGCCAAGGACTTCCTCACCGAGATCGGCGTGGTCGGCAGCTGACCGGCGGCCGGGCGGCGCGCCCGCTCGTGGCAGGCTCCGGGGCATGACCTCGGGACTGTCGAGCGCGGGCGCGGCGACCCGCCTGGTGGACGTGTGCGCGGTGGGCGACCTGCCTGACGGGGAGGTCGCGGTCGTCGAGGACCCCGACGCCGGTCGGGTCGCGGTGTTCGCCGTCGACGGCGGCTACTTCGGGATCCAGGACGAGTGCTCCCACATGCAGGCCTGGCTGTCGGACGGGTTCCTCGAGGGCTGCGCGGTGGAGTGCCCGCTGCACGCGTCGGTGTTCGACCTGCGGACCGGGGTGCCGCAGGGCCCGCCGGCGCGTACGCCTCTGGCCACCTACGCCGCCTCGGTGCAGGGCGACCGGGTCGTCGTGGCGCTGCCGGCATGACCGCCTCGACGCAGACCGCGCCGGATGCTGCGGCCGCTGACGCCGTCCTCGACGCCCTGGCCCGGCGCGTCCTGTGGCTGGCGACCAGCATCGTCGACGCCGCCAACAACGGCCGCAAGGACCCCTCCGGTCTCAAGGTCGGCGGCCACCAGGCCAGCAGCGCGAGCCTGGTCTCGATCATGACGTCGCTGTGGTTCCGGGAGCTGACGGCGGCCGACCGGGTGTCGGTCAAGCCGCACGCCTCGCCGGTGCTGCACGCCGTCAACCACCTGCTCGGCGACCTCGACGCCCGGTGGCTGCCGACCCTGCGCCAGCGCGGCGGGCTGCAGAGCTACCCGAGCCGCCGCAAGGACCCCGACACCGTCGACTTCTCCACCGGCAGCGTGGGCATCGGGGCGACGGCCACCGTCTGGGCGGCGCTGTCGCACCGCTACCTGCGCTCACGGGGCGCGGAGGTGCCGGCCGGCCGGTTCGTGGCGCTCGTGGGCGACGCCGAGCTCGACGAGGGCGCGGTCTGGGAGGCGGCCGCCGACCCGATGGTGTCCCGGCTCGGCGAGCTGCTGTGGGTCGTCGACCTCAACCGCCAGTCGCTCGACCGGGTGGTGCCCGACGTCCAGATCGCCCGTCTGCAGGGCATGTTCGCCGCCGCCGGGTGGCAGGTGCTGACCTGCAAGTGGGGGCACCGCATCTCCGCGCTGTTCGGCGAGCCCGGCGGGGACCTGCTGCAGGACCGGCTCGAGTCGATGTCGAACGAGGAGTACCAGCGGCTGCTGCGCGCGCCGGCCGACCAGGTGCACGAGCGGTTGCTGTCCGCCCTGCCCGGCGCGCGGTCGCTGCGGGCGCTGGTCGAGGGCGTCGACGGGCCCGAGCTCGCGGCGACGCTGCGCGACCTCGGCGGGCACGACCAGCGGCTGCTCGCGCAGACCTACGCGCAGGTGGCGCCGGACCGGCCGACCGTCGTGTTCGCGTACACGATCAAGGGGTGGGGGCTGCCCGTCGAGGGCCACCCGGGCAACCACTCCGCGCTGCTCACGCCCGCGCAGATGCGCGAGCTGGCGGTGGCGCTGGGCACCTCCGTCGACGACCCGTGGCAGCCGCTGCCGGCCGGCCCGGAGGCGACGCTGTGCGCCGAGCGCGCCCGGGCGCTGCGCCGCGAGCCGGTCGTCCTCGCGCCGGCGCCGGCGCCGCCCACGTCGTTCGGCCGCCGGGCCGGCGGCACCGTCTCCACCCAGGCCGCGCTCGGCCGGTTCCTGCTCGACCTGCGGCGCACCGCTCCCGAGGTCGCCGAGCGCGTCGTCACCCTGAGCCCCGACGTCGCCTCCTCGACCAACCTCGGGGGCTGGATCAACGCGACCGGCGTGTGGTCGGTGCTGGACCGCCAGGACTGGTTCCTCGACGACGACGACCGCCTGGTCCGCTGGACCGAGGGCACCGGCGGCCAGCACATGGAGCTCGGCATCGCCGAGACCAACCTGGTCGGGCTGCTCGGCGAGCTCGGCGCGACCTGGAGCCGCACCGGGCACGCGCTGCTGCCGATCGCCACGGTGTACGACCCGTTCGTCGCCCGCTGCCTGGAGCCCTGGTCGTTCGGGATCTACGCCGGCGGCCAGAGCATCCTGGTCGGGACGCCCTCCGGGGTGACGCTGGCCGCCGAGGGCGGCGCGCACCAGTCGATCACCAGCCCGTCGATCGGGCTGGAGCAGCCCGAGTGCACGTACGTCGAGCCCGCCTTCGCCCAGGACCTCGAGTGGACGATGCTCGACGCCCTCGGTCGCCTGGGCAGGCCCGGCGGCACCTCGTCGTACTTCCGGCTGTCCACCCGCCCGGTCGACCAGTCGCTGGCGGCCGGCGGGGACGACGAGACCCGGCGCCGCCAGTGCGTCGCCGGCGGCTATCGGATGCGGGCCCCGGACGGCGAGCAGGTCACGCTGGTCGGCGTCGGCGCGATCTTGCCCGAGGTGCTGCTCGCCGCGGACCGGCTGGCCGGGCTCGGGGTGGCCGCCGGCGTGGTGTGCGTGACCAGCCCGGACCTGCTGTTCCGCGACCTGCAGGCCCGCGGCGGGCTGACCCGGTCGGTCGGCAGCGGCATCCTGTCCGAGCTGTTCCCCGGCCCGCGCGGCGCCCTGGTCACGGTCCTCGACGGGCACCCGCACACGCTGGCGTTCCTGGCCGGTGTACGTGGCGACGCCCTCGCCTGCCTCGGCGTCACGACGTTCGGCGAGAGCGGCGACCTCGCCGACATGCATGCGCTGCACGGGCTCGACGTCGACACGATCGTCGGCGCCGCCCTGGACCTGCTCGACGTGTGAGCCCGGCCCCGTAGTCTGCGCCGCATGGAGCGCGCCGAGGTTCTTCAGGTCATGCGGGACAAGGCGGAGGTCATGCTCGAGGTCGAGCCGGACCTGCTGCAGGAGGACAAGTCGTTCGTCGACGACCTGCAGGTCGACTCGCTGTCGCTGGTCGAGTACACGATGGACCTCGAGGACGCGCTCGGCATCGAGCTGCCCGAGGAGGAGCTGGCCGACCTCAAGACGATCGGCGCCTTCCTCGACGTGATCATGAGCAAGCTCCAGGGGGCGCTCAACCAGGACGGGTGAGCTCGGCCAGCGCCGTCGCCGTACGCCAGTTGCGTGTCGTGGCAACCCCGCCGAGCTGCTTGTCCAGGGCCTTGGTCATCGGCGAGGTCACCGACAGGTCGGCGTACGACAGGTAGAGCACCCGTGGCCCGACCGCCAGCTCGTCCGGTCCCTCCCAGTGCACGGCGGCGAGCCGGTCCGGGTCCGGCAGCCGGTCCAGGTAGGCGACGTGCACCTTCTTCGGCTCGGCGGCCGCCTTGTCCGGCCACGGGCAGGCCCGGACCACGGCCGCGAGCTCGTCCGCGGTGAACACGAGCACCGCCACCCGCAATGGGAGCGCGGCCGCCACCCGCTCCGCGAGGCCGGTCGGGTCGGCGGTCACGAGGGCGTTGCCGCTCTGCAGGTAGGTCGACACGTCGGTGCAGCCGATCCCGTCGAGCACCGCCCGCAGGTCGGCCATCGCGAGCCGGTTGCCCCGGCCCACGTTGATGCCGCGCAGCAGGACCGCGCAGCGCTGCATGTCACCTCCGGCTGTGGCGTCGACGTTCTGAGCCTGCCACCTGCGCGCCGGCCCCCTACGCTCAGCCCGTGACCGCCGCGCCCGAGCCCGCCGTGCTCGCGGACCCGGTCCACCTCGCCCGGGACCTCGCCGACCGGGTGCTGCGCCCGCAGGCCGAGCGGGCCGACGTCGAGGGCGTCGACCCCGCGGTCGTGGCCGAGATCGGCCGTACCGGGCTGCTCGGCCTGGCCGGCCCGCGCGGCTACGGCGGCGAGGAGGCCGCCGCGCCCGTACGACGGGAGGTCGACGAGCTGCTGGCCGGCGCCGACGGGTCCACCTGGTTCGTGACGACGCAGCACTCGATGCCCCTGCTGACGCTGGCCGGCAGCGGCAACGTCGCGCTCAAGGAGCGCCACCTGCGCGCCATGTGCACCGGGGGACTGCTCAGCGGCGTCGCCTTCGCGCACCTGCGGCGGCCGGGGGCGCCCGCGGTACGCGCCACCCGTACCGCCGGCGGCTGGCGCTTCGACGGGTCGGTCGGCTGGGCGACCTCCTGGGGGATCGCCGACCTGCTGCTGCTCGGCGGCCGGTCGCCGGCCGGCGAGGTCGTGTTCGCCCTGCTGCCCGCCCGGTCGCAGCCGGGCCTGTCGGCCGGCCCGCCGCTGCGGCTGGCCGCCATGCAGGGCACGGCGACCGTGCAGCTCACGCTCGACGGGCTGCAGGTCCCGGACGCCGACGTCGCCGAGGTGACCCGCATCGAGCCGTGGCTCGAGGCCGACCGGCTGCGCACGGCGAACGCGACGCCGGCGGTCTTCGGCCTGGTGCAGGAGGTCGTCCGCCGGATGGCCGAGACCGCGCGGCGCCGCACCGACGACACCGCCGCCCTGCTCGCCGCCCGGCTGGCGGAGCAGGGCGAGCAGCTGCGGCAGGCGGCGTACGCCCTCGTCGATCACGTGCCGCCGCCGGAGCAGGTCGAGGACCGCCTCGCCCTGCGCGCCGCGGCCCTGGAGCTGGGCGTGCGGGCCGCGACCGCGCTCGTCACGGCCACCGGCGGCAGCGCGATGACCCTCGACGCGGCGCCGCAGCGGCTGGCCCGCGAGGCGCTGTTCTACCTGGTGCAGGCCCAGACGCCGCCGGTGCGCCAGGCGACGCTTCAGCGCCTGGCCCAGCTCCCGGCGTGACCGTGGCGCTGGTCGCGGGGGTCCACGTCGGGACCTCGTCGGTGACGGCCTGGGTGCGGGAGGAGGGCCGGAGCCTGGCGACGGCCACCGTGCCCACGGCGACCCGGCGACCGGCGCCGGACCGGGCCGAGCTGGACCCCGCCGCCTGGGAGGCCGCCTGCCGGCAGGCGCTGCACGCTGCCGTCGAGCAGGCCGGCCGGCCGGGCGACGACTACCTCGCCGTCACCGCGTCCAGCGCCCGGCACGGCGTCGTGCTCCTGGATGCCTCGGGCACCGCGATCGGCCCCGGCATCCACCCGGCCGACCGCCGCGGCGGCCCGTACGCCCAGGTGCTCGACGGCCGGTCCGCGCTGACCGGGCACCGGCCGGCCGCGGAGCTCGTGCTTCCCGCGCTGCTGGCCGTCGGCGCCGAGGAGCCGGAGCGCTGGCAGCGCACCGCGCGGGTGCTGTTCCTGCACGACTGGCTGGTGCAGCGGCTCAGCGGCGTGCACGTCACGGAGATGTCGTACGCCTGCGCGGGAGCGATGGCCGACGTCGCCGCGCGGAGCTGGGCGACCGGGCTGCTCGAGGAGTGCGGCCTCGGCACCTCGCGGCTCGCGCCCGTCGTGCCCGCCGGGACCGTCGTCGGGGAGCTGCTGCCGGGCTGGGCGCTGCCGCCGACGCTGCCGGTCGTCACCGGCTGCGGCGACGCGCAGCTCCGGGCAGCCGGCGCAGGCGGGCTCGCCGACGGCGTGGTCGTCGTCGACGGCCGTACGACGTCGGTTGTGGCCACCACGTCCGCGCCGGCGCCGGCGGGACGGGCGTGGGTCTCGACGCACGCCGGCCCCGGACTGTGGGCGGCGGAGGGCGACGCCGGCTACCCCCTCGCCGGTGCCGCGACCGACGTGGCGAGCAGGGCCTACACCGTGCGCAGCGACCTGGCCGACCTCGAGCAGGCGCTCGGCCGGCCCGCGAAGCACGTTGTGGTGACCGGCGACGCCGCCCTCGCCGCCCTGCTCGCCGAGCAGCTCGGTCGGGAGGTGCGCATCGCCCCGGGCGGGGTGGCCCCCGCCGGCGAGGTGCTGGCGGCCCGGGCCCTCGGGGTCCACGCGCACATCCCCCCGCTCCCGGTCGCGAGCGCCCCCGCGGGGGACCCCGCGCCGTGGCAGGAGCCGTACGAGCGCTGGCGGGCCGCACGCCCGGGCTGAGCCGCTGCGTCGACATGCGCACTGCGGCCGGGTCGCCGATCATGGGCGAGGGCGGGCAGTCCGCGGGCACGGGAGGGGTTCGGGGTGGACGAGGTCGACGTGGGACGGCCGGTGGGTCGCTGCCGGGACGATGTCCAGCTGCTTGCGGAGCAGCTCGACGCCTTCAGCCGCTGGCACCAGCGGCGCCGGGCCACCGAGGAGGTGGTCGAGCTGCGGGGGCTCAACCGCGAGCTCCGGCTCGACCTGCAGCGGCGGCACATGGTGCGGGCCCGGCAGCAGGAGGCGCTGCTGGCCCGCGCCGCGCTCCAGCTGTCCGAGGGCGCCAGGCTGCTGCGCAGCCGACCGCCGCGGGCCCTGATCGCCCACCGGCAGCCGTGGCTGCGGGAGAAGGTCGCCGGGGAGCTGGCGCGCCGCGGCGTCGACGTCATCGCGCTGCTCGAGGACGGCGCCGACGCCGTCGGTGTCGCGGTTGCCGAGCAGCCCGACCTCGTCGTGGTGCAGGACACGCTGCCGACGATGAGCGGGCTGGAGGTGCTCGCGGCCCTGCGCGAGTTCTGCGCGCACGCGCACCTGGCGGCGCTGGTCGACGGCGACGCCCGGGTCCCCGTGCTGCTCCAGGCCGGCGCCGCGCGGGCCTTTGCCCGCCGCACGCTGCCGGCCGACGTCGCGCGCGACCTGGTCACACTGGTCCGCGCCAGCTGACCCGGAGCAGGTGCACGGCGACGCCGACGTACCAGAGGTCGACGACGGTCAGCCCGGCCCGCTGCAGCAGGCCGGTGAGGTCGGGCAGCGCGACGCTGCCGACCAGGCAGACCAGGGCCAGGCCCGACACGGCGCAGGACACCGCGCGGGCGCGGGCACCGGCGAACCTCAGCCCGCCGGCCAGCGGGGCGAGCACCTGCGCGGCGTAGCCGGTGCCGGCGGCGACGGCGTGCCAGCCGTCGACCGGCTGCCCCCCGGCGGCCGACAGGGGCAGCGCCGCCACGGCCAGGGTCGCCAGCCCGCTGAGCGTCGTCGCGGCGCCGCAGGCGCGGCCGACCCGCCGGTACAGCGCCGCGCCGTACACCGGCATGAGCACGCCGAACGCCACGAAGCCGGCCGTCATCAGCGGCCCGGTGGAGGTGCCGGAGCGGGCCAGCTGGCTGATGGCCTGCGACACCGGGGAGTAGTCCGGCGCGCGCAGCAGCCCACCCACCAGCCAGGCGCCGACGAACGCGGCCGGGCCGACGATGCCGCAGGCGAGCGCCGTACGCGGGGACCGCACCCGGCGGACCCTACGGGCCGGGGCGCCTGCGCCGGCGGGGGCGCGCCTGGCACAGTGTCGGCAACCAGGTGTCAGGCGCACAACCGTCGGCGCAGGGTGCGCGTCGTTCGAGCATGACGCTCGTGCAGCTCGACCCCGTACGGCAGGTCGCCCTGCCCGCCGGGGCGGGGCCGGGGGCCGGCGCGCGTCGGACGTGGGGAGAGGGCGCGGGAGTGGAACAGGTCGGTGCCGCCACCTCGACGGCTGCCGATGCCGCCGCGGGCACGACCGCGCTGTACGCCGAGCACGCTCCCCGCATGCTGCGCGTGGCGGCGGTGCTGCTGTCCGACCCGGCGATGGCGGAGGACGTGGTGCAGGAGGCCTACACCGCGCTCTACACCTCCTGGCCACGGCTGCGCGACCGCGACGCCGCCGTCGGCTACCTGCACCGCAGCGTCGTCAACGGGGCACGGTCGCGGCTGCGCCGCCGGGTGGTCGCCCTGAAGCACGCGCCGGCCCCGCTGCCCGACGCGGCGAGTGCGGAGGACACGGCGCTGGCCGGCATGGCCGGCGGCCCGCTCGTGGCGGCGCTGCGCGCGCTGCCCCGTCGCGAGCGCGAGGTCGTCCTGCTGCGGCACTACCTCGACCTGTCCGAGCGGGCCACCGCCGACGCCCTGGGGCTGCGGCCCGGCTCGGTCAAGGCCTACGGCTCCCGGGGCCTCGCCACCCTGCGGGCCGCGCTCGCCGAGCCCGACCGCCAGGAGCAGCCCCGATGACCCCCGACGAGCTGCGCGAGCAGCTGGACCGCGAGCTGGCCGGCCTCGTACCGGGCCCGCACCTGCTGCCCGAGGTGCTGGCCGGCGCCCGCCCGGAGCCGGCGCGCCGAGGGCGGGGCGGACCGCCCCCGTGGTTCGTCGCCGCGGCGGCGGTGCTCGCGGTGGCGCTGGCCGTGCCGGTCCTGCGCGGCACCGTGCTCGACCGGGACCAGCCGCCGGTGCGGGTGGCGGCCGGGACGCTGACCGCGACGGACACCCCGCGGGCGGCGCCCCCGAGCGTGGCGACGGTGCTGCCGCCGCCGACCGTCGCGCCCACGACGCCGCCCCCGGTCCGGCGCAGCACGCCCCCGGCGTCGCCCCGCCCGACCGCCACGCCGACCGGCACGCCGGCGTCCCCCGCCTCGACGGCCGCCGGCTGCGCCGCTGTGGCCGCGGCCACGCCCGGCACCGTCCTGCCCCTCGACCTCGACCGGGACCGGAAGGTGGACGCGGTCTACGCGCTCGGCGGGCGGCTGGTCGCCAGGCTCAGCGACGGCGACACCTTCACCGCCGCCCTGCCGACGCTGGGCACCGACCTGGCCGTGCTGCCGGTCCACACCGGCGGCGCGTCGCGGGTGCTGCTGATGGTGCTCGGCACCACGTCGCTGCACGACGGCACACGGGGCCGGCTCGGCCGGTTGTACGAGGGCCGCGGCTGCGCGCTGACCCCGGTGCTCAACGCGCAGGGCGCCCCCTACACCTTCGAGGTGGGCAGCACCGACGCCGACGGGATCCGGGCCGGCGTGGCGTGCGAGGAGGGCACGCTGTTCGGCACGACGGGTGTGCGCCTGCCCGACGGGCCGGGCTGGGCCGTCACCCGCACCCCGGTGACGATCAGCGGCGGCCGGGCGGTGAACGGCACGCCCCGCACGCCGCCCGCGGAGACCGACGACGTCCGCGCCGAGGACCTCCGGGAGGCCAGCTGCCTCGATGCCCTGCCCCTCAGGCTGAACTGATTCTCCTGGATCTCTGAGGCCGGCTCAGTCGAGCCGCTCCAGCCCGGTCACCGTCACCACGGCGACGCCCTCCTCGTCGCTGGCCGCCAGGTCGACCTCGGCCAGCAGCGCCCAGTCGTGGTCGCCGGCCGGGTCGTCCAGCACCTGCCGGACGTGCCACACGTCCGGCCCGGTGGTCACCTCGAAGAACTGCGGGCCCCGGGCGTCCGGGCCCGTGCCGACGCTGGCGTGGTCCTCGCTGTACGCCTCGAGCGCGGCCATCCAGTCGACGTCCGGGTCGAGCTCGCCCAGCAGGTCCGGCCGGCGCAGCGCGAGCAGCTCGACCCGGCGGAACATCGCGTTGCGCACCAGCACCCGGAACGCCCGGGCGTTGCCGGTGACCGGCCGCGGCCGCGGCTCGACCGCGTCCGGCCGCTCCGGCAGGCCATCGGTCCCCGCCGCCAGCGCCTCCCACTCGTCCAGCAGCGAGCTGTCGACCTGCCGCACCAGCTCGCCGAGCCACTCGGTGAGGTCAGTGAGCTCCTCGGTGCGCAGCTCGCCCGGCACCGTCTGCCGCAGCGCCTTGTACGCGTCGGCCAGGTAGCGCAGCAGCAGCCCCTCGCTGCGGGCGAGGGAGTAGTAGCCGACGTACTCCACGAACGTCATCGCCCGCTCGGACAGGTCGCGGGCCACCGACTTCGGCGACAGCTGGAAGTCCAGCACCCACGGGTGGCCGCGCCGGTAGGCGTCGTAGCCGGCCAGCAGCAGCTCCTCCAGCGGCTTGGTGTAGGTGATCTCCTCGAGCAGGACCATCCGTTCCTCGTACTCGATCCCGCGGCCCTTCATCTCCGCGACCGCCTCGCCGCGGGCCTTGTTGCGCTGCGCGGCCAGCACCTGCCGCGGGTCGTCGAGCGTCGCCTCGAGCACCGACAGCACGTCCAGGGCGTACGTCGGCGCGTCGCTGTCGAGCAGCTCCAGCGCGGCCAGTGCGAACGGTGCGAGCGGCTGGTTGAGGGCGAAGTCGGGCTGCAGGTCGACGGTGACCCGGACGGTCCGGCCCTGCGCGTCGGGCTCGGGCAGCCGCTCGATCACCCCGCCGGCGAGCAGCGAGCGGTAGGTGCCGATCGCCTGGCGGACCAGCCGGCGCTGAGTCGCCCGGTCGCCGTCGTTGTCGAGCAGCAGGTGGCGCATGTGCGCGAAGAAGTCGCCGGGCCGGTGCGCGACGTTGAGCAGCATCGCGTGGCTGACCCGGAACGAGCTGGTCAGCGGCTCGGGCTCCGCGCCGATGAGCCGGGTGAACGTCGGCTCGCCCCAGGACACGAACCCCTCGGGCGGCTTCTTCCGGGTGTAGCTGCGGCGCTTCTTGGGGTCGTCGCCGATCTTCGCGAGCTTGCGGGCGTTCTCGATGTCGTGCTCGGGCGCCTGCACGATGACGCCGCCGGCGGTGTCGAAGCCGGCCCGGCCGGCGCGCCCGGCGATCTGCGCGAACTCGCGCGCCTTGAGGTGCCGCACCTTGACGCCGTCGTACTTGGTGAGGCTGGTGAACACCACCGTGCGGATCGGCACGTTGATGCCCACCCCCAGGGTGTCGGTGCCGCAGATGACCTTGAGCAGACCGGCCTGGGCGAGCACCTCGACCAGCCGGCGGTACTTCGGCAGCATCCCGGCGTGGTGCACCCCGATCCCGTGCCGCACCAGCCGGGACAGGGTCTTGCCGAAGCCGGTGGCGAACCGGAACGCGCCGATCTGCGCGGCGATCGCGTCCTTCTCCGCGCGGCTGGCCATGTTGATGCTCATCAGCGACTGTGCCTGCTCGATCGCGCCGGCCTGGGTCGGGTGCACGACGTACACCGGCGCCTGTCCGGTCGACAGCAGCTCCTCGACGGTCTCGTGCAGCGGCGTCATGACGTACGACGGGTAGAGCGGCACCGGGCGCTCGACGCTCGTCACGGTGGCCGTGGGCCGGCCGGTGCGGCGTTCCAGGTCCTTGGCGAACCGCGTGACGTCCCCGAGGGTCGCCGACATCAGCACGAACTGCGCCTGCGGCAGCTCCAGCAGCGGCACCTGCCACGCCCAGCCGCGGTCGGGCTCGGCGTAGAAGTGGAACTCGTCCATGACGACCTGGCCGAGCTGGGCGTCCGAGCCCTCGCGCAGCGCCCTGTTGGCCAGCACCTCCGCGGTGCAGCAGACGATCGGTGCGCCGGAGTTGACGCTGGCGTCGCCGGTCGCCAGCCCGACGTTCTCCGCGCCGAACACGTCGACCAGCGCGAAGAACTTCTCGCTGACCAGCGCCTTGAGCGGCGCGGTGTACCAGCTCTGCTGCCCGCGGGCCATCGCGGCGAAGTGCGCACCGGTCGCGACCAGGCTCTTGCCGGACCCGGTGGGCGTGGACAGGATGACGTTCGCGCCGGTGACGACCTCGATGAGCGCCTCCTGCTGCGCCGGATAGAGCGTGATGCCGCGCTCGGTCACCCAGCCCTCGAACGCCTCGTAGAGCGCGTCCGGGTCGTCGCCGCCCGGCAGCCGCTCCGTCAGGTCGCTCACGCCGCTACCCCGCCCGCTGCCCCACCCCTGGCGCCGATCATGGGGTTGGTGCGCGCGACCGAGCGTGGTCCGGCAGCAGGAACTCCATGATCGGCGGGGACGGCGGCGGTGGACGTCACGAGACGGCCAGCGCGCGCAGACGCCTGCTTGTCAACCTTGCCGACCGCGTTGCGGGGCAGCTCCGGCACCCGGTGCACCAGCCGGGGGGCCGCGTGGTCGGCGAGCCGCTCGCGCACCCACGCCCGCACCTCGGCGTCGGTCACCGCGCCGCTCACCACCAGGTACGCCGCCACCGCCTCGCCGGCGAGCGCATCGGGGACGCCGACGACCGCCGCGTCCTCGATCCACGGGTGGGCGCGCAGCAGCTCCTCCACCTCCGCGGAGAACACCTTCGTACCGCCCCGGTTGATCATGTCCTTGGTGCGGTCGAGGATGGTCACGTACCCGTCGTCGATCCGCGCGACGTCGCCGGTGTCGAACCAGCCGTCGACGATCGCGACCGCGGTGGCGTCGGGGTCGCGGGCGTAGCCGGTGGTCACCAGCGACCCGCGCAGCCACAGCTCACCCGGCTCACCGGTACCCAGCACCCGGTCGCCCGCGCGGACCTGGGCCTGCATGCAGTCCAGCGGCCGGCCCACGGACGACGGCCGGGCGCGCAGGTCGTCGTCGGTGGCGATGCAGCCGGGGGAGTGCGTCTCGCTCAGCCCGTACACGTCGTGCAGCCGCACCCCCGGCAGCCGCTCACGCAGCGCGTGCTGCAGGTCCGGCGGGAACGGCGCGCCGCCCGCGGCCAGCCGGGTCAGCGCCGGCAGCCGCAGGTCAGGCACCCGCAGGACCAGCCGCCACCAGCTCGGGACGGCGTACGCCCAGGACACCGCGTGCTCACGCAGCAGCGCGACGTACTCCCGGGGCGACTGCGTGTCGACGAGCAGGCAGGTCGCCCCGGCCAGGAACGCGGGCAGCACGTGCGCGTGCAGGGCCGAGATGTAGGTCAGCGGGAACAGCACCGCCGTGACCTCCCCGGGCTGCAGCTGCAGCACCCGCTGGTAGCTCATGCCGGAGTGCACCGAGCAGCGGTGCACGACCTGCGACGCCTTCGCCTGCCCGGTCGTGCCGGAGGTGAAGACCACGGCGTACGTCTCGTCCTCGGCCGGCCGGTCCGCACCGTCGTAGGACCAGGGCCGCGGCGCCGCGGCAGCCAGCACGGCGGCCAGGTCGAGGGCACCGTCGAGCGGGAAGCGGGGCTGTGCGAGGCGCAGCCGCACCCGCATGTGCTCGGTGCGGTAGGCCCACTGCGCCGGCGCCAGTCGGGCGTCGAGGCCGACCATCACCAGCCGGGCGCGGGCGCAGGCCAGCAGCAGCACGGCGAGCTCGAGGCCGTTGCCGGCCGCGGCTGCGACGCCGTCCCCGCGCCGCAGCCCGCGGGCCCGCAGCGCGGCGGCGGCGGTCTCGACCAGCGCGCCCAGCTCGGCGTAGGTCACTGTCCGCGCGCCGTCCACCAGCGCCGGCGTCGACGGCCAGCGGCGCACGGCCCGGTCGAGGGCGTCGACGACGGTCGGCGGTCGCCGGGCGTAGGACAACGCGGGTGCGCCGAGCCACCGCTCGACGACCACCGGATCGCCCGGCCGGTCGTCCAGGTCGTGCCCGGGGGTGCTCAGGAAGGGTCGACCTCGCTGAACACGAACGTGGTCGTGGAGCCGGTCCGGGCGGCCAGCTCCCCGGCGTCCTTCGCGGCCGCCTTGCCCTCCTCGGAGCCGAACCCGGCGCCGACCGCGGCCATGTCCTCGAAGTAGAGCTCGGCGGACCGGTAGTGCGGCGGCGGGCTGCCGTCCGGCGTGCCGGTGGCGCGGGCGGTCTCGAGTCGCAGCAGGCCAGGGATCCTGCGCGCCAGCGGGTCGTGGTGCGGCAGGTAGTACGCCTCGAAGGCGTCGGGGTCGGAGGGCAGCGAGTACAGCACGGTGACCTTCATCATGCGCGCAGGCTACGCGCCCGGCGACCACGACGGTGCCGTGCCCGCGGTCGACGGGCCAGCCTGGCGCCCGGGGCCGCTCTGGGCGAGGACCTCGACCCGGGCCGCAGCCGCGAGGGCGCGCCGGCCGAGGTCGACGCCGGCCAGGAGTCGCCGGCCGCGCTCGTCCGCGGGACTGCCGGGCGCGTCGCCGGCGTGGGCTTCGGCGCGCCGCTCGGACAGCGAGTGCGCGTGCAGCACCAGCCTCGCCAGCCGGTCGACGATGTCCTCGAGCTCGAGCCACGGGTCGGCGCCGGCCTGGCCCTGGGTCGGCACGTGACCTGGCAACCCTTGATTGGGCACCCCGTGACTGCGCTGACCCGACAGCTGCTGTCGGGAGGACTCGCGTAAGGGCTGCTGCACGTGACGGGCCCCGCTCCCACCCACCCACCCTGGTCGGGTCGGTCGGCGGTCACGGTAACCCGCGAAGCGCGCTCGGGCTACCTCTCCGTGACCGAAACTCAACACCGCGTGTAAAAAACTGGCTCGAATCTGACAGTGGGAGCAGCTGTGTCTTGACAGCAACCCCTCGGGTGTCAAGTCTGTGATCCATGCCCTCCACCCGGGACGCCCTGCTCGATGCCGCCGCCGACGCCGCGCTGGCCGGCGACTGGGCCCGGACCCGGATGGCCGACGTCGCCCGCGCGGCCGGCGTGAGCCGGCAGACCCTCTATTACGAGTTCGGCAGCAAGGACCGGCTGGCCGAGGCCCTGGCCATGCGGGAGGCGCAGCGCTACATCGCGGGGGCCGAGGCCGCCTACGCCGGGCACGAGGACCGCCCCGCCGAGGCGATCGGCGCGGCCAGCGAGTACACGCTGCGGGTCGCCGCGGCCAACCCGCTGCTGAAGGCGGTGCTCACCGACGACGCCGGGGGGCTGCTGCCGTTCCTGACCACCCGCGGCGACGCCATCCTCGCCGCCGCCTCGACCAGCTGCGCCGACTACCTGTGCCGGCAGCGGCCGGACCTGCCCCGGGACGAGCTGCGCCGGGTGGCCGAGCTGGTCGTCCGGCTGACCCTGAGCCACCTCGTCCTGCCCGGCCGACGCCCCGACGAGGTGGCGGCCGAGCTCGCCCACCTCGTCGACCGCCTGCTTGCCCCCGCCCCCGCCCAGCCCCAGGGAGACCCCGCATGAGCACCCACGACCTCTACACGGTTCCGGCTGAGCACGCGACCTGGGACGTCGAGATGCAGGGCGCGTCCCGGTTCACCTGGGAGTACGACGACGGCCGGGACCGGCTGCTGTCGCTCTACCAGAAGGGCAAGGACAAGCAGTGGGACCAGGTGCACCGGATCGACTGGGACGTCGAGGTCGACCCGCACGACGTGCTGGGCATGCCCGACGAGACGATCGCCATCTACGGCACGGAGCAGTGGGCGAAGATCTCCCGGGACCGCAAGGCGGTCGAGGAGCTCAAGCTGCACCTGACGAGCTGGCAGTTCAGCCAGTTCCTGCACGGTGAGCAGGGCGCGATGATCTGCTCCGCCCGCATCGTCGAGTCGGTTCCCGACCTGGACAGCAAGTTCTACGCCGCGACGCAGACCATGGACGAGGCCCGGCACGCCGAGACGTACGCCCGGTTCCTGCAGGACAAGGTCGGCCTGCTCTACCCGATCAACGAGCACCTCAAGGCCCTGCTCGACGACACCCTCTCCGACAGCCGCTGGGACATGCCCTACCTCGGGATGCAGGTGCTCATCGAGGGTCTGGCGCTGGCCGCGTTCGGCGTGTTGCGCGACCTGACGACCAAGCCGCTGCCCAAGCAGATCCTCGCGTACGTCATGCAGGACGAGGCGCGGCACGTCGCCTTCGGCCGGATGGCGCTGAAGGACTACTACGGCCAGCTGACGACCAGGGAGCGCGAGGAGCGCGAGCAGTTCGTGGTCGAGGGCTGCTACCTGATGCGCAACCGCTTCCGGCAGCAGGAGGTGTGGGAGAACCTCGGGTACGACGTCCCGGAGTGCCTGGCCGCCGTCGAGCAGGCGCCGTACTTCCAGGCCTTCCAGTCGCTGCTGTTCTCCCGGATCGTGCCCTGCGTGAAGGACATCGGGCTGTGGGGCGACACCGTCCAGAAGGCGTACGCCGACATGGGCGTGCTCGACATGGCCGGCGTCGACCTCAACGCCCTCATGAAGCAGGACGAGGACGTCGCCGAGGCACTCGACCGGGAGAAGGCCGAGCTGGCCGCGTCGGCCGCCGTGGTCGACAGCACGATCGAGCTGGGAGTCACCGGCTGAGCCCCGTGGGGGCTTGACAAGACCCCCGATCGGGTGACGCGAACGCTTCAGCGGGCCGACCGAGACCACCGATCAATCCTGTAGCGCAAGAGAACGGCACTGCAGCCCGCAGGCCACCGCCCTCTCCGGCATCTCGGACCGGCGGACCCTCCGCTCACAGGAAGTGGTATCAGCCATGTCCGTCTCCACCCGACGTCGGCTCGCTCTGCCCGGTGTCCTCGCGTCCGCCCTGCTCGCCGGTGTCCTGGGCTCGGCCCCCGCAGCATCCGCGGCCCCCGCAGCGTCCGCGGCCCCCGCGGCGGCGCCCGCCTCCTCCGCTGCCGCCCCCTCCACAACCGCGGCCGCCGAGGCCGGCGGCACGGTCTTCGGCTCCGCGGTCCAGGTCCGGCCGGGGGAGCTGCTGCCCGCCGCGCTCCTGCGCATCGAGAAGGAGCAGGGCCACCTCGGGGTCGTCCGCCGCTTCCAGACCACGCCGCAGCCCAGCATCTTCAAGCCGCTGGCCGACCGCAGCGGCATCATCTCCTTCAAGCTGGCGCCGGACCGGGTGCTGGCCGGCGTGTACGACGCGGAGTTCCGCGCGTTCTTCGCCGCCGCGCCGAAGAACCAGCCCACCTGGTGGTCGTTCTCCCACGAGCCGGACGTCGCCTACAAGTCCGGTGCGCTCAAGGACCTCGCGCAGTACCGCGCCGCCTACCGGCGGGTCGCCCTGATGGCCCGGGCGAGCGGCAACACGCAGCTGAAGAACGCGCTGATCCTGTTCTACTACACGGCCAACCCCAAGTCCGGCCTCAAGATCACCGACTTCTGGCCCGGGGCCGACCTGACCGACGTCATCGCCTGGGACAACTACAACGGCTGGTCCACCAACCAGGGCTTCTACGGTGACCCGATCCCGACGCTGGCCGCCGACAAGGCCGCCTCGGACGCGGTGGGCAAGCCGTGGGCGATCGCCGAGTTCGGCAGTGTGGTCATCAACGGCGACACCGCCGGGCGGGCCGCCTGGATCACCAAGTTCTCCCAGTACGCCCACTCCAACGGCGCGAAGTTCGTCAGCTACTTCGACGTGAACTCGAACGACGGTGGCGGGCTGTACCGGCTGTCGGACAGCGACGCGCAGCGGGCCTACTACGACGTGGTCAGCGACCAGAACCCCTTCTAGGCCCCACCGCTTTCCTCGCCCACCGCCCCCGGCCCGCGCCGGGGGCGGTGGGCGCCGGCGTGTCCGGCCCCGCCCCGCCCCGCTCCGCCCGGTCCGCCCGTCAGCCCGTCAGGAAGCGCTCCACGTCGACGGCGTCGCGGGTGAGTGCGCCCCGGTCCGGCGCCGCGACCGGCTCGAGGAGGTCGAGGGCCACCCGCCCGCCGGGCGTACGCCAGGTCGCGACGGCGCGACCGCCGACCATGGCAAAGGCCGAGAAGATCCCGTTGCTCGTGACCAGCCCGCCGTGCGGCCCGACGACGTCGGCCCGCGAGACCCAGCCCAGCAGGACCGGCTCGAACCGGCCGAGCAGGCGCGGCTCCGGCAGCGGTGGCACCTCGCCCCCGCCGGGCAGCCGGACCAGGCCCTCGGCGCCCTCCTCGACGGGAACTGCCCGGAGCCCGGCCCGGGCGTCGCGCAGCGGCAGCCCCGACCAGCGGGCGAGGTCGCGGTCGGTCGCCGGGCCGTGCCCCGCGAGGTAGCGCCGGGCGAGCCGGGCCAGCGCCTCGGCGCGGTCGACCGGCGGCGGCTCGCCCAGCCAGTCCCTGGCGAGGACAAAGGCCTGTGTGCCGCCGACGACCGGGCCGCGCAGCACGTGCCCGCGCAGCGACGCCAGCACCAGCACGTGCACGAGCGCCTGGCCCTGCGTGCGCACCCCGGCCGCGGCGACGTGCTCGCGCAGCTCCGCCCGGCCGAGCGGCCCGTCCGCCAGGGCCCGTACGACCGCGGCCACGCCGCGCTCCGCGTCCGCGGGCGGGACGCCCTCCTGGGCGAGCCGGCGCGCGTTGGTGACGAGCTG
>DASTLY010000004.1:0-2229 GCA_035714445.1 Mycobacteriales bacterium
CCGCCCTCGCTGCGGTGCTGCTGGCCGTCGCCTTCGTGGCGAGTCCCTAGCGACGGCGTCCTCGCTCGTCGAGGTCCGTCCCCAGCTGTGCACATCCCTGGGGACGAACGACAGGGGTGTAACTCCGGCGCTGTCGTCCGCGGGGCTCATGGCCCGTCGTCCTCGCCCGGTCGGACCGGGGCCGGGTCGCTCCGGATGGGTCTAGCGCCAGCGCGTCGTCATGGCGAAGCCGACCAGGATGATGCCGAAGCCGACGAACAGGTTCTTGGCGCCGAAGTCGCCGCCGATGGGGTACGCGCCCTGGCTGAGGTAGAACACGACGATCCACGCAAGCCCGATGACGAACAGGCCGAGCATGACCGGCAGGAACCACGGGGGGTTGATCTTCGGGCCGGTCGAGCGGGCGGTCGGGGCGGTGTACGCACGCTTGCGGCGGATCCTTGACTCGGCCACGCCGTACCTCCTGGGTGCAGGGCGGCGGTGAACCTGGTGGCCACCGCCCGTCTGCGCCGGTCGCCAACGGCCGGGGCCAGACGTCGTCTAGCGTAGACGGTGGCCGAGGCCCGCCACGGCAGGACAGCCGGGACGGCCCGGACGGCCCGGACGGCAGCAGGGGAGACGCGTGACAGGCCACCACCAGCGCCGCCGCTCCGTCGTCGGCACAGCCGCCGTGGCGGTGGTGCTCACCGTCGCCGGCGTCCTGTTCGCGACGAGCGCCGGCACGGCCGCCGGCACCGACCTGCGCAAGGAGGGCCCCGACCTGCCCGGGCTGGTGCGCCGCGAGTCCGCGCAGGTGGACGCCCGCAGCACCCGCGTCGCCGAGCTGCGGGCCGAGGTCGACGAGCTGTCCGCCCAGGTGGACGACGCGGCGGTACGGCTCCTGCAGGCCAGGGCGGCCGAGCTGGCCGGACCGGCGCAGGTCGCTGCGGTGCGCGGCCCCGGCCTGACCGTGACCCTGGACGACGCCCCTGCCGACCGCCCGCTGCCACCTCAGGCCGGGCCGGACGACCTCGTGGTCCACCAGCAGGACGTGCAGGCCGTCGTCAACGCCCTGTGGGCCGGCGGCGCCGAGGCGATGATGCTGATGGACCAGCGGGTCATCTCCACCAGCGCCGTCCGGTGCGTCGGCACAACGCTGCACCTGCAGGGCCGGGTCTACTCACCGCCGTACACGATCACCGCGATCGGCGGCGCCCGCGAGCTGCAGCGGTCTCTGGACGCCTCCGAGCAGGTCGACATCTACCGCGAGTACGTGCAGGCGTTCGACCTGGCCTACACGGTGGAGGAGCACGAGAACCTGGAGCTGCCGCCCTACGACGGCCCGCTGGAGCTGCAGCACGCCGCGGCGCGGTCCTCGGGTGACGCCCGCTACGGCCGGGACGGCTGAGCCCGTGCTGGAGGTGCTCCGCACGGTCGTGCGCACCCTGGGCGAGCTGATGATCACGGCCGGTCTGCTGCTGCTGCTGTTCGTCGCGTGGCAGCTGTGGTGGACCGACGTGGAGGCCAACCGGGCGCAGTCGGCCATCACCGACGGCCTGCACGAGGACTGGCAGGAGGTGCCCGCCCCGAGGGAGCCGACGCCAGAGCCGCCGGTCCCCGTCGACTACGGCCCACCGCCGGAGGTGCCCGGACCGACGGAGGGCGAGGCGTTCGCCATCGTCCACGTGCCCCGCTTCGGCGCCGGGTTCCAGCCGCGCCCGGTCGTGGAGGGCACCTCGCTGCGCCTGCTGGAGGACGGAGTGGGGCACTATGCCCGGACCGCGCTGCCCGGCCAGGTCGGCAACGTCGCGCTCGCCGGCCACCGGGTAACGTACGGCCGCCCGTTCCACCGAATCGCCGAGCTGGCGCCGGGGGACGCCGTGGTGCTGGAGACGGCGGACGCCTGGTACACGTACCGGATGCGGTCCTCGACCATCGTCACCCCGGACCGCGTCGACGTGGTGGAGCCCGTCCCGGAGCAGCCGGGCGCGGAGCCGACGGAGCGGCTGCTGACCCTGACCGCCTGCCACCCCATGTACTCGGCCCGGCAGCGCTATGTGGTCTACGCCGTCCTCGAGTCGTGGCAGCCGCGCAGCGCGGGGCCCCCGGCGTCCCTGGACCCACCGGCGGGGGTGGCCGCCGGCGCGCCGGGGCGACCGACCGTCACGACGGCCGCCGAGAGGGGCTGAGGATGTACGGATGGGTCTGGCGCCGCCTGCCCGGGCGCACGCCGACGCGCGTGGTCGTCGC
>DASTLY010000005.1:0-63363 GCA_035714445.1 Mycobacteriales bacterium
GCCCGTTCGGCGAGCAGCAGCAGCGCGCCGGTGTCCGCGCGGGACCCCGACAGCGGCCCCCGGTCGCTGATCGCGTCCAACGCCCCCGACAGGGCCGCGAGCAGCGGGTGCGGGCCGGCGGCCGGCCGCGGCACCCCGGGCACCGCCCACCCCGCAGGGCCGTCCACAGCCAGCCCGCCCACAGCCAGCTCATCCACCGCAGCCCGACCGTCGCTCCAGGGGCAGCTGTCGCCGTAACACCCGGGTTCGGTGTCGACTGGCGGGAACGGCCCGGGGTCGCCGGCGAAGATCCAGCCGTGCGCGGGCAGGTCTTCCGGGCTGGTGAACACCACGACAACCCCCTCCTGCTCGAACTGGTGTTCGAAGGCTAGCACGGGAGGGGCTGCAGCACAAGCGTTCTCCGCCGCCCAGCGGGCCATCCCGGGCCTGCGGGGCCAACCTCGGACGGGACCCGCGCGGCGCGCAACGCCGCCGACACGGCGCAGGTCCAACGGCTAACGGCGGTGGCTTGTGATCCCGACCCGCCGAGCCCCGGGAATCGAGAGCGTCTTCGACACGGAGCCGACTCTCGCTCGGAGACGGCGCTGTCCGAACTCCCGTCGGTCTCTCCGCCCGTGTCGCAGCCCTGCACCCGGGGCTGGCCGCCACCCCTGGCACCACTGGCGCAGCAACGAGCCCCGCGGCGCTCGCTGAGCACCCAGGACCTCGATCATGAGGGCTCAGTCGATTGCAGGCTGGCCCGCAGGGCGGTCTCCAGGTCCCGGTGGGCGAACGTGAAACCGCTGCGCTCGAGGACCGCGGGCGCCAGCCGCTGCCCGATCAGCACGCCCTCGTCGGCGAACGGCCCGAGCACGGCACGCAGGACGGGGGCGGGCACCGGCACCGGGATCGTCGGCCGGTGCACCACGCCGTTGAGCGTGCGGGTGAACTCGCGGTTGGTCACCGGCGCCGGGCCGACCAGGTTCACCGCGCCCGCGACGTCGGCGGTCAGCAGGTGCCCGATCGCGGCGACCTCGTCCTGCAGGCTGATCCAGCTCGACCACTGCCGGCCGGTCCCGAGCGGTGCACCGGCAAAGGCCTTGGCCGCCAGGGCCTGCTTCTTGAGGGCCCCGCCGGCGCCGGACAGCACGATGCCGGTGCGCAGGTGCGCGACCCGGAGCCCGGCCTGCTCCGCCGGGGCGGTCGCGGCCTCCCACTGCCGGCACACGTCGGCGAGGAAGCCCTGCCCGCTGGGCCCGGTCTCGTCGGTGAGCCGGTCGCCGGTGTCGCCGTACCAGCCCACCGCGCTGGCCGACAGCAGGACGCGCGGGCCCTGGGCGGTCGCCATCGCCGTCGCCACCGCGGTGGTGCCGTGCACCCGGCTGTCCAGGATCTGGGCCTTGTACGCGCTGGTCCACCGGTGGTCAGCCACGCCCGCGCCGGCCAGGTGGATGACGGCGTCGCGGTCGGCGATCGCGGCCGGGTCGAGCCGGGTGCCGTCCCAGCCGCGCTCGTCGGGTGCGTCCGCTGCGCTGCGGACCAGGCGTACGACGTCGTGGCCCTGCGCGCGCAGAGCGCCGACGAGGGGAGTGCCGATGAGCCCGGACGCGCCGGTGATCGCGATCTTCATGCGCTGATCCTGCCCGACCTGCCGCCGGCCTGCCCGCGGAGCCGGCCGCCCGCCCCCCGACCTGGCGATCCGGGCGGCCGGTGCAGCGGCTACAGGCCGAGCTCGGCCGAGAAGTCACCCTCCTCGAGCCGCTGCTTGACCGTCACCAGGAAGCGGGCGGCGTCGGCGCCGTCGACGATCCGGTGGTCGTAGGTGAGCGCGAGGTAGGCCATCGAGCGGACGGCCACGACCTCGCCGAGCTCCGGGTCGTCGACGACCACCGCGCGCTTGACGACGGCGCCGGTGCCGAGGATGCCCACCTGCGGCTGGTTGAGGATCGGGGTGTCGAACAGCGCGCCCCGCGAGCCGGTGTTGGTCAGCGTGAAGGTGCCGCCGCCGAGCTCGTCCGGGGTCACGCTGTTGGTGCGGGTCCGGTCGGCCAGGTCGACGATCTTGCGCGCCATGCCGGCGAGGTTGAGGTCGCCCGCGCCGTGGATCACCGGGACGAGCAGGCCGCGCTCGGTGTCGACCGCGATGCCCAGGTGCTCGGCCTCGTGGTAGGTCACGGTGCCCGCGGCCTGGTCGATGCTCGCGTTGACGGTCGGGTGCGCCTTGAGGGCCTCGACCGCCGCGAGGGCGAAGAACGGCAGGAACGTGAGCTTGACGCCCTCGCGCTGCTGGAACGACGCCTTGGCTGCCTGGCGCAGCCGGGCGATCCTGGTGACGTCGACCTCGACGACCGTCGTGAGCTGCGCGGAGATCTGCAGCGACTCGACCATGCGCTGCGCGATGACCTTGCGCAGGCGGGTCATCGGCTCGGTCCGGCCCCGGACCGAGGTCTTGGGCGCCGCCTCGACCGCCTGGCTGACGAACGCGGCGGCCGGCGCCGAGGTCTCCTTGGCGGGCACCGGGATCTGGGGCGTCTTGGCCGCGGCGGGCTCGTCGCCCGCCGGTGCCGGGGCCGCGGCTGCCGGAGCCGAGGCGGCCGCCGGGGCCTCCGCCGGCGCGCCGCCCTGCTCGGCGGCGTCGAGCACGTCCTGCTTGCGGATCCGGCCACCGACGCCAGTGCCCTGCAGCGTCGACAGGTCCACGCCGTGCTCGTTGGCGAGCTTGCGTACCAGCGGGGTGACGTACGCGCTCTCGCCGCCGGAAGCGGGAGCCGGCGCGGCAGCAGCGGGCGCAGCCGGGGCCGGAGAGGCGGGGGCGGGGGCAGCCGGGGCAGGCGCGGGCGTGGGGGTCGGCGCGGGGGCCTCCGCGACCGGCTCGGGCTCCGGCTCGGGCTCCGGCTCGGGGGCCGGCTCGGGCTCCGGGGCCGCCTCGGGCTCAGCGGCGGGGGCGTCCCCGCCGCCCGCGGCACCGTCACCGATCACCGCGAGCTCGACGCCGACCTCGACGGTCTCGTCCTCCTGGACCTTGATCGACTGCAGCACGCCCGCGGCGGGGGAGGGGATCTCGGTGTCGACCTTGTCGGTGGAGACCTCGAGCAACGGCTCGTCGACCTCGACCTGCTCACCCTCCTTCTTCAGCCAGCGGGTGACGGTGCCCTCGGTGACGCTCTCGCCGAGGGCGGGCATCGTGACGGAGACGGCCATGGGTGGGATGAGCTCCTCGAGTGGGTGCCGAGTGGGGGACGTGCGCCGGTCAGGAGTGCGGCTGGTCAGGAGTGCGGCTGGTCAGGAGTGGCTGTGCAGGGGCTTGCCGGCCAGCGCGAGGTGCGCCTCGCCGACGGCCTCGGACATCGTGGGGTGCGGGTGGATGAGCTGGGCGACCTCGGACGGCAGCGCCTCCCAGTTGGTGATCAGCTGCGCCTCGGCAATGAGCTCGCCGACCCGCTCGCCGACCATGTGCACCCCGAGCACCGGTCCGTCCTTGCTGGCGACCACCTTGACGGCGCCGGCGGTGCCGAGGATGCGCGCGCGGCCGTTGCCGGCCAGGTCGTACGTCGCCTCGACGACGTCGTAGCCGCGCTCCTTGGCCACCTTGCTGGTGATGCCGACGGAGGCCACCTCGGGGTGGGAGTAGGTGACCCGGGGGACGCCGTCGTAGTCGATGGGCGCGACCGGCAGCCCGGCCAGCCGCTCGGCGACCAGGATGCCCTCGGCGAACCCGACGTGGGCGAGCTGCAGCGTCGGGATCAGGTCGCCGACGGCGCTGATGGTGGGGATGTTGGTCTGGCAGTACGCGTCGACGGTGACGAAGCCGCGGGACATCTCGACGCCGACCTGCTCGTAGCCCAGGTCCTTGCTGACCGGGCCGCGGCCGATCGCCACGAGCAGCAGCTCGGCCTCGATCGTCTTGCCGCCCTCGAGGCTGACGCGTACGCCGTTCTCGGTCGGGCTGACGCTCTCGAAGCGGGCGCCGAGCTCCTGCTTGATGCCGTGCTTGCGGAACGCCCGCTCGAGCAGCTTGCTGCTGCTCTCCTCCTCCAGCGGCACCAGGTGCGGCAGGGCCTCGACGATGGTGACCTCGGCGCCGAACGAGCTCCAGACCGAGGCGAACTCGCAGCCGATCGCGCCGGCGCCGAGGATGACGACCGAGCCGGGGATCGTGTCGAGCTTGAGCGCGTCGTTGCTGGTGATGACGCGCTGGTGGTCGATCTCGAGGCCGGGGATCGAGCGCGGCACCGAGCCGGTTGCGAGCAGCACGTGGCCGGCCTCGATCCGGCGGGTCGTGCCGTCGACGTCGACCTCGACCGCGGTCGGCGACACCAGCTTCCCGGTGCCCGCCACGACCTCGATCTTGCGGCTCTTCACCAGGCCGGTGAGGCCCTTGTACAGCCCCTCGACGACCTTGGCCTTGTAGCTGTTGACGCCGGCCATGTCGACCTTGTCGAAGCTGCCCATGATGCCGTACTGGCCGGCGTCCTTGAACGTGTCGACGATCTCGGCGGAGTGCAGCAGAGCCTTGGTCGGGATGCAGCCGTAGTGCAGGCAGGTCCCGCCCACCTTGTCCTTCTCGACCATCACGACGCTCATGCCGAGCTCGGCGGCCCGCAGCGCAGCGGCGTAGCCGCCACTGCCTCCGCCGAGGATGACGAGGTCGACGGTGTCTGGCTGTGTCATGCGCTGGCTCCCTTGCCGGTACGGGCGGGGCGGCTGCTCGTGGCAGCGTCCCGGGGCATCCTTCCACCCGACGGGTACAGGTCCGCCACAGGTGCGGATGATTCCCCGGCCGCCGGTCCTGCGGCTACGCGGCGGCGAGGTCCTCCAGGACCTGCACGAAGGTGCGGACCGCCGCGCCGGTGCCGCCGTGCGGGGTGTAGCCGTACGCGGTGCCGGAGTTGTAGGCCGGCCCGGCGATGTCGAGGTGCGCCCAGCGCACCCCCTCGGCCACGAACTCCTGCAGGAACAGGCCGGCCGTCAGCATCCCGCCCTCCCGCGGGCCGGTGTTGACGAGGTCGGCGATGTCGGAGTCGAGCCCCTTGCGCAGCTCGGGCGGCAGCGGCATCCCCCACATCGCCTCGCCGGCCCGGCCGGCCGCGTCCACGACCGAGGTCCGCAGCGCGTCGTCGTTGGCCATGACGCCGGCGGTGCGGGCGCCGAGCGCGACCAGCTGCGCGCCGGTCAGCGTCGCCACGTCGATCAGCACCTCGGGCGAGTCCTCGCAGGCGCGGGCGATCGCGTCCGCGAGCACCAGCCGGCCCTCGGCGTCGGTGTTGTTGACCTCGACCTTCTTGCCGCCGTACATCGTGAGCACGTCCGACGGCCGGATGGCGGTGCCGCTGGGCATGTTCTCCGCCATCGGGATCCAGGCGTCGACGTCGACCCGCAGCTCGAGCTGGGCGACCGCCGTCATGGCGGCCAGCACCGCGGCGGCGCCGCCCATGTCGCTCTTCATCTCCTCCATGCCGCCGGCCGTCTTGAGCGACAGGCCGCCGGAGTCGAAGGTGATCCCCTTGCCCACCAGCGCCACCTTGCGCCCGCCGCCGCGGTAGCTCACGTGCACCAGCCGGGGCGGGTTGGTGGAGCCCTGGCCGACCCCGACGATCCCGCCGTACGCGCCCTTGGTCAGCGCCTTCTCGTCCAGCACCTCGACCTCGAGGCCGACCCCGGTGCACTCCGTACGCGCGGTCGCGGCGAGCTCCACGGGGTGCAGGTGCGAGGCCGGGGTGTTGACGAGGTCGCGGGCCAGCAGCACCGCCCGGCAGACCACCTCGGCCCGGCGGACGGCCGCGGTGGCCGCGGCGTCCCGCGCGCTCGGCACGAGCAGCACCACCCGCCCGACCGGCGCCTTGACCTCGTCTGCGGAGGCGGCGGAGCGGAAGGCGGTGAACGCGTACGCACCCAGCAGCGCGCCCTCGGCGACCGGCCGTACCAGGTCCGCGCCCACCTGCGCGAGCGTCACGGCGACCGTGCCGGCCCCGGCCAGCGCGCGCAGGGCTTCACCGGCAGCGCGGCGCACGACCTCGGCGTCGTAGGCCTGCGCGACCGGGCCCAGCCCGACGGCCACCAGGACCGGTGCCTTGGTCGCCCCGAGCGTCGCGAGCCGGGTGACCTCGCCGGCCTTGCCGGTGGCCCCCAGCCCGGTGAGGGCCGGGAGCAGGGCGCTGCCGAGGGCCTCGGCGACGGCCTCGCCGCCGGCCGCGAGGACGAGCCCGGTGGGCCCCTGCGCGACCCCGATCACGAGCGCGTCCGCCCTGGTCGTGGCGGCGGACGTGGAGGACAGGGAGAGGGAGGTCACCGGCCCGAGAATAGGCGCGGCCCGGTCAGGCCTTCCGGGGAGCGGCCCTACAGGCCGGCCGCCTCCAGCAGCCGCAGCCAGGCCTCCGAGACCGTCGGGTAGGAGGGGACCGCGTGCCACAGCTGCTGCAGGGTCAGCTCCGCGGTCACCGCGATGGTCGCGCTGTGCAGCAGCTCGGCGACGTCCTGCCCGACGAAGGTCGCGCCCACGACGACGTCGCGGTCGTCGACGACGAGACCGGCGCGGCCCCGGTAGCCGTCGGCGAGCAGCGCGGCGCCCGCGACGGAGCCGAGATCGACCGAGACGCTGCGTACCACCATGCCGGCCCTGCGGGCCTCGGCGAGCGTGCGCCCGACCGAGCACGCCTGCGGGTCGGTGAACACCACCTGCGGCACCGGGCCGGTGGCGCGCAGCGACGGCCGGTCGTCGGGCTCGCCCGTCGCCCTGGCCACGATCACGTCGCCGCAGACCCGCGCCTGGTACTTGCCCATGTGGGTGAGCAGTGCCCGTCCGTTCACGTCCCCCGCGGCGTACAGCCAGTCCGAGCCCGGCACCCGCATCGAGTCGTCCACCTCCACGGGGAGGCCGGGCTCCAGCCCTACCGCGCGGAGGCCCAGGTCGTCGGTGCGTGGCCGGCGGCCGGTCGCGACCAGCAGCTCGTCACCGCTCACCTCGCCGCCGTCGTCGAGCTGCACGTGGACGCCGGCCGCGTCCCGGCGTACGGCCGTGGCCGACACGCCGTACCGGATCTCGACGCCGGTCTCGCGGAGGCCGTCGGCGACCAGAGCGCCGGCGTACGGCTCCATCCGGTCGAGCAGGCCCTGCCCGCGGACGAGGAGCACCACCTGCTCGGCGCCGAGGCCCTTGGCGGCCTGGGCCATCTCCACCGCGACGACCCCGCCGCCGAGCACGACGAGCCGGCGAGGGACCTGCTTCATGGTCGTGACCTCACGCGAGGTCCAGGGCTTCGCGTCGCGCAGTCCCGGCAGGTCGGGGACGACGGCCGAGGTGCCGGTCGCCAGCACGACGGCCTGTCGGGCCTGCAGGACGGTGACCGCGCCGTCCGGGCCGGTCACCTCGACGGTCCGCTCGCCGGTGAGCCGGCCGTGACCGCGTACGGCGGCGATGCCGGTGTCGACGACCCACTTCTCCTGCCCCGCGTCGGACAGGTGCGAGATGAAGCCGTCCCGGCGGGCCAGCACGGCCGCGACGTCGAGCGGGCCGGTCGCGACGCCGGGCAGCCGGCCTGCCATGGCCGCCACCTCGACCGGCCGCAGCAGTGCCTTGCTGGGCATGCACGCCCAGTACGAGCACTCGCCGCCGAACAGCTCGACCTCGACGAGGGTTGCCGTCAGCCCGCCGCGGACCGCGCGGGCGGCGACGTTCTCGCCGGTCGGCCCGCCGCCGACCACGACGACGTCGTAGCTGTGGTTCTCAGGTGTGCTCACGCGGGCAGTCTGCTCCCTTGTCCGTGCCCGAGCGGCGACGCAAGGATGCGGACGTGGACCTCGACTCGGGCGCCGGGCTGCTGCACCGGCTGACGTCGTACCTGCCGGACCGGGAGTGGGACGTGCCCGTCGACGACCCGCGGGTGCGGCACGACCTCGTGCCCAACGACCCGGCGACCCTCCCGCCGTCGATGAAGGCCTACGCCGCGGGGCTGCCCGTGCTCGACCTGCCGCGCGACCTGCCCGCCCCCGACCTGCCCGCCACGGCGGTGCTGGCCGGGGCGCCCGCTCCGGCGCTCGTCCTGGACGCCGCGCAGCTGGGCCGGGTGCTGTTCCTCGGCGCCGGGGTGGTGCGCACCGCCGAGCGCAACGGCCGCCCGGTGATGTTTCGCGCGGCCGGCTCGGCGGGTGGACGCTTCCCGCTGGAGGTGTACGCCAGCACGCGCGGCGTCGGTGGCGTGCCCGACGGGGTGCACTGGTACGACCCCGTACGGCACGCGCTGGTGCAGGTCGGCCCGCCCGCCGGCGGCGCGGTCACGACGCTGGTGGTGACGGGGGTGCCGTGGCGCACCGGATGGCGCTACGCCGAGCGCGGTTGGCGGCACATGTACTGGGACGCCGGGACGCTCCTGTCGCAGCTCACGGCGGCGGCGGCCAGCGCGGGGCTGGACCCGCAGCTGCGCACGCTGTTCCCGGACGGCGCCGTGCGCGAGCTGGTGGGCGCGGACGGCGTCGCCGAGCACCCGCTGGCGCTGCTGTCCCTCGGCGCCGGCGAGCCGGCCGTACGCGCCGGCGGGGCTGCGGTCGCGGGGCAGCTGCCGGCCGTCGAGCTCCCGCTGTGCACCGCGGCGCAGCGCGCGGGGGACCGCGACGAGCTCGGCCGGCCCTGGCCGACCGCTGCGCCGCTGCCTGACGTGCCTGACGTGCCTGACGCGCCTGACCTGCTCGACACCGTCGTGCTGCGGCGCGGCTCGCAGCGCCGCATGGACGCCTCCCGCAGCCTGCCGCGCCGGCAGCTCGAGTGGAGCCTGACCGCGGCCCTTCGCGGCATCGACGTGCCGCACTGGGTGGTCGTGCACGCCGTCGACGGCCTGGTCCCGGGCGTCTACCGCTGGCCCGACCTGACCGCCCCGGTGCGCGCCGGGAACCTGCGCGACGAGCTGGCCCGGGTCTGCCTCGACCAGGGGCTCGCGGCCGACGCGGCGTACGTCGTCATCGCGGCGACGCCGCTGGCCGGGCTGGACGACCGCACCTACCGCGACGCCCAGCTCGCCGCCGGCCTCGTCGAGGGTCGGCTGCACCTGGCCGCGTACGCCCTCGGCGCCGGCGCCACGGGCATGACGTTCCTGGACAGCGAGGTGCCCGGTCTGCTCGGCGCGGACGACCTGGCCGGGCTGCTGTTCACCTGCGTCGGCGTGCCGGCGTACGCCTCCCGCGGCGGCGGCGGACCGGGAGCGCCCGTGCAGGTGCGGCCGGTCGTGCCACGGCTGACGAGCTCGTGACCATCACGGGAGTGCGCGTCGCCGCCGTGCCCTGCGCCGCCGCCGGCATGGTGGCCTTCACGGCGTTCGCCGCTGCCGCCGACGTCAACCCGCAGCAGCGATGCGCCTGACCCGGTCGGACCTGGTCGGCAGAGCCCGCAGGCCGGCCGCGTCGGTAGCCTCCGCGCCATGACGGCGCCCCTCGATCCCCACCCGCCGCTGCAGCACAGCCCGCTGCACGGGCGGCACGTCGCCCTCGGCGCGAAGATGGGCGACTTCGGCGGGTGGGAGATGCCGATCCAGTACGCCGGGGTGCTCGAGGAGCACGCCGCCGTACGGGAGCGGGTGGGCATCTTCGACGTGAGCCACCTGGGCAAGGGCGTCGTACGGGGTGCGGGCTCGGTGGACTTCGTCAACGACCGGCTGACCAACGACCTTCGGCGGGTCGGTGTGGGGCAGGCGCAGTACACGCTGTGCTGCGACGACGCGACGGGCGGCGTCGTGGACGACCTGATCGCCTACGTCCGCAGCGAGGACGAGGTGTTCCTGATCCCGAACGCCGCCAACACCTCCGCCGTCGTCGGCCTGCTCGCCGCCGACGCCCCTGAGGGCATCGAGGTGGCGGACCTGCACCGCACCCTGGCGGTCCTGGCCGTGCAGGGCCCGGGCAGCACGGACGTCGTGCAGGCGTTGGGGCTGCCCACCGACCACGACTACATGAGCTTCGCGGGAGCGGACTGGAACGGCCTGCCGGTGATCGTCTGCCGCACCGGCTACACGGGGGAGCGGGGCTACGAGCTGCTGCCCCGCTGGGCCGACGCCGAGGCGCTGTGGGATGCGGTCCTCGCGCAGGGGGTGGCGCCGTGCGGCCTCGGCGCCCGCGACACGCTGCGCACGGAGATGGGCTACCCGCTGCACGGGCAGGACCTGTCGCTGGAGATCACGCCGGTGCAGGCCCGCAGCAGCTGGGCCGTCGGCTGGGACAAGCCGCGGTTCTGGGGCCGCGAGGTGCTGCTGCGCGAGCGGGAGCAGGGGCCGGCCCGCCGGCTGCGCGGGCTCGAGGCGCTCGACCGGGGCATCCCGCGCGCGCACATGCAGGTCAGCCGCGGGGGAGCGGTCGTCGGTGAGGTGACCAGCGGCACCTTCTCGCCGACCCGTCGGGTGGGCATCGGGCTGGCGCTGCTCGAGGCCGGGGTGCCGGACGGCGCCGAGGTGACCGTCGACGTACGCGGGCGGACCTCCACCATGCGCGTGGTGACGCCGCCGTTCGTGCCCAGCCGGGTGCGCTGAGCCCAGGGTCAGCGGTCCAGCGCGAGCACGATCAGGGTCGCCGTCGTGGCGACCTCGACGAGCGCGCCGAGCACGTCGCCGGTGACACCACCGAGCCGGCGTACGCAGTGCCGCAGCAGCAGGGCGGCGACGGCGAGGCCGGCGAGGACGGCGGCGGCCCCGCGCGGCCCGTCGAGGGCGAGGGCCCCGGCGACCGCGACGAGCACCCACAGCAGCGGGACGACCGGCCGTACGGTGCCCGCCACCAGCGCGCCCAGCCCGCCGGGTGCCGCCGCGGGGAAGGCGGGCGTGCAGGCTGCGCACACGGCGACCCGGCCGGCTCCCGCGGCGAGCAGCACCGCCGCGGCGCCCCGGCTGCCGGCGCCGGCCAGGGCGGCGGCCTGCAGGGCCAGGCTCAGCACGACGGTGACCATCCCGAGCGCGCCGACGTCGGGGGCCTTCATGACCTCGCGGGCCCGGTCGGCCGGCAGGTAGGACGCGAGGCCGTCGGCGGTGTCGGCGAGGCCGTCGAGGTGCAGGCCGCGGGTGAGCCCGGCGAGGACGGCGACGGCGGCGACCGCGGGCAGCAGGTCACCTTCGGTGACGGCGCGCAGGCCGGCGAGCACCGCCGCGGCGGCGCCGCCGACCAGCAGCCCGACCAGCGGGGCCAGCGCCATCGCCTGCCCGGCGGTACGCCGGTCCAGGGCCCGGGGGCCGCGTACCGGCAGGACGGTCAGGGTGGTGAGGGCCAGCCGGAGGCCGTCAGGCACCTGCCGCTCCGCGGGCCAGGCCGACGGCGCCGACGAGCACACCGAGGGCCAGCTCGACGGCGGCCGGGTCGTCGAGCTCGAGGTCGAGCAGCGGAGACAGCTGCAGCTCCGCCACCGCTGCGGTGACGACGGCCGAGCCGGGGCTGCAGCCGGCGACCAGCCAGCTGCCCACCGGGAAGCTCACCCGCTGCGCGACGACGGCGGCGGCCCACACGTCGGGGGCGCCGGAGAGCAGGACGCCGGTGCGCCGGACCGCGCACTGCAGGAGCAGCCCGGTCAGCTCGGCCACCTCGACGGCCCCCGTGGCGGCCAGCACCGCGGCCGGGTCGTGGACGTGCGGCCGGGCCGCCCGGAGCCCGTCGCGGACGGCGGTGACCAGGGCCGCCCAGCCCGGCGCGCCGGTCGTACCGGTGACGGCGACCGGGTCGCGGTCGAGCAGCGCCGCCAGCAGGACGAGCGCGGGCGTGCCGTCGCCGCCGCCGGCCACGACGACCAGGTCCGCGCCGGCGTCGACGAGCCGGTCCGCGGCCGCCGCCCCGGCCTCGACGGCCTGCTCAGTGCCCATCCCCGAGGTGCGGGCCGGGTCGGCGGCGACCCTGGCGACCTGCGTCGGCACGGCCGGCGGCCACTGCCCCTGCTGCGCGGCCAACCGGCGCAGCACCGGCTCGAGCCGGCCCAGCCCCCGGGCCCCCGCAGCCACCGGCTCGGGGCGCTCGACAGCGAACTGCCTCACGCCAGCCGTCGCGGGATGCCGGCCACGACCTGCACGACCTCGTCGGCGTCCCGGGCCAGCGCGGCGGTCGCGGCGCCCAGCAGGTCGCGGAAGACCCGGCCGGAGCGGTGCTCGGGGACGACGCCGGCCCCGACCTCGGGGGCGACCAGCACGACGTCGGCCGCCGTGCCGCGCCACGCCTGGAGCAGCCGCTCGAGGGCCGGCCCGAACACCGGCCCCGGGTCGTCCCAGGCCCGCCCGTCGTCGAGCACCCGCGTCAGCCACAGCCCGAGGTCGTCCACGAGCACGCTGCCGGCGGCCTCGGCCAGCACCCCCGCGACGTCGCCCGTCTCGACGGTGCGCCACGACGCGGGTCGCCGGGCCCGGTGGGCCGCGACCCGCGCGTCCCACTCGGCGTCGCCCGGCCGGGGCGGCGCCGTCGCGACGTAGGTCCCGGCCCCGCCGGCCCGGCTCTCCGCGTAGGCGGACTTGCCCGAGCGCGCGGCCCCGAGCACCAGCACGCGGGACCCGCCGGGGGCACCGAGCGTGAGCACCTGCCCGTCGCGCCCCGCCCGGCAGCCCCAGGAGCCGAGCAGGGCGTCGAGCACGTCCGGCGGCGGGTTGCCGTGGCCGAGATGCACCGCGAGCACCTGCGTCCGGTCGGTCACCGCGCCGCAGTCGCGCAACCGCTGCACCTGCTGCGGCCAGGTCGTGAGGTCCAGGTGCGTGGCCAGCTCCATCGTCGACAGCTCGAGCAGCACCGCGTCGTACGCCCGGCCGGTGGCCAGCTCGACCGCCCGCTCGGGCAGGACCCCGGTGTCGGTGGCGTACAGCAACCGCGCGCCGGACGGGCCGGTCACGTCGTACAGCACCGGCGGGCCGGTCTCGGCGCCGCCGTGGGCGGCGGGCAGGGCGACGACGTCGTACCCCGCGACCTGGAGCCGGTCGCCGGCCGCCACCGGCACCAGCGTCACGGCGGGGTCGGCGCGGGGCGCACAGGCGGCGAGGACCGCGGGCGGGCCGACCAGCTGCAGCGGCGCCGGGCCCGGCTGCCAGCCCCGCCACATCAGCGCCGCCGGCGCGCAGTGGTCCTCGTGCACGTGGGTGACGAGGACGGCCTCGACGCCCGCCAGCGAGGTGCCCTGGCGCAGCGCGGCCCGCGGCAGCTCCGGGCCCATGTCGAGGAGCAGGCGGTCGTCGACCAGGGCGCCGGTCTGCCCGCGCAGCACCCCCTGCGCGGTGGCGGCGGCGCAGGACGCGCACGTGCACCACGGGTCCGGCCACCCGTTGGACGCCCCCGTGCCGAGCAGTCGGACCCGCATGGCTCTAGCCTGCCGCACAGCGCCGCACGGGCGGCACCGGCGACCCGCGGGGGAGTGGACATGGCCTGGACGTGGCGCTACGAGGCGGCCGACGGCAGTGAGATCGCCGCGCCTGCCGGGGAGGCGGAGACCTTCCCGAGCCAGGCCGACGCCGAGAGCTGGATCGGGGAGGAGTGGCGCAGGCTGCTGGACTCCGGGGTGCACCAGGTGGTGCTGCTCGACGGCGAGCGGCGGGTGTACGGCCCGATGGGGCTGTCGGCCTCCTGACAGGTGCTGACCAGGAGGCAGGCGGTGGGGGCGCTCGCGGCCGCGGGAGCTGGGCTCGCCGCGGCGCTCGGCCTTCGCCGTGCGGCCCCGCGGCCCCGCGTGGTCGCCGGGACGACCCGCACGGTCGAGGCGTACGGCGCCGGCCGGCTCCAGCGCGGCGAGTGGTGGCTGCCGCCCGGTGCCGCTGCCCGCACGGGCCGGCTGCCCACGGTGGTGCTCGTGCACGGCGGCTACTGGCAGCCCGGCTACGACCGCTCGCTGGAGGACGCGGTGGCCGCCGACCTCGCCGGGCGGGGCTACCTGGTGTGGAACCTCGACTACGCCGCCGGGGACGTGCCCTGGCCGGCGACCCTGCTCGACGTCGCCGCCGGCCACGACCACCTCACCCGGGGCCGGTACGCGGACCGCGTCGACCCGGCCCGGACCGCCGTGGTCGGCCACTCCGCGGGCGGGCACCTCGCGCTCTGGCTCGCCTCCCGGAGCCGGCTGCCGGCCGGGGCCCCCGGCGCGGCGCCGGTTGCGCCGCCGCCCGCCCTCGCGGTCGGGCAGGCGCCGGTGGCCGCCCTCGTCCGGGCGGCGGCGGAGGGGCTCGGCGACGGCGCCGCCGTCGACCTGCTGGACGGCACCCCCGAGGACGCGCCGGAGCGCTACGCGCTCGCCGACCCGGTGGCGCTCGCGCCGGCCGGCGTGCCGACCCTGCTGCTGCACAGCCTCGAGGACGCGCTGGTCCCGATCACGCAGAGCCAGGCGTACGTGGCGGCCGCCGGCCCCACCGCGCGGCTGGTCCAGGTGCGCGGCGACCACTTCGCCCACCTGGACCCGCGCAGCCCCGCCCTGCAGGAGCTCCGGGGGGCGCTGGCCGAGGCCCTGGGCTGAGTGCGGCCGGGCCGGGTGCCGTCGGGGCTATGTCCGGTGTGGCCCGAAGGGGCCAGGCGCCCCTGCGCCGGGCGGGCCATCGCGCCGTACGCCCGGTGCGCCGAGGAAAAACGGGTGCGACGCCCCCGCTCGGCCCTCCCGGTACCCGCGCAGCGGGACGACGCCGCCGTCGACGGGACGGTGACGCCGGTGGGCCCGGACAGCAGCGCCCTGCACCCCAGCGCCCTGCAACCCAGCGCCCTGCAACCCAGCGCCCTGCACCCCAGCGCCCTGCACCGCAGCGCCTTCCACGACGCGGTGCTCGCCGCGAGCCCGGACGCGATCTTCGTCTTCGAGCCGGGCAGCGGCCAGGTGCTGTGGTCCGCCGCCGGCGCCGTGGACCTGGCCCCGCCGGTGCACCCGGACGACGTGGCGCGGCTGCGCGCGGGCGACCTGGCGTCGGTCGGGCTGGACGACGGGCAGGTGCTCCAGGTCCGCTACCGGGTCCGCGACGGCGGCGGCGGCGATCACCGCTGGCTCTCCCGGCGGGTCACGCCCTTCTCCCGGGACCCCGACGGCTCCGTGCGCAGCGTGCTGGCGATCGCCCGCGACGTCACCGAAGTGGTCCAGATGGAGCAGCGGCTGTCCAACGCCGCCCTGCACGACCCGCTGACCGGCCTGCCCAACCGGACCCTGCTGACCGACCGGCTGGCCCTCGCCCTGTCCCGGACCGCGCGCTCCGGCAGCGAGGTGGTGGTGCTGTTCTGCGACCTGGACGGGTTCAAGCACGTCAACGACACCGCCGGGCACGCGGCCGGCGACGCGGTCCTGGTGGCGACCGCCCGCCGGCTGCGCGAGGTCCTGCGCCCGCAGGACACCGTCGCGCGGGTCGGCGGCGACGAGTTCGTCGTGGTCCTCGAGCCGCTGCGCCAGGCCGGCTCGCAGGCGGCGTCGCCGGACGCCCGGGAGGACGCGGTCGCGGTGGTGCGGCGCATCTCGGACGCGCTGCGGCAGCCGGTCGACGTCGACGGGGTCGGGCACGTCGTCACGGTCAGCATCGGCGTGGCGTTCGCGGCGGCCGGAGACGTGCCCGAGGACGTGCTGCGCGACGCCGACAGTGCCATGTACCTGGCGAAGAGCCGGGGCAAGGACCGGTACGAGGTCTTCGAGGTGTCCCTGCGCGAGGACGCCGTCGAGCGCGGCCGGGTCGAGCGCGTCCTGCGGTCCGGGCTGCGGGCGCGGGCGCAGGCCCGGTCGGGGAGCACCGCCGATGCGGACACCGCTGCCGCGGAGGCTCCGGCCGTGCTGTCCGTCGCCTACCAGCCGATCTACGACCTGGACACCCAGCGGCTCGTGGGCGTGGAGGCGCTCGCCCGGCTGACCGACGGCAGCGGCAGCGCCATCCCCCCCGACGCGTTCATCCCGGTCGCGGAGGACACCGGGCTGATCGGGCCGCTCGGCCGGTTCGTGCTGGACACCGCCTGTGCTGACCTGGCGGCCTGGCACGCCCGCTACCCGGGCAGCCGGCACCTGGGGGTGGCGGTCAACGTCAGCGCGCGGCAGGCCGGCCTGCCCGGCCTGGTCGGGCTGGTCGAGGCCGCGCTGCGGCGAACCGGCCTGGCGGCCAACCACCTCACCCTGGAGCTGACGGAGAGTGTCCTGCTCGAGGCGGGACACGTCACCACGACCGCACTGCTGGCCCTGCGCGAGCTCGGCGTGCAGATCAGCATCGACGACTTCGGGACCGGCTACGCCAGCCTGCGCTACCTCACCCAGCTGCCGATCACGGCGGTCAAGGTCGACCGCACGTTCACCAGCGGGCTGCCGGGCGACGCGTCGAAGTCGACCATCGTGCGGGCGGTCACGACGCTGTCCGCGGAGCTCGGGCTGACCTGCGTCGTGGAGGGCATCGAGACCGAGGAGCAGCTGCACGCGCTGCCCGCGGGGGTGCTGGGCCAGGGCTACCTGCTCGGCCGCCCGATGCCCGCGGCCGCCCTGGCCGACTGCCTGGCCGCGCCGGCGCGACGGGCGGCCCTGCCGGCACCCCTGTCCCCGGCACTGCCCCCGGCCCCGCCGGCGGCACCACCGCCCACCGCAGCCCTGCCGCCCGAGGTGCTGGACCCGGAACGGCTGCGCGCCGTACGCGCCACCGGACTGCTCGACGCCGCCGCGGCGCGCTCCTGGGACGAGCTGACGTCCCTGGCGGCCCGCCTGCTGCGCGCGCCGATGGCGTTCATGACGCTGGTCGACGACACCCGGTCGTTCTGGCTGTCGTGCGTGGGGGTCGACGGGCTCGGACCCGGCGAGAACCAGAACCCGGTCCACGAGTCGTTCTGCCAGTACGTCATCGCCGACGGCGCCGCCTTCCTCGTGGGCGACGCCGCCGGCCACGCCCGGACCCGGGACAACCCTTCGGTCAGCGTGCTCGGCGTACGGGCTTGGGCCGGCTACCCGGTGCTGGACAGCGCGGGTCGCCCGCTCGGGTCGTTCTGCGTCATGGACACCGTGCCGCGCGCCTGGTCCGAGGAGGACGGGCAGGTGCTGGGGGTGCTCGCGGCGGCCGCCTCCGCGCAGGTGCAGCTGCTGGCGGCCGTCAACGCGGAACGGCTCATCGCCGGCCGGCTGCACCGCCTGGCGGCCGTCGCGCTGCAGCTGGCCGCCGCCGAGACGGTCGACGACCTCACCGACATCGTGATCAACCGGGGGCTGCCCGTGATCGGGGCCGACGGCGGTGCGGTGCTGGTGCGCGACGACAGCGACAGTGTGCGCCTGCGGGTCAGCAACCGGCTCGGCGAGCAGGCCCAGGCCGCCTACGCCGTGCTGCCGGCGGACTCGCCGCTGCCGGCGTGCCAGGTGGCGCGGACCGGCAAGCGGCTGCAGCTGCCGACGCGGGCGGCGGGCCTCGCCTACACCCCCGAGATGGCCCTGGTGTACGAGACCACCCAGCGCTCGGCCTGGGCCTTCTCGCCGATGCGCGCCGGCCCCACGCTCTGCGGCTCGCTCGCCGTCGCCTGGGCGGACGAGCGGGAGTTCGACGACGACGAGCTCGACCTCGTCGACGCGTTCGCGGCCCAGTGCGCGCAGGCGCTGGAGCGGATCCGGGCAGCGGACGCCCAGCGTGCGGTCGCCCAGCAGGTCCGGGAGCTGGCCGAGACGCTGCAGCAGGCCCTGCTCACCCCGCCGCCGCAGACCGAGCGGCTGTCCGTGGTGGTGCGCTACCGGCCGGCCGCCGACCAGGCGCAGGTCGGTGGCGACTGGTACGACGCCTTCCAGCAGCCGGACGGCTCCACGATGCTCGTGATCGGCGACGTCGTCGGGCACGACGGCCGGGCTGCTGCCGAGATGGGCCACCTGCGGGGGCTGCTGCGGGCGCTGGCCTACCGGCCGGCCGGCGACGGCGAGCCCGACCCGCCGTCCGCCGTCCTGACCCGGGTCGAGCACGCCGCCCGGGGCCTGGCCGTGGACGCGCTCGCCACGGCGGTGCTCATGCGGGTGACCCCCGCAGCGGACCACGCCACGTCGGGCGACCTGGCCGTGCAGTGGACCAACGCCGGCCACCTCCCGCCCGTCCTGGTGCTCGCCGACGGCACCAGCTCGCTGCTCGAGACCGAGCCGGACCTGCTGCTCGGCGTCCTGCCGGACAGCGTCCGCACCGACCACACCGCGGTGCTTCCGGCCGGCGCCACGCTGCTGCTGTTCACCGACGGCCTGGTCGAGCGGCGCGGGCGAGGCCTGGACGACGGCCTGGATCTGCTGCGCGCCGCCCTGTCGGGCCTGCAGGGCGACCCGCTCGACGTGCTGTGCGACGCCGTGCTGACCCGCCTCGCGGTCGGCGCGGGGCAGGACGACATCGCCCTGCTGGCCGTGCGGGCGCACGCCAGGGGCGCCGTGCCCGTCGACGCCGGCACGGTCGAGCTGGTCCGGGCGCAGGGGCCGGCGTGGCAGCCGCCGGCAGCTGCCCCCGCCGGCGGTGCGGTGGACGGGGCGACGGCGGTGCTGACGCTCTCGCCCGACCCCGCGGCCGTCGGCGTCGCCCGGCGCTTCGTCGACGACGCCTGCCGGGCCGCCTGCGCCGCCGGCGAGCTGCGCGACTCCGCGGTGCTGCTCACCAGCGAGCTGGTCACCAACACCTTCCTCCACGGCCGCACCCGTACGAAGATCACCCTGGTGGCGTCGGCCGGCCTCGTCCGGGTCGAGGTGACCGACGAGTGCGCCCGGCTCGCGGGCAGCGGCGGGTCCACGCTCGGCGACCAGGGGCCCCTCGTCGAGGCGCTCGCGACCCGCTGGGGCGTCGACGAGCGCCTGGACGGCCGCAGCGTCTGGTTCGAGGTCGTGTCCGCGCCGGCCTGACGGACCCGGTCCGCCCGGGCCGCCGCCTGCTACGGCCGCTGCGCCGGGCTCTGCGTCTTCGCCGGGTCGGAGATCACGACGTCACCGAGCACCTCGTCGACGGCGGTCAGGAGCTCGGGCTCCAGCCGTACGCCGGCGGCGGTCACACTGTCGCGCAGCTGCTCCGGCCGGGTCGCGCCGACGATGGCCGCGCTGACGCCGTCCTTCTGCAGCACCCAGGCCACGGCCAGGGCCGCCATCGACAGCCCCGCCTGCTCGGCCAGCGGCGCCAGGCGCTGGACCCGCTCCAGCAGGTCGTCCTTGAGCATGCGCCGGATGAAGCTGCTGCCGTTGGGGTCGGTGGCCCGCGATCCCTCGGGCGGCGGCTGGCCCGGCTTGTACTTGCCGGTGAGCACGCCCTGGGCGATCGGGGACCAGACGATCTGGCCGATCCCCTCGCGGGTGCACAGCGGCAGGACCTCGGGCTCGATGACCCGCCAGAGCATGGAGTACTGCGGCTGGCTGGACACGATCCGGTCCAGGCCCATCTCGCCGGCGATCCGCAGCGCGTCGGCGATCTCGGACGCCCGCCACTCGCTGACCCCGATGTAGTGCACCTTGCCCGCGCGCACGAGGTCGTCGAACGCCCGAAGCGTCTCCTCCAGCGGCGTCGCGTAGTCGTAGCGGTGCGCCTGGTACAGGTCGAGGTGGTCGGTCCGCAGCCGGCGCAGCGAGGCCTCGCACGACTCGCGGATGTGCTTGCGGGAGAGCCCGCGCTCGTTGGCCCCCGGGCCGGTCGGCCAGTAGACCTTGGTGCACAGCTCGTACGACTCGCGCTTCACCCCCGCCAGCGCATCGCCGAGGACCGTCTCGGCCTTGGTCGCCGCGTAGACGTCGGCGGTGTCGAAGGTGGTGATGCCGAGCTCGAGCGCCTCCCGCACGCACGCGGTCGCCTGGTCGGCCTCGACCTGCGAGCCGTGCGTCAGCCAGTTGCCGTACGCGATCTCGCTGACCTGCAGGCCGCTGCGGCCCAGCCGGCGGTGCTCCATGTGGCTCCCTATTGGTAGCTGATGAGTTCAGGCCGCGGCTGCAGGGCCATCGCCTGCTCGGGGGTCATGAGCCCGGTGTCCGCCTTGTAGAACAGCTTGAACCCGTTGACGAGCTGCGGCGTCCTCGACGCCAGCACGTCGTACGTCTTCTCCTTGTCCGGCCGCGCCCCGAAGCCGTCGACGTGCAGCACCGTCGCCAGGCCAGGGGCGTCGACGATCGCGGCGCGGTCGGGCAGCTGGTAGCTCTTGAACTGGTGCACGATGAAGATCTTCTCGGGCAGGCGGTGCTGCTGCACCAGCCCGGACAGGTACGACGAGACCGCGTTGATCGGCTCCGCCGTGCTCCTGCCGATCTGCTTGAGCGGCCGCTGCGTGGCGGTCAGCTTCCACTCGGGGTCCAGGGCGACGCCGACGTCGGGCTGGACGAGGAACTGCTCGTAGCGTTTGACCTGCTCGAGGAACTCCGCCCGGCCGGGCTGGAAGTCCATGACCAGCAGCATCCTGCGGGCCCGCGCGACGTCCAGGTAGCGCTGCACCTCGGCCGCCGGGAGGTAGCTGCTGTACTGCCCGTCCGCGCCCGGCTTGCTCGACGCGACCGTCGTGATCAGCTCGAACGCCGGCAGCACCTTGCGGCCGGAGGCCGCCGCGAACGGCTCCGCGGCCCGCTCGAGCCGGTCGGCCGCCTGCTGCGGGGTGCCGTTGCCGAGCACGCCGAGCGCGCCGCTGCCCGCCGTGCCGTAGTGCATCACGACGAGGTTGTCCGGGAAGACGGCCGTGCCGCCGCGCGGGAGCTGCGCGGTCTGGGCCGCGGGGGTTTGGGCTAGCGGAGTCTGGGTCGCCGGAGTCTGGGCCGCCGGGGTCTGGGCCGCCGGGGTCTGGGCCGCCGGGCTGTTCGAGCTGGCCGGCGCCGCGCCGGGCGTCGGGGAGCTGTCGTCGGAGGCCCCGTTGCCGCACGCGGTGGCCAGCAAGACCAGGAGCACCGTTACGGCTGCGCGGGGACGGCGGGGCACAAAGGCGGCGCCGCAGGACAGGACAGGTCTCGGCACCCGGGGCACGCTACTGCGTACGGGCGGCTGGCAGCGGCACGTGACAGGCGCGTCAGCTGCGCCGCTCGGCGGCGGGGCCTCGCCCGCCGGCGTCAGCGGCGAAACAGCGGTCCGGGCCGCACCCGCGTCGGGGGCATCCGGAGCCTGCGCAGCACGGTCGTGCGGACGAGGCCGTAGCCGATGTGGCCGCGCAGCTTCTTCTCCTCGGGGAAGCGCGCGCGCAGGATCCGGCGGATCAGGCTCGCCGTGACGACGAGGTCGGCGATCACGAGCAGCAGCGACAGGGTGAACGCGCGCGAGGCCACCTCCAGGACGGCGAGGTTGCCGACGAGCTGGGCGATGACGAACGTCAGGGCGATCGGCAGCATGATCACCCCGACGTTGCGGCGGCCGTCGACGATGTCGCGCACCAGCGCCCGGACCGGGCCGGCGTCGCGCGGCAGCATCCGGGCCGCCTGGCCGCCACCCCCACCGCGACCGCTGCGCGAGCCGCGCTCCGCCGCCTGCTGGGCGCGCAGCCGCTTGGCGGCCTCGCGCCGGGTGGCCGGCGGGGGCGGCACCGGCCCGCCCCGGCGCTTCTGCGCGTCGCTCCGCTTCGGGGTCGGGCGGCCCTTGCCCAGGGACACCGGCCCGGAGCTCTGCTCGGGCTCCGGCGTCACGGGCGGCGGCTCCGGCTCCGGTGAGGGCTTGCGCAGCGAGATCCGGCGGCTGGTCACCCTCCGAGGGTAGGGCGCACCGGGCTCGGCCGGGTCGGGCTCCAGCTCGCGCAGGGCGCGCTACGGCAGGGCGAGCATCCGGTCCAGGGCGAGCTTGGCCTCGTACGCCGTCTGCGGCTCCACGACGATCCGGTTCGGCACCCGGCCGGCCACCAGCTCCTCCAGGGTGCGCACCAGGTGCGGCAGGTCGATCCGGTTCATCGTCGAGCAGAAGCAGACCGTCTTGTCGAGGAACACCACCGTCTTGTCGCGGTGCGCGGCGGCCAGCCGTCGTACCAGGTTGAGCTCGGTGCCGATCGCCCACGCCGAGCCGGCCGGCGCCGCGTCGAGCGCCGCGATGATGTACTCGGTCGAGCCGACCAGGTCGGCGGCGAGCACGACCTCGTGCCGGCACTCCGGGTGCACGAGCACCTGTACGCCGGGCACCCGCTCGCGTACGTCGGCGACCGACTCCGCGGTGAAGCGGCCGTGCACGGAGCAGTGGCCCTTCCACAGGATCACGGTGGCGTCGCGCAGCTGCTGCGCCGTGAGGCCGCCGCCCGGCTTGTGCGGGTCGTACAGCACGCAGTCCTCCAGCGACAGGCCGAGCTCGAGGACGGCGGTGTTGCGGCCGAGGTGCTGGTCGGGGAGGAACAGCACCTTGCTGCCGTGCTCGAAGGCCCACGTGAGAGCCCGCTTGGCGTTCGACGACGTGCAGACCGTCCCGCCGTGCCGGCCGGTGAACGCCTTGATGGCGGCGCTGGAGTTCATGTAGGTGACCGGCACGGTGTCGGCGGCGACGCCCGCCTCGGTCAACACGTCCCAGCAGTCCTCGACCTGGTCGAAGGTCGCCATGTCGGCCATCGAGCAGCCGGCGGCGAGGTCGGGCAGCAGCACCGCCTGGTCGGGCGAGGTCAGCACGTCCGCGCTCTCGGCCATGAAGTGCACCCCGCAGAACACGACGTACTCCGCGTCCGGCCGGGCCGCCGCCTGCTGCGCCAGCTTGAACGAGTCACCCGTGACGTCGGCGAAGGCGATCACCTCGTCACGCTGGTAGTGGTGGCCGAGGACGAAGACCCGGTCGCCGAGGGCGTCCTTCGCCGCCCGGGCGCGGGCGACCAGCGTCGGGTCGGAGGCGGCCGGCAGCTCACCGGGGCAGTCCACGCCGCGCTCGGAGGCGGGGTCGCTCTGCCGGCCCAGCAGCAGCAGCGCCAGGGGTGAGGGCTGCACGCCCGGCATGAGCTCCCCCGGCATGAGGTCACTGATCGTCACGGTGTGCTCCAGTCCTCGTCGACCGAGATAGCGTCGCACAGACGAGAACCTGCGGCGAGGCCCGGCGACCGCCGAGGGGGGTGGCTCCGGTCACACCCGGCGCGTCGGGGCAGGATCCGGGCATGCGCATCGTCCTGGCTCCCGACGGGTTCGGCGGCACGTTGTCCCCGGTGGCGGCCGCAGCGGCCCTGGCGGCGGGCTGGTCCGCCGCGGCGCCGGGCGACGAGATCGTCCAGGTGCCGCTGTCGGACGGCGGGCCCGGGTTCGTCGAGGTGCTCGCGGCCGCCCTCCCCGACGCCCGGGAGGTGCAGACCGAGGTCGAGGACCCGCTGGCGCGGCCGGTGCAGGCCGTCCTGCTGCTCGACGGGTCGACGGCGTACGTCGAGAGCGCGGCCGCCTGCGGCCTGCACCTGCTCCCCCCGCAGGAGCGGGACCCGCGGGTCACCACGACGTACGGCGTCGGGCAGCTCCTGCGGGCCGCGCTCGACGCCGGCGCCACCCGGGTCGTCGTCGGGCTCGGCGGCTCGGCCACCGACGACGGCGGCTCCGGGCTGCTCGCCGCGGTGGGGCTGGCCCGGCAGGACGCGGCCGGGGCCCGGCTCGCCCCTGGCGGCGCGGCCCTCGCCGCTCTCGACCGGTTGGTCGGCGCGCCCGACCCGCGCCTGGCCGGGGTCGAGCTGGTCGCCGCGACCGACGTCGACGCGCCGCTGCTCGGGCCGCGGGGGGCGACCGCGGTGTTCGCGCCGCAGAAGGGCGCGACAGCGGCCGGGCTGCTGGAGCTCGAGGCCGCGAAGACCCGCTGGGCCGACGTCCTCGAGGCGACCCTGGGGGTCGCGGTCCGCGACCTGCCGGGCGCCGGGGCGGCCGGCGGGATGGGGGCGGCCCTCTTCGCCCTGGGCGGCAGCCGTGCCTCCGGTGTCGAGCTGGTGAGCGACATCGCGCGGCTGGACGCCGCGATCGAGGGCGCCGACCTGGTGGTGACCGGCGAGGGCACCTTCGACGCGACCTCCCTGACGGGCAAGGTGGTGTCCGGCGTGGCGGCGAGCGCCGCCCGCGCCGGCGTGCCGTGCCTCGTGCTCGCCGGACAGGTCCGGCTGGGCAAGCGTGAGGTGGGCGCCGCGGGCATCGCCGGCGCGTACGCCGTCGCGGACGCCGTCGGTGTGGAGGCGGCGCTGGCCGACCCGGCGGGACAGCTGGCCCGGCTGGCCCGGGAGGTCGCCGGCCAGTGGTCCCGGACGTAGGGTGGTCGGCACACGTCGACGTGGACGCGACCGGCAGGAACAGCTCCCCGCACGCCCGCGTTGGCCCTGCTGACAGATCGAGCACCTGACAGATCGAGCACGCAGCTTGCCCCGGCGAGACCGAGCACCTGGAGACCCGCATGACGGCCCCGGACACCACCACCACCGCCCCCGAGACGCTGACCGGCGTCGTCCTGACCGACCCCGCCGCCGTCAAGGTGCGCACCCTGCTCGCGCAGGAGGGCCGTGACGACCTCGCGCTGCGGGTCGCCGTGCAGCCCGGCGGCTGCTCCGGCCTGCGCTACCAGCTGTTCTTCGACGAGCGCGCGCTCGACGGCGACAGCGTCCAGGAGTACGAGGGCGGCGCCGTCAAGGTCGTCGTCGACCGGATGAGCGTGCCCTACCTCGCCGGTGCGACGATCGACTTCGTGGACACGATCGAGAAGCAGGGCTTCACGATCGACAACCCCAACGCCGGCAGCTCCTGCGCCTGCGGCGACAGCTTCAGCTAGTCGCCCGGCACGACCAGCGGCGCCGCCCCTGCCCGGGGTTGCGCCGCTCGTGCGTCCGGGCCCGCCCGGCCCCTCAGTACTGTGGCGCCGATGCGCATCGCGGTCACCGGATCTGTCGCCACCGACACCCTGCTCACCTTCGACGGCCGCTTCGTCGAGCAGCTGCTGCCCGACCAGCTGGCCGGGCTGTCCGTGGTGTTCCTCGCCTCCGACCTGCAGGTCCGGCGCGGCGGGACAGGGGCCAACATCTCCTTCGGGATGGGGGTGCTCGGCGCGCGGCCGCTGCTGGTGGCGAGCGTCGGCAGCGACGCGGCCGACTACCTCACCTGGCTGTCCGAGCACGGCGTCGACGTCGGCGGGGTGCGCACCAGCGACACGCTGGCCACCGCCCGGTTCACCGTCACCACCGACCTGGACGAGAACCAGATCGGCACCTTCTACCCTGGCGCGATGGCCGAGGCGGCAGAGATCGACCTGGCCCCGCTGGGCCCCGTCGACCTCGTCGTCATCGCCCCGGACGACCCGGGCGCGATGCTCCTGCACACCGAGCAGTGCCGGGAGTCGGGCACGCCGTTCGCCGCGGACCCGTCGCAGACCCTGACCTTCCTCGACGGGGAGTCGGTGCGGTCGCTGCTCACGGGCGCGACCTGGCTGTTCAGCAACCAGTACGAGGCCGGGCTGATCCGGGAGAAGACCGGCCTCGGCGACGAGCAGCTGCTCGAGATGGTCGGCACCCGCATCACCACCCGCGGGGCGGCCGGGGTCCTCATCAGCCGGCAGGGGGAGCCCGACCTGCACGTCCCGGTCGTGCCCGCCCGGCAGGTCGCGGACCCGACCGGCGTCGGCGACGCCTTCCGGGCCGGTTTCCTCACCGCCACCGGCTGGGGGCTGGGCCTCGAGCGCGCCGCGCAGGTCGGTGCGCTGCTGGCGACGTACGTGGTGGAGACCGTCGGGCCCCAGGAGTACGCCTTCACGCGGGAGGAGTTCGTCGGGCGGCTGGGGTCGGCCTACGGTCCCGCGGCCGCCGACGACGTGCGCGGCCACCTGGGGATCTAGCCCGGGTTCAGGCTCCGCGGCGCACCCGGAAGCCGGCGCCGACGGTGCGCGGGACCGCGCCGAGGTAGCTGTGGCCGCGCATCCGGCAGAACGCCGGCACGTCCGCCTGCGCCGCCGGGTCGTCGCTGACGACCTCGACGACCGCACCCACCGCAAGAGCCGGCAGCGCGCGCGCCAGCTCGATGACCGGCACCGGGCAGGGCCGGCCGAGGCAGTCGAGGACCAGGTCCGGCTGCGGCAGCGGGAGGCCGCCGGGTCCCGTCACAGGCCCTGTGCCCCGGCCGCCGCACGCACCTCGGCCACGGCACCGGGCAGGACCGCGAGGAAGCGCTGGACGTCGTCGGCGGTGGTCCCGCGGTGCAGGGACAGCCGGACGTTGCCGTGCGTGAGCACCCCCATCGCGACCAGGACGTGGCTGGGCTCGAGCGTCGAGGACGTGCAGGAGGAACCGCTCGAGACGGCGAACCCGCGCCGGTCCAGCGCGGTGAGCAGCGCCTCCCCGTCGGCGTACAGGCAGGAGAAGGTCACCAGGTGGGGGAGGCGCCCCACGGGGTCGCCCACCACCTCGACGTCGGGGACCAGCGCGGCGACCCGGGCGCGTACGAGGTCGACGAGCGGCCCGAGGCGGGCCCGCTCGCGGTCCTGCTCGGCCAGCACCGCCTGCAGCCCGACGGCGGCCGCCACCACCGCCGGCAGGTCGACCAGGTCCTCGCGCCCACCGCCGGGCAGGGGCGCCCGCCAGCGGGTGCCGGTGCGCACGGCCAGCACGCCGACCGACGACGGTCCACCCCACGCCCGGGCGTCCGCGGACAGCAGCGACCAGCCACCCGGCAGGGGCACCCGGCCGACGGCGGCAGCCGCGTCGACGTGCAGCGGCACCCGCCGGGCGGCGCACAGCTCGGCGACCTGCTCCACGGGCTGGAGCGTGCCGACCTCGTGGCTCGCGGCGGTCAGGCAGGCGACGGCGGTGTCAGGGCGCAGGGCGGCGCCGTAGCCCGCCGGGTCGACCCGCCCCAGCCGGTCGACCCCGACGGCCGTCGCGTCGCCCTCGTCCGCGGCGAGCAGGACGCACGAGTGCTCGACCGCGGAGTGCACGACGTGGCCGGCCGCGCGCCGGCGGCTGCCCTGCACCGCCCACCGGGCCGCCGCGCACCCGCCCGGCGGCAGGACGAGCTCGTCGGGGCGTACGCCCTGGCCGCCGCTCGACGTCAGGCCGTCGGCCAGGGCCTCGCGGGCGCCGTCGAGCAGCAGCCGCGCGCGCCGGCCTGCGCCGTACAGCTTGGCCGGGTCGGCCCAGCCGTCGTCGAGCGCGGCCACCAGCGCGTCGCGGGCTGCGGGGTGCATCGGCAGGCCCGCGGCGGCGTCGAGCAGCACGCGGTCCGGAGGCACGCGCCACGCTATCCCCCGCGGTGGCTGCCGCCGCTGGGCCCGCCCACCGGCGGCGCGGCGGGCGCCACCTCGCCCCGGCAGGAACCTCGGGATGCGCTGGGATACCCTCGCGGCTGCCGCTGGAGGGGCCCTTACCGGGCCCGGCCTGCGGCGCTCCATCCCTGTCGAGGAAGGTCCGAGAGGTTGCGTCCCACCCCTTCCCCGGCCCAGCGCGCTCCGCGCCGGTCGGGCGTGCGCCTGGCCGTCGTCGCCGTCGCGACCGTGCTGCTCACCGGCGGCTGTGATCTCCGCTCGACCTACGAGAACAGCCTCAGCCTGGGCTTCCCCGACCCGGTCACCGACGAGGGCCAGAGCATCTACGACCTGTGGCTGGGCACGGTGGCCGCCGGCGCCGTCGTCGGCCTGGTCGTGTGGGGGCTGATCTTCTACGCCGCCATCCGCTACCGCAAGCGCAGCGACGAGCTGCCGCGCCAGGTGCGCTACAACCTGCCGGTCGAGGTCCTCTACACGGTCATCCCGTTCGTGATCGTCGCGGTGCTCTTCTACTACACGGCCGTCAGCGAGAACCGGGTCAACCAGATCTCCAAGAACCCGGACGTGACGATCGGGGTGATCGGCTTCCAGTGGAACTGGACGTTCAACTACGAGGACGGCGACCCGAACACGGTCGACCCGTCAGTGACCGGCGTCCCCGGCCAGCCGGCCCAGCTGATCCTGCCGACCGACCGCAAGATCCGATTCCTGGAGACGAGCAACGACGTCATCCACTCGTTCTTCGTGCCGAAGTTCCTGTTCAAGCGGGACGTCGTCCCGGGACGCGTCAACCAGTTCGAGCTCACGATCCGCCAGCAGGGCACGTTCATCGGCCGATGCGCGGAACTGTGCGGCGAGAAGCACGACCGCATGAACTTCGAGGTCAAGGTGGTCTCGCCGGAGGAGTACGACGCCTTCATCGCCTCCCAGCGGCCCGCCGCCTCGGCCGCCGCGTCCGTGACGCCCGCGATCTCTGCCCCTGTCCAGCCTGCCGGGAGCTCCTCGTGACCCTCATCTCCGGTGCCACCGCGCCCGTTCAGAACACCCGGCCGAGCCCCGGGCCCGGCTCGAAGATCACTAAGGTCCTGACGACCACCGACCACAAGACGATCGGCCTGCTCTACCTCTGCACGTCGTTCGGGTTCTTCCTTGCGGCCGGGGCGATGGCCGTGCTGATGCGAGCCGAGCTCGCCCGGCCCGGTCTGCAGATCGTGAGCAACGAGCAGTACAACCAGCTGTTCACGATGCACGGCACGATCATGATGTTCCTGTTTGCCCCGCCCGCCGCGTACGGCCTGGCGAACTTCATCATGCCGCTGCAGATCGGCGCGCCGGACATGAGCTTCCCGCGCCTGAACGCGTTCTCCTACTGGCTGTACCTGTTCGGCGGCCTCACCGCCGCCGCCGGCTTCCTCACCCCGGACGGGGCGGCCAGCTTCGGCTGGTTCGCGTACGCCCCGCTCAACGACGTCATCCACTCCCCGGGCCTGGGCTCCGACCTCTGGATCGTCGGGCTGCTCATCGCCGGCCTGGGCACCATCCTGGGTGCGGTCAACTTCATCACGACGATCATCACTCTGCGGGCACCCGGCATGACGATGTTCCGGATGCCAATCTTCACGTGGAACATCCTCGTCACCTCGATCCTGGTGATCATGGCGTTCCCCGTGCTGACGGGTGCCCTGTTCGCGCTGCTGGCCGACCGGCACCTCGGCGCGCACATCTACGACGCCGCCACCGGCGGCGCGATCCTGTGGCAGCACCTGTTCTGGTTCTTCGGCCACCCCGAGGTCTACATCGTCGCGCTGCCGTTCTTCGGTGTGATCACCGAGGTCATCCCGGTGTTCAGCCGCAAGCCGGTCTTCGGCTACAAGGGCCTGGTGTTCGCCACCATCGGCATCGGCGCCCTCGCCATGACCGTGTGGGCCCACCACATGTTCGCCACCGGCGCTGTGCTGCTGCCGTTCTTCTCCTTCCTGAGCTTCCTCATCGCGGTGCCGACCGGCGTGAAGTTCTTCAACTGGATCGGCAGCATGTGGCGCGGCCAGCTCACCTTCGAGACGCCGATGCTGTTCTCGATCGGCTTCCTGGTGACCTTCCTGCTCGGCGGGATCACCGGCGTCATGCTCGCCAGCCCGCCCATCGACTTCCACGTGAGCGACACCTACTTCGTGGTGGCGCACTTCCACTACGTGCTCTTCGGGACCGTCGTCTTCGGCTTCTTCGCCGGCATCTACTACTGGTTCCCGAAGCTCACCGGCCGGATGCTCAACGACCGCATCGGCAAGGTGCACTTCTGGACCCTGTTCGTGGGCTTCCACCTCACCTTCCTGGTGCAGCACTGGGTCGGTGCGGAGGGCATGCCGCGGCGCTACGGCGACTACCTCGCCAGCGACGGCTTCACCACGCTCAACATGATCAGCTCCATCGGCGCCTTTGTCCTCAGCGCCTCGACCCTGCCGTTCATCTACAACGCGATCGTCAGCTACCGGCGCGGCGAGAAGGCCGTCGGCGACGACCCCTGGGGCTTCGGCAACTCGCTGGAGTGGGCGACGTCCTGCCCGCCGCCGCGGCACAACTTCGTCACCCTGCCGCGCATCCGCTCGGAGCGCCCGGCGTTCGACCTGCACTATCCGCAGGCTGCCGGGCAGGTCGACTTCCACGCATCGCCGGAGCTGAGGTAACGCCGTGAAGGTCGAGGGCCTGCTGTTCGCGCTGTACGCGATGTTCCTGGTGATGGCCAGTGCCGTCTACTGGCTGCTGTCCTTTGACCCCACCGGGACCACCTGCATCCTGTTGTCCGGTGGTCTGGCGTTCATCGTCGGCTACTACCTGATGTTCACGGCCCGCCGGATGGAGGCCCGGCCCGAGGACCGGGCCGATGCCGAGATCAGCGAGGGCGCCGGGGAGATGGGGTTCTTCTCGCCGCACTCCTGGTGGCCGATCTACACCGCCGGCGCGTTCTCGGTGACCATCATCGGTCTGGTGTTCGGCCCCTGGCTGGTGCTCATCGGGCTGGCCTTTCTGGCGGTGACCGTGTCGGGGTTCCTGTTCGAGTACTACGTCGGCATCAACCGCTCGCAGGGCCAGACCCTGCAGGCGCTCGAGGCCATGGGCGAGTCGCCGACCAGCCCGCACAAGTTCCTCGGCGACTGACGCCGCTGCGCTGATCCCGCAGGTGGTGCAGGAGGCCCAGCCGGGTCCGTTGCCGGTGGTCAGCCCGATGCAGGGTGTGGTCGTGGCCCTGCCTCGCGAGGTCGGCGCGGCCGTGCGCGAAGGGGCCACGCTGGTGGTCCTCGAGTCCATGAAGATGGAGTTCCCGGTGGCCGCCCCTACCGCCGGCACGGTTGCCGCGGTACGGGTCGCGGTCGGCGACCAGGTGCAGGCCGGCGACCTGCTCGCCCAGGTCGCCCCGGGGGAGCCGGCGCAGCCGGACAGCGGGGCCGGGGGCGGACCCGAGGGCGTGCGGCCCGACCTCGAGGAGCTGCGTGCCCGCACGGCGCTGCTCCGCGACCAGGGCCGCGGTGACGCCGTCGCGAAGCGGCACGCCGCGGGTCGGCGCACCGTGCGGGAGGACCTGTCGGACCTGCTCGACGACGGCAGCTGGGTGGAGTACGGCGCCCTGGCCATCGCCGCGCAGCGGGCCCGCCGCAGCGAGCAGGATCTCATCGCCCGCACCCCTGCGGACGGGCTCATCGCCGGCCTGGGGACCGTCAACGCGGAGCTGGTGGGCGCCGACCGCGCCCGGTGCGCCGTCCTGGCCTACGACTACACGGTGCTGGCCGGGACGCAGGGCACCGTCGGGCACGTCAAGACCGACCGGTTCCTCGAGGTGGTGGAGCGACTGCGGGTGCCGGTGGTGCTGCTCGCCGAGGGCGGCGGCGGTCGCCCGGGCGACACCGACCACCACGTGCTCACCGGCCTGCACACCACGAGCTTCTCGCTGTGGGCGGGGCTGTCCGGCCTGGTGCCGCGCATCGGGGTCGTGTCCGGCAACTGCTTCGCCGGCAACGCGGCCCTGCTCGGCTGCGCGGACGTCGTCATCGCCACCCGGAACAGCTCTATCGGCATGGGTGGCCCGGCCATGATCGAGGGCGGCGGGCTGGGCAGGTACCGGCCCGAGGAGGTAGGACCCACCGCAGTGCAGGCCGCCAACGGGGTGCTCGACGTCGTCGTCGACGACGACGCGGCCGCGATGGCGACCGCCCGGCAGGCGCTGTCCTACTTCCAGGGCACGGTGCCGGCCGGCGAAGCCCCCGACCAGGATCTGCTGCGCACGGTCCTGCCCGCCGAGCGCGCCCGGGCGTACGACGTGCGCGCCGTCGTCGACCTGCTCGCCGACGCGGGCTCGGTGCTGGAGCTGCGGGCCGCGTTCGCGCCGGGCATGGTCACCGCCCTGGTGCGGCTGGCGGGCCGGCCGGTCGGGGTGCTGGCCAACGACCCTCGGCACGTGGCGGGGGCCATCACCAGCGACGGCGCCGACAAGGCCGCCCGCTTCCTGCAGCTGTGCGACGCCTTCGACCTCCCGGTCCTGAGCCTGGTCGACACGCCGGGGATCATGGTGGGACCGGAGGCGGAGGCGACCGGCCTGGTCCGGCACAGTGCCCGGCTGTTCACGGTCGCCGCGAGCCTGACCGTGCCGGTCGTGGCGGTGGTGCTGCGCCGGGCGTACGGCCTCGGGGCACAGGCGATGATGGCCGGGAGCACCCGGGCGCCGCTGCTCACCGTCGCCTGGCCCAGTGGCGAGCTCGGGCCGATGGGGGTCGAGGGGGCGGTGCGGCTCGGCATGAGCAAGGAGCTGGCGGCGGTGACCGACGACGACGAGCGGCGCCGGCTGACCGAGGAGCTGATCGCCGCGCAGCATGCCCGTGGCCGGGCGCTGCCGGTCGCCACCGCGTTCGAGATCGACGACGTCATCGACCCCGCCGACACCAGGGACATTGTCCTGCAGGTGCTGCGCTCCGCCGGCGCCCCCGCCCCGCGCACCGACCGCAAGCGGGTCATCGACACCTGGTGACCACGCCCAGCAGCGCCGACAGGTCGGTGGGGGACCGGGCCAGCGCGACCGCTCCCGCCTCCATCAGCTCCCGCTCGCTCCCGTAGCCCCACAGCGCCCCGATGCACGGCACGCCGTGCTCGGCAGCGCCGCGCACGTCGTAGCAGCGGTCGCCCACCATCACGGGGGCGTACGCGCCACCCAGCAGGGTCAGGGCCCGCCCGACCACGTCCCCCTTGGTGATCCGGCCGTGCGGCCGGTCCGAGCCCACCACGAGCTCCAGGAGCGCGTCCAGGCCCTTGGCCGCCACCACCAGCTCGGCGAAGCCCTGCGGCTTGCTGGTGGCGACCGCCAGGCGTAGCCCGGCCGTGCGCAGCTCCGCGAGCACGTCGAGCACCCCGTCGTACAGCGGGCTGGCGCTCTGGTCGTGGTGGGCGCGGTAGACCTGCACCGCCCGCTCCACGAGCACGGGGTCACCCAGCACCGCGGCGAAGGAGTCCTCGAGCGGCGGCCCCACAAAAGCCCGCAGTGCCGGCGCCGCCAGCGGCGCGGCGCCGACCGACTCCAGCGCCCGCGCGATCGAGACCGCCATGGCGGGGCCGGCCTCGGACAGGGTGCCGTCCAGATCGAGCAGGACGGCGTCGGCGCGGTCGGGGAGCAGCACGCCCGAGGGTGGCACGGGCCTGCCCGGGAGGGCCGACCGGGGTGGGCGCGACGTGCCGACGGCCCCGTCCGCGGGGGATCGGGGCCGTCGGCAGGCGGTGCCGGTGGTGCTCGTCGGGCTGGCGGTCTAGTCGACCGTCTTCTCGAGCTCACGCTCGGGCAGGGTGGCCTCCGGACGGGCAGCGGCCGTCGTGCTGTCGCTGCGCTTCTCCATGAAGAAGCCGCGCACCCGCTCCCGCTTGCCGCCGCCGCCCGCACCGACCTCGTGCGCGTCGCCGTAGCCGGGGCCCTTGGGCTGGCCCTCGGCGCCGTGCGCGGTCGGTCCGGCCAGAGCCGGGGCGTCGGACTCGACGCCGGTGAGCATGATCCGGTGCGGCACGGCCAGCGGAACCGTCTCCTCGATGAACTCACCGGAGGGCAGCCGCCGGATCGTGCCGGACTCGATGCCGTGGTGGACGAGCTCCTCGTCGGCGCGCTGCAGCCCCAGACACCAGCGCTTGGTGATGACGTAGACCAGCGGCGGGACGATGAAGCAGGCCGCCCGCAGGACGTAGGTCGTCTGGTTGACGCTCACCTTGAAGACGTGGGCGATGATGTCGTTGCCGCCGGCGATCATGAGCACCACGTAGAACGAGAGCGACATGGTGCCGATCGCGGTGCGGACCGGGTGGTTGCGCGGCCGGTCCAGCAGGTTGTGGTAGGCGTGGTCGCCGCTGAAGCGGGCCTCGAGCCAAGGGTAGGCGATCAGCAGCGTGAACAGGATGCCGGGCAGGACCACCGTCGGCACGATCACGTTGAAGGCCACCGTGTGCCCGAGCCCCCGGAACTCCCAGTTGGGCATGAGGCGGGTCGACCCGTCGAGGAACCCGACGTACCAGTCCGGCTGCGAGCCCGCCGACACCTGCGAGGGGTCGTACGGGCCGTAGAGCCAGATCGGGTTGATCTGGGCGAGCCCGCCGAGTGCGGCCGTCACGGCGAAGACCAGGAAGAAGAAGCCACCGGCCTTGGCGGCGTAGACCGGGTAGAGCCGGCTGCCGATCACGTTGTTCTCCGTGCGGCCCGGGCCGGCGAACTGCGTGTGCTTCTGGTACCAGATCATCATCATGTGAAAGGTGATCAGGCCCAGGATCGCCAGCGGCACGACGAAGATGTGGAGCGCGTAGAGCCTCGGAATGATCGTGGTGCCGGGGTACTCGCCGCCGAACAGCAGGAACGCCGACCAGGTGCCGACCACGGGGACGGACATGGCGATCGAGTACGCGATGCGGGCGCCGGTGCCGGACAGCAGGTCGTCGGGCAGCGAGTAGCCCGCGAAGCCCTCGGCGATGCCGAGAATGAGAAGCAGGCTGCCGATGACCCAGTTGAGCTCACGCGGCTTGCGGAAGGCGCCGGTGAAGAACACCCGGGCCAGGTGCACGACGATCGACGCCATGAACAGCAGTGCCGCCCAGTGGTGGATCTGTCGCATGATCAGGCCACCGCGCACGTCGAAGCTGATCTCCAGCGTCGTGGCGTAGGCCTGCGACATCGCGACGCCCTTGAGCGGGATGTAGCTGCCGTTGTAGATGACCTCACGCATGCTGGGGTCGTAGAAGAACGCCAGGTAGGTGCCCGAGAGCAGCAGGATGATGAACGAGTAGAGCGCGATCTCGCCCAGCATGAAGGACCAGTGGTCCGGGAAGACCTTGTTGAGGCTGCGCCGGACGAAGTTGGACGAGCCCAGGCGGTCGTCCACCCATGTCGCGGTGGAGTCCGCACTCTTCTCGAGAAGACTCATCTACACGTCCCTTCCGTAACTGGAAGTGGGGTTGCGCTCCCAGTAGCTCGGGCCGACCGGCTGGTCGAAGTCGCCCTGCGCCACGAAGTATCCCTCGTCGTCCACGCTGATCGCCAGTTGAGGCAGCGGCCGGGCCGCCGGCCCGAACAGCACCTCGCACCCGCGGTCGGCCGCGAAGGTGGACTGGTGGCAGGGGCACAGCAGGTGGTGCGTCTGCTGCTCGTACAGCTTGACCGGGCAGCCCAGGTGCGTGCAGATGGCCGAGTAGGCGATGTAGCCGTCGACCGACCAGCCCTCCGCCTGCTCCGAGCGCAGCTCCTCGGGGCGCATCCGGATCAGGAGCACGGCCGAGTCCGCCGCCTTCGTGCCGCGCGGGACGTCCGGGAAGACCGACTCGATGCCGCCGAGCTGCATGTCGTCGCGGTTGACCGGCGTGCCGTTCTGCCGGATCAGGCGGACGCCCTGCCGCCAGCTGGTCTCGCGCAGCACGCGCTCCTTGTGCTGGAACGGCCCGAAGCTGAACAGCAGGGGGACAGGGAGCAGGGCGAGCGAGCCGGCACCGAGCAGCACGGTGTTGCGCAGCAGCGAGCGGCGGGGCAGCTGGGTCTGGCCGAGCCCCTCCTTCAGCGCCTGGCCCGTCGCGCTGCGCTCGTCGGGGTCGGAGCCGAACGGGTGCCGCTCCTGCACGGCCTCCTCGTCGGGCATCAGGCGCTTGGCCCACACCACGGCGCCGGCGCCGACACCGCCGAGCGCCATCATCATGAAGATGCCGAGCAGGGGCGTGTAGGCCTGGTTGCCGTCCTCGACGCCGTACTGGAACGGGGCGAAGATGTAGGTGACGATGAAGCCGACCACGCCGAGGAAGCTCATCACGAACAGCGCGCTGACCAGCCGCTCCGCGGCCTTGGCCGCGGCCGGGTCGATGTCCTCGGTCCGCGGCTCCTGGATCTCGGCGGCCTCAGGGGTCCGGCTCGCCGACAGCTGGCGCTCGTCGCGGCCCCCCTCGTGCAGGTCGGCGCGGCTGTCGCTCTGCTCGAAATCGCCCTCGTTGATGGCGGAGCCGCGGGTGTCGCCCCCGGAGGACTGCGGGCCGGGGGAGCGGAGCCGGTCCCGCACCGAGCCGGCGGCGTCGAAGGACGACTGGCCGCCGATGGGCTCGTTGGTCGGCGTCTGGCCCCCGGTGGACTGGGCTCCCGGGGTGGGGGCGCCGCCGGTGCGGCCGCCCTGGGGGTCCATGGGGGTGCTCATGCGCGGTTCCCGATCCAGAGCGTGGCGATCACCAGGGCGCCGATGCCGACGAGCCAGATGACCAGCCCCTCCGGCACCGGGCCGAACTTGCCGAGGTCCGACCCGCCGGGCTGCGCGGCCCGGGTGATGTAGCGGACGTAGTACGTGACGGCCTTCTTCTCCTCCTCCGACAGCTGGCCGTCGGAGAACCGCGGCATCTGCTCGGGGCCGTGCTGCATCGCCGAGTAGATGACGCGGGCGCTGGCGGGCTCCAGGCGGGGCGCGTACTTGCCGTAGGTCAGTGCGCCACCGGCGCCGGCGAAGTTGTGGCACGACGAGCAGTTGGTACGGAACAGCTCGCCGCCCTCCTGCAGGTCGCCGTCGGTCAGCTCGGCGTTGTCGAGGCTGGGCAGCTGGGGCCCGCCGCCGTTGGCCTGGATGTACGCGGCAAGCTGGTCGACCTCGGCCACGGAGTACTGCGGCTTCTTGCGGTCGGCCTGCGGCCCGGCGTTGGCCAGCGGCATCCGACCGCTCTCGACCTGGAAGACGACCGCGGAGGCGCCGACGCCCTGCAGCGCGGGCCCGCCCGCGCCACCCTCGAGGTTGAGTCCGTGGCAGGTGGAGCAGCCCTGCAGGTAGAGGTCCCGGCCGGCCTTGACGGCCATCGACTGGGCCCCGGCGTCCGGGGCCTCCGTCGCGGAGCTCTGCGGCGCCAGGAACGCGGTGTAGAGGCCGCCGACAAGGGTGAGCCCGAGCAGGACGACGACGTACGGGATGAGCCGGGACAGCCGGCCGGAGGACGTGCGCACGGTGCTGCTTCCCGTCACTGGAGGATGTAGATCGTCGCGTAGAGGCCGATCCAGACGACGTCGACGAAGTGCCAGTAGTAGGACACGACGATGGCGCTGGTGGCCTTCTCGGGGGTGAAGCGGCCCACCGTCGAGCGCACCAGCACGACGACGAAGGCGAACAGCCCGCCGACGACGTGCAGGCCGTGGAAGCCGGTGGTCAGGTAGAAGATCGAGCCGTACGGGCTCGCCGACAGCGTGAGGTCCTCGTGGACCAGGTTGCGGTACTCGTTGATCTGGCCGATCACGAAGATGGTGCCCATGACCAGCGTGAGGAAGAACCAGCGGCGCAGCCGGTAGACGTCGCCCCGCTCGGCCGCGAACACCCCGATCTGGCAGGTGACCGAGGACAGCACCAGGATCGTGGTGAACACGGCGGAGTAGCCGACGGCGAGGTGCACCTCCTCCGGGGGCCAGGCCTCGGCCCCGGTCACGGAGCGGATCGTGAAGTACATCGCGAACAGGGCCGCGAAGAACATCAGCTCCGACGCGAGCCAGACGATGGTCCCGATCGAGACCATGTTGGGTCGCGTCAGGGAGCCGTGAGCCGGCAGCTTCTCGAGCACGGGTGCGGAGGCCACGCGCAGATAGTGCCAGCCCGCGGGCGACCCCACCACGCGGGGGGTTCCGCCGCGCCGGATGCCCGGGCGACACCTACGCTGGGAGCGTGCTGAGCAGCCTTGCGACCGGCCTGCCGGTCGGCCTGGACGTCGTGGCGCACGGGGCCGTCCTCGCGCACGGCGGTGCCGGTGGGCTGCCGGCCTTCGGGCCGCTGAGCGTGGTCACCCAGGCCCGGGTGGAGCTGGTGCCGCTGCTGACCGTGCTCGTGCTCGGCGGCCTCTACCTGTTCGGGGTGGCGCGGCTGCGGGCCCGTGGGGACGCGTGGCCGGTCGGGCGCACGCTGTCCTTCGTCGGGCTGGGGCTCGGCAGCTTCGCGCTCGCGACGATGAGCGGGCTCGGCGCCTACGACGACGACCTGTTCGCCGTCCACATGGTCCAGCACATGATCCTGGCGATGATCACGCCGGTCTTCCTGGCACTCGGCGCGCCGGTCACGCTGGCGCTGCGCACCCTGCCCAAGGGGTCGCGCAAGGGCCTGCTGGCCCTGCTGCACAGCCGGCCGGTAGCGCTGCTGACGTTCCCCGCCCTCGGCTGGCTGCTGTTCGTCGGCAACCCGTTCGCGCTGTACTTCTCCGGCTGGTACGAGGCGACGCTCGAGAGCACCGCGCTGCACGAGATCCTGCACCTGCACTTCCTCGCGGTCGGCTGCCTGTTCTTCTGGCCCCTGCTGGGCATCGACCCGGTGCCCGGCAAGGTCAGCCACCCGATGCGGATGCTGCTCGTGGCCGCGACGCTGCCCTTCCACGCCTTCCTCGGCATCGCGATCATGAGCGTGGGCGACGACGGCAGCGCGCTGCTCGCCCGCGACCACTACCTGGCTCTGCACCCCCTCGCCGAGGCGGTGTCGCAGCAGCAGATCGGCGGCGGGCTGCTCTGGGCCTCCGGCGACCTGGTCGGGCTGCTGTTCGTGTTCACCCTGCTGTTCCAGTGGATGCGGGCCAGCGAGCGCGAGGCGGCCCGCGAGGACCGGCGTCTCGACCGCCTCGAGGCCGCAGCCCCGCGCTGACCGTGGGGCTGTTCGACCGGTTGCGCCGCCGGCGCCCCGAGCCGCTGCCGGAGTACGCCGACGACGGCACGCTCGTCGTCCTGCTCACCGCGCCGGACGCCGCCCGCGCCGACAGCGCCGTGCTCGCCGAGGCGGCCGCCGCGGGCGTGGACCTCGCCCAGCCGCTCCTGGTGCGCCACCACCTCGTCGGGCTGCCGGACGACGCCGCCGTCGCCCGGGCGGGGGAGCTGCTCGGCCAGGACGGCTACACGCTGACGGTGCTGCCCGGGCCGCCGTACGACGTCCGCGCCTGGCGCACGCAGGTGCTGACGCCGCTGTCAGCCGCTCAGGAGCGCTCGCGGATGGCCGGGCTGGCGCAGCGGCTGGGGGGCGACGTGGCCGGCTACGACGCGCTCGGACCGTTGCCCGCCACGGCCGGCGGCCCCGGGCCGCAGGGCGCCGGGCCGCAGGCGTGACGCCGCCGGGCCGGTGTGGTGACGCCCGCCGCTAGGGTTGGCCGATGAGCGAAGCCCTGCCCCCCGACGCCCCGCCGCCGGCGGACCAGCAGACTGCCGGCTCGACCGCCCTGGCACCCGCCCCGCCGGCCGGCGGGCACGGGACCGCCGGGCACGGCACCACTGGGCACGGGGCCGTGGCGCACGCGACGGGCAGCCACGACCGGGCACCGGCGCCGCGCACGCACCGGGTGCTGGTCTACAGCGACGACCCGGCGGTCCGGGCCACCGTGCGCACCGCGCTGGGCCGGCGACCGGCCCCGGACCTCGGCAGGGTCGAGTGGGTGGAGGTCGACAGCGGGCCCAAGGTGGTGTCCACGGTCGACGCCGGTGGGCTCGACCTGGCGATCTTCGACGGCGAGGCCTGGCCGACCGGCGGCCTGGGGCTGTCCAAGCAGCTCAAGGACGAGGTGCGCGACTGCCCGCCGATCCTGGTGCTCATCGCCCGGCGCGACGACGCCTGGCTCGCGACCTGGTCGCTCGCCGACGCGGTGGTGCCGCTGCCCATCGACGCGCCCGAGCTGACGGCGGCCGCGGCCGAGCTGCTGCGCGGTCGCGAGGCGGCGCGGCCGGTACGCCGCGCCGTCGGCTGACCGCCGCCACGGTGGGTCGTACGGCCGGCGCCCCGAGCTGGCCCGCACTGCTCGGCGCGCTGCTGGACGGTCACGACCTGGACAGCGGCGACACCGCCTGGGTGATGCGCGAGGTGATGGCCGGGGAGGCCACCCCCTCCCAGCTGGCCGGGTTCCTGGTGGCGCTGAAGGCCAAGGGCGAGACGCCGGCCGAGCTCGCCGGGCTGGTCGGGGTGATGCTCGACGAGGCCGCCGAGGTGGCCGTCCCCGGCCGGGTGGTGGACACCTGCGGCACCGGGGGGGACCGGAGCAACACCGTCAACATCTCCACGATGGCGGCGCTCGTGGTCGCCGGCGCCGGCGTACCGGTCGCCAAGCACGGCAACCGGGCGGCGTCGTCGGCGTGCGGGTCGGCCGACCTGCTCGAGGAGCTCGGCGTGGTCGTCGACCTGCGCCCGCCGGCGGTCGGCCCCTGCCTGGCCGAGGCCGGCATCGCGTTCTTCTTCGCACCGGTGTTCCACCCCGGCATGCGGCACGCGGCCGTCACCCGGCGCGAGCTGGGCGTCGGCACCGTGTTCAACGTCCTGGGACCGCTGACCAACCCGGCGCGCCCGCTGGCCCAGGCGGTCGGCGTGTCGCAGGCCCGGCTGGCGCCGGTCATGGCCCAGGTGCTGGCCGGCCGGGGCGCCGACGCCCTGGTGTTCCGGGGCGACGACGGTCTCGACGAGCTCACCACCACGGCGCTGTCCACCGTGTGGGTGGTCAGCGGCGGCGAGGTGCACGAGGAGCGGCTCGACCCGCGCGAGCTGGGCATCGCGCCGGCCACGCTCGACGACCTGCGCGGCGGGGACGCCCGCCGCAACGCGGCGGTGGCGCGCGAGGTGCTCGCCGGCGCTCCCGGAGCCGCCCGCGACGCCGTGCTGCTCAACGCCGCGGCCGCGCTGGCGGCGCACACCGGCGGCGACGGCCCGCTGCTGGAGCGACTGTCGGCCGGGCTTGCCCGGGCCACCGCCGCTCTCGACGAGGGCGCGGCAGCGGACGTGCTCGAGCGCTGGGTCACCGTCTCGCGGGCGCTCGCCGGCTGACCTGCCCGCGGCCGACCTGCCGGGTGGCGGCCGCTAGGGCTCGATGCCGAGGGAGAAGGTCGCCTCGAGGTCGTGCCGCGAGTAGGCCTGGAAGGCGATGTGGGTCTGCGTCTCCCGCACGCCGTCGACCTTGTTGAGCCGACCGGCGATGACGTCGGCCAGCTCCTCGTGCCGGCGGACCCGGACCAGAGCCACGAGGTCCACGTCGCCGGCGACCGAGTAGACCTCGCTCACCCCGGCCAGCTCGGCGATCGCCTGCGCGACCTCGGGGATGCGGTCGACGGCCGCGCGCACCATCACGATGGCAGTGATCATGGCTCATCCTCTCCTGTCGCCTGTGCCCCTGCACACCGCACCGGCCGGGTAGTCGTACTCAGGTGCCGGGCGGCCGGCCGGGGTGGACTGTCCGCATGACCTCCACAGCGCTTCCCTCCCACACCACCGCCGCGTTCTACCTGCAGGCGGCCGTCTCGTTCGGCGTCGCCGTGGTGGCCGTCGGCACCGGCATCGCCTACCTCCCCGTCGACTCCTGGGTGCGCGCCTTCCTCGCGATCGGGACGCTGTTCCTCATCAGCTCCTGCTTCACGCTGGCCAAGTGCGTCCGGGACCAGCAGGAGGTGTCGACGGTGCGCGTGCGCGTCGACGAGGCCCGGATGGAGAAGCTGATCGCCGAGCACGACCCGTTCCGCGCTGCGGCCTGACGCGCCCGCTGGGCCTGGCGCTGCTAGCGCGCTGCTCGCGCCGGCCGCTCGACCGGCCGCAGGCCGCGCCGGTCGTCGAACGGCGTGGCCGCAGCCCGACCTGCCTCGCCCGCCGCCAGCAGGGCGCCGTGCCCGCCCGCTCCCGCGGCCGGCGAGGCCCAGATCCCCTCCAGGCGCACCAGCCGGGTGCCGGGCCGCTCGAGCCAGCGCAGCACGCACTCGACCTCCTCCGCGGTCGCCGCCGGCAGCGGGCCGGGCACGGGCAGGACCGTCTCGGCCGTCGCGACCAGCGCGTCGACGTAGGGCGCGGGGTGGGCGCCGTACGGGATGGTGCCGGCGGCGACCAGCCGGCCGCGGCGCACGACGGCGAGCTCCCAGCCCAGGTCGTCGGTCGGCCGGGCCGCTACCAGCTGCTGCACGTCCGTCAGGGCGGACAGCCGCTGCAGCCGGGCGGCTGCCCGCACGAAGGCGGTCAGCCGGTCGCGCTGGGCGGCCGCGTCCTCGAAGCGCTCGGCGGCGGCGAGGGCGGCCGTACGGGCGGACAGGGCGCGGACGACCGGGCGGGGGTCGCGGGCGGCGGCGGCTCGGAAGGCCTCCGCGTGTGCGGCGTAGTCGAGCGCGCTCTCGCCGCCCGCCGCCTCGCCCAGGCACGGCGCGCCGCAGCGACCCATCTCGTACAGCACGCAGGCGCTGCCCGGCCGCCGGGCGCTCACCGGCTTGGTGCACTGCCGTAGCGGCAGCGCCTCGTGCGCCGCCGCCATGGCGAGCTCCGCGCCCCGGGCCGTGCCGAACGGCCCCAGGTAGGTGGCGCCGTCGCCCTGGACCTTGCGCACCAGGGACAGCCGCGGGAAGGCCTCGACCGTGAGCTTGACCCACACCGCCCGCTCGGGGAAGCGGCTGCGCCGGTTGTACTTCGGGCGGTGCTCGGCGATCAGCCGCAGCTCCCGGACATCGGCCTCGAGCGGCGTCGTGCACACGACCGGGTCGACGCGCTCGGCGCAGGCGACCATCTCGGCCATCCGGGTGCGCATCTCGGACGCCGTGAAGTACTGCCGAACCCGCCGCCGCAGGTCGACGCTCTTGCCCACGTAGAGCACCCGGCCACGGGCGTCGCGGAACAGGTAGACCCCCGGGAGGTGAGGCAGGGCGTCCGCCAGGTGCCGCTTGCGGCGCTGGGCCGGCGTGACCTGCGCGGAGAACGTCCGCAGCTCCTCGAGGCTGTGCACGCCCAGCCCGCCGAGGCGGGCCAGCAGCCCGTGCAGCACGTCGACGGTGGCCCGGGCGTCGGCGAGCGCCCGGTGGCAGGGCTCGGTGTCGGCCCGGAACAGCCTGGCCAGGGTCGACAGCTTGCAGTTGGGCGCCTCGTCCCTGGTCATCACCCGGCGGGCCAGCCGGGCGGTGTCGACCGAGTCGGGGGCCGGCCAGGCCAGGTCGAGGCGCTCGCAGCCGGCCTTGAGGAAGCCGAGGTCGAAGGGGGCGTTGTGGGCCACCAGGACCGCGCCCCGGCTGAACTCCAGGAAGGACGGCAGGGCCGCCGCGAGGTCCGGGGCACCCGCGACCATGGCGTCGGTGATGCCGGTCAGGACCGCGATGAAGGGCGGGATGGCGGCGGCCGGGTTGACCAGCGTCTGGAACTCGCCGAGCACCTCGCCGCCACGGACCTTGACCGCACCGATCTCGGTGATGTGGCAGGAGTGCGGTGAGCCGCCGGTCGTCTCGAGGTCCACCACCACGAACGTGGTCTCGCGCAGCGGCGTGCCCAGCTCGTCGAACGTGCCCTGGACCGCGAGCGGCTGGGCCGGGACGGGCAGCCGTCCACCGCGCTCCGGGCGGCGCGGGTAGGGCGGCGGAGCGGGCGGTCGGGGAGCGCTGGCGAGCATGCAGCGGACCGTAGGGGCGCCCACCGACAGAACGGCGCGACGCGCCGCGGTACGGGGCCCGGCGTGGATAGCCTTCCGATCGTGCCCGTCGTGCAGCCCGGCCCCGACACCCGATGGCGCTGCACCCTGTGCGGCAACCTCACCCGCTTCGACGTGGTCCGCGCGGTGCGGGCGCGCGAGTACGTGCACGTGGACCTGTCGGGGCGCCAGGTCGTGGAGGAGCGCGAGGTGATCGTCGACGACGCGGAGCACGTGACCTGCCGCTGGTGCGGCGCGGTCGACACCGTCGAGGTCGTCGCCCGGCCGGACGCCTGAGCGGCGGGTGACCGGGGCCGGGGAGGCCGGGGCGGGCCCGGGCGGGCACGCCGCCGCGCCGCTGCTGCCGGCCGCGGTCCGCGCCCGGGTGGTCACCCTGGCCGCCGACCGGCTGGGCGCCCTGAAGCACGATCAGCTGCCCTCGTCGCTGCGCGCCTTCGCCCGGTTCACGCCGGGCAAGCGGGCGCGGCTGGCGGCCGTACCGCTCGCGGCCGCCCTCGAGAGCGACGTCGTGTTCCGGCAGCACGTCGCGGACGGGCTGCGGGAGGCGCTGCCGGAGCTCGCGGAGGCGGTCGCGAGCGGCAGCCCGCTCCCTGCGGCGCCGCCGGAGGACCTGGCGGCCGCGGTGTACGTGCTGCGGCCGCCGGGCTGGCGCGAGCGGCTCGCGCAGGCGGTCGCGGAGCTCGCCGCGCACGAGGACGCAGCCGCGGGGGCGGTGCAGGTCGACGCCGTACGCCGGCTCACCGAGCAGCTCGAGGCGCTGCGGGCCGGTGCCCGCGTGGAGGCGGAACGGCTCCGGGCCGAGGCCGAGGCGGCCCGCGCGGAGGCCGTCGCCGTCCGGCGCCGGCTGCGCGAGGTGGGCGACCGGGCCGGTCGGGCGGAGGCGGCCCAGCGCGCCGCCGAGCAGGCCTTGCTCTCGGAGCGCGCGGCGCTGGCGCGGGCCCGCGAGCAGGCGCAGGAGCAGGTCCGCCGGGCCGAGGCCGGGCTGGCCGAGGCGCACCGGGCGGCCGCCGCCGGACGCCAGTCCGCCCGGGAGGGCCGGTCGGCCGACGAGCTCCGGCTCCGGGTCCTGCTGGACGCCCTGCTCGGGGCCGCCGCCGGGCTGCGCCGGGAGCTGGCGCTGCCGCCGGCCGACGGTCGCCCGGCGGACGCGCTCACGGCGACGTACGGCCCCGGGGAGGTCGGGCCGCCGAGCCTGCAGGGGCGCGACCCGGACAACCCGGCGCTGCTGGACGCGCTGCTCGCCGTGCCCCTGGTCCACCTCCTCGTGGACGGCTACAACGTGACGAAGGGGGGCTACGGCGACCTGCCCTTGGAGGCGCAGCGCTCCCGGCTGCTCACCGGGCTCGGGGCGCTGGCGGCGCGTACCGGCGCGGAGGTGACCGTCGTGTTCGACGGCTCGGAGCGGCGGACCGTGCTGGCGGTGGCGGCGCCCCGGGGAGTGCGGCTGCTGTTCAGCCGGGAGGGGGAGACGGCGGACGAGGTCCTGCGGCACCTGGTGCGGCACGAGCCCGGGGGCCGCCCCCTGGTCGTCGTGTCGACCGACCGCGAGGTCGCCGACGGCGTCCGTGCCGCGGGCGCCCAGGCCGTCCCGTCCCGGGCCCTGCTGAGGCTGCTCGGCCGGGTCTGAGCCGGCCCGGCCCGCGGTCGGGCCGGAAGTTGTCGGACCTGCTGCCTAGCGTCCGTCGGGCCGGGAGGACCGGCGCTGGCGAGCTGTGGAGGCTGTTGTGCTGATCGACTGCGAGGGGTGCGCCGTGCGCGACCTGGCCTGCGGGGAGTGCGTGGTGAGCGTGCTGCTCCAGGACGGCGAACCCGCCCGGGAGATGGACGACGGGGAGCGCCGGGCGCTCGACGTCCTGGCCGACAGCGGCCTGGTGCCCCGGCTGCGGCTCGTGCCCGTGGGCCTGCCGGGGCACCGGCGCCGGTCGGCGGCGTCCTGACGGACAGCCCGTTGCCCACAGGGTGCACGGGGCGGGTGGCCGCTGGTCCGGGCGACTCTGTACCCTCGACGACGACGCTGCAGCGACGGTGCCCCGTACGGGACACGGCGCGGCGTCACCGCCGAGTTCGTGGCCGGGCCGCAAGGCTCGTCCGCGGAGCCGGGGAACCAACCGTTCCCCTGGGGTGCATCGTCGCCGAGGGCCGGACACCGTCCGGTGGAGGCGCCGTAGGGCTTCTTCCGAGCCCGAACCCGACAGCTCACCCGGTAGGCGGTCGACGGAAGAAGGAGTGCCGGCCGCCTGTGGCGACGACGCACAAGCACGTCCGAGTGTCCCCGGCCCGGCGCCGCACGCGCAGCGCCCTCGTCCTCGGCCTGGCGACCGCCTCGGCGATCGCCTTCCTGCCCGGTGGCAGCAGCGTGGCCGACCCCGTGCCGACGCTCGCGGAGGTGCAGTCGCGCGCCGCCGCCCTGGACCTGAAGGTCGAGCAGGCCGTCGAGGACTACCAGGAGGCCCAGGTCGCGCTGGAGGGCCTGCGCGTCAAGGCCGCCGCGGCAGAGGCCGAGGTGAGCCGCCAGCGCCAGGCCGTGGCCGGGCTGCAGGCCGAGGTCGGCGACGTCGTCGCCGCGGCCTACCGCAACGGCACCGCCGGCACCGGGCTCCAGCTCCTCACCCAGAGCAGCAGCCCGCAGGCCTACCTGGACAAGGCGACCTCACTCGACCAGCTCGCGGCCTCCCAGGCTGCCCGTCTGGCCGAGGTGATGACCGCCCGGACACGGCTCGACACCGCCGTCCGCCAGGCCACCGCAGACCTGACCGCGCAGCAGCGGATCGAGCAGGAGGCCGCCGCGCACCGGCAGGCCGTCGAGGCCGACCTGGCCGCCTCCCAGGCGCTGCTGAACAGTCTGCAGGCCGAGCAGCGGGCGCAGCTGGCCGCCGCGCGCGCCGCCGCCGACGCCGCCGCAGCCCCGGTCCCCGCGGCGCCGGCGCGCGCCTCACGCGACCGGGCTGCCACACCGCCGGCCGCCAGCCCCACCTACACCGGCCAGGCCAGCGGAAGGGCCGCCATCGCCGTGCAGGAGGCCTACAACAAGCTGGGCAGCCGCTACGTCTGGGCCGCGTCCGGGCCGTCCACCTTCGACTGCTCGGGCCTCACCGCCTGGGTGTGGGCCAAGGCGGGCGTGTCCCTGCCGCACTCGAGCCGGATGCAGTACGCCAGCACCCGGCACGTGGCGCAGAGCGACGTGCAGCCCGGCGACCTGCTCTTCTTCGGCAGCCCGACGATCACCCACGTCGGCATCTACGTCGGCAACGGCAACATGATCGCCGCCCCTCGCACGGGCGACGTGGTCAAGGTCTCGCCCGCCTTCCGCAGCAATTTCGTCGGGGCCAGCCGCCCCTGACCGACCGGCCCCGCTCCTGCGGGCCCCGCGCCGGGCGGGGCGGCGCCGTACGCTCGCCCCGTGACCGTCGTGTCGTCCCGGCGGGCTCGGGGCCTGGCTGCTGTGGTGGCGCTGTGCCTGGCCGTGGCAGGCCTGGTGGCCGGCGTGGACGTGCTCACCCGGCCGGCCGGGCCGCAGGCCTCCGGGGCCGGCGTCCAGCGGGTGGAGGCGAGCGCACCGGCCCAGGCGCGCCCGATGCCCGAGCCGGCCCGGTCCGCGCCGGACGACGCGGCCGCGGCCGACCCGGCTGCGCCGGACCAGCCGGGCGGCGCTGCGCCGGCCCAGTCGGCCGGCGAGCGCACCGCCGACGTCGAGGCCCTGCTCGCCGCCCGCGCGACCGCGGTGCTCACCCGCGACCGGGCTGCGTTCCTGGCGGGCATCGACCCGCAGGCTCCCGCGTTCGCGACGCGGCAGGCGGCGCTGTTCGACGCGCTCGCGGAGGTGCCCCTGGCGTCGTGGAGCTACGTCGTGCACCCCGCGGACAGCCAGCCCGCTGATCCTGCGCTGGACGCCCGCTACGGCACCTGGTGGGCGCCTCGCGTCGTGCTGGGCGTCGCCCTCGAGAGCATCGACGCCGACCCGGCCGAGGCCGACCATGCACTGACCTTCGTCCGGCGCGGCGCGCGCTGGTACGTCGCGGCGGACGACGACTTCGCCGCCCGCGGCGACCGCACCACCCGGGAGATCTGGGACGCCGGGCCGGTGGCCGTCGTCCGCGGCGTGAGCGCCCTCGTCCTCGGACACCCCGGCTCGCTCACGCAGATGCGCGAGCTGGCGACCGAGGTCGACGCGGCGGTGCCGCGCGTGACCGCGGTGTGGGGCACGGGCTGGTCCCAGCGGGTCGCCGTCGTGGTCCCGAGCGACCAGAGCGAGCTCGCGACGCTGGTACGCACCGCCGGCAGCCTCAACCCCATCGCGGCGCTGGCGGTCGCCGGCCCGGTCCGCGGCGGCACGGTGCGCGGCGGCGACCGGGTCCTGGTCAACCCCGCCAACCTCGGTGCCCTCGGGGCGCTCGGGCGGCGGATCGTGCTCACCCACGAGGTCACCCACCTGGCGGCCCGGGCGGCCACCGGCCCCGCGACGCCGACGTGGCTGTCGGAGGGGCTCGCGGACCACGTCGGCTACCTGGATACCGGTGTGCCGGTGCGGGCCGCCGCCGGAGAGCTGCGGGACGCCGTACGCGCCGGCCGGCTGCCCGCCGCGCTGCCCGCGGCCGACGCGTGGAGCGGGGACAACCCGGAGCTCGGCGCGACGTACGAGCAGGCGTGGCTCGCCGTGGAGCTGCTCGTCGAGCGGTACGGCCGCGACCGGGTCCTGACCTTCTACCGCAACCTCGGCGGCCGCAGCGGGCTCGACCCGCAGGCGTCGCTCGAGCAGGTGCTGCGCGCCGATCTCGGCACCGACGTCGCCCAGCTCACGGCCGACTGGCAGGCCGCGCTGCGCCGGCAGCTGGGGTGAGGCGACCGGCCGGGCTCGTCGGGCCGGGCACGGCCGCGGTGGTCCTGCTGCTGGCCCTGCTGGCGCTCACGGCGCTGCTCGTGCCGCTGGAGGTGCTGCCCGGCGCCGCGCCGGTGGTCGACGTGGCCCGGGACTTCACGCCGGCGGAGCTCGCCCGGGAGCAGGCGTTCCGCGGCGCGCTGCGCCCACCGGCGTACGGCTCGCTGCTGCTGGGCGTCGCCGTCGCCGTGGCTCTGGGCTTCACCCGGCTGGGCGCGCGGCTGGTGGAAGCCGTCGCCCGGCCGCTCGGGGGCGGCTGGGTGTGGCAGGTGCTGCTCGGCACCCTGGCGCTCGGCGCGGTCGGCCGGCTCGTCACGCTGCCGCTCGACGTGCGCAGCGAGCAGGTGCTGCGCCGGTACGGCCTGTCCACGCAGGACTGGGCCTCCTGGGCCGGCGACGCCGGCAAGGGCCTGCTCGTCGGGACGGCTCTCGCCGCCCTCGCCCTGCTCGCTGTCCTCGCGCTCGCCCGCCGGGCGCCGCGCACCTGGTGGGCGTGGGGCGCCGGCACGCTCGCGGCCCTCGTGATGGCCGGCTCGTTCGGCTACCCCCTCGTCGTCGAGCCGGTCTTCAGCTCGTTCACGCCGCTGCCGGCGGGCGAGCTGCGCGAGGACCTGCTGACGCTGGCGCGCCAGGACGGCGTACCGGTGGACGAGGTCCTGGTCGCGGACGCGTCCCGCCGCACCACCGCGCTCAACGCATACGTGAGCGGCTTCGGCTCGACCCGCCGCATCGTGCTGTACGACACGCTGCTGCGCGACTCCGCCCCGGCCGAGATCCGGATGATCGTCGCCCATGAGCTCGGGCACGCCGAGCGGGGGGACGTGCGGAACGGGAGCGTGCTGGGGGCGGTGGGGGCCGCCGCGGCGCTGTGCCTGTTCGGCCGGCTGCTGCAGTGGCCCGCGCTGCTGGCCCGGGCGGGCGCGGCCGGCCCGGGCGACCCCCGGGTCGTGCCGCTGGTGCTCGCGGTGGTCGCGGTGGGCACCCTGCTCGTGACGCCCGCCGTCAACGTCGTGTCGCGGCAGGTGGAGGCGCGGGCCGACCTGCACGCCCTGCAGCTGACCGGGGACGTCGGCACGTTCATCGACCTCCAGCGCAGCCTCGCGGTGCGCAACCTCAGCGACCTGCGCCCCGGGCTGGTGCCGGGCGCTCTCGCGACACATCCGAGCCCGCCCGAGCGGATCGCGCTGGCGCGGGCGTTCGAGCAGCGCCGCCGGTGAGGACCCTGGTCGTCACCAACGACTTCCCGCCGAGACCGGGCGGGATCCAGGCGTTCGTCGCCGCGCTGGCCGGCCGTCAACCTCAGGGTGAGGTCGTGGTGTACGCCTCCACCTGGCGGGGTGCGGCGGCCTACGACGCGGCGCAGCCGTTCCCGGTCGTCCGGCACCCGACCGGACTGCTGCTGCCGACGCCCGACGCGCTGCGGCGGGTCCGCGCGGTGGCCGCCGCGGAGGGGTGCGACCGGGTGTGGTTCGGGGCGGCCGCCCCCCTCGGGCTGCTCGCCCGGCCGCTGGGCCTCGAGCGGGCGGTGGCGTCGACGCACGGGCACGAGGTCGGGTGGGCGCTGCTGCCCGGGGCGCGCCGGCTGCTGCGCCGGATCGGCCGCGACGTCGACGTCGTCACCTACCTGGGGGCCTACACCCGCGCCCGCCTCGAGCCCGCCCTGGGGCCGGCGGCGACGCTCGCGCAGCTGCCGAGCGGCGTGGACACCGCCGCGTTCCGGCCGGGTGCGGGCGGCGACCGCGTACGCCGCAGGCACGGGCTGACCGGGCGACCCGTCGTGGTCTGCGTCAGCCGGCTGGTCCCGCGCAAGGGCCAGGACGTGCTCGTGCGCGCCCTGCCGGCCGTGCAGGCCCGGGTGCCCGGCGCGGCGCTGCTGGTCGTCGGAGGCGGGCCGGACGCCGCCCGGCTGCGCCGGCTCGCCGCCGACGTGGGGGTGGCGGCGGATGTCGTCCTCACCGGGTCGGTGCCGTGGGAGGAGCTGCCGGCGCACTACGACGCGGGCGACGTCTTCGCGATGCCCTGCCGCACCCGTCGAGGTGGGCTCGAGGTCGAGGGTCTCGGGATCGTCTTCCTGGAGGCGTCCGCGACCGGCCTGCCCGTGGTCGCCGGTCGCTCCGGCGGCTCCCCGGACGCGGTGCTTGACGGGCGTACCGGGACCGTGGTCGACGGCACCCGGGTGGCCGAGGTCGCCGGCGCGGTCGCCGACCTGCTGGCCGACCCTGTCCGCGCGCAGGCGATGGGCCGGGCCGGGCGGGAGTGGGTCGAGCGCGACTGGCGCTGGGACGTGCTGGCCGCGCGCCTGCGACGCCTGCTTGCCGGCCCCACCCCCGAGTGATCCTCGCAACCGCGCGAGGGCCCGGCTCAAGCGCGGACGGAGCTCAGCCGGCGCTGACGGTCTGGACGACGCGGCCGCGGACGTGGGGGTCCGCCCAGCGGCGCAGGCTGCGGCGCAGGGACAGGGCGGCGAGGGCGGCGATCGGCAGGGCCACCAGGGGCGGCAGCCACCAGTGGTTGCCGGCGGCCGCCGCGCCGACGACCAGGCCGGTGAAGGCGGCCGGCACGGACAGGCGCACCCCCGCGAGGGCGAGCGCGCCGGGCGGGGCGATGGCGTCGCGCGGCCCGCGCAGGTCGGCGCGGTGCGGGTGCCGCACCGACAGCCGTACCCCGGTGGCCACGACGACGGCGGTGCAGGCCAGCCCGGCGGCCACGATCGCCGTGACCTCCGCGCCGGTCGGCGTCCCGGGTGCCCGGAGCGCCCCGGTCACGGCCGACAGGACCACCGCCCCGAGCACGGTCTCGGCGAGCACGAGCAGCTTCGCGCGGGCGACCAGGACCGGGGGAACGGGCAGCGAGGCCAGCCAGAGCGCCCCCGACCCGTCGAGCGCGAAGGCGTTGATGCCGAACAGCAGGCCCGCACCCGCCGCCACCAGCCCGGGCAGCACGACCAGGGACGCCCACGGCACCTGCGCGCCCGCCGCGAGCAGGCCGGGGAGCAGCGCGAGGACGAGCCCGCCGCGACGCAGCGCCGGGGCCCGCCACACGCTGGCCCGGTCGAGCGCGACCAGCTCGCGCAGCACGCTGGGCCGGGGCCGGCGGCGGCGTACGTCCTGGCTGCGGGTGGCGCCGGCGTCGCCGGGCCGGCGCAGCGCCCACGCGCAGGCCCGCAGGCCGAGCCCGACCATGAGCGCCGTGCCGAGCACCAGGGCCAGCGTGGGGCCGGCCCAGGCGACCCGGTCGCCGGCGCCGCCGGCCACGACGGCCCGGACGACCAGCCGGGTGGGGGCGGCGTCGAGCACGGCCCCGCCGGCTCCGGCGCGGACGACCAGCAGGGCGAGGGCTCCCAGGGCGAGCCCGGTGCCGAGCAAGGCGCGGCGCCCGGCCCGGGTCTGGCGCAGCCCGACCGCCGTCCACCCGAGCGTCTGCCCGACGACGGTCGCGAGGGCGGCGTACGCCCCGGTCGTGACCACCCCTGCCGTGCGGCTGCCGCCGAGCGTGAGGCAGGAGGTCTCGACGGCCAGCACGAGCAGCTGGACGACCCAGGCCAGGTTGAGCGGCGCGAGCAGCAGGCCGCCGAGGAACTGCGCCGCGGGCCGGACCGGGTAGGCGGCCAGCTGGTCCGCCGGGACCACCTCCCCGCCGCCGCCGGCCGTCAGCGGCGCGATCAGGGCCAGGACGCCGAAGCCGAGGTAGGCCTGGGGTGCGAGCTCGACGGCCGTCTCGAGCACGGCCGGCTCCAGCCCGGCGGAGCTGCGCAGGCACACCGCGAGCAGCCACCCTGCCGCAAGCATCCCCAGCACGATCGCCAGCCGCAGCCCGGGCGTACGGGTCATCTGCCAGCGCAGCGCCAGCAGCGCGCGCACCTGCCCGGCCGCCGCGGTCACGTGGTCGGCGCGCCGGACGGCCAGCGCGCTCACGCGATCAGGGACCGGTAGCGCGCCCCGCCGCTCTCGCCGGTCAGCTCGGCGGTGGGCGCGGCGGCGACGACCACGCCGGCGCGCAGCACCACCGCCTCGTCGCAGGCCTGCACGGCCAGCGACAACAGGTGGGTGCTGACGAGGACCGCGGCGCCGCCGGCCCGGGCCTCGGCGATGACCTCCAGCGTGACGTCCACGCCCAGTGGGTCCACCCCGTCGAACGGCTCGTCGAGCAGCAGCAGCCGTGGTTCGTGGAAGGCGGCGAGCAGCACGGAGAGCCGGCGGCCCATGCCGTGCGAGAAGCCGGTCGTGGTGCGGTCCGCCGCCGCCGCGAGGTCGAAGCGCTCGAGCAGCAGCCGGGCGCGGTCCTGCCAGCCCGGGCCCATTCCGCGCAGGCGCGCCGCCAGCTGCAGGTGCTCCCAGGGCGTCGCCCGGGGCACCAGCCCGCCGACGTCGGGGCAGTAGCCGACAAGGGCGCGCACCCCGGTGGGGTCGGTCGCGGCGTCCCGGCCGGAGACGACGACCCGGCCGGCGGTCGGCGGCAGGACGCCCGCGAGCACCCGCATCGTCGTGCTCTTGCCCGCGCCGTTGCGCCCGACCAGGGCGACGGAGGTGCCGGCGCCGACGGACAGGTCGAAGCCGGCCACGGCTCGTACGGCACCGAACTCGACCACGAGCCCGGAGGCGAGCAGGACGGTCACGGTTCCCTCTCGGCAGCCCGGCGGTCGACCTGCAGCGAGCCTGCCCTGCGGGGACCGGGCTGTCGCGCCGGAGCTGTGGCGGCCGGGCCGAGGGGGCTACCGGTCCGTGGAGCCGGGGTAGAGCGCCGCCACCTCGCTGTCGAACTCCGCCATCACGATGCTGCGCTTGAGCTTCAGGGACGGGGTCAGCTGACCGCCCTCCTCGGTCCAGTCGACCGCCAGAATGCGGAAGCGCTTGATCGCCTCGGCCTGCGACACCGCCCGGTTGGCCCCGTCGACCGCCTGCTGCACCTCGGCGAGGATCTCCGGGTCGCCGGCCAGCGCGCTGACCGGGGTGTCCGCGCTGCGGCCGCGTGCAGCCAGCCATGGCCCGACCGCCTCGGCGTCGAGGGTGACGAGACAGGCGATGTACGGCTGCTTGTCGCCGACGACGAGGCACTGGCTGACCAGGGGGTGGGCCCGCAGCCGGTCCTCGAGCACGGCGGGGGCCACGTTCTTGCCGCCGGCGGTCACGATGAGCTCCTTCTTGCGCCCGGTGATCCGCAGGAACCCGTCGTCGTCGAGCTCACCGATGTCACCGGTGGCGAACCAGCCGTCCTGGATGCTCTCGGCCGTGGCGGCCGGGTTCTGCCAGTAGCCCCGGTAGACGTTGTCCCCGGACATCAGGATCTCGCCGTCGGGAGCGATCCGGATGGTCACGCCGGGCGAGGGCCGGCCGACCGACCCGATCCGCAGGTGCGCCGGCGTGTTGACCGTCCCGGCGGCCGTCGTCTCGGTGAGGCCGTAGCCCTCGAGGATGGTCACGCCGATGCCGCGGAAGAAGTGCCCGAGCCGGGCGCCGAGCGGCGCGCCGCCGGACACCGCCCAGGCCACCCGCCCGCCGAGCGCCGCCCGCAGCCGGCCGTAGACCAGCCGGTCGAACACCGCGTGCTGCAGCCGCAGGACCGGCCCAGGCCGGCCGCGGTCGAGTGCCTCGCTGAAGGCGATCGCCGTCTTCTCGGCGGCGTCGAAGATGCGGCCCTTGCCGTCGCCGTGCGCCCGCTGCCGGGCGCTGTTGTAGACCTTCTCGAACACCCGCGGCACCGACAGCAGGAACGTCGGCTGGAACGCGCCCAGGTCCGCCAGCAGGTTCTTGATGTCGGCGGTGTGGCCCATCCGCACCCGGGTCTCGACGCAGGCGACCTGGATCAGGCGGGCGAACACGTGCGCCAGCGGCAGGAAGAGCAACGTGGACCCGTCCGCGTTGAACAGCTCGGGCAGGACGGTGCCGGCGCTGCGGCAGGTGCCGAGCAGGTTGCCGTGGGTCAGCTCGCAGCCCTTGGGCCGGCCGGTCGTGCCGGAGGTGTAGATGATGGTCGCGAGGCTGTCGGGGCGAAGGCCCGCCCGGCGGTCCGCCAGCACGCTGCCCGGCACGTCGCGGCCGGCCGCGACCAGCTCCTCGAGCCCGCCCGCGTCGATCTGGGCCACGTACGCGATGTCGGGCAGCTGGCCGGCCACCTCGTCGTAGGTGGCCCGGTGCACGGCGGTCTCCAGCAGCATGAGCACGGCGCCGGAGTCACCCAGAGCCCACTGGACCTGCTCGGCGGACGACGTCTCGTACACCGGGACCGTGACGGCGCCGGCGGTCCAGATCGCGTAGTCGCAGAGCGTCCACTCGTACCGCGTCCGGCTCATCAGCGCGACCCGGTCGCCCGCCTGCACGCCCTTGGCCACCAGCCCGGCCGCGAGCGCGGTGACCTCGGAGGCGAACTCCTTGGCCGTCACCGGGACCCAACGGCCCTCGACCCGGCGGCTGAAGACCGCGGCGTCCGGGCTGCTCTCGGCGTGCGCGACGATGCTGTCGGTCAGGCACGCATCCTCGGCCAGCTCGAGCAGCTGGGGGGCTGAGTACTCCTGCACCTGGTGGCTCCTCGCCGTACGACCGGGGGATCGCCCCGCTTCGAGGCCGACTCACGGTAGCGCGCCACGCACCGCGGAAACCGGCTTCGGGCTCAAGGGCGGGCCGGGGCCTGTCGACGCCTCGCCCGTGTCACCCGACCTCGTGGCGCTCCCCTGCCCCCGCTGCGCCGCCCAGCTGCGCGCCGGCGCGCCCTGGTGCACCCAGTGCTTCCTCGAGGTCGAGGTCGAGGTCGAGGTCGAGGTTCAGGTCGAGGTCGAGGTCCCGCTCGACGTGCCGGCCCCCGCTCAGGTGGCGGTCGAGGACGGCGGCAGCCGGCAGCGGCGGGCCGGTGAGGCCGACGCCGGCGACCCGGCCGGCGCCGCACGGTGGCCGTGCTCGGCGTGCGGGACGCGCACCCCGCTCACCGAGTCCGCCTGCGGCGGGTGCGGGCTCGGCTTCCTGGGCGGGGTGGCCGCGGACGCGCCGGTCCTGGAGCTGCCGCTGGTCGGTGACCTCGGCCGGCTGTCCGGCGCCCAGCGGACCGTGCTCGCACTGGTGGTGGTCCTGGCCGTCATGCTGGCCACGGCACTGCTCGGCCTCGTCACGCGTTGACGCCGGCTCGCGGGCCGCGGCTCGGCGCCCGCTAACCTGCGCACGACCGCCCCGAGGAGGACCGCGTGGCCGACCTGACCAGCTCCAGCCTGACGATCGCCGCGACCCCGGCGGAGATCCTCAAGGTGATCGCCGACGTGCACGCCTACCCGGAGTGGAACGGCGAGATCAAGCGCGTCGAGGTCCTGGCCACCCAGCAGGACGGCCTGCCGAGCCAGGCGCGCTTCACCATCTCGAGCACCGGGATGACCGACGAGTACACCCTTGACTACGTGTGGCTGGCCGACGGCGTCAGCTGGCGGCTGGTGGCGCCGAGCACGCTGCAGAAGTCGCAGGTCGGCTCGTACCGCCTCGTGCCGGTCGGCGGCGGCACCGAGGTGCGGTACGACCTCAAGATTGATGCCAAGATCCCGATGATCGGCCCGATGCGCCGCAAGATCGAGAAGCGGATCGTGGACGGCGCCCTCAAGGAGCTCAAGGAGCGCGTGGAGTCGCTCGGGTAGCGTCGCGCGCTCGCAGACGACAGGTCCGCAGACGGCGGCGGCACGGCGACGAGGGGGTCCGGTGCGCGTCCTGCTGTTCACCGGCAAGGGTGGTGTCGGCAAGACCACGACCGCCGCGGCGACCGCGGCGCTGACGGCGTCCCGCGGGCGCAAGGTGCTGGTGCTCTCGACCGACCCCGCGCACAGCCTCGCCGACGCGCTCGACGTACCGCTGACGGGGGAGCCGTCGGAGGTCGACACCGGCCTGTACGCGATGCAGGTGGACACCCAGGCCGCGTTCGAGCGCAGCTGGCACGACGTGCAGAGCTACCTGCGGGCCCTGCTGGCTCGGGCCGGCGTCGATGCCGTGCAGGCCGAGGAGATGGCGGTGCTGCCCGGCGCCGAGGAGGTGCTGGCGCTGCTGGAGCTGCGCGCGCAGGTGGCCTCCGGCCGCTGGGACGTGGTGGTCGTGGACTGCGCGCCGACCGGCGAGACGCTGCGGCTGCTGGCCCTGCCGGAGGCGCTGCAGTGGTACGTCGAGAAGGTGTTCCCGGTGCACCGCCGGGCGCTGCGGGCGGTCCGGGCGCTGCGGGCCGACCCGACCGTGCCCGCCGACTCGGTGCTCGGCGCGGTCGAGCGCCTGCACGGCGAGCTCGCCGACGTACGCGAGCTGCTCACCTCGGATCGCACCACGGTCCGCGTCGTGCTCACCCCGGAGGCGGTCGTCGTCGCCGAGGCGCGCCGCACGCTGACCTCGCTCGCGCTGTACGGGTACCGGGTCGACGGGCTCGTCGCCAACCGGGTCTTCCCGCCGTCCGACGAGCCGTTCCTGCGGGACTGGTGCGCCGCGCAGGCCGTCCAGCTGCGGGCCGTACGCGCCGACGCCGGCGGCCTGCCCGTCCGCGAGGCGGCGTACTGCCCGTCCGAGCCGGTGGGCCTCGCGGCGCTCGCCGACCTGGGGGCGCAGCTGTACGGCGACAGCGATCCGGCGGCGCCGCCCGTCGAGCTGCCTGACCTGCTCGACGTGCAGCCCGAGGGGGCGGCCTTCGTGCTGTCGCTGGCGCTCCCGCTCGCCCGCCGCTCCGAGCTCGACCTGTCCCGGTCCGGCGACGACCTCGTGATCACCGTCGCCGGGCACCGGCGGGTGCTCGCCCTGCCCAGCCTGCTGCGGCGGTGCAGCGTGCAGGGGGCCGCCCTCGCGGACGGCCGGCTGCGGGTGCGCTTCCTGCCCGACCCCGAGCAGTGGCCCGAGGCTCTGCTGGCGGCCCGGTGAGCCCTCGTGGCTGAGCCGGGAGTCGGCTCGGCTGCCGAGGAGGCCGCCCGCCTGCTGGGCGCGGCCGAGCACTGGGCCCGGACGCGCGCGGGGGCGTTGCTGGCCGCCGAGCACCTGGCGACGGGCTCGCCGGAGTGCACCGTGTGCCCGGTGTGCCAGGCCGTGGGGGCGCTGCGGCACGTACGGCCCGAGGCGGTGAGCCACCTGCTGGACGCCGCCGCCTCGCTGGTGGCCGCGCTGCGGGCGGCCGTACCCGACCCGGCGGCGCCCCCTCCCACTCCTGGCGTGCAGCGGATCGACCTGGACGAGGACGACCTGCCGGACCACGACGATGAGGAGGGCTAGTGGCACTCACCATCGGTGTCGACGTGGGCGGTACGAAGATCAACGCCGGGGTGGTCGACGAGCGGGGCAGCATCCTCGCCCGTAGCCGGCTGCCGACCCCGGGCACGGACCCTCAGCGGGTCGAGGAGGCGATCGCGGCGCTGGTGGCCGAGCTGCGCGCCGGGCACGAGGTGACGGCGGTCGGCATCGGTGCCGCCGGGTTCGTCGACGCCGACCGGGCGCGGGTGATCTTCGCGCCCAACCTGTCGTGGCGGGACGAGCCGCTGCGCGACGAGGTCGCGGCCAGGATCGGTCTGCCGGTGGTCGTGGAGAACGACGCCAACGCCGCGGCCTGGGCGGAGTACCGGTTCGGCGCGGGCCAGGGCGTGTCGCACCTGGTCGTGGTCACGGTGGGCACCGGCATCGGCGGCGGCATCGTCCTCGGCGGGCAGCTCTACCGCGGGGCGGGCGGCGTCGGCGCGGAGATCGGGCACCTGCAGGTCGTCAAGGACGGCCGGCGCTGCGGGTGCGGGCAGCGGGGCTGCTGGGAGCAGTACTGCAGCGGCCGGGCACTGCTGCACGAGGCGCGCGAGATCGCCGACGTCGACCCGGTGTACGGCGCCCGCCTGCTGGCGCTCGGCGACGGGGAGCCGGAGGGCATCGAGGCGCGCGAGGTCACGCTCGCCGCGCAGGAGGGCGACCCGGCGGCGCTCGCCTGCTTCGCCGAGGTCGGCTCGTGGCTCGGGCAGGGCCTGGCCGACCTCGCCGCCGTCCTCGACCCGCAGGTCCTGGTGGTGGGCGGCGGGGTCGCCGACGCCGGCGACCTGCTGCTCGAGCCCGCCCGGCGGGCCTTTGCGGAGGTGCTGACCGCCGGCCGGTACCGCCCGCACCCGGAGATCCGGGCCGCCCGGCTCGGCAACGACGCCGGGATGGTGGGCGCCGCCGACCTCGCCCGCCTCCCCTGAGCCCTGGTGGGGCACCCCCTCGATGTGGTAACTCTGAGTGCATGACCGACTCCACAGCACTGCTCTGCTGCGGACGGGCGATGACCACGATCGGTGTGGAGCGCGCGACCGAGGGCCTCGAGCTGCACAGCTGCCCGTCCTGCGGTCAGCACGCCTGGCGCAGCGGCGGGCTACCGGTCAGTCGGGAACAGGTGCTGGCGGCGCTGCAGGTGCACAGGCCCGCGACCGCTCCCGTCCCTCCCGCCGTGGTGGAGCGGCGCCAGGCGCCGCCGGCGGACGGGGACCGGCGCAGCGAGCTGCAGCGGCTGCTCAGCGACTTCACCGCGCACGGCTCGACCTCCTGAGCGACGGCGTTGCGGGTCGTCAGCTGGAACGTGCGCTCTCTGCGCGATGACGCTCGCGGCGTCGCCGTCGCCCTCGGCGCGCTGGAGCCGGACCTGGTGTGCCTGCAGGAGGCACCGCGGCTGGTCCTGTGGCGGCTGTCCCGGCTGCGCCTCGCCGGGCGCTCCGGCCTGCGGCTGCTGACCCACCGCAAGGCCTGCGGCAACGCGCTGCTCGCCGGCCCGTCGGTACGCCTGCTCACGGCCGACGTCCTGCGGCTGCCGCGGCGGCCCGGGCTGCACCGGCGGGCCGCGGTGCACGCGCGGGTGCTCGTCGACGGCCGTCCGCTGCTGCTCGCCGGCACCCACCTCGACCTCGACCCCGCCGCCCGGCTGGACAGCGCCCGGCGCATCCGCCAGGGCCTGCCGGACGACCCGCTGGTGCTGGGCGCCGACGTCAACGACGAGCCGGGCTCGGCGCCCTGGGCCGCCCTGGCCGCGGGCCTGACGCCGGTCGGCGGCGACAGCCCGACCTTCCCCGCGCGCTCGCCCCGGCGGCGCATCGACGCGCTGCTGGTGGACCCGGCGCTGGAGCTGGTGGGCGGGCAGGTCGTCCAGACGGGCCCGGTCAGCGACCACCTGGCCCTGCTGGCCGACCTGCGCTGGCGCTGAGCAGGCCGCGCGTGCGCGGGCTCAGGCCTCGCCCAGCAGGTCCCGGGCCAGCTGCTCCAGGAACAGCCCGATGTCGGTGACGATGCCCACCGCCTGTGCCGAGCCGCGGTCGGCGAGCTTGGTGACCGTCGCCGGGTTGATGTCGACGCACACCAGCGGTACGGAGGCGGGCAGCAGGTTGCCGGTCGCGATCGAGTGCAGCATCGTCGCCACCATGATCGCGAAGCCGACGCCGGGCAGCTGCGCGCGCATCGCCCGCTGGCCCTCGATCACGTCGGTGTAGACATCGGGCAGCGGGCCGTCGTCGCGTACCGACCCGACCAGCACGAACTCCTTGCCGTGCGTGACCAGCGCGTGCATCAGCCCGCCGGTCAGCACGCCCTGCGCCACGGCGTCCGCGATCGAGCCGGCCCGGCGGATCGTGTTGATGGCCCGGATGTGGTGCTCGTGCCCGTGCTCGACGCCCTTGCCCTGCGCGAGGTCCACCCCGAGCGAGGTGCCGTACAGCGCGGCCTCGATGTCGTGCGTCGCGAGCGCGTTGCCGGCGAACAGCACGTCCACGTAGCCGGCCTCGACCAGCCGCACCAGCGCCGGCGCCGCCCCGGTGTGCACGATCCCCGGACCGCCCACCCACAGGATCCGGCCGCCCTCGGCCTTCACCTCGCGCATGGTGGCCGCGATCTGCCGCACCAGCAGGGCCTGCGGCTTCTCCGAGCTGACCGAGGAGCTCATGAACTCGAAGCCCTCGCCGGTGGTGCTGTGCTCGCGCAGCGGCAGGACGACCTTGACGCCGCCGGCGCCGCACACCACCTGCATGCCGGCCCTGACGTCGCTGACCGGCACGGTACGGACCCGGCCGTCGTCCACGACCAGCCCGCAGTCCATCTCCGGCTGCTCGACCGGCACCCAGCCGCTGGCGAGCCGGACGACGGTCTCCAGGTTGGTGGTGGAGTAGAAGTCCTCCGGGAACACGCCGTCGCGGTCGGCCTCGCGCAGCAGGGCCTCACCGGGGTCCACCTGGTTGACGCCGTGGGTCTGCAGCCGCATGAGCAGGCGCTGCAGGGCGTCGTCGTCCTCGGCGGAGACGATGATCCGGGCGTACGACTCGTCCTCGTGGGCCCGACCGACGTCGAGGCGGTCGATGCGGTAGTCGCCGCCGTACGACAGGACGTCGTCGAGCACCAGGGCCAGCACTCCGGTGTCCATCAGGTGCCCGCGCGTCTCGAGGGTCTCGCTGACCGGCACGTCGTCTCCTCCTGGCAGGGCGGCGCCGCGGCGGGCGGTCAGCGCAGGCTAGACGACCGCTCCGTCGTCGGGCCCGCCGTCGGGGGAGTCGTGCATGGACCACACCAGCGCCCCGGCACCCCCGGCCAGCAGCAGCAGCCCGAGCACGCCCACGCCGGACGTGGCCGGCAGCCCGAGCAGCCCGGGGACGAACAGGGCGACCAGGCCCAGCAGCACGGCGAGCACGGCGGCCAGGGTCCGCAGCCGGATCCTGGGCACCGGCGGCGGCGGTGGCGGGACGAAGTGGCCGTCGTCGTCGCCGGCCTCCGCCGCGACCCAGTCGCGGGGGGCCCCGGCGCCGGTGGAGGGCGGGCGGGCGGGCGGCGTCGGCGGGGCGGACCGGGTCACGGGCGGGTCGCTGCGGCGGCGCTGCGGGGGGTCCGGTACCGCTCCGGGCCCCGGCGGGCTCGCGCTGCCCGGGGCCGGCGGTGGCGGTGGCGGTGGGATCCCCGGCGCCGGGGGGACCGGCAGGTCCTCGGCGGCCGGCCAGCGGACGGCGGTGCTCCCGCCGGTGGACGGGGCGTCCGGGGCATGGAACCGCGCGACCAGCTCGGCGAAGACGTCCTCGTCGGAGCGGGGCGCCGTCTGCGGCGGGTCCGGCGGGCCGGCACCGGGCGGGCCGGCGGGTGACGGGCCGGCGGGCGGTCCTGCGGCGGGCGGGGCTGCGGTGGGCGGGGCTGCGGTCGGCGGGGCTGCGATCGGGGGGGCTGCGGTCGGGGGGGCTGCGGTCGGGGGGGCTGCGGTCGGCGGGGCCGCGTCGGCAGCCGGCGGGCCGGGCAGCGCGGGCGGCTGCAGGACCCGGCGGGCGGCGTAGCGGGGGACCGGGTGCACCAGGCCGTGCGCCGTCGCGCCCGGGTCGTCCTCGGCCAGCAGCGCGGTGAGGTCGGCGACCTCGCTGGCCACCACCTCGCGGGCGGAGTCGGCCCGCGAGGGGTCCACCCAGAGCCGGTCCAGCGGACGGGACGGCATGGTCACGGCGCGGTGCACGGTGTCGACGGCGGTGGCGGGCTCGACGTACGCGGCGACGCCGGCGGCGGCCAGCCGGTCGAGCAGGCCCTCGGACAGCCGGGGGTCGAGGTCGACCAGGGCGCCCCAGTCGGTGGCCGGCAGGCCGTTGGCCCGGCGGCCGCGGGAGTCGGTGGGGTCGGGCACCGCTACCCCGCGCTGGCGTGCAGGGGGACGGGGCCGCCGCGCCCGGTCCGGCGTACGAAGTCGAGGCTGCCGGTGAAGATCACCGGCGCGTCGTGGTCGAGGGTCGCCACGTGGTAGCTGTCGGCCAGGACGCGCTCCTCGACGAGGCCGCCGGCCAGCCCGGCGACCAACGCCCGGCCGCTGACCGGCTCCACGACGTGGTCCACGGCGCTGCGGTAGACCAGCACCGGGCAGCTGATGCGGTGCAGGTCGCCGCGGACCAGCGGCCAGGCCTTCTGCAGGGAGTACGCCGCCTTGAGCGGCAGCCGGTCGTACGCCAGCTCGGTCACCCCGGGCTTGGCGATGTCGCTGGCGATGCCCGGGAAGGAGCGGACCAGCCGGCTGGCGACGGGCAGGAGCTTGGCGTCGCGCCGCTGCGTGGCGAGCGAGGCGTTGACCACCACCAGGCCGGCGACCTCGTGGGCGCGCTGCTCGGCGAGGCGCAGCACGAGCGTGCCGCCCATCGACAGGCCCATGGCGAACACCGTGCTGCACCGGGCGCGCAGCCCGGTGAAGGCGCGGTCGACCTCGCCGTACCAGTCGTCCCACCCGGTCCGGTTCATGTCCTGCCAGCGCGTGCCGTGCCCGGGCAGCCGGGGGGCGACGACGGTCAGGCCGGCAGCGGCCAGGTGCTCGGCCCACGGCCGGATGCTCTGGGTCGTGCCGGTGAAGCCGTGGCTCAGCAGCACTCCCACGTCGCCGCCCGGCAGGTCCACCGGCTCGGCGCCGGGCAGGACGGTCACGCGGCCTCCAGGCAGGGGGGTACGGGGCGGCGCCGGCACGGGGTCCGGGTGCTGTACAAGATGGTCGCACGACCCGCGCCGGAGCACGACGGCCAACCGGTGGGTGTGCGACGGCCGAAGGTGGGGGGGCGATTGCTCCCGGCCCTGGTGCGGGCCTAGGGTCAGGGCTCGTCACGGAGAGGGGCCGGAGTGTTCTACTGGGTCGTCAAAGCCGTCTTGACGCCCATTCTGCGGGTCTGCTTCCGCCCATGGGTCGAGGGTGGTGAGCATCTGCCGGTCGACGGCGGCGCGGCCATCCTGGCCAGCAACCACCTGTCGTTCTCGGACTCGATCTTCCTGCCGCTGGTCATCCCGCGCAAGGTGACCTTCCTGGCCAAGAGCGACTACTTCACCGGCAGCGGCGTGAAGGGCTTCCTCAAGAAGCACTTCTTCCGGGGGGTCGGGCAGGTGCCGATCGACCGCAGCGGCGGGGCGGCCAGCGAGGCCGCGCTGCTGACCGCCAAGCGGATCCTCGCCGACGGCGAGCTGCTCGGGCTCTACCCCGAGGGCACCCGCAGCCCGGACGGCCGGCTCTACCGCGGCAAGACCGGCATCGCCCGGATGGCCCTGGAGGCCGGCGTCCCGGTCATCCCGGTGGCGATGATCAACACCGACGTCGTGCAGCCGACCGGGAAGAAGATCCCCAACCTCGGCCGGGTCGGCATCCGGGTGGGCCGCCCGCTGGACTTCAGCCGCTACGTGGGCATGGAGGACGACCGCTTCGTGCTGCGGTCGATCACCGACGAGATCATGTACGAGCTGATGCTGCTGTCGGGCCAGGAGTACGTCGACCAGTACGCCACGAAGGCGAAGGCTGACCTCGAGCTCGCCCGGCTGGCCTCGGTGGACCCGGCCCGGGCGGCCGTCCCGGCGCCGCCCGCGCACCGCAAGGCCAGCTGACCCGCGCTGACATCCCGCCGGCGCGGGGAGGTCGCCCGCCTCGACACAGCCCTGTGGCGGGCCGTCGCCGCCGCCCGCGCGGCCTCCCTGGTCTACGCCGTCGCCTCGGGCGCGTACTACCTGCACGAGGACGCGTACGCCCGGCCGGGGCTCGCCGTCGCCGTCCTCGTCGTCCTGGTCGGTTGGACTGCGGTGGTCACCGTGCTGCTGGCCGACCCGGCCCGGCGCACCACCGCCGTCCTCACCCTCGACCTGACGGTCGCCG
>DASTLY010000006.1:0-38368 GCA_035714445.1 Mycobacteriales bacterium
ACCGGCCGCCACGACCGTCGCGTCGACGCCGTACGCCGGGAGGGCGGCCGCGAGCCGGTGCACGTAGTCCGCGACGCCGTCGTGCCTCGGCTCGTCGCGTCCCACCACCAGCGCCGTGTGCACGCCCGCGCCGTGCCCACCCGCGAGGCCGCCAACCGGTCAGGCGCGCAGGACCTCGGCCAGGTCGAAGCGGACCGGCTGCTCGAGCTGCGCGAAGGTGCAGGAGGCGGGGTCGCGGTCGGTGCGCCAGCGCCGGAACTGCGCGGTGTGCCGGAACCGGGTGCCCTCCATGTGGTCGTACGCGACCTCGACGACGCGCTCGGCGCGCAGCGGCACCCACGACAGGTCCTTGTTCGCGTTCCACCGCGACACCGCGCCCGGCAGCCGGCCGGCCTCGTGCGCCTGCGCGTCGGCCCAGGCGGACCAGGGGTGGTCCTCCCCGTCGCCCAGCCGGTACGGCGCCAGCTCGTCCACCAGCGCGGCGCGGCGCGCCATCGGGAACGACGCGGACACCCCCACGTGCTGCAGGTCCCCCTCGCCGTCGTACAGCCCCAGCAGCAGCGAGCCGACGACCGGGCCGGTCTTGTGCCAGCGGAACCCGGCCACGACGCAGTCCGCCGTGCGGGCGTGCTTGACCTTGAACATCGTGCGCTTGTCCGGACGGTAGGGCGCGTCCACCGGCTTGGCGACCACCCCGTCGAGGCCGGCGCCCTCGAACACCTCCAGCCACCGCCGGCCCACCGCGAGGTCGGCCGTCGCCGGGGTCAGGTGCACCGGAGCGGGCACGCCGGCCAGCGCGTCCTCCAGGCGACGGCGGCGCTCGGCGAACGGCGTGCCGAGCAGCGACTCGTCACCGAGCGCCAGCAGGTCGAAGGCCACGAACGCCGCCGGGGTCTCCCGGGCCAGCATGGTCACCCGGGAGCCGGCGGGATGGATGCGCTGCTGCAGCGCCTCGAAGTCCAGGCGGTCGCCGCGGGCGATGACGATCTCGCCGTCGAGGACGCACCGGGACGGCAGTGCCCGCACCGCCTCGACGACGTCCGGGAAGTAGCGCGTCATGGGCTTGGTGTTGCGGCTTCCCAGCTCGATCTCGTCGCCGTCCCGGAACACGATCGTGCGGAAGCCGTCCCACTTGGGCTCGACATGACCGACGTCGGGGATCTCCGCGACCGCCTTCGCGAGCATCGGCGCGAGCGGCGGCATCACCGGCAGATCCATCCGTACATCCAAGCAGCAGTGCGTCGTAACCGTGCGTGAGGGTGACATCACCTCAAGTTGTCCGCTACGGTGCCGATCACCTATCCGTCGCTCGCCCGTCGAATCCGACGCACCTGCGCGCGGCTGGCGAGGCGCTGTTGCCTCGCCGACCTCCCGACCTGCCTCGTTCATCCGTGGTGCCGGCTTGTGCACGCGCCGGCGCTCACCCCTGTCCTGGAGTGCCTCGATGCTGCATACCGCCGCGCGCACCCGCGCGCTGTTCGCCACCACCCTGTCCGCCGGCCTGCTGGCCGTCGGCACGGCCACCCCCGTGCTGGCCGCCGACGCCGGAGCGGGCTCCGGCGGGACCCTGTTCGGGTCCTGCGTGCAGATGCTGCCCGGCGAGACCTGGCCGGAGGCAGTCGACCGGGTCGACGACACCTACAACGGCCTTGATGCCGTACGCCTGTTCAGCGGCGCCCCCGCCGACTGGACGCCCGCGAAGTTCGCCAGCGCGCTGGGCGGCCGGGAAGCCGTCATCTCCTTCAAGATCGAGCCTGCCGAGGTGCTCAGCGGCATGTACGACGACGACTTCCGTACGTTCTTCAACAATGCGCCGACCAACCGGCCCACCTGGTGGAGCTACCTGCACGAGCCGGACGTCGCCTTCGCGCAGGGCCGACTGACCGATCTGGCGCAGTACCGGGCGGCGTTCACCCGCGTCGCGCTGCTCGCCCGGCAGGCCCGCAACCCGGCCCTCAAGACCACGCTGGTCCTGTTCGGCTACAGCGGCAACGAGCGGTCCGGCCAGGACATCACCGACTACTGGCCCGGCGACGCGCTGACCGACGTCATCGCCTGGGACATCTACAACGGCTGGGCCACAAGGCAGGGCTTCTACGGCGAGATGGGCCAAATCGAGCACGACCGGGACGCTGCGCGCGCCGTCGGCAAGCCCTGGGCGATCGCGGAGTTCGGCAGCGTGCTGCTGCCGGGCGACGACGGCTCCGGCCGGGCGGCCTGGCTGCGGGAGATCACCCGCTACGCCAAGGACAACGGGGCGCTGTTCGCGACCTACTTCGACAGCAACGGCGGGCCGAACGGCACCGACTACCGGCTCACCGACGCCCCGTCCCGCAACGCCTGGCGGGACATCGTCGCCAGCTGAAGCCGCCGGGCCGGAGCCGGCGGGCACCCGGCTACCGTCGTGGCGGTGAGCGCCACCCTTGTCGCCGCCGGCGTCACCGTCGTCCGCGGCCCGGTGCTCGTGCTGTCCGAGGTGTCCCTGACGGTCGCCCCCGGCTCCCGCATCGGCGTCGTCGGGCCCAACGGCGCGGGCAAGTCGACGCTGCTGCAGACGCTCGCCGGGCAGCTCCAGCCGGACTCCGGGACCGTCTCGCCGGCCCCGCGCACGGCCAGCGTGGGGCTGCTCCCGCAGGAGCCCGACCGGCGACCCGGTGAGCGGCTCTCGGCGTTCCTGGCCCGGCGCACCGGCGTGGCCGACGCCCAGGCCGAGCTGGACGCCGCCACGGACGCCCTGACGACCGGCGGGGACGGGCCGGACTACGACGAGGCGCTCACCCGCTGGCTGGACCTCGGCGGCGCCGACCTCGAGGTGCGCAGCGAGCAGGTCTGCGCCGACCTCGGCCTGCCGCCGGACCTGCTCGACGCGCAGACCACCACGCTGTCCGGCGGGCAGGCCGCCCGCGCGTCCCTGGCCAGCGTGCTGCTCAGCCGGTTCGACGTGTTCCTGCTGGATGAGCCCACCAACGACCTCGACTTCGCCGGGCTGGACCGGCTCGAGGAGTTCGTGCTCGGGCTGCAGGCCGGGCTGGTCGTGGTCAGCCATGACCGCGAGTTCCTCGCGCGCACGGTCACCAGCGTGCTCGACATCGACGGGCCGCTGCGCACGGCGCGACTGTTCGGCGGCGGGTGGGAGGCCTACCTCGAGGAGCGGGAGCGGGCCCGGCAGCAGCACCGGGACGCGTACGAGGAGTTCGAGGACAAGCGCACCGGGCTGGTCCAGCAGGCGCAGCGCCAGCGCGAGCAGTCGGTGCGCGGCGCGCTGCGGGCCAAGCGCAAGATGCCCGACAACGACCGGGCCGCCAAGGGCGCGCGCATCGAGGCGGCCACGCACGCCGCCGGCCGGGTGAAGACGATCGAGAGCCAGATCGACCGGCTCGACGCCGTCGACGAGCCCCGCAAGCAGTGGCAGCTGCAGCTGACGATCGCGGCCGCGCCCCGCTCCGGGGAGGTCGTGGCGACGCTCACCGGCGCGGTGGTCGAGCGCGGCGGCTTCCGGCTCGGGCCGGTGACGCTGCAGGTGTCGTACGGCGAGCGGGTCGCCCTCGTCGGCCCCAACGGCGCCGGCAAGACCACCCTGCTCGGCGCCCTGCTCGGCCGGCTCCCGCTGTCGGCCGGCCGCCAGGCGCTGGGGCCCGGCGTGCGGATCGGCGAGATCGACCAGGCGCGGGCGCGGTTCGCCGGCGGGAGCACGGTCGTGCAGGTGCTCGAGGCGGCGACCGGCTGGCCGGCGTCGGAGTGCCGCACCCTGCTGGCGAAGTTCGGGCTGCGGGCCGACCACACCGCCCGGCCCTCGGCCTCGCTGTCCCCCGGCGAGCGCACCCGCGCCGGGCTGGCCCTGCTGCAGACCGTCGGCGTCAACGCCCTGGTGCTCGACGAGCCCACCAACCACCTCGACGTGCCCGCGATCGAGCAGCTGGAGCAGGCTCTCGCCGCCTACGAGGGCACCCTGCTGCTGGTCACGCACGACCGCCGGCTCCTGCAGGCCGTCCGCACCGACCGCACCCTGGAGCTCGACGCCGGCCGGGTCCACGAGCGCTGACGAACACCGGCCGCTGTCGACGCGTGTTGATCGGGCGGAGCGGGAAAGGGTGGCCCGTTGCGCCCGTCCCGTCGGGCGCTCGAGGAGGACTGCCATGTACCTGCACGTCCAGCGACTGATCAACGAGATCGAGGCCGACGAGCCCGACCCCGCCGCCGCGAACGCCCTGCAGGAGGGCCTCGGCGGCCAGTTCGGCGAGATGCGCACGATGATGCAGTACCTGTTCCAGGCGATCAACTTCCGGGGACCGGCGGGCAAGCCCTACAAGGACCTGATGCAGGGCATCGGGACCGAGGAGATCAGCCACGTCGAGCTGATCGGCACCACCATCGCCCGGCTGCTCGACGGCTCGCCGCGCTACAACGGCAGCAAGACCGACCCGCTCGACAAGGCCGGCGGCGGCGGCGCGACGCCCATGGAGTCCGCCCTGTCGGTCGGCAACATCCACCACTACCTGGTGGGGGCGCAGGGCGCGCTGCCGGTCGACGCGGTCGGCAACCCGTGGAGCGGCTCGTACGTCTACAACAGCGGCAACCTGGTCCTCGACCTGCTCTACAACCTGATGCTCGAGTCGACCGGCCGGCTGCAGAAGTGCCGCATCTACGAGATGACGAACAACAAGACCGCGCGCTCCACCATCGCCTACCTGATCGTGCGGGACCAGGCGCACGAGAACGCGTACGCCAAGGCCCTGGAGACCCTCGGCGTCGACTGGAAGAAGACCCTCCCGATCCCGAAGACGAGCGCGGAGCGCTTCCCCGAGGTGGCGAAGCTGCTGGAGCTGGGGCTGCAGAGCAAGCAGTACAGCTTCAACCTGGACAACCTGTCCGAGGCGGGCCGGATCTTCCAGGGCATCTCGCCCTCTGGTGACGGCTCGGTGCTGGTGGCGGACGACCAGATGCCGCAGGGCGTCCCGATGACCATCGCCGCCGAGCGCATGGAGGAGTTCTCCCCCGGCCTGGACGCCGACCTGCTGCAGCTGCTGCAGGCGACCGCCGAGATGGAGATGGCCGAGGTGCAGCAGCACTTCGGGCCGGTCTCGGCCGTGGGCGAGGCCCCGGCTCCCGGCAACGACGGCACCGGCCTGGTCGACAAGGTCAAGAACGCCGTCAAGGGCTGAGTCGCACGGGTCCGGCCCCTGCGGCCGGACCCGTCGGGCTCGACCCGTACGGGCACTGCGACGATCCCCCCATGGGGCAGCTGAAGGGCGAGACGGCCCTCGAACGACTGGTGGACCTGCTCGACCTCGAGGTGATCGAGGTCGACATCTTCCGCGGCAAGCGGGCCGACGAGGCTCTGCAGCGCGTCTTCGGCGGGCAGGTCGCGGGGCAGGCGCTGGTCGCCGCCGGCCGCACCGTGCCCACCGAGCGCCCCGTGCACAGCCTGCACGCCTACTTCCTGCGCCCCGGCGACCCGGCCGTTCCGATCGTGTACGAGGTCGACCGGATCCGGGACGGCCGCAGCTTCACCACCCGGCGGGTGGTGGCGATCCAGCACGGCCGGGCCATCTTCCACCTGTCCGCGTCCTTCCAGGAGGTCGAGGTCGGGCTGGAGCACGCTGTCGCGATGCCGGAGGTCCCGGGGCCGGAGGGCCTGGAGACGCTGAGCACCCGGATGCAGCCCTACGCGGGCGAGATGGACGGCTGGTGGGTGCGCCCCCGGCCGATCGACGTGCGCTACGTCGGCGACCCGCCGCGCGTGGCGCAGGACAAGGGCGACCGCAACTCCTCCTCTCAGGTCTGGATGCGGGCGGACGGCGAGCTGCCCGACGACCCGCTGCTGCACGTCTGCGCGGTGGCGTACGCCTCCGACATGACGCTGCTGGACTCCACCCTGATGGCGCACGGCCGGGCCTGGGGCACCGGCGACATCATCGGCGCGAGCCTGGACCACGCGATGTGGTTCCACCGGCCGTTCCGCGCCGACCGCTGGTGGCTCTACGACCAGGCGTCGCCGTGGACCGGCGGCGGCCGCGGCCTGGCGCACGGGTCCATCTACACCCGGGACGGTGCGCTCGCCGTCAGCGTGGTGCAGGAGGGCGTGCTGCGGGTCCCGCGGGCGTAGGTAGGTTCGCGTACGAGCAGGAAGCCCCCGAGCGAGGAGAACATCATGGCGACGAACGGCGAGAACGCCTACCAGGCCCTGCTGGCCACGGTGGGGCAGCCGGAAGGGACGAGCGACTGGTTCACGGTGGACCAGAAGCGGATCGACGCCTTCGCCGAGGTCACCGAGGACCGGCAGTTCATCCACGTCGACCCGCAGAAGTCGGCGGAGCTGTCGCCGTACGGCGTGACGATCGCGCACGGGTTCCTGACCCTGTCGCTGCTCAGCCACCTGGCCGCCACGATCCCGCAGAACGTGAAGGCCCTCGAGGGCGTGGTGATGGGAGTGAACTACGGCTTCGAGAAGGTCCGGTTCGTCGCGCCCGTGCCGGTCGACTCCAAGATCCGCGCCACCAGCGTGCTGGCGGCGGTGGACCAGAAGGACCCGAACACCCTGCAGATCACCCGCACGATGACCGTCGAGGTCGAGGGCTCGGCCAAGCCGGCGCTGGTCGCCGAGTGGGTCACCCGGCTGATCTTCAGCTGACCTGGGGGATCAGCCCGCGTCGTCGGCCGCCGGCTTCGGCGGCCGGCGCCCACCCCGGCCGCGGGCGCCCTGCGGGGTGGGAGGCACGCCCTCGGGCAGCGGACGGCGGGCGCGGGAGGGCTGCACGCGCATCGGCTCGCCCTCCATCTTGGGGAACTGCGGCGGATAGGGCGCCTCGCCCTCGCCCTGCCGCTCGTACAGCTCGAGCAGTGGCGTGAGGTCGTGGTGCACATCGTCGATGGCCGCGTGCACGTCGCCGAGCGCGGCGAACCGGTCCCGCATCGTCCAGATGTCGAAGTCGGTGACCTCCGCGATCGGCACCTCGGCCCAGGTCAGCGGCGCGCTCACGGTCGCCCGCGGCAGCGCCCGCACGGAGTAGGCGGACGCGATCGTCTGGTCGCGGGCCATCCGGTTGTAGTCCAGGAAGACCCGCTCGCCACGCTCCTCCTTCCACCACTTCGCGGTGGCCAGCTCCGGTCGGCGCCGCTCGACCTCGCGGCCGACGGCGAGCGCGGCGTGCCGTACCTGCGTGAAGGTCCAGTCGGGCCGGATCCGCAGGTAGACGTGCAGCCCCTTGCTGCCGCTGGTCTTGGGGTACGCGGTGTAGCCGAGCTCGTCGTAGAGCGCCTGCACCTCCAGCGCGACCTCCTGGACGTCGTCCCAGTCGGTGCCGGGCATCGGGTCGAGGTCGATGCGCAGCTCGTCGGGGCTCTCGACGTCGGCCCGCCGCGACGGCCAGGGGTGGAAGTCCAGGGTGCCGCTGTTGGCTGCCCACATGACGTGAGCGACGTCGACCGGGCAGAGCTCGGTGGCACTGCGGCCGCTGGGGAACTGCACGGTCACCGTCTCCATCCACGGCGGCCGGTTGTCCGGCACCCGCTTCTGGTAGATCGGCGGCGTCTCCGCACCGCCCGGGTGCCGCTTGAGCACCGTCGGTCGCTCCCGCAGCGCCCGGACGATGCCGTCCCCGACCGCCAGGTAGTACTCGACCAGGTCGAGCTTGCGGCCGCGGCCCTCCGGCAGGCCGGAGAAGTACGTCTTCTCGGGATTGGTGACCTTGATCGTCCGCAGCCCGGACGGCGTGTCGACCTCGAGCTCGAGAAAGGGGCTGGCCACCGCCGAACGGTACTGCGGCGGTCCCGCGTGACCGTGGCGAAGTCCACCCGAACGGGGGTTGGGAGCACGCCTTCCGGGTGGTCCAGGTCCGGCGGACGCGGACCGATGAACGCCGTGCGGCACCACCGGGGCGGCCGCAGTCAGGGGGGACCGTGGTCCGGATCAGGCACGACGCAGGCACAGGTGCACGTCGGCGGGCGCGCCGCGGGGTGGGCTGCCTCGCAGTGGCGGCGCTGATGGTCGGCAGCGGGGCCGTCGGGGCGGGGCAGGCGCAGGCCCTTCCGGCCGGGCCCGCGATCGACGTGGTGCACCAGACCACTCCCGGGCTGATGGCAGCGCCCGGCGGCGACTTCGCCGCGACGACGACGGTACGCAACACCGGCTCCACCGCGGTGCGGCTCACCGCCCTCACGAACGACCGGGACGGCGACCTCGACGGCAAGGGGAGCTGCGCCACGGGCGCGTCGCTCGCCCCCGGCGACTCCTATCACTGCGAGTGGACGACGAACTTCACCGGCAGCAAGGGCGCGACCCGCGTCGACACGGTCACCGCGACGGTGATGGACGAGGGGTCGCTGACGGCCACCGCCACGGCGAGTGCCCTGCTCACCCTGGGCGACGCGACCGGGTCCGGCCTGCTGTCGATCTGCGTGCGCGCCGAGGACGCCGGCGCGAAGGCTGCCGGCGGCTACGACATCGACCTGCTCGGCGGCACCGTGCACGTGCCGGTGGGCACCTGCAGCTTCCCGCTCTTCGTGCCGGCGGGCAACATCCACGTCCTGCAGGAGCAGAAGCCGGGCGTGCGGCTGGCCGGCTGCCAGTCGTTCCCCGTCGTACGCCTGATGCGCTGCGACCCCGCGGCCTCGCGCTCGCTCGTGCGCGTCCTGCCCTTCACCAGCCCCGACCTGTCCCGCATGACCACGCTGACCCTCACGACTCGGACCAGGACGACCTCCCACACCGGCTCCGTGCGCCTGTGCTCCGTGGCGCTGGAGGACGTGCCGGTGGGCACCGTGTTCTCGTTCACCGTCGGCAGCCGGGAGGTCAGCGTGCCGGCGGGACCACCCTCCCAGTACGGCTACTGCAAGACGTTCTGGGGCTTCGAGCGTGGCGTGCCGGTGGCCGTGACCCAGAAGCGCGTGGACGGCGTGTACGTCTACCCGGTCCTGGTCGCACCCGAGGACCGGCTGGTGTCGCTGTCGTACGAGGACCAGTCGGCAACCGTGCAGATCGGCGCCTCGGCGACGCTGGTCCTGTTCGGCAGCGCGAGCAACCCGCCGTGCGGCGGGTCGGCCGCCGTCGCTCTCACCGCCCTGCGCACCGCCTGCTGACCCCCGGGGCCGAGCGACGGAGGTGGCCGGGACCACCTCCGTCGCTCCGTCGCCCGCCGCCGGCTGCTTCGCGCCACCGGGGAACAGGTGTGCGCATGCGCACGCTGCACCCGGCATGAGCTTTCTGCGACGAGGAGGACGCACGGTGGACAGCGCACGCGAGTACCCGGTGACCAAGACCGAGGAGCAGTGGCGGGCCGAGCTGTCCGCCGAGGAGTACCAGGTGCTGCGCCGGGCGGGCACCGAGCAGCCGTTCACCGGCGAGTACAACGACACCAGCACCGAGGGCGTCTACAGCTGTCGTGCCTGCGGGCACGAGCTGTTCCGCTCCGACACGAAGTTCGACTCGCGCTGCGGCTGGCCGAGCTTCTGGGCGCCCAGCGACGGCGGCAACGTCGAGCTCCTCGAGGACCGCTCGCTCGGGATGCGCCGGGTCGAGGTGCGCTGCGCCAACTGCGGCTCGCACCTCGGGCACGTCTTCGAGGACGCCCCGCAGACGCCCACCGGCGACCGCTACTGCATGAACAGCGTGAGCCTGAGGCTCGAGCCCGCCTCGGCCTGATGCGCGGCTACGGCAGGCCGGTGACGATGTCGGCGACCGACTTGCGGATCCCGCTGTAGAACGGGGTCTCGAGCTTGGTGTGCAAGCGGGCCCGGCTGGAGCGCAGCGCCCGCAGGCAGTCGGTGATGCGGTGCATCTGGTCGGCCTCGAACGCCAGCAGCCACTCGTAGTCGCCGAGCCCGAACGCCGCCACGGTGTTGGCCCGCACGTCCTCGAACTCCCGCCCCATGATCCCGTGCTCGCTGAGCATGCCGCGGCGCTCGTAGTCCGGCAGCAGGTACCAGTCCAGCGACCGGTTGAACGGGTAGACGCAGACGTACGGGCGGGGGTCCTCCCGCCGGACGTACGCCGGGATGTGGTTGCGGTTGAACTCCGCCGGTCGGTGGATGCCGATGCTCGACCAGACCGGCGCGAGGTGCCGGCCCAGGCCGGTCTGGCGGAACCGGTTGTAGGTGTCCTGCAGGACGTCGACCTCCGGGCAGGTCCACCACACCAGCAGCTCGGCGTCGCCCTTGAAGCCCGCGACGTCGTACGTCCCGCGGGTGTAGACCTCCTTCTGCAGCGCGGCGTCCAGGAACGACTGCGCCTCCTGCGCCAGCGCCGGCCGGGCGTCGTCCGCCAGCGGCGAGGTCGCGGTGAACACCGCGTACATCGTGTAGAGCAGCTGGTCGTTGAGCTCACGGGCCTTCGTCGCCTCAGGCCTGCTGTCGGTCGGTGCGCTCTCGGTCATGCCTCCATTCTGCGCCCAGCGCCTGCCGGGCCGCCTCACGACCGCTGCGCGCGACGGCGGGTACGCCGACCCCGCCGTAGGCGGCGCCGGCGACCGCCAGTCCCGGATGCCGGGCGACGGCGGCGTGCACACGCGCGACGAGGCCGAGGTGGCCCACGGCGTACTGCGGCAGGCCGCCGCCCCAGCGCACCACGCGGCTGTCGACGAGCCGGCCGACCGGGCCGACCGCGGCGGACAGCTCACGGCGCACGATCGCGACCAGCTCGGCGTCGGTGCGCTGCAGCTCGGCCGTCTCCCGCGCCCGGCCGACGCTGGCGCGCACCACGGCCCGGTCGCCCGGGTAGTGCGCCCACTTGCGGCTGGTGAAGGTGACCGCCTTTGTCGTACGGCCTTCCAGGGCGGGCACCAGGTAGCCGCTGCCGGTGCCGGGGGCGGGCCCGTCGAGCACGAGCGTGACGATCCCGACGCTCGCGTACTCGAGGCCGGCCAGCTCGGCGGCGGCGGCCGGCGCCAGGTCGCGCAGCAGCCGGGCTGCGGGGGCGGCCGGGACGGCGAGCACCACGGCGTCGACCTCGAGCAGCTCCGGGTGCGCCGCCGATCCCAGCTCGAGCCGCCAGCCGTGGGGTGTGCGGGAGAGCGCCCGGACGGTCGTGGCGAGTCGAACCTGCGCGCCGCTGGCGGTGGCCACCGCGGCCGGTAGCCGGCCGAGGCCGCCGGGCAGCCCACGGAAGACCGGGCCGGCGTACGGCGTGGCGGTCGCCTGTGCGCGCCGGGTCGCGAGCAGCAGGCTGCGGGAACGGGCGACCGGCGCGGTGAGCTGCGGCAGCGTGGCGTGCAGGCTGAGCCGGTCGGCGGAGCCGGCGTAGACCCCGCCCAGCAGCGGGTCGACGAGCCGGTCCACGACCTCCCGGCCGAGCCGGCGGGCGACCAGCGCCCCCACGCTGATGTCGTCGGCCTGCCCAACCCCGGGCAGGGCCAGGTCCAGCGGCACCCGGGCGAGGCCGGTGGGGCTCAGCACCTCGCTGCGGGCCAGCTGCGCGAGGTCGCCGGGAATCCCCATGGCGGTGCCGCCGGGCAGCGGGCGCAGCCGGCCGCGGGTCCACAGGCCGGCCGAGCCCGCGGCGGGGCTGACGAGCTCGGGCCCGAGCCCGGCGTCCTCGGCGAGCTGCACGCCGTACGGCACCCGCGCGAGCATCGAGTCGGCGCCCTCGTCGACCGGCAGGCCCCCGACGTCGCTGACCCGCACCTTGCCGCCGAGCCGGTCGGCCGCCTCGAGCACGACCACCCGGGCGCCGGCGCGGCCGGCCTCCAGCGCGGCCGCGAGCCCGGCCACTCCCCCGCCGACGACGGCGACGGTGCGGCGGCTCACGGGTCGAGCCTAGGTCCGTGACCGGATCCCCAGGTCCGTGACCGGATCCCTAGGTCCGTGACCGGATCGTGGCCTGGGGGTGCAACGGCGCCGGCGGCGGCTGCGTCGAAGTCGTACCGCCCGCCACCCGGAGGTTCCTGTGACCGCTCGCCCCCGCTCCACCGTCCTAGTCGCCCTGCTGCTCGTCGGGGCGGCGCTCACGGGCTGCACGTCCTCCTCGGACAGCCAGAGCGGCTCCTCCGACAGCCAGAGCGGCGAGGCGTCGGCCGCCACCGGGACCGATGCCGCCGGCTCCGCCGGGATGACCATGGTGGAGCCCGCGCCGGCGCAGCCGGGCGCCGTCACCGCGGGCGACCTGCAGCTGCCGCGGGACGTCGTCCGCACCGCCGGCCTGGACCTGGAGGTGAGCGACCTGCGCGCGACCGCCGACCGGGCGCGCGAGCTGGCCGAGGCGGCGGGCGGCGGGCTCGAGGCGGAGGACGCGTCCGGCGACGCCAGCGTGCTCCGGCTGCGCGTCCTGCCCGACCGGCTCCCGACAGCGCTCGACGCCCTGTCCCGGCTGGGTCGGGAGACCCGGCGCACGGTCGGCAGCGAGAACGTCAGCGGCCAGGTCGCCGACCTCGACGGCCGCCTGACCACCCAGCGCGCGTCGGTGGAGCGGGTGCGCGAGCTGCTGGCGAGGGCGCAGGTGCTCTCCGACATCGTGACGCTGGAGGGTCAGCTGACGCAGCGCCAGAGCGAGCTCGAGTCGCTCCAGGCCCGGGTCAAGGCGCTGCGGGCCACGGCCGACCTCGCGACCATCACCCTCACGCTGACCCCGCCGGCCACCACGGCCGCGGCGACGTCGGACGCCGACTTCGCCAGCGGGCTCGAGGCCGGCCTGTCGGCGCTGTACGCCGCGGCCCGCATCGGCGCCGCCGTGCTCGGGGCGCTGCTGCCGTTCCTGCCGTTGCTGCTCGTCGGGGCCTATGTCGCCCGGCGGCTGCGCCGGCGGACGCCCGCCGCCGGGTAGGGGCGGCCGGATGGGGGCCCGGGCTGTCCCGGGCGTCTGCCCGGGCAATCGGACGTGGCTCATGCTGCCCGTGCAGTCCGCGTTCGGCCGATTTTCTCGCCTTAACTCGATGATGAGGCGTGATGATCTGCGACGAGAAGTCCCTGTTGACGTGCGACTTTGCTTGCCTCTGCGGGTCCGCGGGGGTAGACTCGAACACATGAGCGAATCCCGGCCGGAGCTGCTGCTGGAGGAGCTGTCCGACGAGCGGCTCGACGCGGTGCAGCAGCTGGAGGTGGCCGGCGCCCGGCTGTACGTGCAGCAGGGGCGGGCGCTGCTGGACCTGTGGGACACCGCCCCGGCCCATAGCAGGGTGGGCGCGCACCCGCAGGTGCTGGCCGAGGCCGCGACCCTGCTGCACCTGTCGCCGCTAACCATCGATGCCCGCCTCGCGACCGCGACGACGCTGCGTGATCATCCGCTGCTGCCCGGTCTGATGCTCGACGGCCGGCTCGGAGTGGGCCACGCGCTGGTCGCGGTCCAGGAGAGCGACGCGCTCGATGACCCGGTTCTGGCCGACCGGGTGCTGCACGCGGTGCTCGCCGACGGCGGCCGGCTGGGGTGGGACCGGACACCGGCGGACCTGCGGCGGGCCTTGCGCCGGGCCGCGGTCCGGCTGGACCCGGCCGCCGCCGCCCGCCGCCGCCGGCAGGCGATGCAACGGGTCGGGGTGCGGTTGCGGGCGCTGCCGGACGGGCTCGCCGCGCTGGTCGCGACCGGGGCCGCGGGCCAGCTCACCGCCGCCGACCGGCTGCTGGACGTGCTGTCGGAGCCCGCCGACCCCGACGACGGGCGCAGCCGCGGGCAGCGCCAGATCGACGCGCTGCTCGGCGCGCTGGTCGCCCGCGCCGGCACGGCGGTCCCGCTGGAGCTGCAGCTGGGCATTCCGGTGCAGGTCACCAGCACCGCGCAGGTGTCGCCGACCTGCGCCCCCGAACCGCTCACGATCGCCCTCGACCTCACCCCCGACCTGCTCGCGGTACTCAGCCAGCAGCCCACCACCACCCCCGTAGGCACCGCGCCCGCAGCGGCTGCGCCGGCAGACCCGGCCGTACTGGCGCAGCCCGCAGGCCCGGCGCAGCCCGCAGGCCCGACGCAGCCCCGGCCCGAGCCGCTGTCCCGGCCCGAGCCGCAGTCCCGGCCCCAGCAGCCTGACCCGGAGGGCGAGACCCCACGGCCGGACCAGCCACCAGCGCAGCCGGCTCTGCCCGGGCTACCCGCCCGGCCGGTCGACCTCGCCGGCCGGCCGGTCCGGCGGCAACGCCACGACGGGGTCCCCGAACAGCTCGACCACGGACCCGTCGACCCCGGCCTGCTCACCGAACTGCTCACCGACCCGCACGGCCTACCCGTCGGGTTCGCCCGCATCACCGTGCGCCGGATCTGCACCGACCCCACCGGCCAACCCGTCGCCCTCGACGACCGGGCCGTCCCCCTACGCCGCCTACTCGCCCCCGACCGACCGCGCACCCGCGGCACGCCCACCACGACCACGCTGACGACCAGCGGACTGCTCACCCGCCTGCTGCAGAGCCTGCCGACCCCGCCACCGGCCACCGACGCCTACCAACCCACCGCCGCCCAGGACCGGCTCGTCCGCGCCCGCGACACCACCTGCACCTTCCCCGGCTGCGCCCGCCGCTCGCGACGCACCGAGCTCGACCACCGCACCCCCCACCCCCACGGCCCGACATCCGTCACGAATCTGCACCCGCTCTGCAAGCACCACCACCGGCTCAAGCACGACGGCTGGACCTGCACCCGACACCCCAACGGCACGACCACCTGGACCAGCCCGCTCGGCCAGCAGGCCACCGTCCCGCACCGATGACCGTCGTCAGGCGCTGCTCGACCAGCTCCGGGGCGTCAGCGGGCGCTGGCCTCGTGGACGTGGTCGACGACCCGGGCGAGGACGTCCGGGTCGGTCTCGGGGAGCACGCCGTGGCCGAGGTTGAACACGTGACCCTCCGCCGAGCGGCCCTCGGCCAGGATCCGCTCCGTCTCCGTGCGGACCACGTCGGTGGGGGCGAAGACCAGCGCCGGGTCGAGGTTGCCCTGGACGGCCCTGCCGGGGCCGACCCGGCGTACCGCCTGGTCCAGCGGGATGCGCCAGTCGACGCCGACGACGTCGGCCCCGGCCTGGCCCATGTCGTACAGCAGCTCGCCGGTGCCGACGCCGAAGTGGATGCGCGGGACGTCGGCGACGGCGGCCAGCACGCGGGCGCTGTGCGGCTGGACGTAGCGGCGGTAGTCCGCGGCCGGCAGGGCGCCGACCCAGGAGTCGAACAGCTGGACGGCACTGGCACCGGCGTCGATCTGCACCCGCAGGAAGCCCAGGGTGATCGTGGCGAGCCGGTCCAGCAGGTCCCACCAGAGGTCGGGGTCGGCGTGCATGAGCGCCTTGGTGGCGACGTGGTTCTTGCTCGGCCCGCCCTCGACGAGATAGCTGGCCAGGGTGAACGGCGCCCCGGCGAACCCGATGAGCGGGGTCTCGCCGAGCTCGCCGGTCAGCGCCCGGACCGCCTCGGTGACGTACGGGACGTGCTCGGGCAGCAGCGCGGGCAGCCGGTCCAGGTCGGCACGGGTGCGAATAGGGGCGGCCACGACCGGCCCCACCCCGGGGACGATGTCGAGGTCAACGCCGACGGCCTTCAGGGGCACCACGATGTCGGAGAAGAAGATGGCGGCGTCGGTGCCGAACCGGCGTACGGGCTGCAGGGTGATCTCGGTGATCATGCCGGGGTCGGCGCAGGCGTCGAGCATGGCCGTACCGGCCCGCAGCGCCCGGTACTCCGGCAGGGCGCGGCCCGCCTGACGCATGAACCAGACCGGCGTGTGCGGCACCGGCCGCCGGTGGACGGCCCGGACGAACGCCGAGTCGGCGGTGCGGGAGCGGGCCGCCGCGCCGCCGTCCGGGGCACCGGCCGCCGGCTCGGGCCGGGTGCTTCCTGAGGACGCCGCGGTCGCGTCGGGGTCGGATCCGGTGGCGGGCGTCGCAATGCTCATCACCCACCAGAGTGCCACGGGCGGGGGTGCGGCGCGCCTGCCCGGTTTTGTCAGACCTGCGTGGCACGGTCGTGTGCAGAGGAGGTGTCGCCGTGTTCTCCACGTCGTCTGCAACTGTCCGGTGGTGCGCCGAGTGCACCGACGAGCGTCTTTTCGAGATCCCTCCGTGCCAGGACGGGCACGGCGAGGACTGCCTGGACCTGGCCTGTGTCGAGTGCGGGCACGCCGTGGTGGTGGGGGTGCTCGTGGCCGAGGGCGAGGTCCTCGTCGAGATCCGTGCGGCCTGACCGGCGGCGCGTCGACACGCGGTGATCAGAGGTCCGGGGCAGGTGCGCACCTCCCCCGCATACTGCGAGGCGTGACCTTGCTGCTGGAGCCGGCCCCGGCACCCGAGGAGTTCGCGCTCGGGCTGGTGTCCCTGCAGGCGGTGCTCGACGGCCCGGCCCGGCGCGGACTCACCCTGCGGACCGTGCCCGCGCCGAAGCGGATGGCTCCCTGGTCGTTCGCGGTGGCGGCGGAGGTGTCCCGCGACGGCGAGGACGACGAGGTCGCGAGCGGGCGCTTCATCGTCCTGCACGACCCGGACAGCCAGGACGGGTGGCACGGCAGCACCCGCGTGGTCGCGCTCGTCGAGGCGCAGGTCGAGGCCGAGATGGCCGCCGACGCCGCGCTGGCGGACGTGGGCTGGTCCTGGCTGGTCGAGGCGCTGGAGGTGCGGGGGGTCGCGCACACCGCCGCCGGTGGCACCGTGACCCGCACCGTCAGCACGCGCTTCGGGGTGCTCGAGGGCGAGGACGCCTGTCAGGTCGAGGTGCGCGCCTCCTGGACCGCGCTGCCCGGCCCGGGCGGGCTGGAGCTCGGCGGGCACCTGCTCGCCTGGTGCGACCTGCTCTGCTCCACCGCCGGCCTGCCGCCCGACGGCGTCGTCGCCCTGCACCCCCGCCAGGGCTGAGCCGCTCGAGCCCGCCTGGAAGCTCGAGCCCGTCTGGGGAAGGTCAGCGCACCGGCTCGGGGAGCGCCGGAACGGCTGTGGCGGGGGCGGACAGCCGGGGCAGGACAAGGTCGAGCGTCGTACCGGCGCCGAGGGCGCTGCGCACCTGCAGCGTGCCGCCGGACAGCCGGGCGCGCTCGCGGAGCAGGCCGAGCCCGACGTGCCGCCCGCCCTCCGGCTGCGCCGCTCCGACGTCGAAGCCGGGCCCCCGGTCCGACACGGTCGCGCGTACGGCGTCCGCGGTCACCGCCAGCTCCAGCCGGGCGTCGTCGACGTCGGCGTGCTTGACCACGTTGAGCAGCGCCTCCTGACAGAAGCGGTACACGGTGATGGCGCTCGCCAGCGGCAGGGGGTACGCGGTGGGCGGCCACGTCAGGGTGACCTCCAGCCCGTACCGCGCGTGGAGGTCGCGGCAGAGGTTGGCCACGGCGGCCGCCAGGTCGCCCTCGCGCAGGGCGGGCGGCCGGGTGCGCGACATGACCGCTCGCACCTGCTCCTCGGCGTCCTCCACCAGGTCCCGGATGCGCGGGACGTCGTCCTGCGCGTGCAGGTCGTCGGCCAGCAGGCTGCGGGCCAGCATCAGCGACTGGGCGACGGTGTCGTGCAGCTCCGCGGCCAGCTGCCCCCGGGCGCCCTCCTCGGCGGCGACGAGGCCCGACAGCAGCTCGAACACGCCGGCACCGGCCGTCTCCGCCTGCTCGCGGTGCCGCTGCCCGACGTGGTCGCCCAGGCGCACCCGCGCGTGCAGGGCGTCGAGCACCGAGGACAGCTCCGTCAGCTCCGCGGCGCCGGGCAGCAGGTGCCGCCCGGTGCCGGTCGGGGCGGCACCCTCGGGCCGACGCAGCCGGTCGACCGCGTCGCTGCGCAGGGACCGCAGGACCGCGGCGACCCGGGACACCAGCAGCACGCCGACGACACTGCCGCAAAGGCCCGCCAGCGCGCCCGCCGCCAACGCGGCGCGGGCCGGCGCGGTGAGCGCGCCCGCAGCGCCGAGGCCGGCGGCCACGACAGCCAGGGCCAGCAGCACGCTGCCGCCGATGAGGGCGCCCGCCCACACCGCAAGCGGCAGCGGCCGCCGGGTCACCGCAGCAGACCCGTGGTGGTCCAGTCCGCGGAGCCGTCTCCTGCCGTGACAGCTCCTGCCGGGACAGCTCGTGCCGCAACATGCCGCGCAGGGACGTCGCCGGTGGGCGCCTCATGGGCCGGGAACGCGTCGGGTCCATCGAGCAGGTCCGGCTCCGCGGCCAGGGCGACCGCCCCCAGCAGGGAGGCGACGGCCAGCTCCACGAGGTGCAGCTCGCCGACGATGTCGTCCACCCGCGCGGCGCCCTCCGCGAGCCCGGCCAGGCGGTTGGCGCTGTCGCGCAGGGTGCTCAGCGCCGGGGTCGTACGCGCGCCCAGGTCGCCGAGGGCCCGGGCGGCACCGCCGGCCGCGGCCGCCTGCCGCGTCGCGGCAAGGTGGCGCTCGGACAGGTCGGCGACCGACAGCCAGCTCTCGGCCTGCCCGACCAGGACGTCCGCGAGCCGCACGTCGCCGCGGCCGAACGCGGCGGCCGAGACGGGGCGCCGGGCGATGAGCACCGCGAGCGGGGCGGCCGGGTCGCCGACCACCGCGGAGCACCAGGGGCGGCGGTCCTCGGTCCCGACCACCACGCGGCCCGCGCCGAGGGCCCGCAGCACCCACGGCTCGTCGAAGGCGTCCGGGGCGACCCGCACCCGCTCGGGAACCCCGTCCTCGTTCCCGGCGTAGCGCACCGGGCCCTCGGGCGCGAGCAGCACCATCTCGACGTCGGCACCGCCGAACAGCCGGGCAGCCGCGGTGAGCACCACCTGCGCGGAGACGTCGGTCGAGTGCGACCGCGACCGCTCCTGGCCGCGGGCCAGCTCGGCGTACAGGCGGGCCTCCGCGCTGCGGCGCGCCTGCTGGTCGTACGACACCCACAGCAGCGCCAACGGCACCACCAGGCCCAGCAGCCCGACCGGCGCGGTGAGCGCGAGGTGCGCGGCCAGCAGGCCGATCGAGGCGTTGCCCGCCGTGTGCAGGGCCGACAGGGGCGCGCTGGACACCACGAGCCCTCGCAGACCGCGCCCTGCGGTGACGGCGACCACGACGGCGACGAGCGCGTAGTTGACGAACCAGAAGACGACCAGGCCGGCGCAGGCACCGAACGCACCGCCGCCGACGGCCTGCGCCACCAGCGCCGCGAGCGCGGCGGCCAGGGAGAACTGCGCGACGTTGAAGCCGAGCTTGACCGCCGGCTGGGAGCGCAGCCGCTGCGCCACGAGGACGCCGACCGCGACGGCGCACGCCACCCAGGCGCCGGCGGCGCAGACCATGGCGGCGACGAGCGCGGCCTCGGTCAGCGAGAACGTCCACCGCTGACGGCCGACCTGCAGGTGCACCACCGCGACCTCGGCCGCGGCGACGGCGGCGGCCAGCGCGGGGACCGCCCACCAGGCCGGCTGTCCCCAGCCGACCTGTGCGCCGACGACCAGCGCCAGCAGCACGCAGCCGAGCGAGGCGGTCGGGACCGAGCCGAGCGAGCGGCCCGGCACGGTCAGGCGGCCAGGGTGGACACGACGATGGACTCGACGGAGGACCAGCTGTTGGCGGCGGCGGTCAGGGACCAGCTGTTGGCCTCGGCGGGGCCGGGCCAGCCCGAGCCCCAGCCCGGGGAGAGGGTGTCCCCGGGCGTGAGGGACCAGCTGTTGGCGGCCGCCGTGAGCGACCAGCTGTTCGCCTCCGCCAGGCCGGGACCGGAGATCGTAGACGGTGACTCGGCCCGCTGGAGGGAGGCCGCCGGCGACGGTGCCGCTGTGACCGACTGCGCCGCACCCAGGAGCGAGCCGAGGGCGACCGCCGCACCGGCCAGGGCCAGTGCGGACGCGGCGGAAGCGGTACGACGGGGGCAGGAGCCCATGTGTCCTCCAGGTGACTGTGAGCGATGATGCGCATCTGCCGAGGACGGGGCCTAGCACCTGCCGCGAAGTCCACCCGTTCGGCCCATCGCCGTCCCCCATATGGCCCAATCGGAAGCCCGGGCCGGCCGTCGGAAGCGGGGCACCGGGCGCACGCGGGACACGGCCGCCAGGGCCGTCCGCTACAGGGCGGCGCGCGTCCGGCCGAAGCAGGCTGCGACGGCAGCGATCGGCGCCGCGGCCCAGGAACACCGGGTGAACCCGTACCTCAGGAGGACAGCGTGGCAGCCGGTCTCGAGAGCCCGCTCGACAGCGTTCGCGGGCAGACCGCGGTCCAGGCCCGACCCGGCTTCACCGCGATGGTGGTCGACGACCACCCGCTCGTCCGGGAGTCCATGGCCCAGCGCCTGCGCTCGATGGGTGCCCAGGACGTCATCGAGGCGGCCAGCGTCGGGGAGGCCCGTGCCCGTGCCCATGCGTCGGGCCCTCGTGACCTCTGCGTCCTCGACGTCGGCCTGCCCGACGGCTCCGGCCTCGACCTGCTGGCCGAGCTGCGTACGGCGGGCTGGCGGCGGCTCGTGGTGCTGTCCGCCGCGGACGACGCCTACTCCGTCCGCGCGGCGTTCGTCGCCGGCGCCCAGGGCTACCTGCTCAAGAGCGCGTCGCCGATGGTCGTGGTGGACGGCGTACGGCGGGTGCTCGACGGCGGGGTGTACGCCGACCCCTCGGTCGCGTCCCTGCTGGCCGCGGGACTGCGCGGCGGCCAGCTCGACAACGGCGTGAGCGAGCTGTCCGGACGCGAGATCGAGGTGCTCCGGCTGGTGTCCGACGGCAAGAGCAACAAGGAGATCGGCGAGTCGCTCGGGCTGTCCGCGCTCACCGTGAAGAGCCACCTCGCCAGGATCGCCCGCAAGCTCGGCACCGGCGACCGAGCGGAGATGGTCGCGCTGTCGATGCGGGCCGGTGTCATCCGCTGACCTGAGCCCGCCTGCGGCGCGGCAGCCGCCGAACGCGCCGCGTCGCCGTACGCTGACCCGGTGACATCGACCCTGCCGGGTCCGCAGGGGGACGTGTCCGAGCCAGTGCCCGAGCCGACGCCGGCACCGGAGCCGGCCGCCCCGCCGTCGACCCCGCTCCTGCTGCCGCGTGACGGCGTGCCCCCGGTGGTGACCACCGGGGCCGCCCTGGACGAGGTCGTCGAGCGGTTCGCGGCCGGGTCCGGCCCGGTCGCGGTCGACGCGGAGCGCGCGTCCGGCTACCGCTACAGCCAGCGCGCGTACCTGGTGCAGCTGCGCCGGCGCGGCGCCGGCACCGCCCTGATCGATCCCATTGCCTGCCCCGACCTGTCCGCCCTGGGCGAGGCCCTGTCCGGGGTCGAGTGGGTGCTGCACGCCGCCAACCAGGACCTGGCCTGCCTGGCCGAGGTCGGCCTGGTGCCCTCCGCGCTGTTCGACACCGAGCTCGGCGGGCGGCTGGCCGGGTTCGAGCGGGTAGGGCTCGGCGCCATGGTGAGCAACGTGCTCGGCCTCGCGCTCGAGAAGGGGCACTCGGCGGCGGACTGGTCGACCCGGCCGCTGCCGGAGTCCTGGCTGGTCTACGCCGCCCTCGACGTCGAGGTGCTGGTCGAGCTGCGCGACGCGATCGAGGCCGAGCTCGCCGCCCAGGGCAAGCTGGCGTGGGCGCACGAGGAGTTCGAGGCGGTACGGCTGGCGGCGCCCGCGCCACCCCGGGTCGACCCGTGGCGGCGCACCTCCGGCCGGCACCGGCGGCGCAGCCGGCGCCAGCTCGCCGCGGTCCGCGCGCTGTGGGAGGTGCGGGACGGCATGGCTCGCCGCCGCGACATCGCACCGGGCCGGATCCTGCCCGACTCGGCGATCGTCGCCGCCGTCACCCGCGCGCCGGCCAGCCCCGCGGAGCTGCTCGAGCTGCCGGTGTTCGGCGGCCGGTCCACCCGCAAGCACGTCAACACCTGGCACGCCGCGCTGGTCTCGGCCCGGACGCTGCCCGACGACGCGCTGCCCCTGCCGGTGGCCGGCGGCGACGCCCCCCCACCCGCCAACCGCTGGGCCGAGCGCGACCCGGTCGCGGCCCGGCGCCTGGCCCGGGTGCGGGCGGTGGTCGCGGACCTCAGCGAGCAGCTCCAGGTGCCGGCCGAGAACCTCGTGCAGCCGGACGCCGTACGACGCCTGGCCTGGCAGCCGCCGACCCCGCCCGACGACGTCGAGCAGGTGCGCGCCGCCCTGCGCGCCGCCGGCGCCCGGGCCTGGCAGGTCGGTCTGGTCGCCGACGGCCTCGCGGCCGCGCTCGCCGAACCGGCTGCCGAGCCCGAGCCGGCTGCCGTGCCCGAGCCCGAACCCGAGCCCGAGCCCGCCGACCCGACCGGGGCGTGACCCGCCCGCAGCGCCTGGCCGGCCCCCGGGTCGCCCTGGTGCCGGTGCCGCACCCGGTCGCCGCCGCCGTCTCGGCGTACGAGCCGGTGGCGGCGCCGCTGGCGGCGGTCGGGCTGCGCGCCGGCGGCGGGTGGCCGCACGAGGACACCCCGGACGCGCTGCGCCCCCTGGCCGAGCACGGCGCCGCCGGCGACGCAGGCACCTGGCTGGTGGTCGTCGGCGGGCAGGTCGTCGGCGACTGCGGCTGGTTCGGGCCGCCGGACGAGGCGGGCGTCGTCGCGATCGGCTACGGGCTCGCCGTGCCCGCCCGGGGGCAGGGCCTCGGCACCGAGACCGTCGCGGTGCTCGCCGCCTGGGCGGAGCAGCAGCCCGGCGTCCGGCTGGTCACCGCGGAGGTGCTGCCGGGCAACGAGCCGAGCCTGCGGCTGCTGGCCCGGCTGGGCTTCCGGGAGTCGGGCTCGCACCCGCCGTACCTGCGGCTGGCCCGGGCGGTCCCTGGCCTGGCCCGCCCGCGCGGCCGGCACGTCTGCTGACGTGAGCCGTGTCACGTCGCGGTATCGAAACCCGGCTGTCACGCGTGCGCGCCCGCGGCCGGGGCAGGGTCAGGGTCTACCGCAGCGCAGGACACGAGGAGACCCAGATGGACACGCTCCCCCGGCGAACCTCGGCTCCGCTCGCGGCCCGCGACCGGTGCGACCGCTGCGGAGCACGGGCCTACGTCCGCGCCACCCTGCCGTCGGGCTCCGAGCTGCTGTTCTGCGGGCACCACGGCGGCGTGCTGCGCGCCTCGCTGCTGGTCCAGGGCGCCGAGCTGCACGACGAGACCGACGCGTTGTCCCCCCGCCGCACGTCCGCCGCCTGACCCGCTGCCGGCGTCGGCCGCCGGCCTGACGGGGCGGCTCACACCGGCTCACACCGGGGTCGGCCGGGCGGCGTCAGCCGGTACGGCAACCGCCGGCAGCTCCACCCGCACCACCAGGCCGCCACCGGGGCGGGGCGTGGCCGTGACCACGCCGCCGTGCGCCCGCACGAGCGCCTGGACGATCGACAGGCCGAGCCCGGCGCCGCGCCGGGCGGTGCGCGCCGTGCCGTACCGGCGGAACGGCTCGAACAGCTGCTCCACCTCCGCGGCGGGGATCTCCGCGCCGGTGTTGCTCACCTCCAGCCAGGCACGGCCGCCGGCGCTGCCCGTGGCGGCGTGCACCCGGCCGCCCGGCACGTTGTGGCGCACCGCGTTCTCCACGAGGTTGCCGGCCAGCCGCTCGAGCAGCCCCGGGTCGCCGAGGACCGGCGCGGCGCCCCAGCCGACGTCGACCGTCAGCCCCTCCTCCACCACCTCGGAGCGGACCGCCAGCAGCCCGGCGGCGGCGACGGCGGACAGCTCCACCCGCTCGGTGAGCGGCAGGCCGCCCCGCGAGAGCCGGTCGCTGCGGGCCAGCAGCAGCAGGCTGTCGACCAGGCGGTCCGCCCGCTGGGTCGCCTCGCGCACCACGACGGCGGCGGCGCGCAGGTCCTCGGTGCTGGCGCCCGGGTCGGCGAGCGCGACGTCGACCTCGGTGCGCATCACGGCCAGCGGCGTACGCAGCTCGTGGCTGGCGTCGGCGACGAAGCGGCGCTGCGCCTCGAACGCCGCCTGCAGGCGCTCGAGCATCGCGTCGAAGACGTCGGCGAGCTCCTTGAGCTCGTCCTCCGGCCCGGGCAGGTCGATCCGCTCGTCCAGCTGCTCGGCGGACAGCCGGCGGGCGGTGGCCGTGATCTGGTGCAGCGGCCGCAGGATCCGCCCGGCCAGCACGTACGACAGGGCCACCCCGAACGCCCCCAGCACGAACAGCGCCAGCAGCCCCTGCCGGTAGAGCTGCCGCAGCGCCTCGTGGCGCAGCCCGTCCTGGATCTGGGCGACGGTGACCACCCGGCCGTCCAGCACGAAGGCGACCCCGTTCACGGGCAGCGAGCCGGCCTGCGTCGCCCGGTTGACCAGCAGGATGCTGAGCAGCAGCAGGAGCAGCCCGACCCCGACGGCGACCGCGCCGTACACCAGGGTCAGGCGCCAGCGCAGCGTCGTCCGGCCCACGGGGCGGACCAGCTCGCGGGCCACGGTGCTAGCCATCCGGGCGGTCCGCCGCCAGCCGGTAGCCCGAGCCGACGACGGTCTGCACCGCGGGCGGGTCACCGAGCTTCTTGCGCAACGTCATGATCGTCACGCGCACGGTGGTCGTGTACGGGTCGGCGTTCTCGTCCCACACCCGCTCGAGCAGCTCCTCGCTGCTGACCACCTGCTCGTCGGCGCGCATCAGCACCTCGAGCACCCCGAACTCCTTGCGGGTCAGGTCGAGGTCGACCCCGGCCCGCCGTGCCGTCCGCCGGGCCGGGTCGAGCTCGAGCCCGCCCGGTCCGTGCAGCACCGGCGGCGCGGCCGGCGTGGCGCGCCGGCCCAGCGCCCGCACCCGCGCGACGAGCTCCTCGAACGCGAACGGCTTGCCGAGGTAGTCGTCGGCGCCGAGCTCGAGGCCCTCGACGCGGTCGGCGAGCCCCGTCGCCGCGGTCAGCAGCAGGACCCGGGTGAGCGCGCCGTCGGCGGCCAGGTGCCGCAGCACGTCGTCCCCGGACATGAGCGGCAGGTCGCGGTCGAGCACCAGCACGTCGTACCGGGTGACCAGGGCCTTCTCCAGGCCGCTGTCGCCGTCGTAGGCGACGTCGACGGCCATCCCCTCACGGCGCAGGCCACGGGCCACGGCGTCGGCCAGCGGCACCTCGTCCTCGACGATGAGTACCCGCACGCGCTGACGCTAGCCCGTCGGCCACTCCCCCGACTGCGCGTCGATGCCACCCGCTCGGCCCCGCCCGTACGGGCCAGGGCGTGGGTAGCGTTCCCGGGTGACCTCCGGCCGTACCTCGGTGCAGCGGGCACCGGCCCGTCCGCTGCCCTGCGCCGGCCCCGCCGAGCTGCGCCGGGGTGTGCTGGCGGTGTCGGTCCTGCACGACATCGACGTCGAGCCGGCCGACGACGGGGTGCGGCTGGTGGGCAGCCCCCCGGTGTGGGTGTCCTGGGCGGAGTGCCGCCGGGCGCTGGCCGGCTCCGACCCCGAGGACGAGGACGGCCGGCGGCGGCTGACCGACTGGCTGCAGGCCCGGCGCTGGGTCGCGGGCGCCGGCCGGGCCGCCGTCACCGAGCGGCTCACCGCCGTCGGGCTGCCGGTCGACCACCTGCTGCACCCCGGCCTGGACTGGGTGCAGGAGCGGGTCCTCGGGGACGCGCTCGACCTCGGCCTCGGCGCCGTGGACCTCGACCCCGCCGACCCCGACCGCGTCGTGCTGCTGCCGCGCACGGCGCTCGACGCGTGCCGGATCGACGCCGACTGCGCCTGGCTGCCCGTCCGGGACCGGCTGGAGGAGCTCGGCCGGCTGGCCGTCGAGCTGCTCGCGCACGACCCGCGGGGGCAGCTCCGGCCGGTCGGCCACGGCGACGTGGTGACCCTGCTCGGCTCGCGTGAGCTGCGGCGCAGCCTGGCGTCCGCGCACGGCGGCATGGCGCCGGTGATCGTGCCGATGCGCCGGCGGGGCTGGAGCCGGCTGGCCCTCATCGACCCGGCGTTCGGCCCGGCCGCTGCGGCCGCGACCGGTCCCGCGGACCGCGGCTTCGCCCGCCCGCTGCTCGTGACCGAGCACGAGGTGTCGCTCGTGCCGATCGGCGGGCGTTCCCAGCTGCTGGCGGTGCGCCAGCCCGCGGCGGACGCGCCGGTGTGGGGACGGGACGTACGGCGCCGCTGACGCTGCTACAGCGCCTTGCGCATGCTGACGTGCAGGATGCCGGCCTCGAGGTACTGCTCCCCGAACGCCTCGTAGCCGAGCCGCTCGTAGAAGCGCTGCGCGTGCACCTGCGCGTGCAGCTCGATCCCCTGCAGGCCCAGCTCGCGGGCCCGCTGCTCGAGCGCGCGCAGCACCGCCGAGCCCGTGCCGGTGCCCCGGGCCGCCTCGGCGACCGCCATCCGGCCGACGGTGGCCACGCCGTCGGCGCGCCCCTCGAGCTCCGGGCCGACCAGCCGCCCGGTGCCCACCACGCCGCCGTCGGCTCGGACCGCGACGGCGTGCACGGCCGCGTCGTCGTGCTCGTCGCGCTCGAGCTCCTCCGGGACGTCCTGGCCCAGGACGAAGACCTCGTGTCGGAGCGCGTACACGCCCGCCATGTCCTGCGGATCGGCCAGGCGCACCTGCACCTCCGTATCTGGCGGGGTGCTCACCGCGGCTCGGCGACCCGGTCGAGGGCGAGCTGCAGGTCGGCCGGGTAGGGGCTCTCGAAGCTGACCCAGCGGCCGTCGTCGGGGTGGGCGAACGAGAGCCGGACCGCGTGCAGCCACTGCCGGCCGAGCTTGAGCCGGGCGGCCAGCGTCGGGTCCGCGCCGTACTGCACGTCCCCCACGCACGGGTGCCGCATCGCGCTCATGTGCACCCGGATCTGGTGCGTACGGCCGGTCTCCAGGTGCACCTCGAGCAGCGTCGCGTGCCGGAACGCCTCCAGCGTCTCGTAGTGCGTCACGCTCGGCCGGCCGTCGGCGACCACCGCGAACTTGTACGACGACGTCGGGTGCCGGTCGATCGGCGCGTCGACGGTGCCGCTCATCGGGTCCGGATGGCCCTGGACGAGGGTGTGGTAGCGCTTGTCGACGGTCCGCTCGCGGAACGCGTCCTTGAGGACGGTGTAGGCCCGCTCGCTCTTGGCCACGACCATCAGACCGGTGGTGCCGACGTCGAGCCGGTGCACGACGCCCTGGCGCTCCTGCGCGCCGCTCGTGCTCACCCGGTGGCCGGCGGCCGCGAGCCCGCCGATGACCGTCGGCCCCTCCCAGCCGGGGCTGGGGTGGGCGGCGACCCCCACCGGCTTGTCGACGACCAGGATGTCGTCGTCCTCGTGCACGACCCGCAGCCCCTCGACGACCTGCGGCGGGGCCAGCGGCGAGGTGTCCGGCTCGGGCAGCGCGACGTCCAGGGTGGCGCCGGCCAGCACCCGGTCGCCCTTGCCGCGCACCCGGCCGTCCAGCGACGCACCGCCGCCCTCGATGATCTCCACGGCCACGCTGCGGCTGACCCCGAACAGCCGGGACAGGGCGGCGTCCAGGCGCAGGCCGTCCAGACCCTCCGGGACGGGGAGGGAGCGGTGCTGTGTCACCCGGCCATGGTGCCAGGTGACACAGCCCGGCGATGGCGCTGCTGCGCGGCGTCGACCCGCGCGACAGGTTTGTCGGTGGCCGCCCGTAGCGTGCCGGCCATGACCACGAGCACCGACACGACCCGTCCGTCCGGCTCCGCCCTGGGCGCCGAACCGGGGCCGGACGACGAGACGTTCCCGTCCCTGGACCCGGCGACCGGGCGGGTGCTCGCGACCTACCGCAGGCAGGGCGCGGCAGAGGTCGGGCAGGTGGTCGCGGCCGCGGGCGAGGCGGCGCTCTGGTGGCAGGCGCAGGGCCCGGCGGCCCGGCGCACACACCTGCGGGCGTGGAAGGGCGTGCTCGCCCGCCGCCTGCACGAGCTGGCCGACCTGGTGCACGCGGAGAACGGCAAGCCGCACGCCGACGCCGTCCTCGAGATCACCCTCGCGGTGGACCACATCGAGTGGGCCGCCAGGCACGCGCCCAAAATGCTGGGGCCGCGCCGGGTGCCGTCCGGGCTGATGGCCGCCAACCAGGCCGCCACCCTTGAGTACCTGCCGCTGGGCGTCATCGGGGTGATCGGCCCCTGGAACTACCCGGTGTTCACCCCGATGGGCTCGCTGGCCTACGCGCTGGCGGCCGGCAACGCCGTCGTCTTCAAGCCCAGCGAGTACACGACCGGCGTCGGCGCCTGGCTCGTGCAGGCCTGGCACGCGGCGGTGCCGGAGCGCCCCGACGTGCTGCAGCTGGTCACCGGGCTCGGCGACACCGGGGCGGCACTCTGCCGGTCGGGCGTCGACAAGATCGCCTTCACCGGCTCGGCGGCCACCGGGCGCAAGGTGATGGCCGCCTGCGCGGAGGGCCTGGTGCCGGTCCTCATGGAGTGCGGTGGCAAGGACGCCATGATCGTGGACGACGACGCGGACGTGGGTGCCGCCGCGGACGCCGCGCTCTGGGGCGGCATGAGCAACGCCGGGCAGACCTGCATCGGCATCGAGCGGGTCTACGCGACCGAGCAGGTCTACGACGCGTTCGTCGGCGAGCTGACCCGGCGCGCCGTCACCGTCCGGCCGGGCTCGGACGCCGGGGCGTCGTACGGCCCGATCACCATGCCGGGCCAGGTCGACATCATCCGCCGGCACATCGCGGACGCCCTGTCCGCCGGCGGCCGGGCGGTCACCGGTGGCGGCATCGACGGGGCGTACGTGCAGCCGACCGTGCTCGTCGACGTGCCGGACAGCAGCGCGGCGGTGCAGGAGGAGACGTTCGGGCCGACCCTGACGGTGTCGCGCGTCCGCGACGCCGAGGAGGCGTTGCTGCGCACCAACGCCACGTCGTACGGGCTGGCCGGCGCGGTGTTCAGCGGTTCCAAGGAGCGCGGCATGGACCTGGCCCGGCGGATGCGGTCGGGGATGACCAGCGTCAACTCGGTGATCACGTTCGCGTCGGTGCCCGGGCTGCCGTTCGGCGGGGTGGGCGACTCCGGGTTCGGGCGCATCCACGGCGAGGACGGCCTCAAGGAGTTCACCCGGGCCAAGTCGATCACCCGGCAGACGTTCGCGCTGCCGACGCCGCTGCTGACGTTCGCCCGGCACCCGAAGCTCACCGACCGGCTGGCCAAGGTGATTCAGGTGGTGCACGGCCGCGGCTGAGATCCTGCTCGTCGACGCCGCCAACGTGGTCGGCTCCCGGCCCGACGGCTGGTGGCGGGACCGCCCGGGCGCGGCCCGGCGGCTGGTCGAGCGGCTGGCCGCGCTGCCGGGCCCGGTCGTCGTGGTCCTGGAGGGCGCAGCCCGGGCCGGCGTGCCCGCGGGCCGGCACAGCGGCGTCGAGGTGCACCACGCCGCCGGCTCGGGCGACGACGCGCTCGTCGAGCTGTGCGGGCCGGGCGTCCTGCTCGTCACCGCCGACCGGGAGCTGGCCGGCCGGGCCCGTGCCCGCGGCGCGGCCGTCACCGGCCCCCGCCGGCTCCTGGAGCGGCTGGACGGCGCTTGACGACCCAGGGCGCGGAGCGGAAGGTGCTCGTGCTCCCCCGACGAGCCGACGCAGCAGGCGCCCTCCGCCGGAGCGACCGACTCCGGAGGCCCCCGTGCGCCGACCCCACTGCTTCCTGCTGCTCGCGCTGGTGGCCCTGCTGTCCGGTCTCGGCGTTCCCGTGGCGGCCGCGGCAGCCCACGACGGGACCGCCCCGACGCTGCGCATGGACCCCGCGCGGCTGGTCGTCGGGACGAGCGTCGGCGCGGCGGACTACTCCGAGCCCGACCTGCCAGAGGCCTACTACTACTCCTGGGCCGCCCGCTGGGCGTGGACCGCCTCCGACGCGTCCGGGATCTGCTCCCAGTCCCTGCGGTACAACGGCGGCGACCCGTACGCCGACTACCCACCGCCCGGCTTCCAGGTGTCCCCGGACCTGCGCGAGTACAGCGGGAACATCGGCGGCTACGACTCCTACAAGGGCAGCTTCCCGGGCCTGCTGATCGTCGAGGTCACCGACTGCGCCGGCAACACCGCCTCGGCCCGGGTCTCCGCCCAGTTCTTCTACGACGCGGAGGACATCGACACGACGTTCACCTACCGGGGCGCCTGGAGCACCGCCCGCTCGGCGAGCTCGCTGATCGGCACGACGCACACGACCGTGCAGAAGGGGGCCTCGGTCTCCCGCCCCGTCCAGGGCGGCCTCACCGGCCTGGTCATGATCACCGGCCCGGCGCGCGGCGCCGTCGCCGTGCTGCTGGACGGTCGGCGGATCGCGGTGGTCGACACCTACGCCGCGACGCGTCAGTACCGCACGGTGGTCTGGCAGCGGCTGCTCCCCGCCGGCTCGCACACCCTGACCCTGGTCAACCTGGCCACTCCCGGCCGCCCGCGGGTCGACCTCGACGCGATCATCAATCCCGGCAACGGCGGGGACGGCCGGGCCTGACGCGGCCCCTCGGGGACGATCTCTGCCGGCACGCTGCGGCGGCGCCGGCTACCGGCCCTTGCGCCGGCCGTCGAAGTCCAGCCCGCGCAGCGACAGGAACACCGCGAGGGCGCCGCCGCAGCAGATGGCGCTGTCGGCGATGTTGAAGCTCGGGTAGACCTGGAAGTCGATGAAGTCGACGACCGCGCCGCGGCCGACGCCGGGCGAGCGCAGCAGCCGGTCGACCAGGTTGCCGCTCGCGCCCCCGAGCACCAGCCCGAGCGCCAGCGCCCACGCGTTCGAGTAAAGGCGGCGGGCCGTACGCACGATGACCACGACGACCACGAGGGCGACGGCGGTGAACACGACGGTGGCGCCCTCGGCGAAGGAGAACGCGGCGCCCGGGTTGCGGCTGGCCCGCAGCAGCAGCCGGCCGCCGAGCAGGCTGATCTCCCGCTGGCCCTCGAGATGGGCGACGACGAGCATCTTGGTGGCGATGTCCGCAGCCAGGACGAGGACCGCGACGACCGCCAGCAGGGTCGTGCGCGGACGGCCGAGGGGCGCCGCACCGTCCTCGACGTCCTCGCGGGAGGCGGTCAGCGTCGTTCCCTTCGGAGCCGGCCGGCCACGGCTCGCGGCCTCTGGCGACCGTACCTGTCGCCGCGCCCCGCCGTCAGCGCCTACGCTGGCCCGGCCGCGGTGCTGGGGACCAGTAGCGGCGTGAGCAGCCAGGAGCGAGCCGGGGTTGGTGCGAGCCCGGGGGCCAGCACGCCGTGAACATCAGCCCCGCCGACGCACGGCGGCGCGTACGACAAGAGCGGGGATCCCAGCACTGCGCAGGGTCCCAAGGAGGGTGGTACCGCGGGGCGCTCGCGCCTCGTCCCTCCGTCGGAGCACGCCACGACGGAGGAGCACGACATGACACACCCCCGGATGCGCCAGCTGCCCGCGCAGGTGGACCTGCCCGCGCTCGAGAAGGACGTGCTCGCGCGGTGGGAGTCCGGCAAGGTCTTCCAGCGCTCGCTCGAGCAGACCGCGGGCGGTGAGCCGTGGGTGTTCTACGAGGGCCCGCCGACCGCCAACGGCAAGCCCGGCGTGCACCACGTCGAGGCGCGGGTCTTCAAGGACCTGTTCCCCCGGTTCAAGACCATGCAGGGCCGGCACGTGCCGCGGCAGGCCGGCTGGGACTGCCACGGCCTGCCCGTCGAGCTGGCGGTGGAGAAGGAGCTGGGGTTCACCGGCAAGCAGGACATCGAGGCGTACGGCGTCGCGGAGTTCAACGCGAAGTGCCGGGAGAGCGTGCTGCGGCACGTCGACGAGTTCGAGCGGCTGACCCACCGGATGGGGTTCTGGGTCGACATGTCGACGGCCTACCGCACGATGGACGCCTCGTACATCGAGAGCGTCTGGTGGAGCCTCAAGCAGATCGCGGAGGCGGGCCTGCTGGTCGAGGACCACCGGGTCGCGCCGTACTGCCCCCGCTGCGGCACCGCGCTGTCCGACCACGAGGTCGCTCAGGGCTACCAGGACGTGGTCGACCCCAGCGTGTACGTGCGCTTCCCGGTCACCTCCGGGCCGCTGCAGGCCCTCGGCGCCGCGCTGCTGGTGTGGACGACGACGCCCTGGACGCTGGTGTCCAACACGGCCGTGGCGGTCAACCCCACGGTCACGTACGTCGCCGCGCGGTCGGGGGACGAGGTCCTCGTGGTGGCCGAGCCGCTGCTGCACGTGCTCGGCCCGGACGTCGAGGTGCTCGAGCGCTTTCCCGGGACGGCGCTCGAGCACACGACGTACGCCCGGCCGTTCGACCTCGTCGAGATCGACGGCGCGCACTTCGTCGGCACGGCGGACTACGTCACCACCGAGTCCGGCACCGGGCTGGTGCACCAGTCCCCCGCGTTCGGCGCCGACGACATGGCGGTCGCGCGGCGCTATGGGCTGCCTGTGGTCAACCCGATCCGGCCCGACGGCACCTTCGAGGAGCACCTGCCGCTGGTGGGCGGCGTGTTCTTCAAGGCGGCCGACCGGGCGCTGGTCACCGACCTCGCGGCCCGCGGGCTGCTGTGGCGCGAGACGCCGTACCAGCACAGCTATCCGCACTGCTGGCGCTGCGACACCGCGCTGCTCTACTACGCGCTGCCCAGCTGGTACATCCGCACGACCGCGGTGAAGGACCGGCTGGTCGAGGAGAACGAGAAGACCGACTGGCACCCGGCGACGATCCGGCACGGCCGGTACGGCGACTGGCTCGAGAACAACATCGACTGGGCGCTGTCGCGCAACCGCTACTGGGGCACGCCGCTGCCGGTCTGGCGCTGTACGGCCGACCGTACGCACTGGCAGGCGTTCGGCTCGCTGGCCGAGCTCGGCGCGGCCGCCGGCACCGAGCTGTCCTCGCTCGACCCGCACCGGCCGTACGTCGACGACGTCGTGGTCCCGTGCTCCTCGTGCGGGGAGCCGGCGCGGCGGGTCCCCGAGGTCATCGACGGCTGGTACGACTCCGGCTCGATGCCGTTCGCGCAGGTCGGCTACCCGCACAGCGGCGTGGAGCCGGCGTACCCGGCGCAGTTCATCTGCGAGGCGATCGACCAGACCCGCGGCTGGTTCTACACGCTGATGGCCGTCGGGACGCTGGTGTTCGACCGGTCGTCGTACGAGACCGTGCTGTGCCTGGGCCACATCCTGGACGGCGACGGACGCAAGATGAGCAAGCACCTGGGCAATGTGCTCGACCCGTTCGAGATGTTCGACCGGCACGGCGCGGATGCCCTGCGCTGGTACATGCTCTGCGGCGGCAGCCCCTGGTCGGCCCGCCGGGTCGGGCACGACCAGGTCGGCGAGGTCGTGCGCAAGGTGCTGCTCACCTACTGGAACACCGCCTCCTTCCACACGCTCTACGCGCAGGTCAACGGCTGGGACCCCACATCGGCAGCGCCGGACCGGGCCGACCGTCCGCTGCTGGACCGCTGGGCGCTGTCCGAGGTGGCCGCCGCGGCCGTGGAGGTGACCGCGGCGCTCGAGGACTTCGACTCGCTGCGGGCCGGCCGGCGCATCGGCACGCTGGTCGACGACCTGTCCAACTGGTACGTCCGGGTGTCGCGCCGCCGGTTCTGGGACGGCGACCCCGCGGCGCTCGCCACCCTGCACGAGTGCCTCGAGGTCCTCACGCTGCTGATGGCGCCGTTCGTGCCGTTCGTGACGGACGAGGTGTGGGACGCGCTGTTCGCCGGCGGCGACCGCTCGGACTCGGTGCACCTCGCGCCCTGGCCGGTCGCGGACGACCGTCACGTCGACCCCGACCTGGCAGGGCAGGTGGCGCTCGTGCGGCGGCTGGTCGACCTCGGCCGTACCGCCCGCGCGGGCTCGAAGGTCAAGACCCGCCAGCCGCTCGGCCGGGCCCTGGTGTCCGCGGCGGGCTGGCAGACCCTGCCGGGGGAGCTGCGGGACCTGGTGGCGGCCGAGCTCAACGTCGTGACCCTGGAGCCACTCGCCGGCGACCTGGTCGACGTGTCGGTGAAGGCCAACTTCCGCGCGCTGGGCAAGCGGTTCGGCAAGCGGACGGCGACCGTCGCCGCGGCCGTCGCGGCGGCCGACCCGCTCGAGCTGGTCCGCAGCCGGCAGGTCGAGGTCGACGGCGAGCCGGTCGCACTCGAGGCCGACGAGCTGCTGGTGACCGAGACCCCCCGGGAGGGCTGGTCGGTGGCCACGGCGGCGGGCGAGACCGTGGCCCTCGACCTCACCTTGACACCTGCCCTGCGGCGGGCCGGTCTCGTGCGTGACGTCATCCGCCTGGTCCAGGAGGCGCGCAAGCACAGCAACCTGCAGGTCAGCGATCGCATCGAGCTGTGGTGGCGGGCCGAGGGCGAGCTGGCCGACGCGCTGCGCGAGGGCGCCCCCCGGCTGGGCGAGGAGGTCCTGGCCGTGTCAGTGGTGGAGGGCCGCCCGACCGCCGACCTCGTCCCCCACTCGGCTCCCGATCTGGGCCTGGTGTTCCACCTGCGCGCCGCGGGCGAGTAGTCGGTCAGCCGGCTAGGGCCGGCAGACCACGCACGGGCGGTAGCCCTCGCGGCTGGCTACCGGCCTGGCCAGCTCACGACCGCCGTCTACGCCGTCGACCTGCCTGCACCCGGCGCGGTGGAAGGTCCGCAGCTGCGGCACCACCACGACGGCGCGCTGCGTCGGGGCCGCCCCGGCGCTGCGCCCGTCCGCGTCGGCGGCACGGGGGGCGCGGGCCCGACGGGGTGAGAGCGGCGCGGCGGCCTCAGCGGCTCGGGGCCTGCGGCGCGCCGCCGGCCGCAGGCCGATACCGGGCGCAGGTGGGGCGGGGCCGCCCGGTGGGACCGGCGGCAGAGTGACCCGGGCAGACCCGGCCGGCCCCGACGCCGGGCCCTGGTCGGCCGGCTGCGCCGGCGGCTCGGACCCCGTTGGCTCGCGCTCGGCCGACGGGTCGAGCTCCCGCGCCGCCGGCGGCTCGAGCTCCGACTGAGCCGGCGGCTCGGGCTGAGCGGGCGGCTCGGGCTGCGGCGGCGGCGGCTGCTGCTGCTGCTGCGCGCTCCGGGCGGCGACCCTGGCTGCTGCGACGGCGGACGCCTTGGCGACACCTGCGGCCGCGCCCCTGGTCAACGCCCGGCCGGCCGCCGCACCGACAGCCCTCGTCAGGCGCCCGGCGGGCAGCCGGCCTTGGCGCAGCACGGGTACGCGGCGGCGCTCGACGACGGCGGCCTCGACGCGGATGTCGGTCGGCCGTACGGCCGCAGCCGTGGGCGCCGGGTGGGGCGGGGCGGTCGGTGCGTCAACGTCGCCCGGCGACATCTCCGGCACGGGCTCGACGTCGCTCTCGGGCCCCCGGCCCTCCGCCACGGCGTGCTCGGCCTCGGCCTCGGCCAGGTCTGCATCGGCGAGCCGGGCCGCGAGCTGGGCGTCGGGCCGGCAGGTGCCGCAAGGCGTCAGGCCCTCCTCGCGCGCGTCGACGACATCGACCATCTCGGCCCGCTGGCCCAGCAGCAGCAGGCAGCCCTGGTCGTGGTAGCGAGGGCGACCGGGCACGACGACGACGAGGCCGTCCAGGTCCTGGTCCTCGTCCTCCAGCACCTCGTCGTCGTCCTCGACGGGCGGGTCGGCCAGGTCCTCGACGGGCGGTACGGCCACCGCCGATGCAGGCATCCTCCGGAGCGCCCTCTGCAGGGCGGGCCGAGCCGGGCCCGCCGACGCGGGAGCGGCCGGCTGCGCGGCAGCGGCCGGCGCGGCAGCAACCGGCGCGGGAGCGACCGGCGCCGGAGGGACGGGGGCGGCCTCCTGCGTCCGCGCAACCGGCGGCGCCGGAGCGGCCGGCGGCGCGGGAGTGACCGGTGCCCGAACGTCCGGCGCCGAAGCGGCTGGCCGCTCGGCAGCGACCGGCGCCGGAGCGGGCGGCGCAGCCCGCGGCGACTCAGCGGGCGGACCGGGCAGCCGGCTGACGGGCCGCGCGCGACGACGCTGCATCCCCGCCAGCAGTACAGCGACCAGCGCGGCCACGCTCAGTGCCGCCGAGGCGAAGAGGACCCCTGATGGGCCGAGGATCCCGACCGCAAGCAGAACGACAGCGACGAGCAGCATCGCCCCGGCGACGCCGATCAGCAACGCAGTCCTCCGACGTTATGGGGCCGAACCGGCTGAGCCTAGCCGCACAGGCGCCCGTCGGCCGGTTCTGCCGGCGCTACGATGTCGGGCTGCCGCCAGCGCCGGAACCGACCGCCCCCGGCACCTGACCGTCACCCGTAGCGGCGGCGGGCCCGTCCGGGGTGTCGGCCCCGGTGAGCTCGCGCAGCTGCCCCTCGAGATAGGTCTTCAGCCGGCTGCGGTACTCGCGCTCGAAGGCCTGCAGCTGCTCGACGCTTGCCTGGAGCGTCGTGCGCCGCCGCTCCAGGTCGGCCGTCGCGGTCTCGACCCGGGCGGCGGTCTCGGCGTTCAGGCGCTCGCTGCGCTCCCGGGCGTCGCCCAGCAGCCGCTCGGCCTCAGCTCTGGCGGCGGCGAGCGTCTGCTCCGCCTCGCGCTGGGCCGGCACCAGGACGGCCGACGCCTGCGCCTGCGCCGACGTCAGGGCCTGGTCGGCCTGGATGCGGGCGCCGCCGAGGGTGGCCTCCGCCTCCGCGCGGGCGGACGTCAGCGTGGTCTCGGCCTCCTCCCGCGCGGCCGCGAGCGCAGCCGCAGCCTCGGCGCGGGCTGCCTCGACCTCCTGCGTGACCTCCGCCCGGGTGCGGGCCCGGATCTCGTCCGCCTCGGCCTGCGCCTCGGCGACGGCCTGCTCGGCGGTCTGCTGAGCCATCTGCAACATCCGCAGCGCCGCCCGCCCACCGTCGCCGGCCTGCACCGCCCCGGAGGGCGGGGCCTGCTCGGCCTGCGGCCCGTCCTCGGAAGTGGGCGCCTCGGCGTCGGGCGGCGCCACCACGCCGGACCCGGTCCGTCGCGACGCGGGTGTCGGTGCGGCGGGCGTCGGTGCGGCGGGCGCAGTCGCGGCAGCGACGGGTGCAGCCGCCGTGGGCGCAGCGGCCTGGCCCGGCCCGGCCTTGGTCAGGCCGGCGGGAGCACCGCCTTGCCCGGCCGGCCCGTCAGGTGCCGCGCTGAACGCCGGGGCGGCCGGTGCCGGGCGGGTCCGCAGGTCGTTGTTGTCGCGCATCAGCCGGCTGAGCTCGGACTCGACCTCGTCGAGGAAGCTGTCGACCTCGTCCAGGGAGTATCCCCGGAAGACGATCTTGAATTGCTTGTTCGCGACGTCTGTGGGGGTCAGCGGCACGGGGTCACGTCCTGAGGCGGTGGGAGGGGGCTAGACGGCGGCGTTGGCGGCGACGTTGCGCAGGATGTACACCACGATGAACAGTACGAGGAAGGCGAGGTCGAGCGAGATTCCGCCGATGCGCAGCGGTGGCAGCACTTTCCGGAGCGCCTTCAGCGGCGGGTCCGTCGCGGTGTAGATGATCTCGAGCAGGATCGCCACCGCGCCGCTCGGCGTGAAGCTCCGGGCGAGCAGGAAGACGTACTCGAAGACCAGCCGGAGGAACAGCAGGACCAGGAAGACGGTGAGGGCCCAGTACAGAATGGCCGCGACAATCACGGGGGCGGGACTCCTACGACTGGTTGAAGAAGCCGCCTTCGGCGATCCGCGCCTTGTCCTCTGCGGTCACCTCGACGTGCTCGGGGGACAGCAGGAAGACCTTGTTGGTGACGCGCTCGATCCGGCCGCGCAGGCCGAAGGACAGCCCGGCGGCGAAGTCGACGAGCCGCTTGGCGTCGGTGTCGTCCATCTCGGTCAGATTCATGATCACAGGGGTGCCGTCGCGGAAGTGCTCGCCGATGGTGCGCGCCTCGTTGTAGGTGCGCGGGTGCAGCGTCGTGATCCGGTAGGGCTCCTCGTGCGGGCTCACGTGGACCGGCCGGGGCGCGGTGTCGAGGGCCACGGAGCCGCGGGTGCGGCCGTCCTCACCGCGGCGGACCAGCACCGGATCATGCGCGTCTGCGCGCTGGCGGCCGCGGGCCGAGGGCTCCGGCTCGTCGTCGTAGTCGTCGGGACCGTAGCCGTGCGCGTCATAGCGCTCCTCGTCGTCCTCGACCAGCCCGAGGTAGAGGCCCAACTTGCGCATGGCGCCGGGCATGTCGGGCTCCTCGTGTGCGAGATGGACGCGGTGTTGCGGTGTCGGACGCGCCGACGCTACCGGAGGACCTGCGGCCGGTGGCCGAGCAACGCCGTGCCGATCCGCACGTACGTCGCCCCGGCGGCGACGGCGGCCTCCAGGTCCCCGCTCATGCCCGCGCTGATGCCCGTGGCCTCCGGGTGGCGCGCGCGCAGGTCCCGGGCGACCTCGGCCAGCTGTGCGAAGGCGGCGACCGGGTCCACGCCGAGCGGCGCCACCGCCATCACGCCGGCCAGGCGCAGGCCGTCCAGCCCGGCCGCGAGGTCTGCCAACGCCGGCACCTCGGCGGGTGCGGCGCCACCGCGCCCGCTGTCCGCGGAGCCGTCGACGTCGAGGTCGACCTGGACCAGCACGTCGACGACCCGGCCGGCCCGGCGCGCCCCGTCGGCCAGCGCCCTTGCCAGCCGCGGCCGGTCCAGGCTGTGCACCGTCCGGGCGTACGAGGCGACGGAGCGCGCCTTGTTGGTCTGCAGCTGCCCCACGAAGTGCCAGCGCACGCCCGGGACCTGCGCCGCCTTCGCCGCGGCCTCGACGTCCTTGTTCTCGCCCAGGTCGAGCA
>DASTLY010000007.1:0-2342 GCA_035714445.1 Mycobacteriales bacterium
CCGGGGCGGGCCGTAGGGCAGGCTCCCGCGCAGCTGCAGCCCGATCTCGCGGGGCAGCTCCACGTTGAGCGCGTCGATGCGGGCCAGCAGCCCGCGCTGCAGCAGCCGGCGGGCGGGGGAGGAGCCGGGGCCGTCGGTGTCCGGCAGGTGGCCCACCGGCCGGTCGCCGGCCAGCCGCTCCAGCACGTCGCGCTCCTCGGCCGGCAGCTCGGCCAGCGCCTCCGGCAGGTCCGCCGGGAGGGCCAGCCGCAGCTCGACCGCCCGGCGTCCCAGGCCCGCCGGGTACCGGACGGCGCGGCGCACCGGCTCCGGGGCGTGCAGCACGTCGTCGCCCCACAGCAGCGCCCGCGTGGTCAGCCGGTCGACGGCGGCCTCGAGCACGTCGTCGGGCACCGCCGGCAGCGCGGCGGGCAGGTCGGCGGCGTCCACCCCGTCGGTGTCGGCGAGCAGCACCACGTCGAGCACCTGGAGCGTGGCGGCGTCCAGCTCGTCGAGGGCGCGGTCGACCGACACCGGCACGGCCAGCCGGCTGGCGAGGGCGACGACGTCGGAGGGCGCGGGGCGGGCCACGTCGGGCCGGGCGGCCAGCAGCGCACCGAGCTGCTCGTCACTGCGGGTGCGCAGCCAGGAGGCGAGCGTCGCGGGGGCTGGCGAGGACATCCGGTCCACGTTACGTCGCCGTCCCCGCCGCCGCCCCTGCCAGCATGGGAGCGTGATCCCGGCCGCCGACGACCCGCAGACCCGCTCCGCGCTGACCGGCTACCAGGCAGGCGCGTTGCGCTGGCTGGCCGGCGGGGTCATCGCCGTCGTCCTCGGGGTGCTGCTCGCCGCCGCGGCGGTGACCATCGCGCGCGACTCCGGGCAGCGGTTGCCGCTGGCCGGCCTCCTGGTCGTCTGCCTGGTCTTCGTCGGCTCGGTCGCGGCCGCCGCCGGGGCCGGCGCGCTGCTGCGGTCCCACCGCTGGATCCGGGCGCTGCGCAGCGTGCCGTGGCAGACCGGCGTCCTGCGCATCGCGGGCCCGGCGGTGCTCTCCTTCGAGCCCGAGGGCTACGACGAGCTCGACCCCACGGCGGACCCGGTGCGACTGCGGCTGGAGAGCACCGCGGTGTGGCGGACCCGCGCGGTCCAGCAGTTGCACGACGCGGTGGTGCGCGCCGCGCCGGTCGGGCCGCGGGAGTGGGTGCTCACCGCGGACGGCGTCCCGACGGTCTACGGCGCCCGCGCGGTGCGCCACCACTGACCCGACGCAGGGGCGTACTGCGTGCATCCGGGGTACTGCATCAGCCAAGATGCACGGCAGACGCGGGCACCGGGCGGTGTCCCGCACGGACAGCGCACGACGGAGGGCACGGCGACATGGCCAAGCGAAACGCGAAGCACGAGCACCTGGTGGAGCCCACCTGGGGTCAGTCGGACGACGGCGGGGCGCCGGTGACGGAGTTCCTCGCGGTGTCGGCCGGCCCCCTGTCGCCCTTCGGTGAGGACCACGACTTCCCGCTGCCGCCCAGCCGCCTCCGGTACGCCCACCCGACCGACAAGCCGAACCGGGCCGGCGTCCAGGCGGGCGAGTAGCCATGACGACGCCCGCGCTGCCGTCCTACAGCAGTGGCACCTCGACCGTTCCGCTCCTCGGGGACACGATCGGCGCCAACCTGGACCGGACGGCAGCGCGGGTGGGCGACCACGAGGCGCTGGTCGAGTGCGCGACGGGTCGCCGCTACAGCTATCCGGAGTTCGTCGCCGAGGTCGACGCGGTCGCCCTCGGGCTGGACGCGCTGGGCGTCGCCAAGGGCGACCGGGTCGGCATCTGGGCCCCCAACTGCGCCGAGTGGGCGTTCGTGCAGTACGCGACGGCGAAGCTCGGCGCGATCCTGGTCAACATCAACCCGGCCTACCGCACCCACGAGCTGGCCTACGTGCTGGCGCAGGCCGGCATCTCGGTGCTGGTGAGCGCGCCGGAGTTCAGGACCAGCGACTACCGGGCGATGGTCGCGGAGGTCCGCGAGGACTGCCCCGACCTGCGGGAGGTCCTGTTCCTCGGGGACGACGCGTGGGAGCAGCTGCTGACCACGGGCCGGGCGGGCGACCGGGAGTTCCTGGTCCGGCGCGAGGCCGAGCTCTCGGCCGACGACCCGATCAACATCCAGTACACGTCGGGCACCACGGGCTTCCCCAAGGGCGCCACGCTCACCCACCACAACCTGCTCAACAACGGCTTCTTCGTCGGCGAGGGCTGCGGCTACACCGAGGCCGACCGGATCTGCATCCCGGTGCCCTACTACCACTGCTTCGGCATGGGCATGGGCAACCTGGCGGCCACCAGCCACGGCGCCACGATGGTC
>DASTLY010000008.1:0-7754 GCA_035714445.1 Mycobacteriales bacterium
CCCGGCCATGCTGGAGGGCCTGCTGGACGAGGCGCTGGTGCGGGCGGTCGAGGCCGGCGAGCGCGCGATGCGCTGGTGCGACGTCGAGCACGCCCGCCTCATCACCGAGATCGGCGTGGGCCAGCCGGTCGGCTACACCGCGCACGAGGAGCGGCTCATCGCCACCCACGAGGCAGGGCACGCGACGGTGGCCCACCTGCTCGCGCCGCACCGCCGGCTCGAGGTGCTGACGATCATCAAGCGGGCGGGCTCCCTCGGCCTCCTCGCGCACGGGGACGTCGAGGACGTCTACACCCGCTCCCGGAACGAGATGTCAGCCCTGGTGGCCATCGCCTTCGGCGGGCAGGTGGCGGAGGAGCTCTTCTTCGACGGCGACGTGTCGACCGGCCCCAGCGGGGACCTGCAGTACGCGACGTCCGTCGCCGCGCAGATGGTCGGTGCCGCCGGGATGGGCGACACGCTGGTCTCGTTCGCCGCGGTCGAGGGCTCGACCCTGGGCGGCCAGAACCTCGTGGGCAGGGTCCTCGGGGACTCCCAGGGGCGGGCCATGGTCGAGGAGCTGCTGCAGCGGCAGAAGGGCGTCGTCCGCGCGCTGCTGCACGACAACGCCCACCTCGTGGAGGCCCTGCGCGACGCCCTCCTCGACCGGCACGAGCTCATCGGCCACGAGATCACCGACGTGCTCGAAGCGGCCGGCCCGTGCCGCACCGTCGTCGACCTGGCCGGGGCCGGCGCCGTCCCCGCGCAGACCGGGCCACTGCGGGCCTGACCCGTCTGGGCGCCCGCTCGAGTGTGCGCGAACCGACAGGCACGCCGGCGTTCCTGTCGGTCTGCGCACATCCCGGGGCCGGGGCTGGGGCCGGCTGGTGGCCTGGGGACGGGTACCTAGGCTGACGTGGTGACGCACCCCGGGGCACAGCCGGCGGCTCCGGACGCCGGAGCCGACGCTGCGCCGCCGGTGGACCCCGACCGCTTCCGGCGGGCCGTGGGCCGGTTCGCGACCGGTGTGTGCGTCGTCACCAGCCGCCTGGGCCGCCACGACCACGCCATGACGGCCAACGCCTTCATGTCGGTCTCGCTCGAGCCGCTGCTCGTCGTCGTCTCGATCGCCGAGGACACCCGGTTCCTCGAGGCCGTCGTGGACACCGGGACGTGGGGGGTCAGCGTCCTGGCCGAGGCGCAGCGGCCGGCCGCCCGCTGGCTGGCGACCCCGGGACGGCCGGTGGTCGACCAGCTCGCGCAGGTGCCGCACCGCAGGGGCGCGGTGACCGGCGTCGCCCTGCTCGCCGGCGCGCTGGCGGCGATGGAGTGCCGCACCCGCCAGGTGCACCCGGCCGGTGACCACCACCTCGTCGTCGGGGAGGTCGTCGGCCTGCAGCTGGGCGAGGAGGCCGGGCCGCCGCTGGTCTACCACCAAGGCGTCTACCGTCAGCTTGCCGGGCGACCCGGCGACCCGACGTAGAATCGTCCGGGGGTCTCCGGCCGGGCCGGAGCGGGCGCACACGGTGTTGCGGGCTGGACGCGTCCCCCCGGTGCAACGACCTTCGGGGAGCAGCGTGGCGGAGCAGCAGGTAGCGGTCCAGGTGCCGGAGGCGCCGCAGCGTCGGCGCGGGGCGTGGACCCGGCGCGGCGTGTGGGTGCCGCTCGCACTGCTGCTGCTGGCCCTGGTCGGGTACCTCGCCCTGGCCGCCTGGACGTCCAGCCGTGCCGCCGCCCAGGCGACGGTGCGCGGCGTGGACGTCGGCGGCCAGTCCCAGCAGGAGGCGCGCGCGACGATCGAGCGCGAGCTCACGGCGGCGTCGTCCGAGCCGATCGACGTCGTGGTCGCCGGCGCGCAGGACCGTCTCGACCCCCAGCAGCTCGGCCTGCTGGTGGACACCGACGCCACCGTCGAGCGGCTCTTCGGGTTCAGCCTCGACCCGCGCATCGTGTGGAGCCACATCACCGGCGGGGGCGAGATCGACGCCGTCACCACGGTCGACGAGAGCGCTGTGCGCGAGGGCCTGGCGGAGCTCGCCGACCGGGTGGACACCGCGCCGGTCGAGGGCGCCGTCAGCCTGGCCACCGGCACGCCGGTCGTCACCGCGGCCATGCCGGGCAGGGCGCTCGAGGTGGACGCGGCCGCGGACGTGCTCGAGGAGGAGTGGCTCTCCGGCGGTCGGCCGCTGGAGCTGCCGGCGCAGGCCCCGGAGCCGGCCGTCGACGCCGCGGACGTCGAGTCCGCGATGACGTCCTTCGCGACCCCGGCGCTGTCCGGGCCGCTCACCGTGCTCGTCGCCGACCGCACGGTGGTGCTTCCGCCCCCGGCGTTCGCCCCCGCCCTGCGACTCGACGCGGCCGACGGTGCCCTGGTGCCGGCGGCGGACGGCGAGGCGCTGCGGGCGGCCGTGGTGGCGGCCGACCCGGCGACCGAGACCCCGCCGCAGGACGCCCGCATCGAGCTGCAGAACGGCGCGCCGGTCGTCGTCCCCGCGGTCACGGGCATCACCGTCGACGCCGCCGCCCTGGGCCCCGCCGCCGTCGCGGCCCTGACCGCCCCGGAGCGCACCGTCACGGCCACCGCGGCCGTCACCGAGCCGGCGTTCACGACCGCGGCGGCCGAGGCGCTGCGCGTCGTCGAGCCCATCTCCGAGTTCGCGACGACCCACACCGACAACTCCGCGCGCACCGAGAACCTGCGGATTGCGGCGGCGACGGTGAGCGGCACCCTGCTGAAGCCGGGAGAGACCTTCAGCCTGAACGGCGTCCTGGGCGAGCGGACGACCGCCAAGGGCTACCGGCCCGCCGGTGCCATCTCGGACGGCGTCTTCGTCGACCAGGTCGGCGGTGGCGTGTCGCAGATGGCGACCACGCTGTTCAACGGCATGTTCTTCGCCGGGCTCAAGGACGTCGAGCACAAGCCGCACTCGCTCTACATCTCCCGCTACCCCGAGGGCCGCGAGGCGACGGTCAACTACAACAACGTCGACCTGAAGTTCACGAACGACAGCCAGTACGGCGTGCTGATCGAGGCCTGGGTGGGCGGCGGGCAGGTGCACACGAGGTTCTGGGGGACGAAGGTGTGGGACATCACCACGACGAAGGGTCCGCGCCACAACTTCCGCTCGCCGACGACCAGCACCAGCACCGACCCCGACTGCACCTCGCAGTCGCCGGCGCAGGGCTGGGACGTGGACGTGACGCGCACGTTCAACCAGGGCGGCGTGGCGGTGCGCACCGAGACGTTCAGCACCGTCTACAGCGCCCAGCGCGGCATCGTCTGCGCCTGACCGCCAGCTGACCGCCAGCTCACCGCCGGCTGACCCCGGCCCCGACCCGCCGCTCGCCCCACCACGCCCCTCAGCGCACATCGGTCGCAATCTGCGCCGAGAACGGCCTCGGAAGGCGCGAACTGCGACCGAAGTGCGCCTTCAGGCGGGCTGGGCGGTGCGGTAGTGGTAGCGGTGGTGCGGCGTGAAGCCGTGGCCCCGGTACAGCTCCACCGCGGCGGCGTGCGACTGCATGACCTGCAGGTAGGCGAAGCGGGCTCCCTCGGCGGTGCCCTCGGCCAGCAGGCGCTGCAGCAGCCACCCGCCCAGCCCCTGTCGGCGCTCGCCGGCGTCGACGGTCATCGCCGTCACGCCCGCCCATCCCCGTGCCACGGCGACCCGGCCCACCGCCACGGTGCGTCCGGCGCGGCGCACCGAGACGAACCGCTGCCAGGGGGCCGCCAGCAGCACGTCGCGGGCACCGGCCGGCAGCCCGCCGCCGCGGTACCGGTACTGCTCCAGCCACTGCGCGTCCGGCTGCGGGGCGACGTCCACGGTCGTCCCCGCCGGGACGGGCACGGGCGGGTTAGCCCCGCGCAGGTCCGCCCCGCGCAGGTCCGCCGTCATCAGCAGGGTCGGCTCGTCGTGCGTCCAGCCCCGGGCGGCCAGCAGGGCGTCCAGCTCCGCGGTCGGCTCGTGGCCCGCGGGCAGGGAGGACAGCCCGAACGGCACCTGCACCCGGGCCGGCAGGCGGCGCTCGGCGTAGAAGGCCTCCACCTGGGCGACGGCGTCGGCCAGCGGCACCCCCGGGTCGCCGACGGCCAGCGCCGAGTTGGCCCGTCCGGTGAAGCCGTTGCCGGCCCGCAGCACCCACCCGCCGAGCCGTCGGCGCTCCAGCCCGGGCCAGCCCAGGTCGGCGACGCGCTGCACCGCGTCGGCGGCGGACGTCGGCCGGACCACCCGCGCCGGCACCGGCTTGGCCGCCACGACGTCCGCGCGCCGCACCAGCACCTCCGGGCCGTCGTCCGGCAGCACCACCAGCTCCCGCTCGTCGAGCCGCAGCAGGTCGCCGACGAGGTCGGTGGCCGAGGTGTCCGGCAGCCGGTGCCGCACGACGACCCGGCCGCCGACGTCCGACGCGCCGAGCCGCACGAGCGTCATGGCGACCTCCCGGAGCAGGGGCGGCACCGGTCAGCGGCCAGGACGGGCGGCCAGGGCGGTGGCCAGGGCGGGCGGCCACCGTGAGACGGCGGGGCCTGGGTGCGACAGGGCCCGGCGCCGTCCGCGATACTAGGAGCGTTCTGCACCACATGCCCGCAAGGGCGAGGAGGCACCCACCGTGACGTACGTGATCGCGCAGCCCTGCGTCGACCTCAAGGACAAGGCCTGCATCGAGGAGTGCCCGGTCGACTGCATCTACGAGGGCCAGCGCTCGCTGTACATCCACCCGGACGAGTGCGTCGACTGCGGTGCCTGCGAACCCGTCTGCCCCGTCGAGGCCATCTACTACGAGGACGACACGCCGGAGCAGTGGGCCGACTACTACAAGGCGAACGTCGAGTTCTTCGACGACCTCGGCTCGCCCGGGGGCGCCGCGAAGATGGGGCTGATCCCGAAGGACCACCCGCTGATCTCGGCCCTGCCGCCGCAGGAGCAGGAGCACTGAGCCCGTCCGCGCCGCGGGCCGACCCCGAGCCCGTCGGCGCAGCGCCGGTCCTGCCGGCCTCAGGAGAACCAGCGCCCCGGCGGCGTCCGCTCGCCGCCCGCCTGCCCGACTTCCCCTGGGACGCTCTGGGCCCCTACGCCCGGACCGCCCGCGCCCACGAGGGCGGCCTCGTCGACCTCTCGGTCGGCACTCCGGTGGACCCCACGCCTGCGGTGGTCCAGGCGGCCCTGGCGGCGGCGTCCGACGCGCCCGGCTACCCGCAGACCGTCGGCACGCCGGCGCTGAGGGCAGCGGTCAGCGCCTGGTTCGCCCGGCGTCGCGGTGTGCCGGACCTCGACCCCGGCGGCGTGCTGCCGACCATCGGGTCCAAGGAGCTGGTGGCCTGGCTGCCCACCCTGCTCGGACTCGGGCCCGACAGCACGGTGGTCGTCCCGGCCGTCGCCTACCCGACGTACGACGTCGGCGCCCGCCTCGCCGGTGCGGTGCCGCTGCCCGTGGTGGGCCTGACCGGGGTCGGGCCGGCACCCGTGGACCTGGTCTGGGTCAACTCCCCGTCGAACCCGACGGGGCAGGTGCTCGGGGTCGAGCACCTCGCCAAGGTCGTCCGGTGGGCCCGTGAGCGCGGCGCGGTCGTCGCGAGCGACGAGTGCTACGCGGAGCTGTCCTGGGACGCTGCCGGACCGGCTCCCGGCGCCGTGCCCAGCATCCTGGACCCGCGGGTGTGCGGCGGCTCCCACGAGGGGCTGCTGGCGGTGTACTCCCTGTCCAAGCAGTCGAACCTGGCGGGCTACCGGGCGGCCTTCGTGGCGGGCGACCCCGCGCTGGTCGGCGAGCTGGTGGCGGTCCGCAAGCACGCGGGGATGATCGTCCCGGCCCCGGTGCAGGCGGCGATGTGCGCCGCCCTGGCCGACGACGCGCACGTCGAGGCCCAGCGGGAGGTCTACCGCGCCCGGCGGGCCCTGCTGCTGCCGGCGCTGGTGGCGGCGGGCCTGCGCGTCGACCACTCCGCGGCGGGGCTGTACCTGTGGGCCACCCGCGGCGAGGACTGCTGGGAGACGCTGGGCTGGCTCGCCGACCACGGCGTGCTGGCCGCGCCGGGGGCGTTCTACGGCGAGGCGGGCCGGTGGCACGTCCGGCTGGCCCTGACGGCCCCGGACGAGCGCATCGCGGCGGCGGCGTCCCGGTTGCGGGGCTGAGCGGGCCTCCCGGCGCCCCGGACCACCGAACGGCACCCCGGGGGCACCGCCACCCGTCCGCTAGCGTTACGGTCCCGGCGAGGCAGCCGGACGCCTCGGCGCGTCCGGGCACCGCCTCCCCACCGGCCGACACGAGGGAGACGCCATGGCTGGCTCCGACACCCCGAAACTGACACTGACCCACCCCGGCGGTGATCTCGACCTGCCGGTCGTGCCGGCCACCGACGGCAACGACGGGGCCGACGTCTCCTCGCTGATGAAGGCGACCGGCTACGTCACGATGGACCCCGGCTTCGTCAACACCGCGGCGTGCCAGTCGGCGATCACCTACATCGACGGGGACGCCGGCATCCTGCGCTACCGCGGCTACCCCATCGAGCAGCTCGCGGAGAAGTCGTCCTTCGTCGAGGTCAGCTACCTGCTCATCTACGGCAAGCTGCCGACGGCGACCGAGCTGGAGGAGTTCGACCAGCGCGTGCGCCGCCACACGCTGCTGCACGAGGACCTCAAGCTGTTCTTCAACGGCTTCCCCCGGGACGCCCACCCCATGCCGGTGCTGTCGTCCGCGGTGTCGGCCCTGTCGACCTTCTACCAGGACAGCCTGAACCCCTTCGACCAGACGCAGGTCGAGATGTCGACCGTCCGGCTGCTGGCCAAGCTGCCGACCATCGCGGCCTACGCCTACAAGAAGAGCGTCGGGCAGCCGTTCCTGTACCCGGACAACTCCCACGGCCTGGTCGAGAGCTTCCTGCGGATGACCTTCGGGTTCCCCGCCGAGCCCTACGACATCGACCCGGCCATGGTGAAGGCGCTCGACCAGCTCTTCATCCTGCACGCCGACCACGAGCAGAACTGCTCGACCTCGACCGTGCGGATGGTCGGGTCGAGCCAGGCGAACATGTTCGCGTCGGTGTCCGCCGGCATCAACGCGCTGTTCGGGCCCCTGCACGGCGGCGCCAACGAGGCCGTGCTGCAGATGCTCGACCAGATCAAGGACAGCGACGACGACGTGGACACCTTCATGACGAAGGTGAAGAACAAGGAGCAGGGCGTCCGCCTCATGGGCTTCGGCCACCGCGTCTACAAGAACTACGACCCCCGCGCCGCCATCATCAAGAAGACCGCGGACCAGGTGCTCGCGGGGCTCGGTGTCGTCGACGAGCGGCTCGAGATCGCCATGCGGCTGGAGCAGATCGCCCTGTCGGACGACTACTTCATCGAGCGCAAGCTGTACCCCAACGTCGACTTCTACACGGGCCTGATCTACAAGGCGATGGGCTTCCCGACGCGGATGTTCACCGTCCTGTTCGCCCTCGGCCGGCTGCCGGGCTGGATCGCCCAGTGGCGCGAGATGATCGAGGACCCGCAGACCAAGATCGGCCGGCCGCGGCAGGTCTACACCGGCTCCCCCGAGCGCGACTACCAGGAGATCGCGTCGCGCTGACGCCCTCCGGCTGACGTCCGTCGCCGACGTCCCGCCTCTGTCCGTGGACCGCGCCGGTCAGCGCCCGGCGACCTCGATGACGACGCCGCCCCGCGGGGCGGCGCCGTCGTCGTCGACCCAGCCGGCGTCGCCGTCGCGGCGCCAGGTGGACCCGGCGACGCTGACGGCCACGACGTCCCGGCGGTCCGCGCCGGCAACGG
>DASTLY010000009.1:0-3393 GCA_035714445.1 Mycobacteriales bacterium
CGGTGCAGCTCGTCCACGGTGTGGGGCCGGAACGCGTTGCGCACCTCCGGCCGGTCGAACGCGACCCGCACCGTCCCGCGCTCGGGCCCGGGTCGCACGCAGCGGTGGTAGGTGACGTCGGTCAGCTCGAAGCCGGCGACGCTCTCCCACGCGGCGGGGTCGAAGGTCTGCGAGACGCCGGGGGCGTCGCGGGGCGGCCGAGGGTCCGCCGGGACAGGGGCGGGGGAGCCCTCGGCCGGCGGTCGGGGAACGGTGTCGTCGGGCACGCCGCCGAGAGTACGGAGAGGATGCGGGCATGAGCGCCGACACCGTCTTCCTCGTTGCCGGGGTGGCCCTGCTGCTCGGCGTGGTGCTGCCCACGGCGCTGAGCCAGGCCGCCCTGTCGGCGCCGCTGGTTCTCGTGGCGGGCGGGGCGCTGATCGGCCTGCTGCCGATGCCGGGGGGCGTGGTGGTCTCGCCGCTGGAGCACCCGTCGCTGACGGAGCACCTGACGGAGGTCTGCGTCCTCGTCGCGCTGATGGGTGTGGGGCTGGCGCTCGACCGCCCCATCAACCTGCGCAGCCTCGCTTCGTGGGGCACCTGGCGCGCGACCTGGATGCTGCTCGCACTCGGCATCCCGCTCAGCGTGGCCGCCGTCGCGCTCACCGGCTGGTGGCTGCTGGGGCTGGGTCCCGCCGCGGCGGTCCTGCTCGGCGCCGCGCTGTCACCGACCGACCCGGTGCTCGCCTCCGACGTCCAGGTCGCCGGCCCGACGGAGCAGACCGAGAGCCCGGGCGAGGACGACGACCCCCGGGAGGAGGACCTCGTCGACGAGGACGACGAGGTGCGCTTCGCGCTGACGTCGGAGGCCGGGCTGAACGACGGCCTGGCCTTCCCCTTCGTCTACCTGGCGATCCTCCTCGCGACCGCGGGCGCGTCGGCGGGTGGGCTGGCGCAGTGGTTCGGCTGGGACCTGGTCGGGCGCACGGTGATCGGGGTGCTGGCCGGCGCGGCCTGCGGCAAGGCCCTGGCGTTCGTCGCCTTCCGCGCCCCCCGCCGCTCGCTGCGCCTGGCGGAGACGGGTGAGCCGCTGCTGGCCCTGGCCGCCACGCTGCTCGCCTACGGCCTCACCGAGGTGGTCGGCGGCTACGGCTTCCTCGCCGTCTTCTGCTGCGCGGTGACGATGCGCTCGGCGGAGCGCGGCCACGAGTACCACGCCGACATGCACGAGGTGATCGAGCGCCTGGAGCGGCTGCTCACCCTCGCCGTCCTGCTGCTGCTCGGGGTGGCGCTCACGCAGGGACTGCTGGGCCGGCTCACGTGGCAGGGTGCGCTGCTCGGCTTCCTGCTCGTCTTCGTCTTCCGGCCGCTCATCGGCTGGCTCGTGCTGCACCCCAGCACGCCGGCCGGTCCGAACCGCATCCCGGGTCGGCTACGGCCGCGCGAGCGGATGGCCACGGCGTTCTTCGGCGTCCGCGGCGTCGGCTCGATCTACTACCTCGCCTACGGCCTGGCGCACGGCGACTTCGGCGACCCCGGCCCGCTGTGGTCGACCCTGGCGTTCACGATCGTGCTCTCCGTCGTCGTCCACGGCATCACGGCCACCCCCGTCATGCGCTGGCTGGACGAGCTGCGCCAGCCGGAGAACGCCGAGGCCCTGGCCCGGCGATGACGCCCGCCGGCGCGGTGCCGTCTGTGGCGCAGGTGCCGGCTCTGGCGCAGGTGCCGGCCCTCGAGCAGGTGCTGGACGGCGCCCGCGTGGTCCGGCTGCCGCTGCGCGTCCGCTTCCGCGGCGTCGACCACCGCGAGGCCGTGCTGCTGCCCGGCCCGTACGGCTGGGGCGAGTTCGCGCCCTTCGTGGAGTACGCCGACGCCGAGGCGGCGTGGTGGCTGGCCTCGGCGCTCGAGCGGGCGCACGGCCCCGCAGCGGCCTCGGTGCGCACGTCCGTGCCGGTCAACGCGACCGTCCCCGCGGTCGAGCCGGAGCAGGTCGCCGCCGTGCTCGCCCGCTTCCCCGGCTGCCGCACGGCCAAGGTGAAGGTCGCCGAGCCGGGCCGGTGCCTGGACGACGACGTGGCCCGCGTCGCGCAGGTGCGCGCGGTGCTCGGGGACGGCGCCGCCGTGCGCGTCGACGCCAACGGCGGCTGGACGGTCGACGAGGCGGAGCGCGCGCTCAGGGCGCTGGCCGGCACCGGGCTCCAGTACGCCGAGCAGCCGTGCGCCACGGTGCCCGAGCTGGTGGAGCTCGCCGCCCGGCTGCGGCGGGCGGGCGTCCCCGCACCGCTGGCGGCCGACGAGAGCATCCGGCGCGCGGACGACCCGTTCGCCGTCGCCGCCACCGGTGCCGTCGAGTTCGCCGTGCTCAAGGTGCCCCCGATGGGCGGGGTGTCCCGGCTGCTGTCCGTGGCGGCGCGGCTGGAGTCCGACCACGGCGTCCGCGTCGTGGTGTCCAGCGCCCTGGACACCAGCGTGGGCATCGCCGCCGGGGTCGCCGCCGCCGCGGCCCTGCCGCGCCTCGACCTCGCCTGCGGGCTGGCCACCGCCGGGCTGCTGGCCGCCGACGTGACCGCCGAGCCGATGCTCGCCGTCGAGGGGCACCTGCCGGTCCGGGACGTCACGCCGGACGGCGACCTCCTGAGGCGCTGGCAGGCACCGCCGCCGCGGCGGGCGTGGTGGCTGGAGCGGCTGGCCCGCTGCCACGCCCTGCTGCGGGCCGGCGCCGCCGCATGACGACGCGGACCGCAGACTGAGCCGGTGAACGACTCCACCGCCGCGGCCCGCGTGGTCGTGGCGGCGCTGCTCGACCTCGGCGTGCGCCACGTCGTGCTGTGCCCGGGGTCGCGCTCGGCACCGCTGGCCTACGCCCTGCACGACGCCGAGCGCGCTGGTGACCTGACCCTGCACGTGCGGCACGACGAGCGCACAGCAGGCTTCGTCGCCCTCGGCATCGGACGGGTGGCCGGAAAGGGTCCGGCGGCCGTGGTCACCACGTCGGGGACGGCGGTGGCCAACCTGCACCCCGCGGTGCTCGAGGCCCACCACGGCGACGTGCCCCTGCTGGTGCTGTCCGCGGACCGCCCGGCGCAGCTGCGGGGCACCTGGGCCAACCAGACCACCGAGCTCCAGGCCGGCCTGTTCGGCGGGGCCGTGCGGTTCGCCGCCGACCTGCCCGTGGCGACCGACGCCGAGCTGCTGCGCCGGTGGGCCGCCGCGGTCCGGGACGCGGTCCGCGCGGCCCGCGGCGGACTCGCGCCGCACCTCGGCCGACCCGGACCGGCGCACCTCGACCTGGCCTTTGCCGACCCGCTCGTCCCGGACGGTGCTGAGAGCCGTTGGGAGACGACGAGTGACGAGGTCAGGACTGCGGTCGTGGCTGCCATGGACGTCGACGGACCGTCGGCGCAGGCGGCGCCG
>DASTLY010000010.1:0-2425 GCA_035714445.1 Mycobacteriales bacterium
GCGACCCCGGCCAGCCGTACGTGCAGCGCCAGCACCTCGGCCGCGCTCAGCCACGGCTGGTAGCGGAAGAGCTCCGGCAGATAGCCGACCCGGACCCGGGCGGCGGGGTCCGTGGCGGGACGGCCGAGGAGCATCACCTCGCCGGCGTCGGGTCGGACCAGCCCGAGCAGCATCTTGATCACCGTGGTCTTGCCGGCCCCGTTCGGCCCGAGCAGCCCGACCACCTCGCCGCGGCCGATCTCCAGGCTCACGTCATGCACGGCCACCCGAGCCCGGTAGCGCTTGCGCAGCCCCGAGCACCACACCGCCGGTGCGTCCGGCAGCGCGGGGACGAGGCCGTCCTCCTCGTCGCGGGCGCCGCCGTCGGCCAGCACGGTCCGGTCGGCGGCCGTCACCGCAGGTCCCGGGCGATGACCAGGAGCTCGTCGGCGTCGAGCGAGCCGGCCACCACGGTCACCTCGCCCTGGTCCACCCAGACCAGGGCCGCCAGCGCCCGGTCGTGGGTCGCCAGCAGCGTGGCCGGGATCCCGTTCACCTGGGCGGCGGAGGTACTGACCTCGTCGGCGGGCACGGGCAGCGGCAAGGTCGAGCCGTCCGCGGTGAACGTACGCAGCTGCGCGGCGACGTCGGCGGGCAGGCCGGGGAGCGAGAGCAGGTAGTCGCGCACCGTCGCGAAGGGCACGCCGGAGGAGAACGCCTTGGGGGCGACGGCGCGACCGACGACCAGGGCGGGCACCCCCGCCGAGGACGACCACAGCTGGACCACGCCCGGGCCGGCGGCCAGCCGGACCGAGCTGCCGTCCAGACCCGGCGGCGTCGGCGGCAGCGGGGTCCCGGTGTCTGCGGCGGCCCGGGCGGCGCGCTCGGCCGAGAAGGTGAAGGTGGCACTCATCTGGCCTCCCACCTGGTAGGTGGGATCCCCGCTGATGCCCCGGGCGAGGGTGGTGACCTGCGGCACGTCCAGCCCGCTCTCGGCGGCCGCGGTCGCCGCGTCGGGCACCTCGTGCACGTCCGGCTCCCCGGTCAGCGCCAGCTCGCCGTAGGCGCTCAGGTCGGGCAGCGCGATGAGGTCCGCGCTGGAGAGGCCGACCGGCGCCACCTGCTCGGTCCGGAAGATGGGCAGCCAGTCGCGGGCGGCGGCCGTACCGGCGCCGGTGAGCACGACGACAACGACCAGGACGGCCACCACGGGCCGGCGCAGGGCGGCGACGAACCGGTCGGCCAGTGGCGCCGGTGCCGTCCGACGCGGGTGCCGGGCCGACGCGGCCCTGGACAGGCGACGCCAGCCGCGGTCCACGTCGAGGTCCGCGGTAGCCGGGGCCTGCAGCGCGGCACCGACCGCAGTCGAGTCCTCGCGGACGGTGGTCAGGGCGCGGGAGCACCGCGGGCAGCCGGCGACGTGCCGCCGGTCGGGTTCGGAAACGCCGGCCGGCTCGTCGAGCAGCCGGCGCAGGACACCTTCAGTCGGATGACGCATGACGGGTCAACTCCTTGCGTAGGGCGGATTCGGCGCGCCGGACCGTGGTGCCGACGCTGCTGGGGGAGCGGTCGAGCGCTGCGGCGACCTCGGTGTAGCTCAGGCCGCTGTGCCGCAGCACGAGGGTCACGGCCTGCTTGCGGGGGAGCCGGGCGAGTGCGGCCCGGACGCGGCTGCGCTCCTCGAGCGTGACCACGGCGTCGGCCACGTCACCGACCACGGCCTGGTCCGCCGCTGCGGCGCTCTCCTCCCGGGAGGTGCGCCGGCGCCCGGACCGGAGCAGGTTCAGGGCGGTGTGCGTGGCGGCGACCGACAGCCAGCCGGGTGCCTCCTCGGCCGGCACCGACGAGCGGGAGAAGGAGAGGAACACGTCCTGGGCGACGTCCTCGGCCTGGTCGCGGGAGCCCAGCACCCGGCTGGCCGCGGCGACGACCTGCCGGTAGTCGCGGCGGAAGACCTCCTCGAGGTCGGCCCGGACGCCGTCGCGAACCGCCGGTGACACCGCCACGTGCTGCTTCCTCTCGTCGCCCTGCCGGTGCACCGGCGAGCCCGTCCTCGTCGTCGCGGACCCTGCTCCGGGGACCGTCGGGGCCGTCGCCGTCGTTGGTCTGTGCCAGGCCAGCTCCATGCCTCTACAGCACCGCCGAGCCCCCGAATGTGACAGTCAGCGGTAGCCGATTCCTACGAGCATCGTTGCATATATGTTGACATTCGATAGCCAGTCGCTGAGAGTCGATGCATGACGGCCTTCCGCTCGGCCACCGCCGACCGCAGCGCTCCCAGCCGGGCGTTGCCCTCCGCGCTCGCCCAGCTGCTCCGCTTCGGCTGGCTGCAGCTGCAGTGCTGCGTGTTCGCCGCCGCCCTCTTCGTCGGCCTGGCGCTGAGCCGTGCCGTGCCACTGCCGGTGGCCCGCTACGACGCGCTGCTGGCGTACGCGCTGGTCCTCAC
>DASTLY010000011.1:0-23267 GCA_035714445.1 Mycobacteriales bacterium
TCGGACCCCGAGACCCGCGCCCACCTGGTCGACGCCCGCAAGGCGTTGCACGTCGTGCTCGACGTCGTCCGGCAGGACCGGGCAGCGCTCGACCGGCGCTGGCGCGACGTCGGCGCGGAGCTGCCATCCCGCAGCGCCGACAGCTCCCCCACGCGCGAGGAGCTGGCCGGGCTCCGGGCGGTGCTGGAGAAGGCCTGCACCGCGTGGGAGGGCGACCAGCCGGACCAGCGGCGCGCCGAGCTTTACGCCCAGGCCCTCGGCCTGGCGGGCGTCCTGCACGCGGCCCGGCCGGCGCTGCAGGCCGTGACGGACCAGGTGACCACGGCGGTCGACCCCGACGGGAGCGAGCTGGACCGGCTGCGGCTGCTGCTCGCCGTCCTGCTGACCGGCGACACGCCCGAGGCGGTCCTGCGCTGCCTGCTGCGGCTCGAGGTCGTGCAGGTCGCGTTCTCCGGCACCTCGCAGGACGCCGAGCAGGAGGTCGAGCTGGTGCAGGTCAGCTCCGCGCGGCCGGACCTGCTCACCGGCATCCAGGAGCACCACTTCGGGGCCTTCTACCGGCGCTCCTGGCGTACCAGCGACTGGCTGCGCGGGCGGCTCGACGGGTGCGCACAGCTGGTGGAGGTGCTGCTCGCACCGGACCGGCTGCGCCAGCTCGGGCTCGGCCCCGACGAGGCGCTGGCCGCGCTGCACGACGTCGCGGTCGGCCCGGCGGGCTCCCCGCACCAGGAGCACCTGGAGGCGCGCTGGCGCGAGGTCGAGCCCCGCCTGGCGCAGGAGCTCGCGCCGCTGGGCGGCACCGGCCGGCTTCCCCAGACGCTGCCGCTGGTCGCTGCGCGGGTCGCGGAGCGGCTGGAGCTCGAGGTCCTGGAGCAGGAGCTGCCGGCGCTCGCGGACGCCATCGGGCTGGAGGACGCGCCGCTGGTGGCCGGCACGAACTGGGCGGCGCTGTACCGGGCTGCGGCGGCCCGGTCCGACCGGCTCGGCGCGGCGGACCTGCTGCGCCTGCGGCAGAGCGCGGAGGTCGTCGGCCGCCAGCGGGTCCGTGCGGAGCTGACCGGCGGCTCGGACACGTTCGCCCGGACCGTCTCGCACGCGGCCGCGTCGCTGACCTCGCTGGTCGGTGCCGTCCGCGGGCCGGCACTGGTGCGCACCGTGCTGTCGGCCGTACGCGGCTACGCCCTGCTGGTGTGGGTGCTGGTCGGCTACACGACCTCGCGCGGCACGGTGGGCCCGCACGTGCTGAGCATGGTGGTCGGCGTCGGCGGCGGCCTGCTCGGCCTCGCCCTCGTCGTGCCGGGCATCCCGCTGGTCGTGCCGCTGACCGGGGCCGTGCTGCTGCTCGGCGCGGCCAGCAGCGCCGGGCTGCGGACCTGTCAGGGCCTCGGCCTGCGGCTGGCGGTCGCGGCCGGCGTGGCGCTGCTCGCGCTGGGCGGCAGCATCGCCTGGAGCGTGGCCGAGGCGGACGCGGAGCAGCTGCGCTCGTCGGTGATCACCGCGGTCGGCAAGGTCGCGGTCGTGCTCGCCGTGCTCGTGCTGGGCTGGTTCCTGTCGCGGGCCAAGCCCCCGGCGGGAGCCGGCGACCCCGGGGTCAGCGCGCCGCGCGATCGGCGGCGAAACGTGCCAGCGCCTCGACCTGCATCGGGTTCAGCGAAGGTCGGACCACCCGGAGTGCCGCCTCGAGGTGTGCGGCCGTAACCGTCGCCGCCCGCATCGACTCGCGCATCGCGGTCAGGGCCGCCTCCCGTACCAGCGCGGCGCAGTCCGCCGCCGAGAACCCCTCGGTGCGCCGGCCCAGCTCCTCGAGGTCGACGGCGTCGAGCGGCACGTCCCTGGCGGCCGCCCGCAGCACCGCCGCGCGCGCCTCCGCGTCCGGCGGGGGGACGAACACCAGCCGCTCGAGCCGGCCGGGTCGCAGCATCGCCGCGTCGATGAGGTCGGGCCGGTTGGTCGCGCCGATCACCACCACGTCGCGCAGCGACTCGACGCCGTCGAGCTCGGTGAGCAGGGCCGCGACGACCCGGTCGGTCGTCCCGCCGTCGGTGCCCGCCCCCCGCTGCGGGGCGAGCGCGTCGATCTCGTCGAGGAACACCAGCGACGGCGCGGACTCCCGGGCCCGGCGGAACAGCTCGCGCACGGCCGCCTCGGACTCGCCGACCCACTTGCTGAGCAGCTCTGCGCCCTTGACCGACAGGACGTTGGCCTGACCGGAGCCGGCGATCGCCTTGACGAGGAAGGTCTTCCCGCAGCCGGGCGGGCCGTACAGCAGCACGCCGCGCGGCGCGCTCACGCCGAGGCGGGCAAAGGTGTCCGGGTACTGCAGCGGCCACAGCACCGCCTCGGTCAGCGCCGCCTTGACCTCGGCCATGTCACCGACGTCCTCCAGCGTCAGGCCGCCGAGCTGCAGGGGGGCGCCCTCGAGCGCCGTCGGCCGGACCACCTGCAGCGCGGCGTCGAGGTCCTCGCGGGCCAGCACCGGCGCGCCCGCCTCCCGCTGCCGGGCGGCGGCGCGCAGCCCGGCCTCGCGCACCAGGGCGATGAGGTCGGCGGCGACGAACCCCGGCGTGCGCGCCGCGGCGTCGTCGAGGTCCACGTCCTCGGCCAGCGGCACCGGCCCGGTCGCGACCGCGAGCAGCCGGCGGCGCTGCGCCCGGTCGGGCAGCGGCACGGCCAGCTCGTGGTCGAGCAGCCCGGGCGCGCGCAGGGAGGGGTCGACCGCCTCCGGCCGTGCCGTCGTGCAGACCACGGCCAGCCGGCCGGTCGCGACCGCCGGCCGCAGCTCGGCGACGAACGTCGTACGCAGCGGCCCGCCGCCCTCGCGGGGGGCCAACGCCTCGACGTCCTCCAGGAGCAGCACGGTGGGCGCGCCGGGCGGCTGCAGCAGCGCCCGGACCTGCTGGGCGGCCGCGCCGAGCTCGAGCGCGGCGAGCTGCGGGCCCCACGCGCGTACGAGGCGGGCGCCGACCTCGGCCGTGACCGCCTGCACCAGCGCCGCCTTGCCCGAGCCGGCGGCGCCGGTGAGCAGCACGCCCATGCTCGCGCCGGTGCCGAGCCGGGCCAGCAGGTCCGCGTGGTGGAAGCCGAGGTCGAGCCACTCGCGCAGCTGCCGGGCCTGCGCCTCGAGGCCGGGCAGGTCGGCCAGCCGGGGGGCGGCGTCCGTGCCGGCGGCCACGACCGTGGCGCTGCCCGTGGTGCTCGTACCGCCCTGCCAGCCGACGACGGTGGCCATGGTGACCAGCGAGGGCCCGGGCGGGTCGGCCTCGGCGACGGTGAGCAGGACCGTGCCCGCCGCCGGCCCGAGCCGGGCCCGCAGGCTGCGGCGGGCGGTCGTCGGGTCGGGGGCGCCGACCGGAGCGAGGTCCTGCGGCACCAGGGAGGCGTTGTCGCCGGTCGTCACGACCTTGCCGAGCATGGCGGTGCGCAGCAGCGCCGGGTCGACCGCCGCGACGACCTCCGGCGGGCCGGCGAGCACGACCGTGCGCGCGGCCTGCTCGGGCGCCTTGGACACCTGCACCGGGGAGCCGTCGCGCAGCCGCAGGTTGCCGAGCACCAGCTCGTCGCACAGCACCTGCCCCGGGGCGCTGCCGCCCGGCGCGACGGCGGCCAGCGCGCCCGTGCTCCGCACACCGTTGAGCTGGACGGCGTCCCAGGGGCCGATGCCGAGCGCCGCCATCGCCTCCGGGTGCAGCCGGACCACCCCGCGCCGCGCGTCGAGGGCGGACGGGTGCAGGACCGCGACGAGGGACAGCACCTGCGAGACCCTAGGCCGTTCGGTTGAACCGCCCGGCCGCGCCGTACGAACATGCCCGCGTGACCCGCTCTGCGCCCACCCCGCGGCGTGGCCGAGCCCTGCTCACCGCCGGCGGCGTCGTCGTGCTGGCGGCGGCCCTGCTCGCGGCCGGCACGGCGTTCGGCGGCCCACGGGGAGCCCCGGACGCGCCGCCGGCAGTCTCCGGTCCGGCGCCGGTCCGCGCGGGGGCGTCGCTCGCGGCCACCATCGACGCGCTCCAGGCCGGGCTGCGCCGGGTGCCCGCCAACGACGCGGCGTGGGCGCAGCTCGGGGCGGCGTACGTGCAGCAGGTGCGGCTGACGGCCGACCCGGGCCTCTACGCCAAGGCCGACGGGGCGTTCGCCGAGTCGCTGCGCCTGCGGCCCGCGGACAACGACGCGGCGCTGGCCGGGCAGGCTGCCCTGGCCGCCTCGCGGCACGAGTTCGCGCGTGCGGTGGAGCTCTGCGACTCGGCGCTGGCGGTCAACCCGTACTCGCCGGCGGCGCTGGCGGTGAAGGTCGACGGGCTCACCGAGCTCGGCCGCTACGACCAGGCGCGGACCGTCCTGCAGCAGCTGCTCGACCTCCGGCCGGGCGTCGACGCGTTCACCCGGGCGTCGTACGCCCAGGAGCTCCGCGGCGACACCGCCGGCGCCCGCGCCGCGCTGCAGCAGGCCCTGGCCCTCGCGTCCGCGCCGGCCGACCGGGCCTTCGCCCACCACTACCTCGGCGAGCTGGCGTGGGCTGCCGGCGACCCGGCCACCGCCGGCCGGGAGTACGACGCCGCCCTGGCGGCCGACCCCACCTCCGTCGCCCCGCTGACCGGCCGCGCCAAGGTCAAGGCCCAGCGCGGGGACCTCGACGGCGCGATCGCCGACTACCGCGCCGCGGTACGGCAGCAGCCGCAGCCCGCGACCCTGCTCGAGCTCGGCGAGCTGCTGCAGTCCCAGGGGCGCACGGCCGAGGCCGACCAGCAGTACGCCGTGCTGCGGGCCACCCAGCAGCTCTACGCCGCGAGCGGGCAGGACGTCGACACCGAGCTCGCGCTGTTCGAGGCCGACCACGGGGACCCCGCCCTGGCCGTCACCCTTGCCGCGCGGGCGCACGCGGCCAGGCCCGACTCGATCGTCACCCAGGACGCGTACGCGTGGGCGCTGCACGCCGCCGGCCGCGACGCCGAGGCGCTGCCGCTCGCCCAGGCCGCCGTACGGACCGGCCTGCGCTCCGCGCCCTTCCGCTACCACCTCGGCGTGATCGAGGCCGCCCTCGGCGACCGGGCCGCCGCCCGCGCCGACCTCACCGCCGCCCTCGCCGTCGACGGGTGGAACCCGCTGCAGGCGCCGGCCGCCCGGACGCTGCTCGCCGGGCTCGGGTGAGGGGGGCCCGGCGCGGCCTGCTGGTCGCCGGTCTCGGCTGCGGGCTGCTCGTCGCGCTGGCTCCGGCGGCGGCGGCCCACCCGCTCGGCAACTTCACCGTCAACACCGCCGACCGGCTGGTCGTCGGCGCCGACAGCGTGCAGGTCGTGCACACCGTCGACACCGCGGAGATCCCGACCCTGCAGCTCCAGCAGTCGCCGGACGGTCCGGACGCCGACCGCGACGGCACCAGCACCGAGGCCGAGCTGGCCGCCTGGTCGGCCCGGGAGTGCGCCGCCGGCGCGGCCGCCCTGTCCCTCGTGCTGGACGGCCGGCGCGCCGACCTGCGGGTGGTGTCGGCGGCCGGGCGGCTGGTGCCCGGCCAGGCCGGCCTGGACACCGCCCGGCTGGACTGCACGTTCGACGCGGACCGGGCCGCCCGCGACACGGTGACGTTCGACGACCCGACGTCGGCCGGTCGTACCGGCTGGAAGGAGGTGTCGGCGAGCGCCCTGTGCGGGCGGCTCACCGGCACCGGCGGGCTGCCCGAGCAGAGCCCGAGCCGCGACCTCACTGCCTACCCCGACGACCTGCTCGCCTCGCCGCCCGACGTCACCCGGGCGTCGTTCTCCGTCGTCGCCGGCGGCACCTGCCGGGCGGACGGAGCGGCCGCCGGCCTGCCCAGCCAGGTGCTGCCCCGCGGCGTCGACCGGATCACCGCGAGCTACACCGACTTCGTCGGGCGCCAGGACCTCACCCTGCCGGTGGCCCTGCTGGCCGTGCTGTTCTCCATCGTCCTGGGCTGCGGGCACGCCGTCGCGCCCGGGCACGGCAAGACGGTGATCGCCGCCTACCTCGTGGGCCAGCGCGGCACCCGCCGGCAGGCCCTGTGGCTGGGCGCCACCGTCACCGCCACGCACACCGCCGGTGTGCTGCTTCTCGGAGCGCTGCTCTCGCTGACGTCCGTCGCCTCCCCGGAGCGCTTCGTGCCCGCCACCGAGGTCGCCTCGGGACTGCTGCTCGCCGGCGTCGGGGTGTTCCTGCTGCGCCGGGCGATGGCCGCGCGCCGGGCGCACCCGCACGACCACGACCATCCGCACGACCACGACCATCCGCACGACGATCACCCGCACGGCCACGACGATCACCCGCACGGCCATCCGCACGATGCCCCTCCGCACGACTCCGACGCAGTTCCGGATGACCACGAGCACGACCACGCCGGCCACGACCACCCGCACCCGCACCCGCACCCGCACCCGCCCGCGCGGGAGCACGCCGGCTCCCTTCTCGTCGCCACCGCACCCGTGCTGCACAGCCACGGTGGCCGGGCGCACAGCCACCTGCCGCTCGACGACGCCCCGCTGGGCTGGCGGACCCTCGCCACGATGGGCGTCGCGGGCGGCCTGGTGCCCAGCCCGTCGGCGCTCGTGGTGCTGCTCGGCGCGTCCGCCCTGGGCCGGCCGGTCTTCGGCGCCGTCCTGGTGGTGGGCTACGGCGTCGGCATGGCCCTGACGCTCACCGCCGCCGGCCTGCTGCTGCTGCGCGCGCAGGCCGCCGTCGACCGCCGCGGCTGGCTGTCCCGCCGGGGCGGCACCGCACTGCGGGTGCTCCCGGTGGCCACGGCGTCGATCGTGCTCGTCGTCGGCGCGTACGTCGTCCTGCGCGGGATCGCGACCTTCCGCGGCCTGGGCTGATCGCGGGCCAGGAGGCGGCGGGGTCAGCGCAGGCGCGCGCGCAGCGTCGGCAGGCCCTCGCCGGACAGGACGCTCAGCGCTGCGCTGCGACCGGTGATGGCCAACAGGAGGGCCTCGGCCGCACCGCGAACGGTCGGACCGTCGCCGTACGTCCAGTCGAGGTCGCCAGCCTCGAAGCGCAGTCCGCCCAGCGTGCCCTTCGTGAGGCCGCGGCCGGCACGGCTGGTCACGAAGGTCAACGACGTCCGCACACGCTGCTCCGGGATGGCGCGTGGCAACCGGAGTGGCCAGCGGATGTCCAGGCCGTGCACCAGCAGGTCCGTGAGGGGCGCCTCCGGGCCCGACCCGGGCGGGGTGAACCGCGAGTCGGCCTTGCGCCGCAGCACCTCGACGATCTCCCCGATCGGCCGGCGGGCCTGCTGGCGGGTCAGGCGCTGGTTCGCGCGGTCGAAGCTGCCTCGGCAGGCCAGCATGCTCAGCAGGAACGTCGGCATGCCCACCTCCAGCGGCATGATCAGGTGTGCGGCGACGTCGTGGACGCTCCACCCGTCGCACAGGCTCGGCGTGGCCCGTTGCTCCCCGGTCAGTCCCGACAGCAGGTCAGCCACAGCCCGGCGCTCGTCAGCGATCTCCGCGAACGTGTCCACCGAGGGATGCTCCCACCCCCCACGTGGGCGGCTCGCCGACGGGCAGTCACCTGCAGGTTCCCGTCGCGACCGGTCATGCGCCGTCGCGACGGCGTGCCGCGTGTGAGGCTGGGTGCCTGCAGCGCGGGGCGACGATCGGACGTACCAGACGTGGTGGACCGTCCGGCGGGTCGTGCCCTGCCGTACGGCAGGAGATGGCGAGCAGGGACCTGCAGATCGTCCGGCGGCCGGTTTCACCCGGATCGCTTGTGGCTGCGCGGCCAGCTGCCCCGGAGCTGGGTTCCGGGTCGATCGAGTTGGGCTGCGACGGTCAGGTCGTCCTGTGCTGGGCAGCGGACGGTCAGCCCGCGCCGCTGACCGGTCGGCGGCGTTGGTCAGGTCCCGGCGCTTCTGCCAGCAGGCACCGGGACCGCGGCGGGCACGTGGTCCGCGGTCGTCGCCTTGACCCCGCGGCGCCGCAGCGCGGCTACCTCGACGGGGAGGACCTCGGCACGCCGAACCTGCTCAGCACCCAACCCGAACGCATTCGACGACGAGTACCGGTGCACGCCAGCCAGACCAGCAACCGCCGCCTTCCGAGATCGCCCAGAACCTGGTCGACAGCGGCGAGCTCCCCGGCACCCCCTCGCAGCGGCGCTGATCATCTGTCCGTGGCGTGATTGCCTGCGCGGCTACACTGCGGTGTCGGTTCGACCTTGTGAAGCAGGGGACGGGCGGCGCACTACCGCGGAGCCTGCCATCACCGTCACGCCCGACCCTGCCTTCCCGCTCCCGGCCGGAGATGCCCTGGGCCAGGCCCGGGCGCTGCGCGAGACCGCCCGCCAGACCCGCGAGGACACCCTGACGATGCGCGGGGAGAACCAGGCGCTGCTCAGCCGGGTCCGGCAGCAGATGTTCCGGCCGCGGTCGTCCCGGCCGCACGGAGACGCCGCCGGCGGGCACCACGACGTCGCGGTGGACGCCGGGACCAACTCCCGTACGCTGCCGGCAGCGACGGTCGTCCAGCCCGCTGCGACCTCGTCGGCGGGAGCCCCTGTGCTCGTCCAGGCCGGTCAGGGCTCGGTCGTTGACCGGACGCTGGCGGCGCTGCGGGTGCTGCTGCGGTCCTCGCACCTCGCGGGGCCCGACGACCTGCCCGCTCTGGTCCTTCTCGCCGGCGCCGAGCTGGGCGCGACCCGGGCAGTGCTGTACCTGGTCGACTACGACCAGGTCCTGCTCGTTCCGCTCCGCACCGGCCAAGCGCCGGGTGCAGTCCTGGCGGCGGAGGGCGGCGCTTCGGCCGGTGCGGCGGCCAACGACGACGCGGACGGTGCGATGGCCATCGGCGGCACGCTGGCAGGCCGTGCCTACACCGAGTTGGCGCAGCAGACCAGCACCAGCGGGCCGGGCCTGACGGTGTGGACACCGGTGCTGGACGGCACCGAGCGCCTGGGGGTGCTGCGATTGGACTACCCGGCCCAGGATGAGCTCGAGCCGGACCTGCCCGCGGGCTGCGAGGACGTCGCGGCGCTGCTTGCCGGGCTGGTGATGACCCGGTCGTTGTACGGCGACGCGGTGGAACGCACCCGCCGCCGCAGCCCGATGACGGTCCCGGCCGAGCTGGCGTGGCGGGCGCTGCCGCCGCTGACGTTCGTCTCCCCCCGCGTCTCGGTCGCCGGCGCGCTGGCCCCGGCGGAGCAGGTCGGCGGCGACAGCTTCGACTACGCCTTGAACGGCGACACCCTGCACGTCGCGATCTTCGACGCGATGGGCCACGGCCTGCAGGCCGCGCTGCTGGCGTCGGTCGCTGTCGCCGCGCTGCGCAACGCCCGCCGCGCCGGCCTGGACCTGACCGCGACCGTCCGGGCGATCGATAGCACCTTGTCCGGGCACTTCGCGCCCGGACAGTTCGTGACCGGCATCGTCGCTGAGCTTGACCTGACCGGCGGCTGGTGGCGCTGGTCGACGTGCGGGCATCCGCCGACGCTGCTGGTCCGCTCCGGTCGGGTCGTCAAGCAGCTCGACGCCGTCACCGACCCGCCGCTGGGCCTCGGACTGCTCGACCAGCCGGAGATCGGCGCGGAGCGGCTGCAGCCCGGCGACCGGCTGCTCCTGCACACCGACGGTGTCAGCGAGGCCCGCGACAGCTCCGGCGAGTTCTTCGGCACCGAGCGTCTGGTCGAGTTCACCAGCCGCCAGGCCGCCGCCGGCCGACCCGCTGCCGAGACCCTGCGCCGACTCAACCACGCCATCCTGGACCACCAGGACGGCGCCCTGCAGGACGACGCGACCACGGTGATGGTCGAGTGGCTCACCGACCAACCGGAGCGCAGCGTCCCGGCTGACAGCGCCATGCGGAGCTGACGACCCCCACAACCTTGGTGTAACTGGGCTTGATCCGGCTCCACCCCAGCCTGTCCGGCCCCGCTGACAACGTTCAGCGGGGACTAGCGCTCGTCGGGTGCCACCTGCTCGACCAGCGCCTGTGCGACCTCGCGCAGCTTGCGGTTCGTGTCCTGGGAGAGCCGGACCAGGATGTTGAACGCCTCGTCGGCGTGGCAGCGGCGCTCGCCCATGAGGATGCCCTTGGCCTGCTCGATGATGGCGCGGGACTGCATCGCGGCCTGCAGCTGCTCCGCGACCTGGCCCTGCGCCTGGTAGAGGTGCATGTTCGCCAGCGCAACACCGGCGTAGGCGGCGAACGTCAACGCCAGCTCGGCGGCGTCGTCGTCGAAGGCCTGCTCCTCGACGGCGTAGATGTTCAACGCCGCGGAGACGTCACGCTGCACCGGCACGGGGATGCTCAAGGAGCTGCCGGCCCCGTACCGGCTTGCCTCGCGGCTCCAGTCGGCCCAGCGTTGCTCGGTGCTCATGCTGTCGATCCGGACCGGCTCGCCGCCGTCGATGCAGGCCAGGCAGGGCCCGTAGCCCTTCTCGTACTGGCGTTCGTCCAGATCCATGGCGAGTTGGCCGGTGAAGGCGACGGTGCTGGCCGTGCCTCGGTCCAGCAGCGTGACGGACACTTCGCTTGCGCCGGGAATCGTGCGCTTGGCCAGCCTGGCGACCTTGTCCATCACGTGGGCAAGCGTGTGGTCAGCGAGCGTGATCTGCGCGAGTTCCGCGAAGGCGTCCTGGGGCTGGGTGTACTCGGAGGCTGTCACGGTAGGGCCCCTCTGTGGCGCGTCGCCCGACCGGACTTGGACCGAGGCCGGGAGAGACACCTGTTCGCCTCGTCGCGCCACGCCGAGATCCCGACGTCCACCACCGCCTCGCAGGACGGCCCAGGTCGTCCATGCTAGCCCGGGGCTCCCACAGAACTGACTGACTGAGGATGCCCGTGTCGTGGAACGGGACCAGGAGAACGGGTCGATGTCGTGCTCGCGCTGCAGCAACCGCCCGGGCTGTCGTGACGACCCCGGGAGAGCGTGACCTGGAGGTGCTCCTGCGGGGACTGCGGCCGCGGCTGCAGGACGGCGAGTGGGTGTTCGTCGCCGCGCCACGCCCGCCCGAGGGCGTGACACCGCTGGCGTCCTTCCTGGAGGACGAGGGACTCTCGCTGGTCGTACGCCGCGAGCAGGCCGACGCCGCTGGCCTGCCGTACACGTTCGTGGCCGCCTGGATCAGCCTCACGGTCCACAGCGCGCTCGACGCCGTCGGGCTCACCGCGGCGGTGGCCGGACAGCTCGCCGAGGCCGGCATCAGCTGCAACGTCGTCGCCGCCCGCCGGCACGACCACCTGTTCGTCCCGCACGGCCGGGCGCGGCAGGCACTCGTGCTGCTCGAGCAGCTCAGCCGCGGGATCACGATCCAGCCGCTGCCCGAGCACCTGTACGACGACGCCGTCGCGCTGTGGCAGCTGACCGGACTCGTCCGCCCCTGGAACGACCCGGCGGCCGACCTGGACCGCGCGATCACGGGCAGCGCGTCCACCGTGCTGGCGGCGGTCGCGCAGGACGGGCTGCTGGCGACCGCGATGGTCGGGCACGACGGGCATCGCGGCTGGGTCTACTACCTGGCGGTCACCCCCGCGGAGCAGGGGCACGGCCTGGGCCGCCGCCTGATGCAGGCCTGCGAGGAGTGGGTGCGGGCTCGCGGCCTTCCCAAGCTCCAGCTCATGGTGCGCGCGGACAACGCCGCGGTCGTCGCGTTCTACGAGCGGCTCGGCTACACCGACGGCCGGGTCGTCGTCCTCGGCCGACGCCTGGACGGCGACGTGCCGTAGCAGGCCGTGACGAAACGCGGCTCGTTCCCGCGGGCCGTCCTGCCGGGAGCCCGGTGATGTGCCGGCCGGGCCGGCCCCGGCACACGACGCAGCCGGGCTTCGGTGTGTCCGGGGCTTCTGTCCGGTTACTCACGCCCGTTGTGTGCCGGGCCCTGTCCGCCGGTCCGACGCCCGGCACACAAACCTCAGCGGGCTCAGCCGCGCAGCAGGGCGCCCAGCCGCTCGGCGTCGTAGAACACGTCGGGGTCGACCCACTCGCCGTCCAGGCGCGCCTGCGGCGTCCCGTCCGGGTCCTCCTCCTGCAGTGCCTCGTCGCGCTCCTGCACCCACGCCTCGTAGCGGCCCTCGCGCACGGCGTCGGCGTACGCCGGGTCCTCGATCCCCGCCCGCTCGCCCGCCGCCAGCAGGTCCTCCACGGTGAAACCGCCGCTGTGCTCGCGCGGCTGCGCGTCGAACAGCTCCCGGCGCAGCTCGTCGAACCGGCCCAGCTCGGCGGCGGCGGCCAGCGCCGCGTCGGCGCGCACGGACTCCGGCCCGAGGAAGCTGCGCATCCGGTACTCCACCGCGACGGTGCCCGCAGCGACCTCGCGGCGCAGCAGGTCGCCGGTCGCGTGCTCGAGCTTGCGGCAGAACGGGCACTGCGGGTCCTCGTACAGGACCAGGCTGCGGCGGGCGCCGGAGCTGCCGACGAGAACGCCGCCGGCCGGGGTGTGGCCGCCGGGAGCGGCGCTCACTTCGCCAGGCGCAGGTCGTAGCCCCGGGTCGTGAGCTCGGCCTCGATGGCCTCGCAGACCGTCTCGACGACGGTCACCCGCGCGGTGCGCTTGTCGTCGCCGGCGACCAGCGTCCAGTGCGCCCGGTGCCGGTCGGTGCGCTCGACCATCTCCTCGACCGCCGCCTCGTAGTCGGCGCGCCGGGCGCGGTTGCGCCAGTCCTCGTCGGTCAGCTTCCACACCCGGAGCGGGTCCGCGGCCCTGCTCTGGAAGCGCGCGAGCTGCTCCTCCGGGGACACGTGCATCCAGAACTTCACCAGAATCATGCCCTCGGCGACGAGGGTGCGCTCGAACTCCACGATCTCGTCGTACGCCCGGGACCACTGCTCGTCGGTGGCGAAGCCCTCGACGCGCTCGACGAGCACCCGGCCGTACCAGGAGCGGTCGAGCACCGCCATGCCGCCCCAGCCGGGCAGGACCGGCCAGAAGCGGCCGAGGAAGTGGTGCCGCTTCTCGTCGTGGGTGGGCGCGGCGAACTGCGCGACGCGCACGTGCCGCGGGTCGAGCGGCCCGACCAGCCGCTTGATGGCACCGCCCTTGCCGGAGGCGTCCCAGCCCTCGAACACCACGCACAGCGGCGGGCCGAGGCGGGGCTCGGCGGGGGACTCGAGCTGCCCGCCGAGCAGCAGGCGCAGGTGCAGCAGCCGCTCCGAGGCGGTCGTCAGCCGCTTCTCCGCCTCCTTCTTGCCGAGCGTGGCGGTCAGGTCGACGTCAGCCAGTCGTGTCATGCGCACCCCCTTACCCCGCGGCCGCTCAGTCCAGTGCGGCCAGCTGCGCGGCCAGCCACGCCGACGGCGGCAGCGCCGTCGCGGCGGCGGCCAGCCGGTCGCAGCGCGCGAGGCGCTCGTCGCGGGGCATCAGCAGCGCCCGGTGCATCGCCTCGGCCGTCTGGGAGACGTCGTACGGGTTGACCATCAGCGCGTCGCCGCCGAGCTGGTCGGCCGCGCCGGCCTCGCGCGAGAGCACCAGCGCGAGGCCGTCCCGGGACAGCACCGGGCCCTCCTTGGCCACCAGGTTCATGCCGTCGCGCACCGGGTTGACGACCAGCACGTCGGCCAGCTCGTACGCCGCCAGGGACCGCGCGTAGTCGTCGCGGACCTGCAGCACCACGGGCAGCCAGCCCGGCGTCGCGAACTCCTCGTTCACCTCGCGGGCGGTCCGCTGCACCGCGGCGGTGTACTCGCGGTACTCCGGCAGGTCGTGCCGTGAGGGGTAGGCGAAGGCCAGGTGCACCACCCGCTCGCGCCACTGGGGCCGGGTGCGCAGCAGCTCGGCGTACGCCAGGAGCCCGCGCACGATGTTCTTGGACAGCTCCGTGCGGTCGATCCGCAGCACGAGCCGCCGGTCCCCGACGGTCTCGCGCACCGTCTCGGAGCGGCCGACCACGTCGGGCTGGGCGGCGCGGGCCCGCAGCTCGGAGCCGTCGACACCGAGCGGATGCACCGACACCGTCGTCGTCCGGCCGGCGTGGTGCACCGCGGAGCCGTCCCAGTTGGCGGCCAGCACGTCGGCGCAGCAGCGGCCGAACGCGTCGGCCCACCGCGGCGACAGGAACCCCAGCGCGTCGGCCCCGAGCAGGCCCTCCAGCAGCCGGCGGGCGACGTCGTCGGGCAGCAGCCGGAAGTACTGCGGCGGCGCCCACGGGGTGTGGCTGAAGTGGCTGATGCGCAGGTCCGGCCGCCGCTCGCGCAGCATCGCCGGCACCAGCGACAGGTGGTAGTCCTGCACCAGCACCCGCGCCCCGGGCGAGGCCTCGGCGCACAGCGCGTCGGCGAACGCCGCGCAGTAGGTCTCGTAGCCCGCCCACTCCCGCCGGCTCGACGCGTCGAAGGTCGGGCTGGTCGCCGGCGAGCACAGCAGGTGCGCGACGAACCACAGCAGCGAGTTGGCGACCCGGTCGTACGCCCGGTGGAACACCACCTCGTCGATGTCGAGCATCCGCAGGCCGGCCACGTCGACGCCACCGGTGCGCACCGCCCGCCGGTCGGCCGGGGTGAGCGCCGCGCACACCCACACCGTCTCGCCGCCGACGCCGGCCAGGGCGCTGACCAGCCCGCCCCCGCCCCGGCGCACGACGAGCTGCCCGTCGTCGTCCTCGGTGTAGGACACCGGCCCGCGGTTGGAGGCGAGCAGCAGGTCGACCACGGCGGAAGGCTAGCGCCGCCGCCCGTACACTGGCCGCACAACTCCACAGCACCGCTCATCCCGAGGGGCACCAGGGACACGGCCCGATGACGCCCCGGCAACCAGCGCTCGCGCGCCAGGTGCCACGTCCGTCCCGCGCGACGTGCGCGCGGGGAAGATGAGGAGACCCATGACCATCACTGCCGGTGCCCGCACCCGCCCCGCCGCGTTCGCGGACTCCCCCGCCGCCGGCCTGGTCTGTCGCGAGTGCGGCACCGAGGTCGACCTGGCCCCCGTGCACGTCTGCCTGCAGTGCTTCGCGCCGCTCGAGGTGTCGTACGACCAGGACCGGCTCGCCCTGGTGACCCGGGAGTCGATCGCCGCCGGCCCGCAGACGATCTGGCGCTACGCCGGGCTGCTGCCGGCCGGGCAGGACCTCGCGACCCGCGTCGACATCGGCGCCGGCATGACCAAGCTGCGCAACGCGCCCAACCTGGCGAAGGCCCTCGGCATGCGCCAGCTGTGGGTCAAGGACGACAGCGGCAACCCCACGCACTCCTTCAAGGACCGGGTCGTGTCGGTGGCCCTGTCGGCCGCCCGCGCGTTCGGCTACACCACCGTCAGCTGCGCCAGCACCGGCAACCTCGCCAACTCGGTCGCCGCGCACGCCGCGTCGACCGGGCTGCGGGCCGTCGTGTTCATTCCCGACGACCTCGAGCAGGGCAAGGTGATCCAGACGGCGGTGTACGGCCAGACGCTCGTGGCGGTCCAGGGGTCCTACGACGACGTCAACCGGCTCTGCAGCGAGATCGCCGAGAACGAGGAGTGGGCGTTCGTCAACGTCAACGTCCGCCCCTACTACGCCGAGGGCAGCAAGACCCTCGGGTACGAGGTCGCCGAGCAGCTCGGCTGGCGGCTGCCCGAGCAGGTCGTGCTGCCGATGGCGTCCGGCTCGCTGCTCACCAAGGTCGACAAGGCGTTCGGCGAGCTCGGCCGGCTCGGGCTCGTGGAGCCGACGCCCTACAAGGTGTACGGCGCCCAGGCCACCGGGTGCTCGCCGATCGCGACCGCGTACGAGAACGGCTGGAACACGGTCCGGCCGGTCAAGCCCAAGACGATCGCCCGTAGCCTGGCGATCGGCAACCCCGCCGACGGGCCGTACGCGCTCGACGCCGTGCGGCGCACCGGCGGCGCGATGGCGCACGTCAGCGACGAGCTCGTCGTCGAGGGCATCCGGCTGCTGGCCGAGACCGAGGGCGTGTTCGCCGAGACCGCCGGCGGGGTGACGGTCGCGACGCTGCGGCAGCTGCTCGAGCGGGGCGAGATCGACCCCGGCGCGGAGACCGTGCTCTACAACACCGGCGACGGGCTCAAGACGCTCGACGCGGTGGCGGGGGTGGTCGGGCCCAACGCCACGATCGCGCCGTCGTACGGCGCCTTTGCGCGCACCGGGCTCGCCTGACCCCGGCCCGCGCCCTCGCCGGGCTGGCCGTCGCCGGCGCGGGGGCGGCGCTGGTGACCGGCGCCGTCGTGCCCCGCCTGCTGCGCGTGCACGACGTGCCGCTGGCCCTGCCCGGCTGGCCGCCGTCGCTGGACGGGCTGCGCGTCGCGGTGGTCACGGACCTGCACGCCGGTGCGCCCTGGGTCGGGCTCGACCGGGTCCGGCTGCTGGTCCGCCGGGTGCTCGCGGCCGAGCCGGATCTGGTGCTGCTGCTCGGCGACCACGTCGCCGACGTGCTGCTGGGCCGCCCGCTCGCTCCCGAGCCGCTCGCCGAGGCGCTGTCCGGGCTGACCGCGGCCGGCCCGGTCCTCGGGGTGCTCGGCAACCACGACTGGCAGGACGACGGCGAGCGCGTGCGCCGGGCGCTCGAGGACGCCGGGCTGCCGGTGCTGGAGCAGTCGGCGGTGCCGGTGCTCGACGGCCGGCTGTGGGTCGCCGGCGTCGGCGACCTGTGGACCCGCGGCGCCTCGGTGCCCGCGGCGCTCGCGGGTGTGCCCGAGGGCGCGACCACGGTGCTGCTCACCCACAACCCGGACGTCGTCGTGGACGTGCCCGACACCGTCGCGCTCGTGCTCGCCGGCCACACCCACGGCGGGCAGCTCACCGTGCTCGGCCACCCGCTGCACCGCATCAGCCGCCGGTCCGGCAACCGCTGGCGGCGGGGCTGGTACCCCGCGGACCGGCTGTACGTCGGCTCCGGCATCGGCACGTCCACCCTGCCGCTGCGCACCGTCGTGCCCGAGGTGCCGGTCCTGGTGCTGCGTCCCGGCTGACGCCGGGCGCTCAGACCGCCACGTGGACCGTCGCCCGGCCGGTGGACTCCGTCGCCGCGCGGGGCCGAGGAAGTGCCGGGTGGTCGGCGCCCAGGCAGACCAGACCGAGGGCGGCAGCGACCTGGGCCGGGGAGCCGCTGCCGAGCGCCTCGGCCTGCACCGCGTCCAGCGCCGTCGCCGGCGAGGCGCCCCGCCGGAGCCGCTCGTGCAGCGACACCATGAGGGGAGCCACGGCCGCGTCGGCCACGGGCACCAGGGAGGCGATCAGGGCGGAGGTGCCCATGCCGAGGAACGCCGCCGCCAGCCCCAGGACCTCGTTGCCGAGGCACACCGACGTGCGCGCGGTGTCGCACGCGGCCAGGACCACCAGGGCGGGCACGTGCTCGAGCGACTCGAGGTCGTACACGGTCATCGGCCCGTCGGCCAGCCGGAGGTAGGAGAACTGCGGGTTGTCCGCCCGGAAGTGACCGTGCGCGGCGATGTGGGCCGTGCCTGCCGCGGACAGCGCGGCCATAACCGCGGGCACCGTCGCCTCGGTGTCCAGCAGCACGTCGGCGTCGCGGTAGACGTCCCCGATCATGGCGGCCTCGCTCTCGGCCGCCGGCAGGCCGGGGCCGGCGATCACCGTCACCGGTCCGGCCCGCGGGGGCCGGAGCGACGCGCGGTGCCACAGGGCGGCCGACGGGCTGACCGTCAGGGCCCGGCCGGCACAGCCGGGCAGCAGCGACCACGGCAGGCAGGACAGGGCCCGGCTGGGGACCACGACCAGCCGGCGGTCCCCCAGCCGGGCCAGGAGCGGGTCCAGGAGCAGCGCCGACAGCCGCGTCCCGACGGTCGCCAGCAGCTGGCGGGCGGCGGCGACGCTGCGCTCTCCGGAGGTGCCGCGCGTCAGCCGCGACAGGGCGAGCGGCACGTGGTCCAGCAGCGAGACGACGTCGCGGGTGGAGCCAAGGGGGGTGAGCCGCACCCGCCCGGCGACGACGGTCACCGCCGACAGCTGCCCGCGGTGCTCCACGTACTCCACGAGGGCACGGTCACCGAGTGCCGAGGCCAGGGCCGCGACCCGGGGGTAGTCCACCCGGGCGGCGGACCCCGGGACCTGGCGGGCCCGGTCCCGCACCGCGCGCTCGATCGTGGCCTGACGTCTGAGCAGGGCCTGCGCGGGCCGGCCCCGCTGGCGGGCCTCGTCGACGCCCGCGAGCGCGCCGCGCAGCTCGACGAGGTGCTGGGCGAGGGCCGGGTCGGCCGGCGGCTGCAGCGGCCGGGTCAGGAGCGCGGTCGCCCGTCCGCGCTCGGCCCAGCCCAGCACGTCGCGGGCCCGCCCCGCCTTCAGGCAGAGCTCCAGGCCGAGGTCCACGAGGTCGGTGCGGTGCGCGGTGACGGAGCTTCGGAGATCGCTCGCGCCGAGGGTCGCCTGGTGCTCCTCCACCAGCCGCACCCCTGACCGCAGGGCGGACAGCGCCGCGGCCGGCCGGCCCTCCGCGAGCCGCAGCAGCGCCTCGGCGTGCCACGCCCGGACGCGCAGCTCGACCGGGAGGCGCCCGCGCGGCGACGTCGACAGCGCCAGCAGCGCCCGGGCCTGCCCCGGGGCGCCGCGCTCGAGGGCGGCCCGGGCCGCGAGCAGCCGCGAGTCGAGCGCCGCGAGCGACCAGCCGGCCTCCTCCAGCGCGGCGGCGGTCTTCGCCAGTGCCTGGGCGGTCGGGCCGGGCCGGTCGGGGTCCGCCAGCCGGCAGCGCGCCGAGGCCTGTCGGGCCAGCGCGGCCCAGGCCGAGCGCTGCTGGGAGCGGAAGGAGGCGGCTGCGGCCGCGGCAGCCCGGCGGGCCGCCGGCAGGTCGCCGCCCACCAGGCACGCCTCGGCCAGCAGCAGCTGGGCCTGCGGCCGCGCGCTGTAGCGCCGGGTCCGGCTCAGCTCCGCAACGGCCTGCTCCGCGGCCCCTCGTGCCTCACCGGCGAGGCCGACCGACAGCAGCAGCTCGCTGCGGTCCAGCAGCACGGTCCCGGCACTGGCGCCCAGCGCGGCGTGGCGGCGCTCGGCATCGTCCAGGCAGCGCAGCGCGGCCGGCACGTCCCCGCGGCGCACGTGCAGGAAGGCGAGGTTCTCCACGACGAACGCGAGCTGCAGGTCCAGGCCGTGCTCGGTGCACAGCCGCTCCGCCTGCGTGAGCTCGGCGTGCGCGATCTCGAGCTGCCCCCGGTAGACGTACAGGACGGCGCGGTTGGTGTAGACCCGCTGGACCCAGACCCACTCGCCTGCCTCGCGCAGGGCGGGCAGGGCGGCGCGGTAGTCGGCGAGGGCGGCGTCGAGCTGCTCGAACTGCTGCGCGATGGCGCCGCGCTGCACCAGGGCACGCGCCCGCGCAACGCCCGTCAGCTCGGACACGGCCTGGCTGACGGTGCGCAGGGCCCGTGCGCCGTCGCCCCGCCGGGCGAGGGCGAAGGCCAGGGACATGCCGGCCTCGGCCGCGAGGGTCCGGCCGGCGGCCCTGCCGTGCTCCTGCGCGGCCTCCAGCCGGACGACGGCGCTGTCGAGCCGGTTCAGGTGCACCGCCGACAGGCCCGCCACCCGCCCGGCGACCGCGGCCGCGGCGTCGTCCCCCTGCCGCCGCGCGACCGCGAGCAGGCGCAGCGCGCGCACCTCCGCCTCGCGAGGCGTCCGGTCGACCAGGCGGAGCAGCGCCCGGGCCTCGCCGGTGAGGTCTCTTGCGGGCAAGACGGCCTCCGACCGAGTCCTGCAACTTTCTGCCCGCACGTTGTATCAGGCCGGGGCCTGTGGGATCCATAACATCAGAGGCGGCACGCGACGGTGCAGCTCGACCCGAGCAAGGAGGACCCATGGTCTCCGAGGCCACGTCCCAGGACGTCGACCAGATCGTCGTGGCGCTGCCGCACAGGGCCCTGATCCAGGGCCGCCTCCGGGAGTGGGGCGTGCAGGTCGTCCGGGCGCAGGAGGCGCCCGAGCTGGGCCTCGCCCTGCTCGACCTGCGCCCGGACGAGGTGCACGTCGCGGCCGCCGGCGGGACCGGCGACACCGATCTCGACCGGCTGCTCCAGCGCCTCTACTCCGACTTCACCGCGGAGTACCACGGGTGGGTGCCGATGTTCGGCAAGAACCGGACGGTCGAGGGCGTCATCGCCAAGCACACGATCGGGGGCGGTGGGGAGAGCGTGCCCACAGCGGTCCACCCGCCGAGCTGGCCGGTCCACCGGCAGCAGGACGGCACCGGCGTGGTCGTGGCCGTCCTCGACACGCCGGTGGCGGCCCGGCCACAGCTGCTCGGCCGCTTCGTGGCCGGCGCGGACGCCCTGCTGCCCGACGGCCGCGGGAGCTCGTACGCCCCGGACGCCGGGCACGGGACGTTCGTCTCCGGGCTCGTCCTGCGGGAGGCCCCCGGCGCCACGCTGCACATCCGGCCGGTGCTCGACGAGCAGGGCACCAGCGACAGCTGGACCGTCGCGAGGGCGATCGTCGCCCTGAACGGCACAGGGGTGAGCGTGCTGAACCTGTCGATGGGCTGCTTCACCGGCGACAACCAGCCGCCGCTCGTTCTCAGCAGGGCGCTGGACCGGCTCGACCCGGAGATCCTCGTCATCGCCTCCGCGGGCAACCACGGCGTCAGCGATCCCGGCCGGCCGCTCTGGCCGGCCGCGCTCATCGACGTCGTCGCCGTCGGCGCGACGCGGGCGCAGGGCAGCTCGGTGACGTGGAGCCCGAAGCCGGAGGACAACCCGTGGCTGGACGTGCTGGCGTGGGGCGACGAGGTGGAGAGCATCTACCTGGCCGGCCCCGTCGACACCTTCAACCCGCAGACGTCCAGCGGTGACAAGCAGGCGGACTTCCGCGGCTACGCCAGCTGGAGCGGGACGTCGTTCGCCGCTGCCCGGCTGAGCGGCATGGTGGCCGCCGCACAGGCCCGCGACGGCGTGCGCCGCACCGCAGGGCAGGCCCTGCACAGCCTGCTCGACGCGGCCCCCCGGGCCAGCGGGCTGCCCTGGGTGCGTTGACCATGACAGGAGCAGACCGTGGTCCAGCCGCAGTGGTATGAGGACGACGAGCAGCTGATGGCACAGCTGCGGGCCGCCCTGGCCGGCTCACCGCCGCCGCCCTCGGTCGTGGCCGCGGCCAAGGCCGTGTACGCCTGGCGCACGGTCGATGCCGAGCTGGCCGAGCTGGCCCACGACTCCGCCCTCGACCGGGAGCTGACGGCGGTGCGCAGCGAGACCGCCGCCCTGCGGACCCTGACCTTCGAGTGCGCGACGCTCGTCGTCGAGCTCGGGGTCACCGACGACGCGATCGTGGGGCAGCTGGTGCCACCCCAGGCCGCCGTCATCGAGGTCCGCGAGCCGGACCGGCCACCGCGCACCGTGCAGGCCGACGACATGGGCTGCTTCCGGCTCGAGGCGGCGCCGACCGGCTCCTTCAGCCTGCACGTACGCACCCAGCTCGACGGCGACGTCGTCACCGACTGGGTGTCGCTGCGCCTGGGCTGACCTGGCGCAGCGCGCCGTCCAGCCGGCGGGTCCAGCCCCGGCCGTCCAGGTGCTCCAGCAGGGGTACGGCGACCCGGCGGGTGGTGCCGAGCGCCTGGCGCGCCTGGCTGAGCGTGAACGGCTGGGGGAGCGCGGCGAGCACCCGCATGGCGCGGGCCGGGCCGTCGGGCAGCAGCACCAGGTCGGCGTCGCCGGACCGCAGCCGCAGCAGCCGGCCGGCGCCGGCCGCGGCGGCGATCTCGCGCGGGCCGAGGCCCAGCGCCTGCAGGTCGTGCGCCTCGGGCGCGAGGAACGGCGACTCCCCGAGCCGGCGCTCGACCTCGCGGACGCCGGCCTCCGCCGGGCCGAGGGAGGGCACGGCACCCGGCCGCCGGACCCGCCCGGCGGCCTGCTCGAGGCCCGCGGCGGCGACCAGCGGGGCCAGCAGACGCAGGTCGGGGACCCCCACCTCGCGCCGGGCGGCCTCCGCGGGCAGCCCCGGCTCGAGCGGAGCGGAGCGGGCGTGCGCGTCCACGGCCGTGACCAGGGCGGCGGCCCAGCCGCGCCAGGTGTCGGCGGCGACCAGCCAGTCGCCGAGGCGCAGCACGGTCGGGTCCGCGGTCAGCTCGACGCCGAGGGCCGTCAGCTCCGCGCTGCGCATGGCGCCGCGCCGGGCGACCTCCGTGGCCAGGTCCGGCCGGCCGTCGGCGCCGCGGAGGACGCCGGCGCGGGCCCGGGCCGCGCCCCGCCGGCGCAGCTCGGGCGGGTCGGCGTCGAGCAGCAGCACGCCGGCGGCGACCGACTGCTGGCCGGGGTCGCGCAGCAGGGCGCGGTCGCCGGCCCGGACCGGGAGCGGATGGGCCAGCTGCAGGCGGGCGGTGTCGCCCACCAGCGGGCGCACCCGCACCGGCACCCCGGCCGAGCCGACGTGCAGCACCAGCTCGGCGGGCAGCTCCTGCGCCGGCACGCTCAGCCGCACGTCGAGGGTGTCCGCCGGGCGCCAGGCGCCGGGGGTCAGCAGGACGTCCCCGCGGCCGACGTCCTCCCGCTCGAGGCCGCGCAGGTTGACGGCGACCCGGGCGACGGCCTGCACCCGGTCGTACGTCCCGCCCAGGCTCTGCAGGCCGCGCACCCGCACCCGGCGGCCGGCGCCGGCGCGGGTGTGCAGGGCGAGCTCGTCCCCGACGCGCAACGTCCCGGCGCCGAGGGTGCCGGTCACGACGGTGCCGCTGCCGCGGACGGTGAACGAGCGGTCCACCCACAGTCGTACGGCGGCGTCGACCGCCGGCGCCGGCAGCCGGGCGACGAGCCGGTCCAGGGCGGCGCGCAGGGCGTCGACACCGTCGCCGGTGCGCCCGGAGACCGCGACCGGCTCGACCCGGCCCAGACTGCTGGCCGCCAGGTGGCCGAGCGCCTCCTCGGTCGCCGGCCCGGGGTCGCCGAGGTCGCTGCGGGTCACCGCCAGCAGCCCGGTCGTCAGGCCCAGGGCGTCGACGGCGGCCAGGTGCTCGGCCGACTGCCGCCGCCAGCCCTCGTCGGCGGCCACGACGAACAGCACCGCGGGGGCCGGCCCGAGCCCGGCCAGCATGTTGCCGATGAAGCGCTGGTGCCCCGGCACGTCGACGAACGCCAGCACCTCGCCGGACGGCAGCGGCGCCCACGCGTAGCCGAGGTCGATGGTCATGCCGCGGCGGCGCTCCTCGGCCCACCGGTCGGGCTCCATCCCGGTCAGGGCGCGGACCAGCGTCGACTTGCCGTGGTCGACGTGCCCGGCGGTGGCGACGACGCGCACGCCTAGCCGCCCTCGACGGCCAGCACGGCCGCGGCCAGGTCCTCGTCGTCCGCGGCCAGCAGGCTGCGCAGGTTCAGCAGGGTGCGGTCGCCGTCCAGGTAGCCCACCACCGGCGGCGTCCCCCGGCGCAGCGCGTCGGCGAAGCGGGCGGGCAGAGACACCGCGGCG
>DASTLY010000012.1:0-11977 GCA_035714445.1 Mycobacteriales bacterium
GTCTCCACCACGTAGTCGAACTGGCGGACGATGTCGCGGTACTCCCGGTAGAGCTGCAGCTCCATCTCGGTCTCGTACTTCTCGAGGTCTTCCGCGCTCATGAGGCAGCCCGCTCCATCGCCACAGTCTGCCGCAGTCCCCCGGCGGCCGCGGCGCGCACGTTGACGTACGAGTGGCGGTGCTCCGCGCAGGGGCCATGCTGGACCATCGCCGCGGAGTGCTCCGGCGTCGAGTAGCCCTTGTGCTCGTCGAACCCGTACGCGGGGAAGCGCGCGTGCAGGTCCACCATCATCCGGTCCCGGGTGACCTTCGCGACGACGGAGGCCGCGGCGACGCAGGCGGCGACCCGGTCCCCCTTCCACATGGCCAGGGCCGGCGCGGGCATCCCGGCGACCGGGAAGCCGTCGGTGAGCACATACGACGGGCAGGGCGAGAGCCGCAGCACAGCCTGACGCATCGCCCGGACGTTCATGACGTGCAGCCCGCACCGGTCGACCTCCTGCGGCGGCACGACCACCACCGACACCGACACCGCACGGTCCAGCACCTGGTCGTACGCCGCCTCCCGCGCCCGCTCGGTCAGCAGCTTGCTGTCCGCGAGCCCGGGCACCTCGCCGCGCCGTCCCGGCGGGAGCACCACGGCTGCCACCACGAGCGGCCCGGCGCAGGCCCCGCGACCGGCCTCGTCGGTGCCCGCGACCAGGGGGAAGCCGCTGCGCTGGAGCACCCGCTCGTACGCCCACAGCCCGTTCTCGACCCGCACCACGGGCCGCGGCGCGCGGATCACCGACGCCCCGCCCGGGCCGCACCGGCGACACGCGAGACGGTCACGCCGCGAGCGCCCGGTCGAGCACCGCCACCAGGTCGACGGGGTAGACCCGCTCGGCCGTGCCGGCCAGGTCCGTACGCGGCCACCACCGGTGCTCGAGCACGCTGGCCACCTCCAGCGGCGTCCACCCCGCGGTGTCGACCTCGTGCCGGTCGATGCGGGCCAGGTAGAACACCTCGGCCTGCCGGTACGTCGTACCGCTGAAGGTGAAGTGGGCGACGCGCTCGTGGACCACCGGCCCGAGCTGCCCGGCGGACAGCACCAGCCCGGTCTCCTCGGCCAGCTCGCGGCAGGCCGCCTGCGCCGGCTGCTCGCCCTCGTCCAGGCCGCCGCCGGGCGTGAACCACCACTCGCCCAGCGACGGGTCCGCCGGGTCGGTGCCGCGCAGCAGCAGCACCCGGTCCGCGGCGTCCACCAGCAGGACGCGGGCGGCCCGCCGGTCCACAGGGCTGCTCACGCCGGACAGCCTAGACAGCGCCCGGCCGCGGCGGCCCCCCTCCTGAGGATGACGGCGCGGGCGGGCCGTCCGGCACGTCCCAGTCGTCGTCGGGCTCGTCCACCCGCTCACCGGCGAGCAGCCGGGGCAGCAGCGCCGGGAGACGGCGCGGGAAGAAGCGCCCCGGGTGCGCTGCGACCTCGTCGGGGGTCCACCAGCGCTGGCCCAGGATCGTGCCCTGCTCGGCCTCGGTGAACGCCACCGGTGCCAGCACCGGCGGGCCGGGCAGCCGGGCCACCCGCGCCTCGTGCAGCGCCACGTGGCGCGCGCGGCGCCAGGTGAAGGACGCCACCTGCGTCCAGAGCAGCGGGCCGACGGCCTCCGGGGGCACGACCACCCCGGTCTCCTCCAGCACCTCGCGCACGCCGGCCTGCACGGCGTCCTCGCCCGGCTCGATGCCGCCGCCCGGCAGCTCCTGCCAGCGGGTGCCGGGCGCGCCCGGGTCGGTGCAGTCCAGCAGCAGCACGGCCCCGTCGGGATCGACGACGAGGAGCTTGGAGGAGGTCCTCACCCGGCCCGGCGGCGGCGCCGGCGGTAGCGCAGCAGCCCGATCGGCAGCACCCCGACGGCGCCGAGCGCGTACGGCACGGCGGTCGCGGTCGGCACCCCGACGCTGAGCGGGCCCACACCGAAGCCGCCCGGCACCTTGAGCAGGGTGAGGTGGTCCAGCGGCCACACGACGACGAACGCGCGGCCGATCACCTCGGACGCGGGCACCGTCCCCATCTCGCCGTCGTCGAGGTGCAGCCGGGAGTCGCTGGAGCAGCAGCGGTGGTCGCCCATCACGAACAGGCGACCGTCGGGCACGAGCACGCCGGGGGCGTCGGCCGGGCAGCTCTCCTCCGTGGCACCCGCGGAGCAGAAGGTCATCGGCGCGTCGTTCTCGTACGTGTAGGGCTCGTCGAGGGCGACCGGCGTGCCGCCCGGCGGCTGCACCGTGACCTTGCCGTCGGTGCAGCAGGCCACCCGGTCGCCCGGCAGCCCGACGACCCGCTTGATGAAGTCGGTCTCGCCGGAGGGGCCCAGCCCGATCAGGCTGCCCACCTTGACCAGGGCGCGGCGCACCGGGTTGGCCGGCTCGGTGAAGATCACCTGGTCCTGGTCGGGGGTGAACGACCCGGCGCCGTTGAAGACGATCACCTCGCCGCGGCGGACGTCGCGTACGTCGTACACGAGCTTGTTGACCAGGACCCGGTCGCGGATGGCGAGGGTCTGCTCCATCGATCCCGACGGGATGTAGAACGCCTGCACCAGGAACGCCTTGATGACCAGGGCGAGCGCGAAGGCGACCACGACCAGGAACGGCAGCTCGCGGAAGAAGCCGCCGGAGCTGCTCTTCTTGGCCGGGGCCTCGGCGCCGTCCCCGGAGACGGGCGCGGGCCGGGGGTCGTCCGGCCGGGGGTCGTCCGCTCCGGGCTCGGACAGTGCGGCTGCGGCGACCGGGACGGAGCCGGTCGTGGCGCCGGCGCGGGGTGCCTCGGCCGGCCGGCCGGCCTCGGGCTCGCGTGCCGGGTCCGCGCTGCTTCTGTCGCTCATCACGCTGACCCTAACGGCGGGTGACGGGCGGGCGTGCCGCCCGACGGGGTGGACATGCGATCCCCGCGCCCGGGCGCGGCGCTGGACGGGCGGGCCGGAACGGTCAGACCTTGGGGGCTGCGGCCTTCGTCGGCGCCGTCTCGCGCTTCTCCTTGATCTTGGCCTTCTTGCCCCGCAGCTCGCGCAGGTAGTAGAGCTTCGCGCGCCGGACGTCACCGCGGGTGACGACCTTCACGTCCTCGATCACCGGCGTGTGGACCGGGAACGTGCGCTCGACGCCGACCCCAAAGCTGACCTTGCGGACGGTGAACGTCTCGCGGATGCCACCGCCCTGGCGCCGGATGACGACACCCTGGAAGCGCTGCACCCGCGAGCGGTTGCCCTCGACGACGCGCACGCCGACATCCAGCGTGTCACCCGGCCGGAAGTCGGGGAGGTCGCTGCGCAGCTGCGCGGCGTCAAGATCGTCGAGGGTGTGCATCGTCCGTCGCCTTCTCGTGCAGGGTGGCGCGCGAGGGCGCCGAGGTGTGGTGCGCGGGAGACCGCGCCTGGCCGCAGGTGGTCGGGTGCCTGGATGGGGCGTCCCCGCAACAGCCCTCTACTCTGCCACACCCGCTGCCGGGCCGGCCGCGAGCGCGGCCCGGTCCCGCTCGTCCAGCCGGTGCTCCAGGGCCGCGAGCAGCTCGGGCCGCCGGTCGGCCGTCCGGCGCAGCGCCTCGTCCCGCCGCCACCGGGCGATCGCGGCGTGGTCGCCGGACAGCAGGACGGCCGGCACGTCGAGGCCCTGCCACGACGGCGGCCGGGTGTAGGCCGGCCCCTCCAGCAGGCCGGCCATCGCGGCGCCGCTGAAGCTGTCGTCCACGCAGGACGCGGCATTGCCCAGCACGCCGGGCAGCAGCCGCGCGACCGCCTCCACGATCACCAGCACGGCCACCTCCCCGCCGGCCAGCACGTAGTCGCCCAGCGAGACCTCCAGCACACGCATGCGGCGGGCGGCGTGCTGCGCGACCCGCCCGTCGATCCCCTCGTACCGCCCGCAGGCGAACGCCAGCCAGGGCTCCGCGGCGAGCTCCGCCGCCAGCCGCTGGGTGAACGGCCGCCCGCCCGGGGTGGGCAGGACCAGCAGCGGCTGCTCCCCGGCCGGCGGGGCCACGTGCTCCAGCGCCCGGCGCCACGGCTCCGGCGTCATCACCATCCCCGGCCCGCCGCCGTACGGGCTGTCGTCGACGGTGCGGTGCACGTCGTCGGTCCACGTGCGCAGGTCGTGCACGTGGACCTCGAGCAGCCCCCGCTCCTGCGCCTTGCCGAGCAGCGACAGGCCGAGCGGCCGGAGGTAGTCGGGGAACACGGTGACGGCGTCGATGCGCACGCTCAGCCGCCGTCCCCGTCGGGCAGGTCCCCGTCGGGCAGGTCCCCGTCGGGCGTGGGCTCGCTGAGGTCGAGCAGCCCGTCGGGCGGGTGCACGACGATCCGGCCGCCGGGCACGTCGACGACCGGGACCATCGCCGCGACGAAGGGCACGAGCACCTCGGCCGCGCCGCCCGGCGCACCGGCCCGGCGTACGGCCAGCACGTCGCCGTGCGGCAGGTGCAGCACCTCCACGACGGTGCCGAGCGGGGCGCCGTCCGGCAGCTCGGCCGCGAGCCCGACGAGCTGGAAGTCGTGGAACTCGTCCGGGTCGTCCGGCGCCGGCAGCTGCGCCGCGTCGACCAGCACGAGCGTGCCGCGCAGCGCCTCGGCGGCGTTGCGGTCCGGCACCCCCTCGAACAGGACCATGAGCCGGCCGTTCTGGTCACGCGCGGCCGCCACCGTCAGCGGGCCGCGCTCGGCCGGGTCGGTCAGCAGCCGGGCGCCGACCGCGAAGCGCGCCTGCGGGTCGTCGGTGCGGACCTGCACCGTGACCTCGCCGCGGATGCCCTGCGGCTTGCCGATCCGGCCGACGACGAGAAGCAGCTCATCCTCGGCAGTGGGCGCCGGCTCGGGAGGGAGCTGTTCCCGAACCTCCGGCTCGGCTGCCGGCGGCGCGACGACCGGTCGGCGCGCCCCGGCGACCCGCGGCCTGCGGCCGGTACCGGGCACCTGCTAGCGGACCTCGTCGGTGTCGACCACGTCGACGCGTACGCCCCGGCCGCCGAGGGCGGTCGTCACCGTACGCAGCGCCTTGGCGGTGCGGCCGCTGCGCCCGATCACCTTGCCGAGGTCGTCCGGGTGCACGCGCACCTCGAGGGTGCGCCCGCGCCGCCCGGTGACCATGTCGACGTTGACCTCGTCGGGGTTGTCGACGATCCCGCGGACGAGGTGCTCGACGGCCTGCTCGAGCACCTACTCCGCCGCGGGGGCAGCGGCAGGTGCCGCGGCGGCCGTGGCGGCCGCGTCCGCGGGGACGTCGGCCGGCTGCTGCGCGTCGTTCTTGGCCGTCTTCTTCTTCGGGGTGGTGGCGGCGCCACCGGCCTCGATGCCCTCGCGGGCGGCGGCCTCGAAGGTCGCGCGCTTGTCGGCCTTCGGGGCGGCCACCAGCATCGGCGCGGGGGCGGCCTCGCCCTTGAACTTCTGCCAGTCGCCGGTGACCTTGAGGATGCGCTCGACCGGGTCGGTCGCCTGCGCGCCGACGCCGAGCCAGTACGCGGCCCGCTCGGCGTTCACCTCGATGAAGGACGGGTTCTCCTTCGGGTGGTACTTGCCGATCGTCTCGATGACGCGGCCGTCCCGCTTGGTGCGCGCGTCGGCCACCACGATGCGGTAGTAGGGCGCGCGCATCTTGCCGAGACGCATGAGCTTGATCTTCGTTGCCACGGACTCGTGCTCCAGTCGTACGGAAGGGGTGCGCGGCCGCGAAGCGCGTGGGGGACGCGGCGGCCAGGCCTTGCGGACACGCCGGGGACGGGTAGAGGGCCGGCCCCGGTGTCGGTTCGCCGACCAGTGTGCCAGACGGCGCCCCCGTCGCGCCTCAGCAGGCGGCCGTCGGGCGCAGCTGCAGCGCGCTGCCCATCACGTAGTCCCCCGGTCGGTCGGCGCGCAGCCGCACCCACCGTCCGGCCGGCGCGAGGCAGGCCGGGCCGGTGACGGTCAGCCATCGGCTCGGCTGCACCCGTACCAGCACGTCGGCGGGTGCGTCGACCCGCAGCGCGATCTGCGTCGCGGTGCTGCGGAGCACCCGGGCGCCGTCGGCCAGCGCCGGGCTGCCGGCGACCTCGTACAGCACCCAGTCGCCACCGCTCCACACCTGCGACAGGTACGGCAGGCCGCCGCGGACCAGCGCTCCCTCGGCCCGGCCGACAAAGGCCAGCGGCCCGCCCGGCAGGGCGACGTACTGCACGCCGGTGTCGCGCAGCCAGGCCTCGTACGTCGCGGCCGACAGCGTGCCGTCGAAGAACAGCGGGTTGCGCAGGGTGTCCTGCTGGCGCAGCCAGCCGCGGGCCAGCGGGGCGACCTCGGCGACGTGCACCGCCTCCCAGTAGTCGACGGTCGGCACGGCCTCGACGCGACCCGTCGGCGCCCGCCGCGCCAGCTCGGCGGTGAGCGGGGCGAAGTAGGCCGGCGTGTTGACCGCCCAGTCGGCCTGGCGCACGTCGTAGCGCTGCACGGGTGCCCGGACGACGGCCAGGGCCACGACGACGGGCGCCACGACCAGCGCCGACCACGGCGCGAACGCCAGCACCAGCGGGATCGCGAACATCGTCGGCAGCCGCACCGCGTTGAGCCCGACCGGCGTGTGGACGGCGTACGCGGCAACCAGGCCGAAGGCGAGCAGCACCGCCCCCACGCGCACCGCCCGGTGCGGCACGGCGAGCCCGGCGGCGACGGTGAGCACGACCGACGTCCAGGTGTCGCCGATGCTCATGGCGTTGTAGCCGCCCTGGCCGAACAGCCCGCCGACGACCCCCAGGGCGAGCGCCGCGGGCAGCGCCAGGGCCAGCCCGTCGGCCCGCCGCCCGGTCAGCAGCAGGGCGGCGCCGGCCAGCCCGAGGAACAGCCCGGCCACCGGGCTGGCCGCCGCTGCGAGCAGCGTCAGCACCGCGGCCGGCAGGCGTCGGGGCAGGGCGAGCAGCGCGAGCAGCCCGACGGCCAGCCCGATCGCGTACGTGATCCGGCCGCTGGCCAGGTTGAGCACGATGCAGGCGGCCCCCACCAGGCTGCCGAGCAGCTCCCGCCGGGCCTGCGCGCGGCGCAGCAGCAGGGCGAAGGCGGCGGCGGACACCAGGGCGGCCAGCACCCCGGCGGTGCGTACGCCGAGCGCGGCCATGGCGTACTGCGACCAGAGCGAGTAGCCGAACTGCTGCGAGCCGGCGTACCACCGCAGGTCGACGGGGGTGAGCGGGTGCGCGGCGGCGAAGTCGGCGTGCGCCGCGGCCGCGGACAGGTCGGTGCCGGACAGGTGCGGCGCGACCAGCAGCAGGCTGAGCGCGCCGGCCACCGCCACCGAGAGAGCGGGCGCCGGGCGCGGCCTAGCGGGGACGGCGCAGCCCGAGCGGGTCCGGTCCCTGGTTGCCGCGCGGCGGGCCGAACGGCGGCGCGCCGGGGGGCAGCATCGGGCCACCGCGGGGCAGCTTGGGCAGCTGCGGGACGCCGGGCTGCTGGGGGGCGGGCTGCTGGCCGCTGGGCAGCGCGCGCTTCTGCGCCGCCGCCGGGCCACCGGTGCGGCCCGGGCCCTTCTTCTTGCCCTTCTTCGCGTTGCCGCCGCCGGCCCGCTTGGCGGCCCGGCCCATGCCCGGCATCCCCATGCCTGACATCTGCTTCATCATCTTCTGGGCCTCGTAGAACCGGTCGACGAGGTTGTTGACCTCCGGCACCGTGACGCCGGAGCCCTTGGCGATGCGCATCCGCCGCGACCCGTTGAGGATCTTGGGCGTGTGCCGCTCCTGCGGCGTCATCGACTGGATGATCGCCGCGATCCGGTCGATGTCGCGGTCGTCGACCTGGGCCAGCGCGTCCTTCATCTGCCCCATGCCCGGCAGCATCCCGAGCAGGTTGGCGATCGGGCCCATCTTGCGGACCTGGAGCATCTGCTCGAGGAAGTCCTCGAGGTCGAAGTCCTCGCCGGACTGCATCTTGCCGGCCATCTTCTCGGCCGACGCCTGGTCGAAGTGCTTCTCCGCGCTCTCGATGAGCGTGAGGACGTCGCCCATGCCGAGGATGCGCGAGGCCATCCGCTCGGGGTGGAAGACGTCGAAGTCGGCGAGCTTCTCGCCGGTGCTGGCGAACAGGATGGGCTCGCCAGTGAGGTGCCGCACCGACAGCGCCGCGCCGCCGCGGGCGTCGCCGTCGAGCTTGGTGAGGACGACGCCGGTGAAGCCGACGCCCTCCTGGAAGGCCTGCGCGGTGACGACGGCGTCCTGGCCGATCATCGCGTCGACGACGAACAGCACCTCGTCCGGCTGTACGGCGTCGCGGATGTCGGCGGCCTGCTGCATGAGGTCGGCGTCGATGCCGAGCCGCCCGGCGGTGTCGACGACGACGACGTCGTGGTTCATCCGGCGGGCGTGCTCCACGCCCTGCCGCGCCGCGTCGACCGGGTTCCCGACGCCCGACCCGGCGTACGGCGCGAAGACGTCCACGCCCGCCTGGCCGCCGACGACCTGCAGCTGCTGCACGGCGTTGGGCCGCTGGAGGTCGCAGGCGACCAGCAGCGGCGCGTGACCCTGCGCCTTGAGGTAGCGGGCCAGCTTGCCCGCCAGCGTCGTCTTGCCGGCGCCCTGCAGGCCGGCCAGCATGATCACCGTCGGCGCCGTCTTGGCGTAGCGGATCAGCCGGGTCTCGCCGCCGAGGATGGCGACGAGCTCCTCGTTCACGATCTTGATGACCTGCTGCGCGGGGTTCAGCGCCTGGCTGACCTCCGCACCGCGCGCCCGCTCCTTGACCTTGGCGATGAACGCCTTCACGACCGGCAGCGCGACGTCGGCCTCGAGCAGGGCGATGCGGATCTCGCGGGCCGTCGCGTCGATGTCGGCGTCGGACAGGCGTCCCTTGCCGCGCAGGGACGTGAAGACCTTGTCGAGCCGGTCGGCGAGGGTGTCGAACACGGGCCCAGCGTAGTCGGGGCGGTGCCCCCGCTCAGCCCGGCGGCACCGCGCGCGCCGGGCGGTCAGCCGGCCAGGGCCGCGAGCACCTGGTCGGTGATCCGCTGCCGCAGCGCCGGGTCGGCAACCTTGCCCTCGTCCGGCCCCACCACGTAAAAGGCGTCCACGACGTCCGCGCCGAGCGTCGAGATGTGCGCGGTGCGCACGTCCAGCCCGCAGCCCATCAGCGCCGAGGTGATCCGGAACAGCACGCCGAGCCCGTCGGGCGCGCGGACCTCGACCACGGTCGCGGTCTGCGACGCGTCGTCCACCAGGTGGACGGTGGGCGGCGAACCGGGCGGGGCGACCCTGGCGTACGCCTGCTCGCGCGAGCGCAGCACCTCCGCCAGCGGCAGCTCGCCGTCGACCGCCCGGCGCAGCTCGTCGCGGACGACCCGCCAGTCCGGCAGCGAGCCGAAGCGCGGGGCGACCCGGAGCACCGCGATGCCGGTGCTGCCGCGGGAGAAGCCGGAGGCCGACCGTACGTCGAGCCGGTGCAGCGCCATGACCCCGGCGGCGAGCGCGAGCAGGCCGGGGCGGTCGCGGGCGACCACGGTGACCTCGTCGCCGCGTGCGTCGAGCGCGAACGTGCCCGGACCGACCAGATCCTCCTGCCAGTCGGCCAGCGGCGCCGGAGGCGGCAGCGGGGCACCGGCCAGCAGGGCGCCGGCCCGCCGGACCAGCTCCGCGACCAGCCCGGCCTTCCACGGGCTCCAGGCGGCCGGGCCGGTCGCGGCCGCGTCGGCCCGGGTCAGCGCGTGCAGGAGCTCGAGCACCGAGCCGGTGCCGGCCGCAGCCGCCACTGCGGCTGCCGTCGCCGGGTCCTCCAGGTCACGGCGGGTGGCCGCGTCGGGCAGCAGCAGGTGGTGCTCGACCATGGTGACGAGCACGTCGACGTCGGCAGGGGGCAGCCCCAGCCGCGGCCCGATGCCGGCGACCAGGCGCATCCCGACGTCGGTGTGGTCGCCGGGCAGGCCCTTGCCGATGTCGTGCAGCAGCGCGCCGAGCAGCAGCAGGTCGGGGCGGGCGACCTCCCGGGTGAGCGGGGCGGCGGCCGCCGCCGCCTCGACGAGGTGCCGGTCGACGGTGAACCGGTGCACCGCGTTGCGCTGGGGGCAGCTGCGCACGTGCTCCCACTCAGGCAGCAGGGCGACCAGCAGCCCCGCCTGGTCGAGCGCCTCCAGCACGGGGACCGCGGCCGGGCCGGTGGCCAGCAGCGACACGAGCGCGTCGAGGGCCGGCCGGGGCCAGGGCGTCGGCATCGGCGGGCAGGCGGCCGCCAGCACCTCGAGCGTCGCCGGCGAGATCGGCAGGTCGGCCCGGGCCGCTGCCGCGGCGAGCCGCAGCGGCAGCGTCGGGTCCGACCCGGGTCGGGCGTCGCGCGCCAGGACGACCTCGCCGTCCTGCTCGACCACCTCGTCCGCGAGCGGCCGCCGGCCGGTGCCCACGGTCCGCCGGCCGAGCAGGCGCCGCCGCGGCCGGCTCGGGCGGATCCGCCGCCAGGTCGTGTCGGCGGCGTAGGCGATGGTGCGGGCCGCACCGGACACCGCCGCCATGAGCGCGTCGGCGTCCTCGTAGCCCAGCGCCCTGGCGACGCCGGGCTGCTCCTGCAGCAGCAGCTGGTCGACCGCCCGGCGGCCGGCCCGGGCGGTGCGCCGGTGCAGCTCGCCGCGGACGTCGAGCAGAACCGTGTGCGCGGCGAGGACGGCCGGCGACGGCACGTCGACCACCTGCGCGACGGCGAGCGCGTGCAGGGCGTGCACGTCGCGCAGCCCGCCGCGGGCGTGCTTGAGGTCGGGCTCGAGCAGGAAGGCCACGTCGCCAAAGGCGCGTGAGCGCTCCTGCACCGCCGCCTGCAGCTCGGGCAGGCGGGCGGCGACCTGCGCCCGCCACGCTCGCCGGGTGGCCGCGACCAGCTCGCCGGTCAGCGCCGCGTCCCCCGCGACGTGCCGCGCGTCGACCAGGCCCAGCGCGGCCTTGAGGTCGGCGGTGGCCACCGCGACGGCCTCGCCCACCGTACGCACCGAGTGGTCCAGGCCGATGCCGCTGTCCCACACGGGGTACCAGACCTGGTCGGCCAGCTCCGCGACGCCCGTGCCCCGGCCGTCGTGCAGCAGGACGAGGTCGAGGTCACTGCCGGCCGCCATCTCCCGCCGGCCCAGCCCGCCCACGGCGACAAGGGCGCGCCCCGGCCCGGGGTCGCCGAGCAGCCGGCCCAGCTCGTCCTCGTACGCCTCGACCAGCGCCGTCCGCAGCCCGGCCCCGACCAGGTCGGTACGCGCGAGCACCTCGGCCCGTCGGTCCCGGAGCGCGTTGGTCACGGTCCACCTTTGCTCACGCCGCGGTGGGCCGGCCCCTGAGGAGGGCCGGCCCAGCGCTGCTACGGGTCCCGCTGCGGTGGGGTTACAGCGCCTCGGCGCCGCGCTCCCCGGTCCGTACCCGGACGACCTGGTCGACCGGGGTGCTCCAGACCTTGCCGTCACCGATCGACCCGGTGCCCGCCGCCTGCACGAGAACGTCCAGGATCCGCAGGGCGTCCGCGTCGTCGACCAGCACCTCGACGCGCACCTTGGGCACGAAGGCGACGGTGTACTCCGCGCCCCGGTAGACCTCGGTGTGCCCGCGCTGGCGGCCGAAGCCCTGCACCTCGCTGACCGTCATGCCCTGCACGCCCGCCGCCTCGAGCGCGGTCTTGACGTCGTCGAGCTTGAACGGCTTGACGATCCCGGTCACCAGCCTCACAGCGCCATCTCCTTGCTCGCTCCGGCGGCGGACGGGACGCCCGCTCCGCGGCCCGCACTCACAGCCACACCAGGGCTCGCTCCGGCACTGACCGGGACGCCCACTCCTACGTCGTGGGGCCCCGGACCCCAGCCTCTGCTCACAGGGCCTCCACCCCCCGCTCGCCGGTGCGGACGCGGACCACCTCGTCGACGGGCGTGGACCAGACCTTGCCGTCGCCGATCGACCCGGTGCTGGCCGCGGCGACGATCGCATCGATGACGCGGGAGGCGTCCGCGTCGTCGACGAGCACCTCGACGCGCGTCTTGGGGACGAACG
>DASTLY010000013.1:0-36159 GCA_035714445.1 Mycobacteriales bacterium
GCTGGCCGGCGCCGGCTACGCCGACCGGTGCGACGACCCCGAACCGGCCGACGACCGGGACCCGCTCCGGCGACGCCTCACCTGGACCGACACCACCTGGACCCTCGACCTCGCCGACACCCAGGCTTGGCAGGACATCCCCCACCCCGCGGACCGCTGACCCGCGCTCCGGCGGGTGGGATGCACGCGGGCGGCAGCAACCGCAGACGGTGGATCTGGCTTCCAGCGTCGCCGGAGGCACACACCCAGCGGCTCGACGCTTGTTGGACCGACCGGCCCCTCGAGCGACCGACCGACCGACTGACCGACCGCCCCGGCTCTGGCACAGTCGCCGCATGACCGGGCCGGAGCGACAAGCGCCCGCGGCGAGCCCGCGGTGAGCTGGTGGCCGTTCCCGCGTACGTCGTCCCGCGGCGGGCCGGCCCGCGTGCACACGGCCACCCGCTTCGAGGGGTTGAGCGTCGAGTCGATCGGCGCCGGCGGTACCGGGTTGTTCGAGGTCACGACCAGCAGCGGGGTGCCTGTGCGCCTGCATGACATGTCGTTCGTCAGCCTGACCTACGAGCCGAGCTCACCCCCGGCGCTGACCCTGCGGTTCGGCTACCACGACCCGGCATGGACGCCTGCCGCCGCGGCTGACACCCCCGTCGCGGTCTTCACCTTCACGGGCGTCCTCGTGCTCGAGCACAGGGACGAGCCGGTCCCGCCCGACGTGCCGCAGCGCGCTCTGCGGCAGGTCGGGGGCTTCGACGCCGACGAGGGCAGCGGGACCTTCGCGCTGTCGACGTTCACCACGTACCTGGTCTTCACCGCGTCGAGCCTCTCCCTGACCCTGGAGCCGGCCGCCGTCACGGGCGATCAGTACGGGACCGGGACGCAGTGCGGCAACGATCCGGCGCCATCGGCCGGCGCCGGACGAGGGGGCGGGCGTGAGGGCGTCGACCACGACTCCTACGGGTTGCCCGACCAGGTCTGCCCGGCCCCGGGCGGTCATCGACTGGTCCAGCAGAAGGCGAAGGCGAGCCTCGTTCCGTGTCGTGCTGTCCCTGAAGGAGACCGTCCCGCCAGGAACCCATCGCTTCATGTACTGCTCCCTGGGAAGGGGCAGCTCCGCGACAACGACGGTCCCGTCCGGCCGGAAGAACTCGTATTCGTCGTCCGCCACGTCGACCGGCTCGATGTAGGCAGCCGCGGCATCCGCGCAGGGGTAGGCCTCGCAGTCCCGGTTGGCATCGAAGACCAGGAGCACGTCGGCGAGCGGCAGGGCGTCCATGGCGAGGTGTCCTGCCTCTTCCGGGTACGAGGAACGAGCTACCGCTGCCGGCGGCGCGCCGCGCCCGGTTGGGCGCGCAGGCTCGGGACGCGGTCGATCTGCGCCGAGGTCGAGAGCGAGGCCTCCACCGACAGTAGCGAGAGCAGTTGCAGCGGGCGGCGGGTCTCCGCCGCGGCTTGCACCTTGTGGTGCCCGTCGAGCAGGAAGTGCGTGAGGCCCCAGTGCTCGTAGTAGTCCTGGCTCCGGCTGGCCATGGCGGGCTGGCAGACGTCGCTCCACGCCGGAGGCACCATCGGGACGACGAACTCGTACAGGTGGGCCGCGTCGGAGACCGCCGACTCGAAGGTCCGGTAGTACGCCGTGCGCGGGTACTCGGGCAGTCCCCGGAAGGAGTCGACGCCCCAGGTCGCGATCTGCTCCTCGCCGAAGTAGTCGCCCGGTCCGGAAGGCAGCGTGAGGCTCGGCTCGATGCTCAGCAGGAGTGGCACGTAGACCCCGTCGGGCAGCAGCATCGAGAACGCTGAGCTCGTACGCCGGCTCGTCGTCCAGGGATAGGACCCGCCGGCCCGGCGAGGCTCCGGGCGCCCGGTGTCCGCCGAAGGTGAGCCGCGGGGCGGCGCCGCCCAGGCGACGGGCCGGACCGGCAGTGATGAGCACCCGCGAAACCTCCTTGGCAGCGTGGTGTGCCGGGACCAGACTCGGGGGTGGGCGCGGGCGGGGGGCCCGGGCCACGAAGCGAGGGGGGACCTCATGAGCGTGGACTACGCAGCTGTCACCGGTCGGCAGCAGAAGGTGTGGAGCCTCGGGGACTACGGCAAGGTGGGCAGCCTGCTCAACTGGCTCGGGGAGTCGCTGGTACGCGAGCTCGACATCCACGCCGGCGAGCGCGTACTCGACATCGCGGCCGGCAACGGCAACGCGGCGCTGTCCGCGGCCCGGCGGTTCGCCGACGTGCTGGCCACCGACTACGTGCCGGGGCTGCTGGAGGAGGCGGCGCGCCGCGCGGAGGCCGACGGGGTGCACCTGCGCACCGAGGTCGCCGACGCGCAGGCGCTGCCGTACGCCGACGGGCAGTTCGACGTGGTGATGTCCACGATCGGGGCGATGTTCGCGCCCGACCAGGAGGCGGTCGCCCGCGAGATGGTGCGGGTGTGCCGCAGCGGCGGGCGCATCGGGATGGCCAACTGGACCCCGGACAGCATGGTCGGGGACATGTTCCGCACGGTCGGCCGGCACGTGCCGCCCCCGCAGGGCGTGCGGCCGGCCGTCGCGTGGGGCACGGAGGACCGGGTGTCGGAGCTGCTCGGGCCGCACTGCGAGCTGATCCGCAGCACGCCCCGGACCTGTGCGTTTCGGTTCCCGTCCGCGCCCGCGTGCATGGACTACTTCCGCACCTGGTACGGCCCGACGGTCGCGGCCTTCTCCGCGGTCGGGGAGGCCGGCCGGGAGACGCTCGAGGCCGAGCTGGTGGCGGTGTACGACAAGCACAACACGGCCTCGGACGGCACCTGCGCCATGGATGTCGCCTACCTCGAGGTGATCGGGATCCGCAGCTGAGCGCTGACCCGCTCCCCGGGTGCTGACGGTCGCCCGGTCGTCGCCGTACGACCGGGAGATCGTCCGCCTCGCCGTGCCCGCGCTCGGTGCGTTGATGGCCGAGCCGGTCTACGTGCTCACCGACACCGCGATCGTCGGTCACCTCGGGACCGCCCAGCTCGGCGGGCTGGCGGTCGCCGGTGCGGTCCTGCTGACCGGCTACGCCCTGTTCGTCTTCCTGGCGTACGCCACCACCGCCTCCGTCGCCCGGCTGCAGGGCGCCGGCCGGGGCGAGGAGGCGGCGCGGCAGGGGGTGCAGGGCTGCTGGCTGGCGCTGGCGATCGCGCTGCCGCTGACGGCCGCCGGGCTGCTGGCCGCCGGCGCGCTCGTCACGGCGCTCGGCGCCGGCCCGGGCACGGCCGCGCACCCGTACGCCCTGCTCTACCTGCGCATCAGCCTGCTCGGCGCGCCCGCGATGCTGCTGACGTACGCCGGCACCGGCTACCTGCGCGGCCTGCAGGACACCCGCACCCCGCTGGTGGTCGCGGCCGGCACCGCCGCCGGCAACCTGGTCCTCGAGGTGGTCCTCGTCTACGGCCTGGGCTACGGCGTCGGCGCCTCCGCGGCCGCGACAGTGGTCGCGCAGTACTCCGGCGCGGTGGTCTACCTGTGGCGGGTGGGCGCCGACGCCCGCCGCCGCGGGGTGCCGCTGCGGCCGTCCGCCGGCGCCGTCCGGTCGCTGGCCGTCGTCGGCGGCCACCTGCTGGTGCGGACCGCCGCGCTGCGCGGCTCCCTGCTGCTGGCGACGGCGGTGGCGACCCGCCTCGGGCCCGTACCGCTGGCCGCGCACGCTGTCGCGTTCGAGATCTGGAGCGCGCTCGCGCTCGGCCTCGACGCGCTGGCCATCGCCGCCCAGGCGCTGGTCGGCCGGATGCTGGGCGCCGGGGACGAGGCCGGCGCCCGCGCGGTGTCGCGCCGGCTGCTGGAGTGGGGCGTGCTCGGCGGCGTGCTGGCCGGGCTCGCCGTCGTGGCGCTGCGGCCGGTCCTGCCCGGGGTGTTCACCGGCGACGCCCGGGTGGCGGCGCTCACCGCCTTCCTGCTGCTGGTCGTCGCGGCGGTGCAGCCGCTCAACGCGGTGGTGTTCGTGCTCGACGGCGTGCTCATCGGGGCCGGCGACGCCCGCTTCCTGGCCTGGTCGATGTCGGCCGTCGCACTGGGCTACGCCTGCGTGGCGCTGCTCGTGCCGGTGCTCGGCCTGGGCATCGGGGCGCTGTGGGGAGCGCTGGTCGTGCTCATGCTGGGCCGGGCCGGCACGCTCTGCGTCCGCTTCCGCGGTGCGGCGTGGACGGGGCCCCGCGATTGACGGGGGCCACCGGGAGGTACATGCTTGCGCCCAGCAACCAGTTGCCGGCCGGGGGGGTGTGTGTCAGATGCAGGACGCGACGCCCGAAAGCTCCGAGACGCCCAGCCTCGGCGACGAGCTGATCCACCTGATCAAGGTGGTGGAGCGCACAGCGGCCCAGCTGTCGGCCCGCCGGCAGGACGGGCTGGGGCGCGCCGCCTTCACCGCCCTCGTCCGCCTGGTGCACGACGGGCCGCAGCGCGCCCGGGCCCTCGCCGACGCAGTCCTGATCGACCCCTCCACGCTCAGCCGGTACGTCGCCCACCTGGTGCAGCTCGGTCTCGTCGAGCGCCGCGAGGACCCGGTCGACGGCCGGGCGTCGGTGCTGGCGGCCACCGCCGCGGGCGCCGAGTTCGCCACCGAGCTGCGCCGGCGGCGCAATGTCATGGTGGACGCGGTCGTGGCGGACTGGCCGGCCGTGGACCGCGCCCGCTTCACCGAGCTGCTGCACCGCTTCAGCGCCGACCTCGAGCGCAGCCGGCCCGTGCTGCTGGCCGACTCCGAGCCCGTCCCTGCCCCAGAAGGAGCCTCATGAGCACGACCGCCGACCGCCCCAGCCGGCTGAGCGCCGCCGGCGAGAACGCGGACGGCACGTTCAGCCACCGCCAGATCCTCACCATCATGGCCGGCCTGATGATGGGCATGTTCCTGGCGGCCCTGGACCAGACGATCGTCTCGACGTCGATCCGCACCATCGCGGACGACCTGCAGGGCTTCGCGGTGCAGGCATGGGTCACGACGGCCTACCTGATCACCTCGACCATCGCGACGCCGCTCTACGGCAAGCTGTCCGACCTGTACGGCCGCAAGCCGTTCTTCCTGGGCGCCATCACGATCTTCGTCCTGGGCTCGGCGCTCTGCGGGTTCGCCGGCTCGATGTACCAGCTCGCCGCGTTCCGGGCGTTCCAGGGGGTCGGCGCCGGCGGGCTGTTCTCGCTGGCCCTCACGATCATCGGCGACATCGTCCCGCCCCGCGAGCGCGCCAAGTACCAGGGCTACTTCCTCGCGGTCTTCGGCACCTCGAGCGTGCTCGGCCCGGTGCTCGGCGGCCTGCTGGCCGGCCAGAGCACGATCCTCGGGGTCACCGGCTGGCGGTGGGTGTTCTTCGTCAACGTGCCGATCGGGCTGGTCGCGCTGCTCGTGGTCTGGCGGGTGCTCAACCTGCCGGTCGTACGCCGGGACGCCCGGGTCGACTGGATGGGCGCCGCGCTGCTGGCCGTCGGGCTCGTCCCGCTGCTGATCATCGCCGAGCAGGGCCGGACCTGGGGCTGGGGCTCCGGGCGCGCGCTGCTCTGCTACGTGGTCGGGGTGGCCGGGGTGATCGCCTTCGTCCTGGCGGAGATCCGGATGAAGGACGACGCGCTCATTCCGATGCGCTTCTTCCGTACGACGGCGTTCAGCCTCGGGGTGGTCATCAGCATCGTCGTCGGCGCGGCGATGTTCGGCGGCATCTCGCTGCTGCCGCAGTACCTGCAGGTGGTGAAGGGGTCGTCGCCGACCCTTGCCGGCTTCCAGACGCTGCCGCTGATCGGCGGCCTGATGGTGGCGTCCATCATCTCCGGCCAGCTCATCTCCCGCAGCGGCCACTACCGGATCTTCCCGGTCATCGGTGTGTCCCTCGTGACCGTGGCGAGCTTCTCGTTCGCGTTCGTCGACTACGACACCCCGCTGTGGCAGACCATGCTGGTCATGGCGGTGTTCGGCCTCGGGCTGGGCAACCTCATGCAGCCGCTGACGCTGGCGATCCAGAACGCCCTGCCGCCCAAGGACATGGGTGTGTCGACGTCGTCGGCGACGTTCTTCCGCCAGATCGGCGGCACCCTCGGCGTGGCGGTCTTCCTGTCGCTGCTGTTCTCCCAGCTCACGCCCAAGATCAGTACCGCACTGGCGACCTCGGCCGCGTCCCCGGACTTCACCGCCGCGGTGCAGTCGGCCGCGGCCAGCAGCGACCCGACCGTACGGGCCCTCGGCGAGGGGCTGGCCAGTGGCAGCAGCAGCGCGGCCAGCCAGGTGCTGTCCGACACCTCCTTCATCGGCAGGCTGCCGGCGGCCCTCGCCCGGCCGTTCCAGATCGGGTTCACCGAGGCCATGGACGTCACCTTCATCGGGGTCGGCGTGGTCATGCTGCTGGGCTTCGTGCTGGTGCTGTTCTTCAAGGAGGTGCCGCTGCGCACCCAGTCGGGGATGGCGGCGGCGCAGTCGGAGCGGGCGGACGAGGCGGCGACCGGGGGCACTGCGTCGTAGGGTGTGCGGCACGTGTGCGGGAGCTCGGGACCGACCGGGCTGAGAGGGCGGCTGACTGTGCCGCCGACCGCTGGAACCTGACCGGGTAATGCCGGCGTAGGGAGTGCACCGATGAGCGTCCCCGTCCTCTCCTCGCCCGCGCGGGCCGAGGCGCCGCTGACGCTGGGCGAGGCCCCGTCGGCCCGCCTCGGACTGCGGGAGACGGCGGGCCTGTGGGGCAACCTCGGCATCAGCCTGCTGCTGCCGGTCGCGGCCGCCTTCGTGGTCCTGCCCGGCCGGCCGCTGCTGGTCACCGTGCTCGCGATCGTCGTGGGCGCCGTGATCGGGGCGCTGCTGCTGGGGCTGACCGCGGCGCCGTCCGCCCGCGAGCGGGTGCCCGCGATGGTGCTGCTGCGCGGGCTGCTCGGGCGGCGGGCCTCGGCGCTGCCGACGGTGCTCAACCTCGTGCAGTGCGTCGGCTGGGCGACCTTCGAGATCGTGATCATCGCGGAGGCTGCGTCGCGGGCGCTGGACGCGCCGCGCTGGCCGTTCGTGCTGGCCGCCGGCGCGCTCGCGACCGCCATGGCCGTCCGGCCACTCGGGGCGGTGCGGCTGCTCGCCCGGTACGCCGTGTGGCTGGCGCTCGCCGCGGCCGCGTACCTGTTCGTCCGGGTGCTGTCGGAGCCGCTGCCGCAGGTGACGCAGGGCGGCGCCGCGTCGTTCTGGCCCGCCGTCGACGTGGTGATCGCCCTGCCGGTGTCGTGGTTCCCGCTGGCCGGCGACTACACGCGGCACGCGCGGACCGCGCGCACCGCCCTGGTCGGCTCCGCGGTCGGGTACGGCCTGGCGACTGTCGCCTTCTTCACGCTCGGGGTGCTGGCCCTGTCGGCGTACGGCGCCGTCGGCCTCGACGTCATCGACGCCCTGCTGGCGGTGCCGCTCGGGCTGGTCGCCGTCCTGGTGCTGGTGGCCGTCGAGCTCGACGAGGTCTTCGCCAACGTCTACTCGACCGCCGTGTCGACGCAGAACCTGGCCGCCCGGGTCGACCGGCGGCTGCTCGCCGTCCTGGTCGGCACCGTCGCGACCCTGCTCGCGCTGACCTTCGACATCGCGGCGTACGAGCCGTTCCTGTTCCTGCTCGGTGCGGTGTTCGTCCCGCTCGCCGGCGTCCTGGTGGTGGCCTACTACCTGGTGCCGCGAGGTGCGTGGGACGTCTCCGACACCGCGCCGGGCCGGCCGCTGCTGCTGCTGCCGTGGGTCGCCGGCTTCGTCGCCTACCAGCTCACCCTGCCGACCTACTTCGCGGGCACCGGCGCCGGGTGGACCGCCTGGTGGGCGGACCGGCAGGCCGACCTCGGCATCTCGCCGACCAACGGCCTGTCCGCGTCGCTGGTCGCCCTGACCGTCGCAACGGTGCTCACCGCCGCCGTCGCGGTGCCGTCGGCGCTGCGTACCCGGGCGTTCTCGGGGACCCGGACATGATCGGCCGGCTGCACGTGCTGACCGACGCCCGCGAGGGACGGGCGCCGCTGCAGGTCACCGCGGCCGCGCTGGCTGCCGGCGCTCCCGTGGTGCAGGTGCGCGCCAAGGGCGTCACCGACCGGGAGCTGTACGACTTCGCCGGTCGGGTCGCGGAGCTCTGCCGGGCGGCGGGCGCGCTGTGCATCGTCGACGACCGGCCCGACGTCGCCCTGGCGGTCGGGGCCGCCGGCACGCACCTGGGTGCGCACGACCTGCCGCTCGGCGCCGCCCGCGCGGTGGTCGGGGCGGGCCACCTGCTCGGCGGCACCGCCCGTGAGCCGGTGCTGGCCGGGCAGCTGGTCGCCGCCGGCGCCGACTACCTCGGCGTCGGCCCGTCGTACGACACCGCGACCAAGGCCGGGCTGCCGGCCACGCTCGGCCCGGCCGGGGTCGGGGCGGTGGCGGGCGCGGTCGACGTGCCGGTCATCGCCATCGGCGGGATCACCGCAGCGAGGGTGCCGGAGCTGCTGGCCGCGGGGGCGTGGGGGGTCGCCGTCGTCGGCGCCGTGTCGGACGCCGCGGACCCGGCGGCCGCGGTCCGCGAGCTGCTGGCCGCCCTGGAGCGGGCATGACCGACGTCGTGGTCGCCGGCGGCGGGCTGATCGGGCTGGCGGTCGCCTGGCGGGCCGCGCTCGCCGGCCTGGACGTGACCGTCGTCGACGACGCGCCCGGCACCGGCTCGTCGCGGGCCGCCGCGGGGATGCTCGCGCCGGTGACCGAGGCCGCGTACGGCGAGCAGCGCTTGCTGGCGCTGCAGCGCGCCTCCCTCGAGCGCTATCCGTCCTTTGTCGCCGAGCTGGAACGGGCGTCGGGCTGCACGGTCGGGCTGCGGACCGCGGGCACCCTGCAGGTCGGCTTCGACACCGACGACGTGGCGGCGCTGACCGAGCTGCACGGCTACCACCGCGAGCTGGGGCTCGACAGCGAGCGGCTCACCCCCCGGGCCGCCCGGCAGCGCGAGCCCGGGCTGTCGCCGCGGATCCGCGGCGCCCTGCACGTGCCGGGCGACCACTCGGTCGACCCGCGGGCGATGCACGCCGCGCTGCTCGCGGCCACCGGTCGGGCCGGGGTCACGCTGGTCCGCGGGCGCGTCGACGCTCTGGCGCTGACCGGCGGCCGGGCGACCGGGCTGGTGCTGGCCGACCGGGTGCTGGCGGCGGACACCGTCGTGCTGGCGCTCGGCGCGCACAGCGCGCGCCTGCCGGGCCTGCCCCCCAGGGCGGTCCCCGTACGCCCGGTCAAGGGCCAGATCCTGCGGCTGCGCGGCGCGCCGGTGCTCGCCGGCACGGTGCGGGCGCTGGTGCGCGGCCGCCCGGTCTACCTGGTGCCGTACGGCGGCGACCGGCTCGTCGTCGGCGCGACCGTGGAGGAGCTGGGCTTCGACGGCCGGGTCACCGCGGGGGCGGTCCTCGACCTGCTCCGCGACGCGACCGAGGTGGTCCCGGGGGTGACGGAGCTGGAGCTGGTCGAGACGCTGGCCCGCTTCCGGCCGGGTACGCCCGACAACGCGCCGCTGCTCGGCGCCTGCGCGGTGCCCGGGCTGGTGCTCGCGACCGGCCACCACCGCAACGGGGTGCTGCTCACGCCGGTCACCGCCGACGCGATCGCGCAGCTCCTGGTGACGGGCACCCTGCCGGAAGCCGCCGCCGGCTTCACGGTGGACCGCTTCTCCGACCGGGTGCGGCGGGAGGTGCCGTGCAGCTGACCGTCAACGGGGTGGCCACGGAGCTGGCCGAGGACACCACGGTCGCCCGGCTCGTCGAGGACCTCGCCCACGACCGGCGGCGGGTCGCGGTGGCCCGCAACGGGGAGGTCGTCCCGCGCAGCGCCTGGGCGGGCACGCAGCTGCAGGACGGCGACGCCGTCGAGGTGCTGTCGGCCGTAGCCGGTGGATGACGGGGCCGGTGGATGAGGGGAGTGCACGTGACGGACACGACGGTCGAGGTCGAGAACGCGCTGGCGCACGAGGAGGCCGAGGACCCGTTCGCGCTGGCCGGGCAGCAGTTCCGGTCGCGCCTGCTGCTCGGCACCGGGGGGGTGCCGAGCATGCACGCGCTCGAGCGGGCGGTCGCCGCCTCTGGGACGCAGATCGTCACGGTGGCGCTGCGCCGGGTGGACGCGGCCGCCGGCGGGGCGCTGCTCGACGTGGTCGAGCGCGCCGGCGTACGGCTGCTGCCCAACACCGCCGGCTGCCGTACCGCCCGGGAGGCGGTGCTCGCCGCCCAGCTCGGGCGGGAGGCGTTCGACACCGACTGGGTCAAGCTCGAGGTCATCGGGGACGAGGACACCCTGCTGCCCGACCCGTTCGAGCTGCTCGACGCGGCGGAGCAGCTCGTGCTCGACGGCTTCACGGTGCTGGCCTACACCGGGGACGACCCGATCGTGGCCCGCCGGCTCGCCGACGCCGGCTGCGCGGCGGTGATGCCGCTCGGCTCGCCGATCGGCAGCGGCCTCGGCATCCGCAACCCGCACAACATCGCGCTCATCCGGGAGTCGCTCGACGTACCCGTGATTCTCGACGCCGGGATCGGTACGGCCTCCGACGCGGCCCTCGCGATGGAGCTGGGATGCGACGCGGTGCTGCTGGCCTCGGCGGTCACACGGGCTCGCGACCCCGAGCGGATGGCGCTGGCGATGCGGCACGCGGTCGAGGGCGGCCGGCTCGCGCGGCGGGCCGGCCGGATCCCCCGCCGCTGGCACGCCCAGGCGTCCACCCCGATGACCGGGCTGCCGGAGCTGTGACGCGGGGAGCCGTGACGTCGCCGGACCGCCTGCTCGTGCTCACCGACCGCCGGGCCTGCACGCGGCCGCTGACCGAGGTCGTGCGGGCCGCCATCGACGGCGGCGCCCGCGCGGTCGTGCTGCGCGAGAAGGACCTGCCGGCCGCCGAGCGGGCGCGGCTGGCCGACGACCTGCGGGCCGTGCTCGGCGACGCGCTGCTGGTCCTGGCCGGCACCGGTGTGCCGGGCCCCGCGGTGCACCTGTCCGCGGCCGACGCCGTCCCCGAGCCGCGCCCCGCCCTGCTCGGCCGCTCCTGCCACGACGCGGCCGAGCTCGCGGCCGCCCGCGACTGCGACTGGGTGACCGTGTCGCCGGTGTGGGAGACCGCGACCAAGCCCGGGTACGGCCCGGCGCTCGGACCCGCCGGCCTGGCCGCACTGCTGTCCGACGGGCTGCTGTCTGACGGGCTGCTGTCTGACGGGCTGCTGTCGGCTGCGCCGCCGGCGTACGCGCTCGGCGGCATCGACGGCCCGGACCGGGCCCGCGAATGCCGAAGGGCCGGTGCGCACGGCGTGGCCGTGCTCGGCGCGGTGATGCGCGCCGAGCACCCCGACCGCGTCGTGGCGGACCTGCGGCGCGCCCTCGAGCAGGACGCTGCGTGACGACGCCGCCGGTCGCGCTGACCATCGCCGGCTCCGACTCCGGTGGCGGCGCCGGGCTGCAGGCCGACCTGAAGACGTTCGCCGCCTTCGGCGTCTACGGCACCAGCGCCGTCACCGCGGTCACCGCGCAGAGCACCCGCGGGGTGAGCGGGGTGCACCCGGTGCCCGGCGGGTTCGTGGTCGCGCAGGTCGAGGAGGTGCTGGGCGACTTCGCCGTACGCGCCGTGAAGGCCGGCATGCTCGGCACGCACGACGTCGTCACCGCCGTCGCCGGGCTCGCGGCCGCGGGCCGGCTGCCGCACCTGGTCATCGACCCCGTGATGGTCGCCAGCAGCGGCGACCGGCTGCTCGACCGCGACGCCGAGCAGGCCTACCGGAGCCTCCTGCTGCCGTACGCCGCCGTGCTCACGCCCAACCTCCTCGAGGCGGAGGTCCTGCTGGGCGGGCAGATCCGCACCCGGGCGGAGCAGCGGGACGCCGCGCGCGCCCTCGGCGAGCTCGGCCCGGCGGTGGTCGTCGTCAAGGGTGGCCACGCGACCGAGGACGGCGCGGCCGAGGCCGTCGACGTGGTGTGGGACGGGGCCCAGCTGACCGAGCTGGCGGCCCCGCGGCTGGACACCGCCAACACGCACGGCACGGGCTGCACGTTCGCGGCAGCGGTGGCGGCCGGGCTGGCCCGCGGGCACGGCACCGCACAGGCGGTCGGGGCGGCCAAGGCGTACGTCGTCCGGGCCCTCGCCGCCGGCGCCCGGTGGCGGCTGGGTGCCGGGCACGGCCCGCTCGACCACCTGCTGGCGCAGCGCCCGGCCGCGGCTCTCGACGTCAGGTAGCACGGGGCACTCCACTCGACCCCTCGACGCGCCGAGACACAGGCCGTGACGGAGTGGGAGAGTCGCGGCCGCGTGCCTGCCTCGCCGGGTCCGGCGCTGTCCGCGGTGCTGCCCGCACCGCCGGGGGCAGATCTGCTGCTGGGGGCGGTGCTCGACGCCGTCGACGTCGCGGTCCTGGCCTGCGACGCCACCGGCCGGCTGACCCTGGCCAACGACGCCGCCTTGCGGTGGTACGGGCCGGGGCTCGACATCGGCACCGACACGGGCACCCACATGGGCGCCGCTGTCTCCGAGCGTCCCCCGACCCCGGACCTGTACGAGGCCGACGGCGCAGCCCTGCTCCCGCCCGACCGGCTGCCCCTGCGGCGCACGCTCGACGAGGGGTATCTCAGCGGGGTGGAGATGACGCTGGCGCCGGTGGGCCTGCCCAGCCGGTTGGTGCGCTGCGAGGGCCGGGTGCTGCGCGACCGGGCGGACGGCGTGATCGGCGCTGTCGTGGTGCTCACCGACATCACCCCGAGCCGGGCGCTGCAGCGGCAGCTGCGGGCGGTCCGCGACGCGCTCGCCCGCGCCGCGCAGGCCCTCGCCGTCAGCGAGGAGCGCTTCCAGCTGGTCTTCGCCTCCGGCCCGATGGCTATGTGCGCGCTCGACGCGGGCGGCGAGATCCGGCAGGTCAACTCCGCGCTGCGCAGGCTGCTGGACACCACCTCCGGGCGGCTGCTGGGCCGGCCGCTGGCCTCGCTGGTCGCCCCGGCCGACCGCGACCGGCTGGCGGTCGCCCTCGCCGGCAGCAGCGCCGGCAGCGTGTCCGGCGGCCGGGTGGAGGTGCGCCTGCAGCGGGCCAACGGCGAGCGCCTCCGGTGCTCGGTGGGGCTGGCCCGACCGGCCGAGGGCGCCGTCCACCTGCTGCTGAGCTTCACCGCCCTCGAGGGGCGCCGGCTCGCGGCCCGCAACACGCCGGTGGGCCCCACCGCGCCGCTGCCCGGCATCTCGGCCCCCAGCAGCCCGGTCTCCAGCAGCCCGGTCTCCAGCATGTCGGGCGCGACGATCCGCAGCATCCCGGTGCGCACTGCCCCGCACCGCAGCGCGCCGGCCCGTACCCCCGGGCAGCCGGCGGTGGTCCGGCAGCGCCGCCGCCGCCCGGAGACGCGGCTCGCCGAGCTGGTGGACACCGCCGTCGTCGAGGACCGCCTGAGCGTGCTGTACCAGCCGCTGGTCGACCTGCGCACCGGGGCGATCGTCGGCGCGGAGGCGCTGCTGCGGATGTACGACCGCGAGCACCTGGTCGTGCAGCCCGACACCTTCATCCCGCTCGCCGAGGACAGCGGCGCGATCCACGAGCTGGGCGAGTGGGTGCTGCTCGCCGGCTGCCAGACCGCCGCCCGGTGGAAGCGGCTGCTGCCGCCCGGCCGCGAGTTCGGCCTCGGCGTCAACCTCAGCCCCCGCCAGCTCGACGACCCGCTGCTCCGGGCGCGGGTGCAGGGCGCGCTTGCCGACAGCGGCCTCGACCCCGCCGCCCTGGTCCTCGAGCTCACGGAGCGGCTGCTGACGACCGGGACCGACCACGTACGCGGTCAGCTCGACGGGCTGCGCGGGCTCGGCGTGCACCTGGCCGCCGACGACTTCGGCACCGGCTACTGCTCCCTGCGCTACCTGCTGGAGCTGCCCCTCGACATCATCAAGATCGACCGCTCCTGGACGGTGCTGCTCGGCGAGCACAGCCCGGCGGGCCGGCTGGCCGACGGGCTGGCGGCCCTCGCCCGTACGACCGGGCTGGTGACGATCGTCGAGGGTGTCGAGACCGAGCGGGACCGCGCCGCCGCGCTGGCGCACGGCCTGGTCCTCGCCCAGGGCTTCCTGTTCGCCGAGCCGCTGACGGCCGGGGCCCTCGAGGCCCGCCTGCTGGGTCCCTGACCGGACCGGCGGGCTCAGCTGCGGCCGGGGCGCAGCATCGCCGGGTGCAGCAGGGTAGCTGTGCCTCGGCGGAACAGCGCGGCGGGCCGCCCGCCCCCCGGCCCCGGCTGGCTGTCCCGGCCGACCGGTACGAGGAAGCCGGGCGTGCCGGTCACCTTGCGGTGGAAGTTGCGGGGGTCCAGCGCGGTGCCCCAGGTGGCCTCGTAGACGTGCCGCAGGTCGCCCACGGTGAACTCCTCCGCGCAGAACGACGTGGCGAAGGGCGAGTACTCCAGCTTGCCGCGCGCGCGCTCGACCCCGGCGGCCAGCACCGTCGCGTGGTCGAAGGCCAGCCGCGGCGCGTCGACCTGCACCACCGGCACCCACGCGACCGACCGCGTGGACGGCCCGGGTCGGGGCGCCGGCAGGTCCGGCGCGAAGACCAGGTAGGCCACGGAGACCACCCGCATCCGCGGGTCGCGGCGGGGCGCGCCGAACGCGCCGAGCTGCTCGACGTGCGCGAGCTCACGGCGTACGCCGGTCTCGTGCTCGAGCCGCCGGATCGCCGCGGCCTCGAGGTCCTCGTGGGGCTGGACGAACCCGCCCGGCAGCGCCAGCCCGCCCCGGAACGGGTGGGTGTCGCGCTCGACGAGCAGCACCTGCAGCCGCCCCTCCCGGACGGTCAGCAGGCACACGTCGACGGTGACGGCGAACGGCGGGAAGGCGCGCGGGTCGTACGCAGCCAGGAACTCCCGCTCGACCTGCCCGGTCACCCGAGCTCGACCCCCGCGGCGGCCAGCTCGGCCAGGGCCCGCTGCGTGGTGTCCGGAGCGACCCCGGCGCAGAGGTCGGTCAGCAGGCGTACGGGCAGGCCGGCCCGGCGGGCGTCGAGGGCGCTGGCGCGTACGCAGTGGTCGGTGGCGAGGCCGCAGACGTCGAGCGCGTCCACGCCGCGGTCGGCCAGCCAGGCGGCCAGCGTCGTGCCGTCCGGCAGCGTCCCCTCGAAGGCGGAGTAGGCGGCGGCGTGCTCGCCCTTGCGCACGACCGCGGTGAACCGGTCCTCGGTGAGCGGCGGCTGCAGGCGCGACCCGGGGGTGCCGACCACGCAGTGCGCCGGCCAGCTGTCGACGAAGTCCGGCTGCTCGGCGAAGTGCGCCCCCGGGTCGACGTGCCAGTCCTGGCTGGCCACGACCACCTCGTAGTCGCCGAGCCGCGCCGCGACGGCGTCGGCGACCGCCCGCCCGCCGGCCACCGCGAGCGAGCCGCCCTCGCAGAAGTCCTCCTGCACGTCGACGACGAGCAGCGCGCGCGTCACGCCGACTCCAGCTGGGCGGTCCAGGCGGCGTCGCCGGGCTCGAGCAGCCGGGCGGCCGGTGGGAGGGCGGCGAGGGCTGCCGCGCAGGTCGCCCGGGCGCCGCGTACGTCGTCGTGGGTCGTCAGCGGGGCCTGCAGCCGGGTGGCGCCCGGCAGCACGTCGGGGGTGCGGCGCAGCACCTCGCGGCCGTCGGCCGTCCGCCACGCCCACTTGCGGCCGCCGAGCGTCGACTTGCCGGCGCTGTTCTTGGCGACCGGGCGCATCGGCGCGTCCGGCTCGCCGGACTCCGCGATGGCCACCAGCTTGTAGACGAAGCCCGCGGTCGGTGCGCCGGAGCCGGTGACCAGCGAGGTGCCGACGCCGTACCGGTCGACGGGCACGTCGGCCAGCCCGGCGATGGCGTGCTCGTCGAGGTCGCCGGTGACCACGATGCGGGTCTGCGTGGCCCCGAGCTCGTCGAGCAGGGCCCGGGCCTTCGGCACCTCCACCGCGGGGTCGCCGCTGTCCAGGCGTACCGCCCCGAGCTGCGAGCCGGCCACCTCCACCGCCGTCCGGATGCCCTCGGCGGTGTCATAGGTGTCCACCAGCACGGTGGTGCCGACGCCCTGCGCGGCCACCTGCGCCTTCACGGCCTCGAGCTCGGAGCCGTGGGCGAGGACAAAGGCGTGCGCCGTCGTGCCGATGGTGGGCACGCCGTGCCGCCGGCCCGCCTCGAGGTTGCTCGTCGCGCTGAAACCGGCCAGGTACGCGGCCCGCGCCGCCGAGACCGCGGCCTGCTCGTGGGTGCGCCGGCCGCCCATCTCGAGCAGCGGTCGGTCGCCCGCCGCCAGCACCATCCGGGCCGCGGCGGACGCGACCGCGGAGTCGGCGTTCAGCACCGACAGCACGAGGGTCTCGAGCAGCAGGCCCTCGCCGAAGCAGCCCTCGACGGTCAGCACCGGCGAGCCGGGGGCGTACGTCGACCCCTCCGGGTAGGCGGTCACCTGCAGGCCGAGCTCGCGGCCGGTGAGCCAGTCGCGGGTCTGCGGGCGGACGACGTCGCGCAGCGCCACGATGTCGTCGGGCTCGTACCGCAGGTCGCGGATCAGGCCGGCCAGCCGGCCCTGCCCGGCGACGACGCCGAAGCGCCGGCCGGGCGGCAGCCGCCGGGCGAAGACCTCGAACACCGCGCGCCGGCCGGCCAGCCCGGACGCCAACGCGGCGTCCAGCATCGTCAGCTCGTACCGGTCGGTGAGCAGCGCCGTCGACATGCCGTCCTCTTCTCGTCTTGGTGACGACAACCTACCTGCCCGGTCGGGGCTTGCGCGAGGGGGTCGGCGTCCCGCAAGGTCGGGACGTGCCCGAGCTGCCCGAGGTCGAAGCGCTGGTCACCTTCCTGCGCGAGCGGGCGGTCGGCCGGGTCGTGGCCCGCGTCGACGTGACGAGCATCCAGGTGCTCAAGACGTACGACCCGCCCGTCACCGCCCTCGCCGGCCTGCAGGTCACCGGGGTCGCCCGGCACGGCAAGTTCCTCGACCTGGACGTCGACGGGCTCCACCTGGTGGTGCATCTCGCGCGGGCCGGCTGGCTGCAGTGGCGCGACAGCCTGCCGCCCGCGCCGCCGCGGCCGGGCAAGGGCCCGATGGCGCTGCGCCTGCACCTCGACAACGGCTCCGGCTTCGACCTCACCGAGCAGGGCACCCAGAAACGCCTCGCGGTGTACGTCGTGAAGGACCCGGCCGACGTGCCCGGCGTGGCCCGGCTCGGCATCGACCCGCTCGACCCGGCGTTCACCGTCGACGTGCTGGCCGGGCTGCTCGCCGGCGTACGCGGCCAGGTCAAGGGCGTGCTCACCGACCAGAGCGTGCTCGCCGGCGTCGGCAACGCCTACAGCGACGAGGTGCTGTGGGAGATGCGGATGTCGCCGTTCAAGAGCGCAGCCTCGCTGGCGCCGCCCGACGTCGAGCGGCTGCACGGGGTGCTCGTCGACACCCTGCGGGGTGCGGTTTGCCGGGCGCAGGGGCTGGCCGCCAAGGCGCTCAAGGCCGAGAAGAAGAGCGGGCTCAACGTGCACGGCCGCGCCGGCCTGCCCTGCCCCCGCTGCGGGGACACCGTGCGCGAGGTGTCGTTCTCCACCAAGGCCCTGCAGTACTGCCCGACCTGCCAGACCGGCGGAAAGCCGCTGGCCGACCGGCGGCTGTCGCGCCTGCTGAAGTAGCAGCTGCTGCCTCTCGGCCGCAGACCGGGGGCGGCCGCCAGGGACGGCTCAGCGCACCTGACGGACCGGGTCTTCGTCTCCCCAGGCGCGGTCGGCGGTCCAGACGATGGCGCCGAGCCGTTCGCCTGTCGCCAGGCAGAGGCGGTCCCCGAGTGACAGCTGCGGCCGCCCGACCCAGAGCCTCGCGGCGAGCTCGGCGTCCTCGCTCTGCACCGGCTCGACGTCGATCCGAAGGCTCAGCAGCACTGCCCTGGCGACCTGCCAGCTGATTCCCGAGGCGGCAACCTTCTGCGCGACCTCCGACCAGTTCGCCGCGCTGACGACGTTGCGGCCGGTCGTGAGCGCCTGTTCAACTACGTCGGCCCCCGTCTCCCGCGCCAGGTATGCGAGCACCGCGGAGCTGTCGAACAGGTCGATCACTCGCCGCGCGCCGCTGCCGCTCGACGCTCCTGGAGCAGCTCGTCGACCAGGCTCCGGCCGGCCAGCTGCTCCCGGATCAGGTCCCGGGCCTGGTCGCGGGTCATGAGCACCGCGCCGCGCTCGTCCTCCACGAGCAGCAGGGGAGTGCCCGGCTCCAGATGTAGCCGCTCCCGAAAAGCCGCCGGAAGGACCAGACGGCCCCGGTCACCCATCGTCAACGCGTAAGACCCACTCACGTCGCGACCGTACCACCGCGTGTCGTTCGCTCCCACGCCGCTTGCCTGACCCCACGACCGGCTACGGCGCCGGGCTCACCACCCCGGCGCTGCCACCACCGCGCCGGGTGGGCTCTGCGGCAGCCAGCAGCCGGCCGTCGCGCAGGAACTCCACGGCGGTCGCCGCGCCGATCCCGGGTGCGGTCGGCGACACCTCGAAGACGTGCCCGCGGGCCCGCAGCGCGGCCGCCTCCCTGGTGTCGACGAACGCCGGCTCAGCCTGCGTGGTCGCGTTGTTGCGCTCGGAGATGCGGGCGTCGGCGACCGCCTGCGGCAGGGTGAGCCCCAGGTCGACCCGGTCGAGCAGGATCTGCAGGACGGTGGTGATGATGGTGGACCCGCCGGGGGAGCCGAGCGCGAGGAACGGCTGGCCGTCGCGCAGCACGATGGTGGGAGCCATCGAGGAGCGCGGCCGCTTGCCCGGCGCGGGCAGGTTGGGGTCGAGCGCCTCGCCCTGCGTCGGGATCAAGCTGAAGTCGGTGAGCTCGTTGTTGAGCAGGAAGCCGCGGCCGGGCACGACGATGCCGCTGCCGCCGGTCTGCTCGATGGTGAGCGTGTACTCCACGACGTTGCCGTCCTTGTCGGCGACCGTCAGGTTGGTCGTCGACATCCCCTCGTTCTGCGGGCGCACGTCGGCCGGGGCCGGCGCCGGGCACTCGCTGCCGTAGTCGCCGTCCGGGACGCCGGGCGCGACCGGCCGGGTCAGCGTGCCGCGCAGCTCGATCAGGCAGGCCCGCTGCCGGGCGTACGCCGAGCTCAGCAGCTGCTGCTGCGGCACCCGGACGAAGGCCGGGTCGGCGACCCAGCGGTTGCGGTCGGCGAACGCCAGCGCGCTGGCCTCCAGGTAGGTGTGCAGCGCCTTCACCCGGTCCTGGCCCTGCCCGGTACGCCGCTGGATGATCTTCAGCGCCTCCCCGACGGTGGTGCCGCCGGACGACGAGGGGGCCATGCCGTAGACGTCGAGCCCGCGGAACTCCACGTGCGTGGGCTCGCGGGGGATGACGTCGTAGGCCCGGAGGTCGGCCAGCGTCATGCCGCCGGCCGCCACCGGGTACGGCCAGCCGCTGTCCTTGGCCGCCACCGGCGGCTTCTGCACGGTCGCGACCAGGTCGGCCCCGACCGCACCGCCGTAGAACGCCCCGATGCCCTGGCGGCCCAGCTGCCGGTAGGTCGCCGCCAGGTCCGGGTTGGTGAAGACGGTGCCGACCGCCGGCGCCTTGCCGCCGGGCAGGTACAGCGCCTTGGTCGAGGAGAAGGTGGCGAACGCCTGCGGGTTGTAGAGGTCCTTGGCGATCTGGTCGTGGAAGGTCTGGTCGACCACGAACCCGTCACTGGCGACCTTCGCCGCGGGCGCGAGGGCCTGCCCGAGCGTGGAGGTCCCCCAGCGCGACAGCGCTTCCTGCCACGTCTTCGGCGTGCCCGGCACGCCCACCGACAGCCCGCTGACCCGCGCCTGCTGGAAGGGCAGGGCGGCACCGGAGGCGTCGGTGAACGTGTTCTCCCGCAGTGAGGCCGGTCCGGTCTCTCGGCCGTCCAGGGTGTGCACCCGGCCGGTCTTCGCCTCGTAGTAGACGAAGTAGCCGCCGCCGCCGATCCCCGCGGAGAACGGCTCGGTCACCCCCAGGGTGGCCGCCGCGGCGACGGCCGCGTCCACCGCGTTGCCGCCGTTCCGGAGGACCTGGAGGCCGACCCGGGTCGCGTCCGGGTCGACGGTCGCGACCGCGCCGCCGGTGCCGGTGGCGGTCGGGACCTTCGCCGGCGGCACGGCGGCCGGGGCGGCCCCGGAGGCGGGTACGGCGACCGCACCGGTCAGCGCGGCGGCGAGCGGCAGGGCCAGCAGGATGCGAGCGCGCACCGGGACCTCCAGAGCAGGACGAACGGAACGAGAGGGCGCACCCTGCCACCTCGCCGGTGCGAGCACCAGAGCTGTGGACACCGGTGCTGTGGACACCGGTGCTGTGGACACCAGAGCTGTGGACACCAGTGCTGGCACGGCCGCGGGGCTCAGCCCCGGGCAGGTCGGGCGCGCTCGCCGTCCTGCTCGCGGAACAGCCGGGCCGCCGCCACCCTCGTCGACAGGCCGTACGTCGGGTAGGCCTTCACCACCTGCGCGAGCCGGAAGGCCAGCATCCCCGAGCGCATGGCCAGCGCCCCCTCGGCGATCTGCTCGCCGGCCATCGGGCCGACGACGGTCATCCCGACCAGCTTCGCCAGCGGGCTCCCGCCGACCCGCGGCGGCAGCGCGAGCAGCTTCACGAAGCCGTCCGTCCCACCGGCCGTGCGCGCCCGGTCCGAGCGGGTGTCCGGCACCGTGGACACGCGCACGCGGTCGCCGTACGCCGCGTACGCCTGGCGCTCGGTCATCCCCACGTGCGCCACCTCGGGCTCGGTGAAGGTCACCCACGGCACGACGCGGTCGTCCCAGGCGAGCCGGCTGCCGGGCTGCCCCGCCCGGCCGAACGCGTTCTTCGCGGCGATCCGGCCCTGCTCGAAGCCCACGTGGGTGAACTGCAGCGGAGAGGTGCAGTCCCCGGCCGCCCACACCGTGTCGGCCGCCCGCAGGTGCCGGTCCGTGACGACCCGGCCGGCGCCGTCGACCCGTGTGCCGGTCACGTCCAGCCCGAACCCGTCGGTGGACGGCGTACGGCCGACCGCGACCAGCAGGTGGGTGCCCTCGACGGTGCCGCCGTCCTCGAGGTGCAGGACCGGGCCCGCGGTCACCCGGACCACCGACACGCCGGTACGCAGGACGACCCCCTCGCGCTCGAGCACAGCCGTGAGCGCCCGCGCCGCCTCCGGCTCTTCGCGGGACAGGATCCCGGGCGCCGCCTCCACGACCGTCACCTGCGCGCCGAGGCGCCGGAGAGCCTGCGCGAGCTCGACGCCGATGGGACCGCCGCCCAGCACGACGAGGTGCTCCGGCAGCTCGCGCAGCGCGAACACGCTGCGGTTGTCGAGGTACGGCACGTCGCGCAGCCCCTCGACCGGCGGCACGGCGGCCCGGGACCCGCTGGCCACCACGAACCGTCGGCTGCGCAGCACGCGGCCCCCGACGTCGAGCGTGGTGGGTGACGTGAAGGTCGCCCAGCCCCGGACCAGGTCGATGCCCTGCTCCGCCAGCAGCTCCGGCGACTCGTCCTGCTCGATCTCCGCGATCACGGCCTGCACCCGGTCCATCACCCGGGGCATGTCGACCTCGACGTCGGCCCGGAAGCCGTACGCCGCCCCGCTGCGCGCCGCGTGCACCCGGCGCGCGGTCTCCAGCAGCGCCTTGCTGGGCACGCAGCCGTAGTGCGTGCAGTCGCCCCCCGGGCGGTCGACGTCGACCAGTGCCACGGAACGGCCGAGGCGGCGCGCCTCACGGGCGGCGCCGAGCCCGCTGGCTCCCGCGCCGAGGACGACGAGGTCGTAGTGGGTCACAGGTCATCCTGGCGCAGGACGCGGGCGGCCGGCTCCGCACCAACACTCCGTACGATCGGGGCATGCCGACCCTGCCGACCGTCGACCCCCGCGAGGTCGGCGACGACCTGCTCCTGGACGTCCGTGAGGACGACGAGTGGGCCGCCGGGCGGGCGCCGGGTGCGGTGCACCTGCCGATGTCGGAGCTGGTCGAGCGGCTGGCGGAGGTGCCGGCCGACCGGCCGGTCGCGGTCGTCTGCCGGTCGGGCCACCGCTCCGCGCAGGTGACGGCGTACCTGGTGGCGCAGGGCCGGTCGGCCCGCAACGTCGACGGCGGAATGGCGGCCTGGGCGCAGCTCGGCCTCCCGCTCGAGGCCGCGCCGGGCGCGACGCCCCGGATCGTCTGACGCGGGCGTGAGCGAGCCCTGGACCCTGCTGGCGCTGCCCCCGGTCCCGCCCGAGGTGATGCTGCAGCTGTTCCCCGGGCTCGACGTCGAGGTGCTGCCCCTGCCCGAGCGCAGCCAGGCCGCGGTCGAGGCGCTGCTCCCCGAGGCCGACCTCGTGCTGGCCGACTGGTCCCCGACGCTGCGCCTGGGCGACCCGGGCCCGCGGGTGTGCTTCGTGCAGCAGCCCAGCGTCGGCTACGACCGGGTCGACGTCGACGCGCTGGCCCGCGCCGGCGTGCCGCTGGCCAACTGCGCCGGCGCCAACCGGATCAGCGTGGCGGAGTGGTGCCTGTCCGCCACCCTCGCGGTGCTGCGGGGCACGGTGACCGCCGACGCCGAGGTCCGCGCCGGCCGCTGGCCGTCCCAGGCCTCGACCAGCGGCTCGGAGCTGGCCGGCAAGCGCGTCGGGATCCTCGGGATGGGCCCGATCGGACAGACGGTGGCCCGGCTGTACGCCGCGTTCGGCTGCGACGTGTCGTACTGGTCGCGGCGCCGCCACGACGACGCCCCCGTCCCGTACGCCGACCTCGACGCCCTGCTCGCGGGCAGCGACGTCGTGGTGGTGGTGATCGCGCTCGGCGAGCAGACCCGGGGGCTGGTCGACGCCCGGCGCCTCAAGCCCGGCGCCGTGCTCGTCAACGCCGCCCGCGGCGAGGTGCTCGACGAGGCGGCGCTGGTCGAGGCCCTGGCCGCGGGAACCCTCGGCGCTGCCGCGCTCGACGTGTTCGCCGTCGAGCCGCTGCCGGCCGACAGCCCGCTGCGCACCCTGCCCGGCGTGCTGCTGAGCCCGCACGTCGCCGGCAGCACCGCGCAGTCGGTCGGCCGGATCCTGTCGCAGTCGACGGCCAACCTGCGCCGGGTGCTGGCCGGGGAGCCGGTCGTGGACGTCGTCAACGGCGTCGACCCGCTGGTCCGCCGCCGGCGCTGATCCCGTACCGGGCGCGCCGGCCGGACGGGGCTCGGGCAGGATGAGGGCGTGCCGCGTCGTGTCCAGGTGGTCGCTCACCGCGGCGCCTCCGGCCGGCACCCCGAGCACACGCTGCAGGCGTTCGAGGCCGCGCTGCAGGACGGCGCGGACGCCCTGGAGTGCGACATCCGGCTGACCCGCGACGGGGTGCTGGTGTGCGTGCACGACCGCAAGGTCGACCGGACCAGCGACGGCCGCGGCGTGGTGTCCACGCTGGAGCTCGCCGACCTGCACGAGCTGGACTTCGCGTCGTGGAAGGGCCAGCCGGACGCCGGCGAGGAGCCGGACCGGGACGCCGGCCGGGTGCTCACCCTGGAGCGGCTGCTGCAGCTCGTCCTCGACCACGACAGCCCCGTGCAGCTGCACATCGAGACCAAGCACCCCACCCGCTACGGGGCGCTCGTCGAGCACGCCCTGCTCGACCTGCTGGAGCGCTACGGGCTCACCGAGCCCCGACGGCGCAGCGAGTCCCGGGTCGCCGTCCTGTCGTACGCGTCGATCTCGCTGCGACGCATCTCGGCCCTCGCTCCCCGCCTGCCTATGGTGCTCAACATGGATCGGGTGCCGCTGCGCCGGCGCGACGGGTCCCTGCCGCCGCACGTCTGGGCGGCCGGCGTGAAGCTGCAGGGCCTGCGGCTGCAGCCCCGCTTCGTCGAGCGGGTGCACGCCGGGGGTGGCCGGGTGCACGTGTTCACCGCCGACAGCTACGAGGACATCGACTACCTGCTGGACCTGGGCGTGGACGCCATCATCAGCAACGAGCCGGCGCGGGTCGTGGAACGGGCCGCGCTGCTCTGAGCCTGCGGGCCGTCAGGCCAGGGCCTGCCCGAGGGCGTGCCCGGACTGCCAGGCGGCCTGGACCTTCGACGCGCCCCAGCCGTCCCCGCACAGCCCGATGGCCCCGGCTAGCCCGTACGCCGGCTCCCGCGTGCCCACCGGCTTCGCGTACATCCACCGCTGCACCCGCGCCCACGCCGGCTCCGGCAGGTCCAGCACTCGGCGAAGCGCCGCGACCAGCGCGGGTACGGCGGCGTCGGGGTCGGCCAGCCGGGACGCGGCGAACTCCCCCGTCGAGTGCGCGACGAGCACCGGCGCGCCGTCCCCGCGCCGGCTGCCGTCGTCGGCGACCCACGACAGGACCGGGTCGTTGACGAAGGCACCGTCGAACGCCCACCCACGGGCGTCGAAACCGGCTGCGAGGGCGAGTGCCGGCTCCCACGCCCGGCCGGCCAGCAGCGCCGCCGCGGGGCCGTCCGCCGCCAGCAGGCGCAGCGCCTGCGGGTCCGGCATGGCCAGCACGACGACGTCGTACGGCCGGCCGTCGACGGTGGCCGCGCCGTCCTCGCCCACGCCCGCGACCTGCTCACCGTGGCGGACGTCCAGCCCGGCGGCAAGGTCGGTCACCAGGGCGCGCAGGCCGCCGGGAGCGGCCCAGCGCCACGGTCCGTGCGTGTCGGCGCCGCGCCCGGCCGGCCCGTACGTCGCGAAGGTGTCCGTCCAGGGCCGGGCCAGCCCGCGACCCGCCCAGTCGTCCACCACCGCGCGGAAGCCGTCGTCGCTGACAGTGAAGTACGACGCCCCGGTGTCGACCCGCCGGCCGTGCAGCTCCCTGCTCGCCATCCGCCCGCCCGGCACCGGGCTGCGCTCCAGGACCTGCACCGCGTGCCCGCCGGCTAGCAGCGCCCGGGCACACGCGACGCCCGCGATGCCGGCGCCGACCACGGCCGCCCTCACTGCTGCCCGCCCATGGGCACACCCTGCCCGCGATGCACCCGGGCAGCCAGCCGGGTCCGTTCTGTCACATTCCGTAGCAGCTCGTGCACGCAAGGCACGTTGTCAGGCGGCGCACGGGTTGGGCGTCGCCCGCGGGGGGCAGAGGTGTCCTGACGACATCCCGGTGGTGTGAGTCGACGTTCGACGGGAAAAGAGGCCGGCTGGTGAGCAGCGTTCGCGTTCCGCACGCCGCTGCCAGTGCCGCCCTGGTGCGGCACCGCATGACCGCCGAGCTCGGCAGGTGCTTCCCGAGCGAGGTCCTCGACGCCGCGGCGCTCGTGGTGTCCGAGCTGGTCGGCAACGCCGTACGGCACGGCGCCGCCCTGCCGGGCGGCGGCCTGCTGGCGAGCTGGCACGTCCTCGACCGCGGCCTGCGGGTGCAGGTCGTCGACGGCGGCGCCGGGCCGGTCGGGCCGGTGGGCCACGCGGCGCCGGACGCCGAGGGCGGTCGGGGCCTCGAGCTGGTCGACGCGCTCGCGCTGTGCTGGGGCAGCACTTCGGCGGCTGCCGGCACCGCGGTGTGGGCGGAGCTGCCCCGCAGCATCCTGCTGCCCGACTGAGGGCCTCCCGACTGAGGGCTCCCTGACCGGGCTCGCCCGGCCGTAGGCTCGCCGGGTTCTGTCCACCCGCCGAGGAGCCCCCATCAGCGCCCGCCGCCGCCCGCCCGCCCGTCCCACCGGAGCCCCGTCGCCGGCGGCCGGCGGCCTGCCCGGCGATGTCCCGGTCGTGGGCGGGCGCGAGCCCTGCCCGTGCGGCTCGGGCAAGCGCTACAAGGCCTGCCACGGCCGGCCGGTACGCAGCGCGTTCGTGTCCCGGCCGTTCGCGGGCCGCCCGGACGAGACCGACTGGGTGGCGCTGCGCGAGGTGGTTCCGGCGGCGACCGCGCCGCTGCACGTGGTCGGGTACGAGGACCGCGACGTCCTGCTCTCCACCGTGCTGCCGCTCGCCTGGCCGGCGATGGTGCGACCCGACGGGCGGGTGCTGCTCGGGCTGCAGGTGCCGGTCCGCTCCGGCGACGCCAGCCGCGACCTCGCGGATGCCCTGCTGCTCGCGCTCGGGTCGGGCTCCGGCACCTCGGTGGTCCCCACCGGCGACCCCGGTCCGGGTCCCCGCCTGCAGGACCTGCTGGCGCCGGAGCCGATCGTGGTGACCGTGCACCCGGGCTTCGACTACTGGGTGCAGGGCGCGCCCGACCCGTCCGGTGAGGTCGCCGCGTCGCTGGAGCGCGCCAACAGCTCGGTCGTCCCGACGGTCCGGCTGTCGTCGGTGGAGTCGGCGTACTGGTGCCGGATGCGCGAGCGCGCCCACCTGCGCTGGGTGCTGCCCGAGGACGAGGAGCCGCTGCTCGACGGGCTCGCCCGGCTGGCCGTCGACGGCGGGCTCGGGATCGGCGACGACACCCGCTACATCGGCTGCTTCCGCGCGCACGGCCTGCTGGTCCCGGTCTGGGACCTGCCGCCGGCCACCGAGGCGGCCGGGTGCGAGGAGCCGGCCGCAGCGCTGCGCGCCCGGCTCGACGCGGCGCTCGCCGCGCCGCGTGCCCTGACCGGCGAGGAGCGCCGAGCCCGGGCGGGACTGCTCAGCCGGCAGCTGACCCTGCGGTAGTCCGCGGCCGGCGCCCTACCGCAGGGGGTCCCGGAGCACCGGGCAGCTCATGCAGCGCGGCCCGCCGCGGCCGCTGCCGAGCTCGCTGCCGGCGATCCGGACGACCTCGATGCCCGCGGCCTCCAGCCGGCCGTTCGTCTCCGAGTTGCGCTCGTACGCCACGACCAGGCCCGGGGCGATCGCCAGCGTGTTGTTGCCGTCGTCCCATTGCTCGCGCTCGGCGGTCACCGGGTCGAGGCCGGTGTCGACCAGGCGCAGGCGGTCGATCTGCATGGCCTTGGCGGCCGCCTCCAGGAACGGCTGCGGCGCGTCGACGTGCACGCCGGTCTCGGCGTCGGGGGTGACCGTCCAGGCGGCGAGGGTGTCGGCGACCGCCGGGAACATCACCACCGCGTCGGTGTCGACCATGGTGCAGATCGTGTCGAGGTGCATGGTCGCGCGCTCCTGCGCGATGGGGACGGCCAGCACCGTGTGGGCGACGCCGGTCGCGAACGCCCGCAGGGCGAACGCCTCGACCCCCGCCGGGGTCGTCCGCTGCCCCACCCCGACCGCGACGACGCCCTCGGCGAGCAGCAGCACGTCGCCGCCCTCGAACCACGCCTCCTCGGCGACCGCGCCGTACAGCAACGGCGTGCCGGCGAAGCGCGGGTGGTGCTGGTAGATGGCGCTGGTGAGCGCCGTCTCGCGCTGTCGGGCGTGCATGGAGGGGCTCGTGACGGCCACGTGGTCGTCCACCCACACCGAGGAGTCCCGGGTGAACAGCAGGTTGGGCAGCGGTCGTACGACGAAGTCCCCCGGCCCCGCCAGCCGGGCCACCACGCCCTCCGCGCCGGTACGCGGCAGCTCCTCGTGCGTCAGCCCCGCCGCCAGCACCCGCGCGAGGTCCTCGCTGGACTGCTCGAGCAGCCAGCGGTGCAGCACCCGGGCCAGCGTCGGTCCGACGACGGCCGGGGCGACGGCCGCGTCGACGACCGCGGTGCGGGCCGCCTCCGACTCGAGCGTCTCCACCAGCAGCCGCGACAGGTGCAGCACCTCGACGCCGCGGTCGCGCAGGGCCGCGGCGAACGCGTCGTGCTCGTCCTGCGCACGGGCCACCCAGGGCAGGCCGTCGAACAGCAGGTCGGCGCTGTTGCGCGGCGTCAGCCGCTTGAGCTCCGCCCCCGGCCGGTGCAGCAGGACGGTGCGCAGCCGGCCCACCTCGCTGCGGACCCGGTGCTGCGGGCGGGCGGCCGGGCTCTGCTCCAGTTCCGTCATGCCAGCAGACCCTAGAGCCGGGGTCAGGCCGCGGCGCGCTCGTCGACCAGCCGGGCGCGTACCGCCTCGAAGAACCGCAGGTTGGTGACCGACCGCCACCAGGCGCCCTTGACGATGCGCGGCCCCCACCCGGGGTGCTCGGCGACCGTCGGCACGACGGCCTTGTCCATCCAGTCCTTGCCGTGCACCGGGTCGACCTCGGCGTGCTCGACGTAGAACGGGTAGGCCGCGGCGGGCGCACCGAGGCGGTCGAAGCCCTGGAGCACCAGCCGGCAGCGCGGCCCGGCCTGCAGCTCGAGCAGCCCCAGCGCGCCCAGCATCTCGGGCTGCAGCCAGCGGTTGGTGGCGAGCAGCCCGCCGAGGGCGATGCGCTCCAGCGCCTCCACCGGCAGGTCCTCGCGCGGCACGGCCCGCATCCCGATCGCGGCCGCCATCTCCTGGTGCAGCACGGTGTGCACGCCGGCACCGTCCCCGCGGCCCATCTCGTCCCAGTAGTTCTTGCCGAGCTCGAGCTTCGCGCTGCCGGACAGGCCGATCTGGCAGAGCGCGACGAGGTCGTCGAAGCCGCCGTCCGGCCCGCCCTCGAGGGCGAGGAAGTCGACGAGCTCGGCCCAGTCGGCCTCCTTGGCCAGCCAGCGGTACGCCGCCGGCAGCCGGTCCTTCGCGGCGACCGCCCGCATGGCCTGAACGACCTGCGGGACGTCGTCGGCCCGGGTCAGCGCGCCGGCCTCCTGCCAGTCCGCCTCCAGCTCGGTCAGCCAGGACTGCTCGAGCCGGGACTTGAGGTCGGCCACGGCCGGGTGGTGCTGGAAGCGGGCCCGCTCCCCGACGTCGTGCAGGGGGGCGGTGTGCAGGTCGTACACCTGCAGCAGCGTCAGCGCCCGGTCGCGCCGGTCCACGGCCGGGCGGCCGACGAGGCCGGCGAGCCCCTCGGCGGCTGCTGGACCGCTGTCGAACGCTGCGGTCAGAGCGGGAGCCAGCGCGCCGACGGGGCGGCGCCGCCCGGCGGTGGACCCGGTCGAGGGGCGAGCGGTCGAGGGGCGAGCAGGGGTGCAGGGCCGGGTCATGTGTCCTCCGTGCTGCCCGAGATGCCGACCGGCTGTGGTCGGAGAGGCTCCGCGTCACTGCCCATTTGCCGAGTTGCGTAACAGCGCCGACATCTGTGATCGCCGGCGCCCGAGGTAAGGGAGATGTAGCGGTGGTGGACAGTCCGGGTCGGGGCAGCAGATCAGCAGGCGACAAGCGACCTACCGCGCCACGACCCCACTCCGCAGGAGGCACTGTGATCAGCATGGACCAGGCCCGCACGCTCCAGGGCAAGACCCTGCACGGCGCTGGCGGCGAGAAGCTCGGCAAGATCGAGACGCTGTACGCCGACCGCGACGGCGGGGAGCCCACCTTCGCGACCGTGCAGACCGGCCTGTTCGGCAGCAAGACGCACTTCGTGCCGCTGGCTGACGCGTCGATGTCCAACGACGGCGTACAGGTGCCCTACGACAAGGACCTCGTGAGCTCCGCCCCGGCGATCGACCCCGACGCCGAGCTCGAGCCCGCGGAGGAGCAGCGGCTCTACTCCCACTACGGCGTTGCCGGCTACGGCAGCACCGGTGGGCAGGGCTACACCGAGACCACCACGACGACCACGGGCATGGTCGACCGCGACCACGACGGCGTCGACGACCGTCTCGAGCGTGGCAACCAGCACGGCACCGTCGGCCACGACACCAGCGGCCCGACCACCGACAACGCGATGACGCGCTCCGAGGAGCGCCTGCAGGTCGGCACGCAGAAGGCCGAGGTGGGCCGGGCGCGCCTGCGCAAGTACATCGTCAGCGAGAACGTCACGCAGACCGTCCCCGTGTCCCGCGAGGAGGTCCGCGTCGAGCGCGAGCCGATCACCGACGCCAACGCCGGTGCGGCCTACGACGGCCCGGCGCTGTCGGAGGAGGAGCACGAGGTCGTGCTGCACGCCGAGAAGCCGGTCGTCGCCAAGGAGACCGTCCCGGTCGAGCGCGTGCGCCTCGACACCGAGACCGTCACCGAGCAGCAGACCGTGAACGAGCAGGTCCGCAAGGAGGTCATCGACACCGATGACGTCACCGTGGACCGTGACCGCGACGGTCGCACCGACCGCCGCTAGTTCCACAGTCACGCAGCCGGGCCCGTCCTCCGCAAGGGGGGCGGGCCCGTCCGCGTCGCCTGCTACGTGGGTTTCAAGGCGGCGACGGCGTACGCGAGGACGCGCTTCGCGGGCAGCCCCAGGGCCACCGCGGCGGCGGCGACGTCGTCCCACTCGGGGCTGGAGTTGACGACTTCCCCGTCGAGTAGCGCGCGCTTGACGCGCACCGGCTCGCCGAGCACGTCGACGACCTCCTCGCGCCGGTCCAGCACGGTGCGCTCGACCGGCCGCTCCCGCAGCCCGATGGTCGAGGTGTGCGTGAGCACCACGCGTCGGACGCTGTCCGCGAGGGCGGGTGTGCACAGCACCGACAGCACGTGGGCCGGCCGGCCCTTCTTCATCAGCACCGGGGTGAGCCAGGCGTCGTACGCGCCGGTGGCGAGCAGCGCGGTGAGCACGCCCGGCCAGACCCGCGGGTCGAGGTCGTCGACGTTGGCCTCGACCAGCAGCGCCGAGGTGTCGGCGGCGGCGGGCTCGCCGAGCACCAGCCGCAGCACGTTGGCCGCCTCTGCGGGGTCGCGCCCGCCGGCACCGGTGCCGACCTGCCGCAGCGTCATCGCCGGCAACGGCCCCCACGACGTCACCAGCTCGGCGAGCAGCGCGGCGCCGGTGGGCGTGGTGCTCTCGTGCGGTACGGGGCCCGCGTGCACCGGTGCGCCGGCGAGCAGCGCGAGCACGGCGGGTGCGGGTACGGGCAACGGGCCGTGCGCCCCCCGCGTGCTGCCCGACCCGAGCGCCACCCGTGACGCCGACAGGCCGGTGAGGCCGAGCGCGTGCAGGCCCGCGGCGGCGCCCACCACGTCGGCGACCGCGTCGAGGGCGCCCACCTCGTGGAAGTGCACCTGCTCGGGCGGCACGCGGTGCACCGCCCCCTCCGCCGCGGCCAGGCGGGCGAACACCGCCAGGGCGGTCGCGCGTACCGGAGCGGCCAGGTCCGCCGCCTCGAGCAGCGCGCGCACGTCGGCCCAGGTGCGGCGGGCCGCGGTGTCGGCCACCTCCACGTGCACCCGCAGCGCGCCGAGCCCGCCCCGCTGGACCTGCTCGCCCCGCAGCCGGACCGGCTCGACGCCCACCCCGTCGACCGCCGCCTGCAGAACCTCGATCGGCGCGCCGGCGTCGACCAGCGCGCCCAGCAGCATGTCCCCGCTGATCCCGGCCGCGCAGTCCAGCCAGCCGATCACGGGCGCGCGGCTCGGCGGGCCACCCGGGCGGCGTGCACACCCGCTCCGAACCCGTTGTCGACGTTGACCACCACGACCCCGGGCGCGCAGCTGTTGAGCATCGCGAGCAGCGCCGCCAGCCCGCCGTACGACGCCCCGTACCCCACGCTCGTCGGCACCGCGACCAGCGGCGTACCGACCAGCCCCCCGACCACGCTGGGCAGCGCGCCCTCCATGCCGGCGACGACGACGAGGCAGTCGGCCCGGTCGAGCACGGCGCGTACGGCCAGTAGCCGGTGCAGCCCGGCGACCCCGACGTCGTCGACCCGCTCCACGGCCGCCCCGTGCACGCGGGCGGTGAGCGCCGCCTCGGCCGCGACGGGCCCGTCCGAGGTGCCGGCGGCGGCGACCACCACGGTGCCGCGGGGCTCCGGCAGCGGACCGACGGCCACGGTCGCGCCCTCGACGACCGCGTCGGGGTGCCGCGCGCGCAGCGCCTCGACGGCGTCCGGGGCCGCGCGGGTGATCAGCACGGCGCGGTCCCCCGCCAGCGCGGCCACCACGTCGAGCACCTGCGCGGTCGTCTTGCCGGCGCCGTACACGACCTCCGGGTCGCCGGTCCGCAGCGCCCGGGTGGTGTCGGCGCGGCTGTGCCCGAGGTCGTCGTACGGCGCCATGACCAGCGCGTCGAGCGCGTCCGCCGGTGCGACCTCGCCGGCGGCGACCCGCGCCAGCAGCGCCTGCGCGCGGTCCCGGTCCATGGGCGCGACAGTAGGGCCCGCCCGGGCTCGAGGGTTAGGGGCGGAGCGCCGCCAGGACCTCGGTGAGGTCGAGGTCGACCGGCGGGGGCCACGGCCAGCCGACCGTGCCGTCGCCGTGCCAGCGCGGAACCAGGTGCAGGTGCAGGTGGGCGACCCGCTGCCCGCTGGCCTCGCCGTTGTTCTGCCGCAGCGTCAGCCCGTCGGGCGCGAGCCGCTCGCGCAGCAGGCCGGCCGTCGCGTGCGCGGTGCGCATCACGGCGGCGGCGGTCTGCGCGTCGATGTCCCAGAGGTCCTCGGCGTGCGTGCGCGGCACGACCAAAGTGTGGCCGCGGGCCGCCGGCGAGGTGTCGAGGAAGGCGACGCTGAGGTCGTCCTCGAGCACCACGTGCGAGGGCAGGTCACCCCGCACCACGCTGCAGAACAGGCAGTCCCCGGCACCGGCCACGGCCAGAGCCTGCCCCGGCGGGCCCTCCCTAGACTGGCGCGCGTGATCGACCTGCGGCAGCTGCGCGACGACCCCGAGCGCGTACGCGCGTCCCAGCGCGCCCGCGGGGAGGACCCGGCGCTGGTCGACGTGCTGCTGGACGCCGACGAGGCACGCCGGGCGGCGGTCACCACGGCGGACGGGCTGCGCGCGGACCAGAAGGCCGCGTCGCAGGCGGTGCGCGGCGCGAGCAAGGAGCAGCGCCCGGCCGTCCTGGAGCGGGCCAAGGCGCTTGCCGCCGAGGTCAAGGCCGCCGAGGTCGCGCAGGCCGAGGCGGACCAGGCGCTGCGCGCGGCGCACCTGGCCGTGCCGAATGTCGTCGAGGACGGCGTACCGCCCGGCGGCGAGCAGGACTTCGTCGAGCTCGAGCGGGTCGGCGAGCTCCCGTCGTACGACTTCCCGGTGCGCGACCACCTCGACGTCGGCGCGGCCTGGATCGACACCGACCGCGGCGCGAAGGTCAGCGGCGCGCGGTTTGCGTTCCTCGTCGGCGACGGCGCGCTGCTCGAGCTGGCGCTGGTCAACCTCGCCGTCTCCCGGGCCGTCGCGGCCGGTTTCACGCCGATGGTTCCGCCGACGCTGGTGCGCCCGGAGGCGATGGAGGGCACCGGCTTCCTCGGCGCGCACGCCGACGAGGTCTACCGGCTGGCCGCCGACGACCTCTACCTGGTCGGCACCAGCGAGGTGCCGATCGCGGCGTACCACTCCGGCGAGGTGCTCGAGGACCTGCCGCGGCGCTACGCCGGCTTCAGCTCCTGCTTCCGGCGGGAGGCCGGGTCGTACGGCAAGGACACCCGCGGCATCATCCGCGTGCACCAGTTCGACAAGGTCGAGATGTTCTCCTACGTCGACCCGGCGGACGCCGCCGTCGAGCACGAGCGGCTGCTCGAGCACGAGAAGGAGTTCCTGCAGGCGCTGGAGCTGCCGTTCCGGGTGATCGACGTGGCGGCGGGCGACCTGGGCTCCAGCGCGGCCCGCAAGTACGACTGCGAGGCGTGGCTGCCGTCGCAGCAGCGCTTCCTGGAGCTGACCTCCACCAGCAACTGCACCACGTTCCAGGCGCGCCGCCTGGGCGTACGAGGTCGGGGCACCGGGCCGGTCGCGACCCTCAACGGCACCCTGTGCGCGGTCAGCCGCACCATCGCCGTGCTGCTCGAGGTGCACCAGCAGGCCGACGGCTCGGTCCGGGTACCCGCCGCGCTGCAGCCCTACCTCGGCGGCCGGGCGGTCCTGTCGCCCGCCTGAGAGACTGGTGCCCGTGGACACCCCCCGCCTGATCGCGTCCGACCTCGACGGCACGCTCGTCCGCAGCGACGGCACGGTGGCCGAGCGCACCGTGCAGGTGCTCGCGCGGGCCGAGGAGGCCGGGATCCCGTTCGTGATGGTGACCGGGCGGCCGCCGCGGTGGATGACGGAGATCAGCCGGATGACCAACCACCGCGGCATCGCGGTCTGCGCCAACGGTGCGCTGGTCTACGACCTGCACACCGAGCAGGTGGTGGAGAGCTTCCTGCTCGAGGAGGACGTCGCCAGCGAGATCGCGGAGGCGCTGCGCGCGGCGCTGCCCGACATCTCGTTCGCCGTCGAGCGCACGGACCTGCGCTTCGCGCACGAGGACGCGTACGTGCCGACGTACGCGATCCCCGACCACGAGCCGGCGCCGGTCGAGCGGCTGGTGAGCGGCGGTGTCGTCAAGCTGCTCGCCCGGCACGGCGACCTGGACAGCGACGAGCTGCTCGCCGCGGCACGGGAGGCGGTCGGTGACCGGGCGACGCTCACCCACAGCAGCAACGAGGGGCTGCTCGAGGTGAGCGCGGCCGGGATCAGCAAGGCCACCGGCCTCGCCGCGCTGGCCAAGGAGCACGGCGTCGACGCTGAGGGGGTCGTGGCGTTCGGTGACATGCCCAATGACCTGCCGATGCTCGCGTGGGCCGGCCACTCGGTGGCGATGGCCAACGCGCACCCGGAGGTGCTCGAGCTCGCCGACGAGGTGACCACCAGCAACGACGACGACGGCGTGGCCCGCGTCCTCGAGCGCTGGTTCTGAGCTCCGGGCCGGCGTACGCGGTCGCATGCTGGGCGGCTGCTGATCACCCGTGGGCCGGCTCACGCGGTCGCAGCCCTACGGGTGCTGACCGCTGGTCGGGCGGCGTACGCGGTCGTAGCCTGAGCGGGTGCTGACCCCCGACGACGCCGCGGCGGTGCTGCGTCGCGCCGCCGAGCTCGACACCCCGTCGCTCGAGCAGCACGACGTGCTCGACGAGCAGGTCGTGCGCGACGCCGCCCGCGAGGTCGGCCTGTCCGACGCCGCCGTGGAGCAGGCCGTGTCCGAGTGGCGTGCCGGGGCGCTCGCTCCGCTGCCGCCGCTGCCTCCCGACCGGCGACTGGGGCTGCCCGGCTCGGTGGCCGTCGAGGCGCGGCTCGCCCTCCCGCCCGCGCAGGCCGCGGAGCGGCTCGACGCGTGGCTGCGGGGCCAGTGGTTCGAGCTGCGCCGCACCCGGGGCAACGAGTCCGAGTGGGCACCGCGGTCCGGCCCGCTCGCGTCCGCCCGCCGCGCTGCCGACCTGGACCGCCGGATCCGGCTGCGTGGCGTGGGCCGGCTGCGCGCGTGCGTGGCCCCCGCCGAGAGCGGCTCCCGCGTCCGGCTGGTGGCCCACGTCGAGGGCGTGCGGTGGGGGTTGCTGACCGGGCTCGTCGCGACGCCGGCCGTGGTCGCCTTCGGCGTGGTCGGTACGGCGGCCGCCGCGCTCGGGGGCGACCCGATGCCCGAGGTCCTGCTCGCCCTGCCGGCCGCTGGCGGCGCCGGTGGCCTCGGGTGGTTCGCCGCCTCTGCCGCCCTGCAGGGTCGCCGCACCCGGCTGGAGGAGGACCTGGAGCGGGCCATGGATCAGCTGGCGCACGGTCCCGAACGCAAGGGCCTGCCCGACCGGGCCGCTGCGTGGGCGATGCAACGGCTGCCCCGCCAGCTGCGCTGAGCCCCCCCGCGCCGGAGCCCTGGCGCCGAGCCCCGACACCGAGCCCCGGCGCGGACCCTGGCCGGCTCGGGGGAATCGTCGTGCCCGGCAGGTGACCGCGTCATGCCGGGCCCGTGGCCCGGCGGCCATCAGGTGGGTGCTCGGCCCCAGCCGGTTTGGGTGAGCCAGCGTTGTCCGTCGTGGTGGGGGAGGTTGTGTCCGCGGTCGTGGTGGTCGTGGTGGTGGGCGTGGCAGAGCAGTACGAGGTTGTCGAGGTCGGTGGTGCCGTCGTCGGCCCAGTGCTTGACGTGGTGTCCGGCGCATTGGGCGGGGGGTCGGTGGCAGCCTTTGACGACGCAGTGCCGGTCGCGGAGGACGAGGGCTTTGAACTGGGCGCCGCTGATGGTGCGGGCGGATCGGCCGACGTACAGCGGTTGGGCGAGGTGTTCGCAGACCCGCCCGGGCTGGCTGGGTGGGCAGCCGGCCGGGCAGCTGTCCTGCCCGAGGGTGCGCAGCACGGCCAGGCTGATCGTCGCGTCGCAGGCCAGCCGGCGCAGCGCGCCCCGGGTCAGCGGGTGGTGGGTGCCGACGATGCTGGGGCTGACCGGGCCGGCGCCGGCGAGGTCCGCCTCGATCAGGTCGGTCAGGGTCGGCGCCTGCCCGTCCTGCGGCTGCCCGTCGTGCGGCTGGTCGGTCCGGGGGGTGGTGCTGGCGGTCTGGAGTTGGTCGGGGGTGCAGGTGAGCAGCATGTGGGTGCGGATGGTGTGGGCGTCGGTGGCCAGGCTGTCCCCGGCGGACTGTCGTTGTAGGTCTTCGGTGGCCCAGCGGACCAGGGTGTCGGCGTTGCGGGCGGTGGGGCTGCGGGTGTCGCCGTCGGTGCGGGCGGCTTCCGCGGCGAGCGCCATCGCC
>DASTLY010000014.1:0-17517 GCA_035714445.1 Mycobacteriales bacterium
CGCGCCGGCGGTCGGCGGGCGCGGCCGGCCGCGAGAGGTCCGGGCCCCGCGGCGCGACGACCTTGTCCCGCTCGGCGCGCTGGCCGACCAGCCCCGGCAGCCGGGGCAGGTCGAGCCAGGCGCGCGCGAGCACGGCCCAGCGCTGCTCCGGTGGCTGCGCCGCCCAGCTGTCGTAGGCCGGGGTGGGCAGCCAGTCCGGGTCCACGCCGGGCGTCGCGTCGAGCAGCCCGGCGCCGTGCGCCACCTCGACGAGCAGCGCGGCCACGGCCTCGGTCACGTCGAGGTCCTTGGCCGTACGCCGCAGGTCGCGTACGCCCAGGCCGCCGGCCCGCAGCACCGTGGGGGGGTCGGCCGACCAGGACTCGAGCAGCGCCTCGACGCGGGCGACGGCGTCCGCGGCCTGGAGCGCCGCGGCGCGGTCGACCTGGCCGGCGCCGGGCGAGGCGAGCTCGAGCGGGGGCGGCTCGGCGGCGACCGGGCCGAGGGGGGCGTCGCCGCGCAGGGCGAGGCCGACCTCGCGGGGCAGCTCGACGGTGCCGCTGTCGACCGGGACGAGCAGCGCGTGCGCGAGCAGCCAGCGCACCGGGCTGTCGGCGTCCGCGGCCGACGCGGGCCGGAGCGCGTCGCGGACCTGGCCGAGCGGCGGGCCGGCAGCCAGCGAGTCGAGCACCTGGCGGCCGCGGTCGTCGACGCCGGCGAGCAGCGCTCGCAGCCGGGCCGGGTCGCCGAACAGCTCGGCGATGCCGTCGATGCCGGCGCCGGCGGGCAGGTCCAGCGCCCCGCACAGCGCGGCGAGCTGGCGGTCGGTGGAGCGGGCGAGGCAGGCGGCGACCGGCCGGCCGAGCCCGGCGGGCGCGGCGCCGGCCACCTCCCGGACCGCCGACAGCAGGTGCAGCCCGTCGTCCGGGCCCCACAGCAGCGCCAGGTCGCGCAGCCGGCCCAGCGCACCGGCGAGCACGGCCGGCGGGAAGGCCGGGCCGGCCAGGGCCTGCAGCCCCCCGGCCGTCGCGGGGTCGTCCGCCAGGACGAGGGCGTCGACCACTGTCAGCGTCGCGGCGTCGAGCTGCTCGAGGGCGCGGAGCACCGACAGCCGTACGCCGGCGCGGGCCGCGAGCACGCCGAGGTCGGGGGGCACGGGCACGGCGAGGTCGGGCCGGGCCCGCAGCAGGGCGGCCAGGCGGTCGTCCGGCCACTGGCGGAGCCAGTCGGCAAGGCTCCGCGCGGGGGTGTCCATCGCCCCCGAGGCTAGCCCGGCTCGGGTTGTGCGGCAGCCGGCGCGGGCAGGGGGCGGGCACCGACGCACACAGGGAGCGCGTATGACCGAGCCGGACTCGCTGGTGCCCGAGGAAGGCGTCGACGAGGGCTCCGCCGCGTCGACGGCCGAGAGCGCCGGCCCGCCGCCGGAAGGGGACGGGCTGCTCGGCGAGCCGCCCCGGGGTGCGCCGGCCGACGAGACCCAGGCGGCCGGGCCGGTCGACATGGAGAGCCGGCAGTCGCGCGCGGAGCGGGAGGCGCACGGGCCGGGGCAGCAGCTCGAGCAGGGCGAGGGCTGATCTCTTACGCTGCGCGGGCAGGCCTCCTACGCTGGGTGGATGCCGGACCTGGACGCCCGCCTGGTCGCGCTGGACGCCGAGCTGCGGGAGCTGGGCAGCGTCCTGGTGGCCTTCTCCGGTGGCGCCGACAGCGCGTTCCTGCTCGCCGCGGCCGTCCGTGCGCTCGGCCCGGACCAGGTGGTGGCCGCCACCGCGGTGAGCCCGAGCCTGGCGGCCGCGGAGCTGCCCGCCGCTCGGGCGTACGCCACGGGCCTCGGCGTCCGCCACCTGCTGCCGGGGACCGACGAGCTCGACCGCCCGGGCTACGTCGCCAACGGGGCCGACCGGTGCTTCCACTGCAAGGCGACGCTGGTGGACACCCTGAGGCCGCTGGCCGCGCAGCTGCGGCTGGCCCGCGTCGCGACCGGGACCAACGCCGACGACGCGGTGGCCGGCTTCCGGCCGGGGATCCGGGCCGCCGCGGAGCGCGGCGCGGTGACACCGCTGCTCGACGCCGGGCTGACCAAGGAGCAGGTGCGTGCGGCCAGCCGGGCCTGGGGCCTGCCGACCGCGGACAAGCCGGCGCTGGCCTGCCTGGCCAGCCGCATCGCGTACGGCGTCCAGGTGACGCCGCGCCGGCTGGCGCGGGTGGACCGGGCCGAGACAGCGCTGCGGGCCCGCCTCGGACCCGACGTGGTCGACCTGCGGGTACGCGACCTCGGCGGTGGCGCCGCGCGCGTGGAGCTCGACCCGGCCGCGCTGGCGCGGTGCGACGACGCCGCGCTCGACGTCGTACGGGCCGAGGGGTTCGCCCCGGTGACGGCTGCCGTGTTCCTGTCCGGCTCGCTGAACGCCGCGCTGGGCTGACTCAGCGCTCCGTGGACTCAGCGCTGGTCGGGTCGTCCCGCCCGCGCCGCCTCGCGCCGGCCGGTACGCGCCGCGCGCAGCAGCCCGGCGAGCGCGATGCCGAGCCCGGTGGGCAGCAGCGCCGCGGCGAGCACGACCGGGGTCGCGTCGCCCGGCCGGTCGGCCAGCACGCTGGGCACGACGCCGACAACCACCGCGACGACGCCGAGCACGAAGACGGCGGCGCCCAGGCGCACCAGCGCGTCGCCGGGACGCCGACCCTGCGAGGACTCGTGCCGGGCTGTCACACCCAGAGGCTAGCCTCGGAGCCGTGCCCGGCCGTTCCGGCCGGCCAGGAGCGGACGAGGTCGACGTGCCCAGCGGCAAGGTCAAGTTCTACGACAGGGACAAGGGCTTCGGCTTCGTGTCCAGGGACGACGGCGGTGACGTCTTCGTCCCCAAGGCCGCCCTCCCCCCGGGTGTGGAGGAGCTGAAGGCCGGTGCCCGCGTGGAGTTCGGCGTCGCCGCCGGCAAGCGCGGCGAGCAGGCGCTCTCGCTCACCGTCCTCGACCCCGCCCCGACCCTGGCCGCCGCGCGTCGCCCGGCCGAGGAGCTGGGCACCATGCTCGAGGACCTGATCAAGATGCTGGAGGCCCGGGTCCAGCCCGGCCTGCGCCGGGGCAAGCACCCCGACCGCGACACCGGCAAGCGCGTCGCCCAGATCCTGCGTGCCGTCGCCGCGGAGCTCGAGGCCTGACGGGTCTGGTTAGCCCGGGACGAGCGTGAAGCGCCAGACGCCGACCGTTTTCGCGCCCTCGGCGGCCGACTCGAGCTTCTGCACCTCGAGGACGAAGGTCGGCGACACGCTGAAGTCCGGCTGGAAGCTGGTGACGTGCTCCTCCTGGGTCGCCAGCCGGCTGCTGCGGTCGTCGGTCCCGCGCAGCGCGACGAACCAGGCCGCGTCGGCCAGGTCCTTGTCCACGTCGACGGTGACCTCGTCACCCGGTCGCACCTCGAGGATCTTCAGGCTGCGCTCCTCGTAGCGGCAGGCGCCGTCGGTGCCCGGCGGGGTCGCGGGGTCCTGCCCCTCGAAGCAGAACGACAGCGCCTCGTCGTACAGCGAGGTGCTGCCGCTGTAGAGGGTGACGATCGGCGTGGGCTTCTCGCAGCCCGTCAGGCCGACGAGCGCGACGGACGCCGCGAGGGCGACGGCGAGACGGCGGCGGGCCTGCATGCGGAGCTCCGTACGGCGAGGTGGTGGACTGGGGGCGTGGATGCGGTACGGCGCACGTTGCGCGACCTAGGCAAGACCGTAACCGGCGCGCTCGCCGCGATCGTGGGCGAGCCCCAGGCCGCTGTCGCGCAGACTGGTGACCAGCCCCTTCCCGCCGACCTGGAGCACCCCGTGACCGAGACCGTGGTCGAACCGCAGGCCGCCGACCAGCCGGTCGAGGCCGGGCCCGCGCCAGACCCCGTGCTGCCCGACCCCGTGCTGGCCGACCCCGTGCTGCCCGACCCCGTGCTGGCCGGTGCCGTGGAGGTGGCCCTCGCGGCGGCCCGCGAGGCCGGCGGCGCGGCGGTCGGCGGGCACCTCGGCGTCGAGGTCGAGGGGCCGGCCGACGCCGGTCCGGTGCTGACGCACTCGTTCGCGACGACCGACCCGGCCTACGTCGGCTGGCGCTGGGCCGTCACCGTCGCCCGCGCCGAGGGCAGCGAGCACGTGACGATCGACGAGGTCGTCCTGCTCCCTGGGGCGGACGCGCTGGTGGCGCCGGCGTGGGTGCCGTGGAACGAGCGGCTGCAGGCCGGCGACCTCTCGCCCGGTGACGTGCTGCCGCCCCCGGCCGACGACCCGCGCCTGGTCCCGTCGTACGCCGCGCCGCCCTCCGGGTCACTGCTCGACGAGGCCCTCCTCGACGAGACCTTCTGGGAGCTGGGCCTGGGCCGGGCCAGGGTGCTGTCGCGGGAGGGCCGGCTGGACGCGGCGGAGCGCTGGGAGGCGGGCGAGTCCGGGCCGGGCAGCCCGCTGGCCAAGCAGGCGCCCGGCAGGTGCGTCGACTGCGGCTTCCTGGTGCCGCTCGCGGGCGGGCTGCGGCAGGCGTTCGGGGTGTGTGCCAACGAGTTCGCGCCGGACGACGGCCGGGTGGTCGCGCTCGCGCACGGCTGCGGCGCGCACAGCGAGACCGTCGTGGAGCCGCAGCACGCCGCGACCGCGGGGATGGCCGTGGAGGACGACGAGTTCGAGCTGCTGCCGACGACGACACCGACGACACCGACGACACCCGCGGCCGAGCCCGAGCCCTGAGCGACCCGTCGGCGCGGCCGCGCTGCGGGCGACCGTCCTGGCCGGCTGGTCCGCGACGACGCCTGGCCCCGGGGCCGTCGCGCTGCTGCGCCGCGACGACCTGCTGCGCCTGGCGTACGTCCGCTGGTGGCTGGCCACCCACCCGGTCCTTGCCGGCCGCCGACCGCTGGACCTGCGCGGGCCGGGCGCGGGGCGGCGGCCTGGCGGCAGGGCCGCTGGGAGCGGCGGCACGCGATTGCCGCCCGCCTGGCCGGGCTCGCCGACCCGGCGGAGGACGACCTCGACCCGGTCTGAGGCGGACCCGGCGGGGTAGCGGGCCGGCATGGGATTCCGGGAGCACGCAGGCGTACAGGTCACGGACGGCACGGTGGTCGTCGAGGCGCAGGACGAGCACCTCAACCCGCACGGCAGGGTGCACGGCGGCCTGCTCGCCACGATGCTCGACGTGGCCATGGGCGAGGCGGTCGCGCAGGCCGGCGGTGAGTCACCGGTGACCGTGTCCCTGACGGTGACCTACCTGGAGCCCGGCCGGACCGGCCGGCTCGAGGCCACGGCCCGGGTGCGCAAGCGGGGCAAGCGGCTGATCGTCGTCGAGGGCGAGGTCACCCAGGGCGAGGGCGTGCTGGCGGACGCGCTGGGGACCTTCTCCGTACCCGCCTGACCATCGGGGCTCAAGGTCTGCGGGCCGGCTGCCGAAGCAGCGCCGAGGTCGGTCGGTCCCGGCCGCGGCGGGAGCCGACATGCCCGTTCTGCTGTTTCGATGCTCGCCGGTCCGGCTCGTGCTGGGCCTGGCCGCCGCCCTGCTCGTCTCGCTGGCCGTCGTGGCCCTCGCCTGGCAACCGGCGGCGCCGCTGCCGGTGCCGCACGCGGTCGCAGCCACCGCGACCGGCCTGCCGGCGGGTGTCGCGCTGCTGCTCGTCGACGACCCGACGCACCCGGGTCGCCTCCACCTGCAGGGCGTCGACCCGGTGACCGTGCCGCTGGCGTCCGCGCCGCTGCTCGACGCACCGGGGGAGAGCGCGCTCGCCCTGTCCGGTGTCCTCGTGCTCGCCGGTGCGGGGCTCGGCGCGGGGGTCGGCCGTCGTACCGTCCGCGTCTGACGCGGCAACCGGTTGGACGGTACGGCCGGCGGGCGGGACGCTGGGCCGTGTGACCACCCTCCAGCGGACCACCGTCGCGAGCGCGCTGTCGCTGCGCGGGGTGGTCAAGGCGTACGGCGACGTGCGCGCCGTCGACGGCCTCGACCTCGAGGTCGAGGCGGGCACCTGCCTCGGACTGCTGGGACCCAACGGCGCCGGCAAGTCCACGACGATGAAGCTGCTGACCGGCCAGGCGATCGCCGACGCCGGAACCATCGAGGTGCTCGGCCTGCCGGTCCCGGCGCAGAGCAAGCAGGCGCGGGCGCTGATGGGCGTGGCGCCGCAGGCGGACAACCTCGACGAGGAGCTCACCACCCGGCAGGTGCTGGAGATCTTCTCCAGGCTGTACGCCGTGCCGCGCGCCGAGCGGGCCGCCGCTGTGGACCGGGCGCTCGAGCTCGCCACCCTCAGCGACCGCGCCGGCAGCCGGGTCGGCGCGCTGTCGGGCGGGATGCGCCGCCGGCTGCTGATCGCCCGCGCCCTGGTGCACCGGCCGCGCCTGGTGCTGCTCGACGAGCCGACGGTCGGGCTCGACCCCCAGGTGCGCAGCGAGCTGTGGTCGCTGGTCGCGCGGCTGCGCGACGAGGGGGTGACGGTGCTCATGAGCACGCACTACATCGAGGAGGCCGAGCGGCTCGCCGACAGCGTCGCGGTCATGGCCGCGGGCCGGGTCGTCGCCCGCGGGGTGCCGGCCGAGCTGGTCGCGCAGCACGTGGGCCGCGAGGCGCTCGAGGTGCTCGCGCCCGCGGCGACGCTCGCCGAGGTGGGCCGCCGGGCTGCCGGGCTCGGCCTGCCCACCCGGCGCACCGGACCGTCCCTGTCCGTGCTGCGGGCCGAGGGCGTCTCCGCGGAGACGCTGGGTGCCGGCGGCGGGGACGTCGCGCTGCGCCGCCGCGAGGCCGTTCTCGAGGACGTGTTCGTGGTCCTCACCGGGGAGGAGGTGGCGTGACGCTGTCGGTGGAGCCGGCCGCCGTCGGCGGCGTGATGGCCCGCGAGTGGGTGATGTACCGGCGCTACTGGACCTCGACGACCGTCGCCTCGGTCGTCGAGCCGGTGATGTACCTGCTGGCGTTCGGGTTCGGCTTCGGCGCGCTGGTGTCCACCGTCGGCGGCTACGACTACGTCGAGTTCGTCGGCACCGGCGTGGTGGCCACGTCGATCCTGTTCAGCTCGGCGTTCGCGGGCATGTTCTCGACCTTCGTCAAGCGGACCTACCAGCACACGTACGACGCGATGCTGGCCGCGCCCGTCGACACCCAGGACCTGGTGACCGCCGAGGCGCTGTTCCTCGCGCTCAAGGCCGGGGCGTACGGGCTCGCGCCGCTCGGTGTCGCCGTCGCCTTCGGGCTCGCGCCCTCGCCGGGGATGCTGCTGGTGCCCGTGATCGGGGTGCTGGCCGGGTTCGGCTGGGCGTGCTTCGGGATCTGGATCAGCAGCCTGGTGCCGAGCATCAACAGCTTTGACTACATCATCTCGTGCCTGCTCACACCGGTCTTCCTCGTCGCCGGCACGTTCTTCCCCATCGACGGCCTGCCGGGCTGGGCGCAGGCCGCGGCGCAGCTCAACCCGCTCTACCACTGCGTCGAGCTGGTGCGGCACGCGGTCTTCGGCCTGGAGCCGCTCGCCGACCTCGCGCACGTGGGGGTGCTCGCGGCGTTCGCCGGCCTGTCCTGGGTGCTCGCCGTACGCGCCCTGCGGGCCTGCCTGGTGCAGTAGTCAGCGCCGCCGTTCGGCCCGCTCCCGGGCCTTGCGGCGGGCGATGTAGCGCAGCCCGCACAGCCCCAGCGCGATGCCGCACAGGCACATCGCGGACCACCAGCCCGGCACCCTCGCGCCGAACAGGTCCGCGACCAGCAGGACGACCAGCGCGACGGCCCAGCCGAGCGCCCCGACGGCCACGACCTTGGTGTCGTCGAGCTCGAGCGGCTCGGGGTCCGGCTGGCGGGGGGCGCTGCCGCGCAGCAGTGACTGCAGCCGGGACATGGGCGAAAGGCTAGTGGGGTCGGGCAACCGGCAGGGTGCGCACGGGGTCTGGCACCCTCTGCGCCATGACCAGCACCGTGTCCCGCGCCCGGCCGACCGGCCTCGACGGCTTCTTCCGCATCACCGAACGCGGTTCCACAGTGCAGCGCGAGCTCCGTGGCGGCGTCGCGACCTTCTTCACGATGGCGTACATCGTGGTGCTCAACCCCATCATTCTGTCCGGCGCCAGCGACATCACCGGCCGGCAGCTGTCGGTCGCGGAGCTCACCACCTCGACCGCCCTGGTCGCCGCCGTGATGACGGCCCTCATGGGCATCACGGGCAACATCCCGATCGCGATCGCCGCCGGCCTCGGCCTGAACGGCGTGCTGGCCTTCCAGATCGCCCCCACCATGACGTGGCCGGAGGCGATGGGCCTGGTGGTCCTGGAGGGCGTGGCCATCGTCGTCCTGGCGGCGGCCGGCCTGCGCGAGACGATCCTCAACGCCATCCCGATGCCGCTCAAGCAGGCGATCAGCGTGGGAATCGGGCTGTTCATCGCCTTCATCGGCCTGGTCGACTCCGGCTTCGTCACGACGCCGGCGAGCGCGGCGACGCCCGTCCAGCTCGGGGCCACCGGCCGGCTGGACGGCTGGCCGGTCGTGGTCTTCGCCTTCGGCCTGCTGCTTACCGTGGTGCTCATGACGCGCCGGGTGCGCAGCGCGATCCTGCTGTCCATCGTCCTGTCGACGGTGCTCGCGGTCGTGATCAACGCCGTCGCCACCGTCAAGGACTGGGGGCTCATCACCCCCGACGTGCCGTCCAAGGTGGTCGGCGCGCCGGACTTCGGCCTGCTGGGCGAGGTGAGCGTCTTCGGCGGCTTCGCCAGCGCCGGGGTGCTGACCGCGGTCATCTTCATCTTCACGCTCGTCCTGTCGGACTTCTTCGACTCGATGGGCACGATCATCGGGGTGAGCAACGAGGCGGGGCTGCTCGACGAGCAGGGCCGGCTGCCGGGGATCGGGAAGGTGCTGCTGGTCGACGGCGCGGCCGCGATCGCCGGCGGCGCGGCCAGCTGCTCGTCCAACACCTGCTTCGTCGAGTCCGCGTCCGGGGTCGGCGAGGGCGCGCGTACGGGCCTGGCCAACCTCGCTACCGCGGCGCTGTTCACGGTGGCGCTGTTCCTGACGCCGCTCACCACGATCGTGCCGAGCCAGGCGGCCACGCCGGCCCTGGTCGCGGTCGGCTTCCTGCTGATGACGCAGGTCAAGGACATCCCCTGGGACGACTACGAGGTGGCCATCCCCGCCTTCCTCACCATCACCCTGATGCCCTTCACCTACTCCATCACCAACGGCATCGGCGCCGGCTTCATCGCGTACGTGGTCATCAAGGCCTCCCGCGGCAAGGCCGCCGAGCCCGGCCTGCTCCTCTGGGTCGTCGCGGTGCTGTTCGCGCTCTACTTCGCCCTCGACCCGATCCAGCGCGCGCTGGCCTGAGGGCCTGCGCCGAGTCGGACATACGCCAGACGCGGGCGGGACCGGAATGTCGTACCCCGCGGCTACTTTTCCGGCCATGGAGCCCTGCGCAGACCTGTCGAACACTCAGCTCGCCGACCAGATCGTCGCCTGGGCGGGCCGGATCGCGGCCGGTCTGGCGCAACAGCTGGCTCTCATCGCGGAGTTCGACCGCCGCGAGGCATGGGCGGGCCCGGGGGCTGCTCAGCTGCGCGCACTGGCTGCAGTGGCGCACGGGTCTCGGCTCGGGCGCGGCGCGTGAGCAGGTACGGGTCGCCCGGGCCCTGACCGAGCTCCCGACGGTCCGCGCGGCGCTCGAGGCAGGCCGGTTGTCCTACTCCCAGGCCCGGGCGATCACGCGGGTCGCCGAGCAGGGCGACGAGGAGCGCTGGGTCGAGCTGGCCCGCACCACCACCGGCGGGCAGCTCGAGCGCCTGGTCCGGGGTGTCCGGCGCGCCCGCCGCGTGGACGAGGACGCCGACGACCCCGAGCTCGCCACCCACCGGATGCGCACCCGCATCTCCTACGACCAGGACGGCACGCTGGTCATGACCGTCCGGCTGCCCGCCACCGCCGGCGCCGTCCTCACCGCCGCCCTTGCGCAGGTCGCGGCCCAGCTCGACCGCGAACACGCCGCTGCCGAAGCCGTCGATGCTGCAGACCCGTCGGCATCCGCGGGCGGGCCGGTGCACCCCGACGTCTCCGCGGAGACGCGCACCGACACCGACACCGACACCGACACCGACGCCGACGCCGACGCCGACGCCGACACCGACACCGACACCGACACCGACACCGACGCCGACGCGGACGCCGACGCCGACGCCGACGCCGACGCCGGCGGGCTCCCGCCCGGCGGCGCAGCCGGAGCCCCAGGCGTCTCGGCGGAGACGCCGCGGGCCACCGTGGCGCAGGCGCTGTTGCGGATGGCGCAGGCGAGCCTGTCGGCCGCTCCGCCGGCTGTCAGGCGGCGCGGCCGGTGGGCGCTGCAGGTTCAGGTCGACCCGCTGAGCGGCTGGGCCCGGCTCGCCGACGGTGAGCTGCTCCCGCCCACCTCCCTCGCGGCCGTGCGCAAGCTGCTCCCGGGACGCCTGCGACCCCTCGCTCCCGGGGACCTGACGCGGCACGACGCGGGCCGCACCCGCCGACTCCCACCCCTGGCGCTGCGCGAGCTGATCGGCGTGCTCGACGGCGAACGCTGCCGCTTCCCCGGCTGCACCCGCGCCCGCCGGCTCGACGCGCACCACGTCACCTTCTGGCGGGACGGCGGCCGCACCGACGCCGCCAACCTCGTGCTGCTGTGCGCTCGGCACCACACGCTGGTCCACCGCGACGGCTTCGTCCTGCTGCTGCACCCGGACCGGCGGCTGACGGTGCGCACCGCCGCAGGCATGCCGGTGCTGCACCACCCCGGTCTGCCCTGGGGCGCCGCCGACGAGCTCGACCGAACGGGCCGGGTGACGGCGGCGACCCTGCCGCCGGACACCGTCGAGGCGCGCATGGACCTCGGCTACGTCGTCGCGGTCATGATGCAGCAGGCCGCCTGACGCGGCCGTGACCGGGAAGGCGGCAGGTGAACGACGAGATCCGCACGACGGAGATCCGCACGGCGGAGATCCGCACTGCCCGCCTGGTGCTGCGGCGCTGGCGGGACGCCGACCGGACGCCGTTCGCCGCGCTGAACGCCGACCCGGAGGTCATGCGGCACTTCCCGGCACCCCTGACCCGTCAGCAGAGCGACGCCCTTGTCGACCGGTTCGAGGCGCAGTTCGACGAGCACGGTTACGGCGCCTGGGCGGTCGACGCAGACGGCACGTTGATCGGGTTCACCGGACTGCTCTGGGCCACCTGGCCGTCCACCTTCACCCCCGCGCTCGAGGTCGGCTGGCGGCTGGCCCGGCCGGCGTGGGGCGCCGGCTACGCCAGCGAGGCCGCCACCGCTGCTCTGACCCGGGGGTGGCAGTACGTCGACAGCATTATCAGCCTCACCGCCACCACGAACCGGCGGTCGGAGCGGGTGATGCAGCGGATCGGCATGCGCTACGTGCAGCAGTTCGACCACCCGAAGCTGGCCGCCGGGCACCCGCTGCGGCGGCACGTGCTCTACCGCGCGGACCGCCCGGTCCCTCGCGGGCAGTAGCCGACGTCAGGCGAGCTGACGCCGCCGACGGGCCGCCAGCAGGACGACACCGGCTGTCAGCACAACGCCGACGACGATGCCGAACGGCTGCAGGTACTGCCCCACCTCGTGCCAGCGGGCGCCGAGCTCGTAGCCGGCGTAGATGAAGACGGCGTTCCACACGCCGCTGCCGGCGGCGGTCAGTGCGGTGAACCGCCACAGCGGCATCCGCGCGAACCCGGCCGGCACCGACACCACCGACCGCACGAACGGCAGGCACCTGCCGAGCAGGACCACCACGCTGCCGTGCTTGTCGAACAGCCGTTCCCCGCGGGACAGGTCGGCCTGGCTGAACAGCACGAACCAGCGGCGCCCGGCCAGCTGGTGCACCCTGTCGAACCCGACGAGGGCGCCCACCGCGTACAGCACGTAGGCGCCAAGCACGGCACCGACGGTCGCCGCGGCCCACGCCGCCACCGGGTCCATCTGGCCGCGGGCAGCACTGAAGCCCGCCAGCGGCAGGACCACCTCGGAGGGGATCGGCGGGAAGACGCTCTCCAGCGCGATGAGAGCGCCGACGCCGACCGCGCCGATGCTGTCGATGACCCCGATGACCCACCCGGTCAACCCGGTCAGCTCCGCGCCCTCCACGCGCCTGTTCCCTGCTTCCCTCGGTCGGTCGTCGGCTGGTGCGGTCGCCGGCTCCTGTGATCGCGGGCCCGCACCCCCCACCGCAACGCGCGAGGCTGCCCACCCGGTTCCGTCACCGCGGCCGGCGGCGGGCGCGGAGCGTGCGAGCAGCCCGGCCGAGGCTGCCTGGGCGCAGCGCGGACGACAGGCACAGCGCGACCACGAGCAGCACCGGCAGGACCGCGATCACGAGGTAGACCTGCACGACCCGGGAGTGGTCGGGGAACGTCGTGGCCAGCGGGTAGACCAGGCACAGCAGGAAGACGGCGAGCGCGGCGTTGACCACGCGGGGCACCCACGCCTGCGGCAGCGGCTCCTGCTTGCCCGGCGGGAGCCCCGGCTGCGTCAGAGCCGCTCCACCACGTGGTCGATGCACGCGGTCAGCGCCTCGACGTCGTCCGGCTCGACGGCCGGGAACATCGAGATCCGCAGCTGGTTGCGGCCCAGCTTGCGGTAGGGCTCGGTGTCGACGATGCCGTGGGCCCGCAGCACCCGGGAGACCGTGGGCGCATCGATGCTGTCCGCGAGGTCGACGGTGCCCACCACCTGGCTGCGGTCGGCGGGATCGGTCACGAAGCAGGACGCGTACGGGCTCTTGTCGGCCCAGGTGTAGAGCCGCGAGGAGCTGTCGGCGGTGCGTTCGACGGCCCAGTCGAGGCCGCCCTGACCGTTGATCCAGTCGACCTGCTCCGCCATGAGGAAGATCGTCGCGAGCGACGGCGTGTTGTAGGTCTGGTCCTTGGTGCTGTTGTCGAGCGCGATCGTCAGGTCGTACGACGCCGGCACCCAGCGGCCCGACGCGGCGATCCGGGCGACCCGCTCGAGCGCCGCCGGGCTCATCAGGGCCACCCACAGCCCGCCGTCGGAGGCGAAGCACTTCTGCGGCGAGAAGTAGTAGACGTCGAACTCCGACGGGTCGACCGGCAGGCCGCCGGCCCCGCTGGTGGCGTCGACGGCCACCAGCGCGCCCTCGTCCGCGCCCGCCGGCCGCCGGATCGGCATCATCACGCCGGTCGACGTCTCGTTGTGGGTGAGCGCGTACAGGTCGATGCCGGGCTCGGGCCGGGGAAGCGGGTGCCCGCCCGGCTCGGCGGCGACCACCGACGGGTCCGCCAGGAACGGCGCCGCCGTGGCCGCGGCGGCGAACTTCGAGGCGAACTCGCCGAAGGTCAGGTGCTGGCTGCGGTGCTCGATCAGCCCGAACGTCGCGATGTCCCAGAACTCCGTCGCCCCGCCGTTGCCGAGCACCACCTCGTAGCCGTCGGGCAGCGAGAACAGCTGCCGCACGCCGGCCCGCAGCCGGGCCACCTGCCGCTTCACCGGCGCCTGGCGGTGCGAGGTGCCCAGGTAGCCGCGGCCGGTCGCGACCAGCGCGTCCAGCTGCGCCTCCCGCACCTTCGACGGGCCGGCCCCGAACCGGCCGTCCGCGGGCAGCAGGGTGGGCGGGATGGTGATGTCGGGCACTGCTCAGACCTGGTTGCCGGTGGGCAGCGTGCCGCTCTCGACGTCGCTGACCGGCCGCGGCGCCGGGCCGACGTACGTCGCCGACGGGCGGATCAGCTTGTTGAGCCGCTTCTGCTCCAGGATGTGCGCGCTCCACCCGGCCGTACGGGCGCAGGTGAACATCGAGGTGAACATGTGCGCCGGGACCTCGGCGAAGTCGAGGACGACCGCGGACCAGAACTCGACGTTGGTGCGCAGCGGGCGGTCGGGGTAGCGCGCGGTCAGCTCCTCGATCGCCGCCTTCTCCAGCGCGTCGGCGACCTCGTAGCGGTGCGAGCCGAGCTCCTTGGCCGTACGCCGCAGCACGCGGGCGCGCGGGTCCTCGGCGCGGTAGACCCGGTGCCCGAAGCCCATGAGGCGCCGGCCGGCGTCCATCTCGGCCTTGACGTACGCGCTGGCGTCGCCGGACTTCTCGACGTCGTCGAGCATCGTCAGGACGCGGGACGGCGCGCCGCCGTGCAGCGGGCCGGACAGCGCGCCGATGGCGCCGGAGATGCTGGCCGCGGCGTCCGCACCGGTGGAGGCGATGACGCGGGCGGTGAAGGTGGAGGCGTTCATGCCGTGCTCGGCGGCCGACACGAAGTAGGCGTCGACGGCCCGGGTGTGCGCGGGGTCGGGGTCGCCCTTCCAGCGGATCATGAAGCGCTCGACGACGCTGGAGGCCTTGTCGATCTCGCTCTGCGGCACCATCGGCCGGCCCAGGCCGCGCGCGGACTGGGCGACAAAGGCCATCGCCATGACCGACGTACGGGCCAGGTCGTCGCGGATCTGGTCCACGCCGATGTCGAGCATCTGCTTCAGGCCCCAGGCCGGCGCCAGCATGGCGATCGCGGACTGCACGTCGACCCGGATGTCGCCGGAGTGCACCGGCAGCGGGAACGGCTCGGCCGGCGGCAGGCCGGGGTTGAACCGCCCGTCGACGAGCAGGCCCCAGACGTTGCCGAACGACACGTGGCCGACGAGGTCCTCGATGTCCACCCCGCGGTAGCGCAGCGCGCTGCCTTCCTTGTCCGGCTCGGCGATCTCGGACTCGAAGGCGATGACGCCCTCCAGACCGGGCTTGAACAGGATGTCGTCGGCCATAAAGCGGCTCCGCAGGTCGGTCCAACGCGCAAGGTCGGGTGCGCTCAGCATCATGCCGTGCCGAGGGCCGGCGCGTACGGCTGGCCCGCCCCGTCCGGGAGACTGGCCCGCCCCGTACGGGAGACTGGGGCGGTGCGCCCTGACCTCGCCGCCCGCCGACGCGACTACAGCCGGGCGGGGCTGGGCGAGGCCGACCTCGCGCCGACCTGGCACGAGCAGTTCGACCGCTGGCTCGCGCAGGCGCAGGACCTGCTCGAGCCGAACGCCGTCGTGCTCGCCACGGCCACCCCGGACGGCGTGCCGAGCGCCCGGACGGTGCTGCTCAAGGACGTCGACGAGCGCGGCTTCGTGGTGTTCACCAACCTGACCAGCCGCAAGGGCCGCGAGCTGACCGCGAACCCCCGGGTGGCGCTGGTCTTCCCGTGGCTGGACCTGGAGCGGCAGGTCACGGTCACCGGTACGGCGGCGCAGGTGGCCAGGGACGAGACCGAGGCCTACTTCCGGTCGCGCCCGCGCACCTCGCAGGTCGGCGCCTGGGTGTCGCACCAGTCCGACGTGATCGCCGGCCGGGACGTGCTGGAGCGCCGCGAGGCCGAGCTCACCGACCGGTTCGCGGGCGGCGAGGTGCCGGTGCCGGAGTTCTGGGGCGGCGTACGGGTGGCGCCGGACGCGGTCGAGTTCTGGCAGGGCCGCACCTCGCGGCTGCACGACCGGCTGCGCTACCTGCGTACGGCCGACGGGTGGGCCGTGCAGCGGCTGGCTCCGTGAGCGCTCTGCGCGCCCGGCTGCGTCGCCTGACCCTCGACACCACGCCGCTGAAGGTCTCGCGGCCCTACCGCAACCTGCTCATCGGTGACGCCGTCTCGGTGGTGGGCACGCAGGTGACGACGGTCGCGGTGCCGATCCAGGTGTACGACCAGACGGAGTCTGCCTTCGCCGTCGGCCTGGTCGGCCTGGCCGGGCTGCTGCCGCTGATCCTGTTCGGGCTGTACGGCGGGGCGGTCGCCGACGCGGTCGACCGGCGCAAGCTGGTGCTGTTCAGCACCGTGGGGCAGGCGGTGCTCTCGACGGTGCTGCTGGCCCAGGCGCTCGCGGGCCTGGAGTGGACCTGGCTGCTGTACGCGGTGGTGGCCGGCCAGTCCGGGCTGTTCGCGCTGGACAGCCCCGCCCGGCAGGCGTTCGTGCCGCGGCTGCTGCCGACCGAGCTGCTGCCCGCGGCCAACGCCCTGCGGCAGGTCGAGTTCAACATCGGCGTCACCGTCGGCCCGCTGCTCGCCGGCCTGCTCGTCGGCCAGTTCGGGTACGCGTCGGCGTACGGGCTGGACGCGGTCTCGTTCACCGCGTCGCTGTGGGCGGTGGCGTCGCTGCCGGGCATGCCGCCGGTCGGCGGGGGGCGGAAGGCCGGGCTGGCGAGCGTCGTCGAGGGGCTGCGCTTCCTCGCGACCCGCCCGGTGCTGCTGCTGACCTTTGTCGTCGACCTGATCGCGATGATCTTCGCCATGCCGCGCGCGCTGTTCCCGGCGCTCGCCGAGCAGGTGTACGGCGGCGGGGCGCAGACCGCGGGGGCGCTGTACTCCGCACTGGCGGCCGGGGCGCTGCTCGGCGCGCTCGGGGGCGGCTGGCTGGGGCGGGTGCACCGGCAGGGGCTCGCGGTGCTCGCCGCGATCGTCGCCTGGGGGGTGGCGATCACGGCGTTCGGGCTGACCTCGCAGCTGTGGCTGGGCCTGCTGCTGCTGGCGGCGGCCGGTGCCGCGGACATGATCTCGGCGGTGTTCCGCACCGCGATCCTGCAGACGGCGGCGCCCGACGAGATGCGCGGGCGGCTCGGCGGCGTGTTCATCGTCGTGGTGGCCGGCGGGCCGCGGCTCGGCGATGCCCGCGCGGGGGGCGGGGCGTCGCTGGTGGGGCTGCAGGGCGCGGTCGTCGCCGGCGGGCTGGCCTGCATCGGCCTCACGCTCGCGGTGGCCGCCGTCGTCCCGCGCTTCCGGGCGTACGACTCGCGCACGCCGCACGCCTGAGAGTCAGCGCCTGAGCGTCAGAGCAGCGCCCGGGCCGCCGTCAGCACCCGCTCGCGCAGCGGCGCCGCCTCGGCCGCGAACGCCCGCTGAGCGGCGGCGTACTCCGCCCGGCCGGCGGGCGTCTCGACGGCCACCGGGGTCAGCCCGAGCCCGGTGAAGTCGTACGGCGACGCCCGCATGTCGAGCACCCGGACCCGCCGGGCCAGCTCGAAGCAGTCCGCGACGAGCTCCGCGGGCACCCACGGCGACAGCGTGAAGGCCGCCCGGTAGAGGTCCATCGTGGCGTGCAGGCAGCCCGGCTGCTCCAGCTCGACCTGCGTGTCCCGGGTCGGCTGCAACGCGTTGAGCGGGCGGGCGGAGGCGGTAAAGAAGCGGAACGCGTCGGCGTGCGAGCAGCGCACCGGCAGCTCCTCGACGACGGCGGTCGTGCCCGCTGCGCCCAGCCGCAGCGGCCAGGCGGCGTGCCGCACCACGCCCGAGCCGTGCACCATCGCCCACTCGTGCAGGCCGAAGCAGCCCAGGTGCGGGGGCCGGGACGCGGTCGCCGCGAGCAGGTCGGCCGTACGGGCGGCGGCGCGGAGCACCCGCTCCGGCGGCGGCCCGAGCACCGCCCCGCCCGGCGCCGTGGTCCACGGCGGCGGCGCGGGAGCGCCGGCCAGCACCACGCCCGCGCCCGGGCTCCAGCGGCGCAGCTGCCCGGGCCGGTGGGCGTAGTAGGTGAACAGGAAGTCCTCGACCGGGTGCTTCTCGCCGCGCCGGGCACGCTCGAGCACCGGTGCGGTCCAGGCGTCCACCCGCGTCTC
>DASTLY010000015.1:0-30778 GCA_035714445.1 Mycobacteriales bacterium
CCAACAACCCCAAAGAGCCATCAGCAGACAAAAGAGAGCCGCCGCCACCCTGACGGTGGACAGCACAAACCCCAGATCACAACACTGACAAAAATGTTGATCACCAGAAAAGCCCCCCACCCCGACACACGCCGGAACAGAAGACCAAAAATGGCACTGACTTTCAGCACGCTGTTGAGTTCTCAAGAACCAGACGCACACCGGCCGGGCGACTTCCGTCGCCCCACTCGGGGCTGTCTCCACGTTACCTGCTCGAACCCGAAGGTCCTTGCCTGTAAGGCTCTCCTACCGTACACCGCCGAACTGCCGCTCAGTTCGAGCGCATTTCCTGCGGACCGTGCAAACCTACCTGACCGCTGCGCCGGGTCACCCGGCCGCGATCCCCCCGAGCCCACGCCGAACTAGCCGTGCGCGAGGGGAGGGGCCCCGGTCCGTCCTCCAGCGTCGTTCGCTGTCGTCCGGCCCCCCGGGGCGGGTGTCGACGTTACGGCTCCCCCGGCCGGGAGTCAACCCGGCACCGGCGGGTCAGCGCGCGGGGCGCTCCGCCAGTGCCACGCTGCGGCGCCCGGACCGCAGGACGAGGAAGCGCCCGTGCAGCCAGTCCTGCTCGAGCGCGCGGGCATCCACGTCCGCGATCTTGGCGTTGTTGAGGTAGGCCCCGCCCTGCTGCACGGTCTGGCGGACCTTGCTGCGCGAGAGCCCCAGCGCCTCGGCGAGCAGCTCGACCAGGGGCGGCGCCTCCCCCTCCACCGTGATCGACGGCGCCTCCGCGAGCGCGGCCGCGAGGGTCCGCTCGTCCAGCGCGCGCAGGTCGCCCCCGCCGAACAGCGCCGCGCTGGCCGCCTGCACCCGCGCGACCTCGTCGGCCCCGTGCACCAGGGCCACCAGCTCCTGAGCCAGCCGGCGCTGGGCCGCTCGCTCCTGCGGTCGCTGCGCGGTCAGGGCGTCCAGGGCCGTGACGTCGTCGCGGCCCACGAACGTCAGCAGCCGCAGGTAGCGACCGACGTCGCGGTCGTCGACGTTGCGCAGGTACTGGTAGAGCGCGTACGGCGAGGTCATCGCCGGGTCGAGCCAGACGCTGCCGCCCCCCGTGCTCTTGCCGATCTTCGACCCGGAGGCGTCGGTGATGAGCGGGAAGGTCAGTGCGTGCGCGGCCGCGCCCTCGACGCGGCGCAGCAGGTCCAGGCCGGCGACGATGTTGCCCCACTGGTCGGTCGCCCCGACCTGCAGGACGCAGCCGTACCGCCGGTGCAGCTCGACGTAGTCCATCGCCTGCAGCAGCTGGTAGCTGAACTCGGTGTACGACAGGCCGCCGGCGGCGAGCCGGGCGCTGACCGACTCCCTGGCGAGCATGGCGCTGACCGGGACGTGCTTGCCGACGTCGCGCAGGAACTCGATGGCGCTCATCGGCGCGGTCCACTCGAGGTTGTCCGCCAGCACGGCGTCGCCCGGGCCGTCCCCGAACCGCAGGAAGCGCGTCATCTGCTCCCGCAGCCGCACCACGCGGGCGGCGATCGTGTCCGCGTCCTGGAGCTGGCGCTCGCTGGTACGCCCACCCGGGTCGCCGATGAAGCCGGTGGCGCCGCCCGCCAGGGCGATCGGCCGGTGGCCGGCCAGCTGGAAGCGCCGCAGCGCGAACAGCGGCACGAGGTTGCCGACGTGCAGGCTGTCGGCCGTCGGGTCGAACCCGCAGTAGAGCGTCACCGGACCGGCCGCCAGGGCGCCGGCGAGCGCCTCGCGGTCGGTCGTCTGCGCGACCAGGCCGCGCCACTCCAGGTCGTCCAGGATGTCGGCGACGGGGGCGACGGTCGGCAGCGCGTCGAGGTCGGGCGGGGCAGGAGCGGTCACCCGTCGATTCTCGTGCATGCGACCGGCGCACCGCGGGAGCGCCGTCAGGTCGGCCGCGTACGGCGCGCCACCGCCGCCCGGTACGGCGAGACGGTCGGCTCGCCGTCGAGCCACAGCCGCCACGGTGTCGCCGCCCCGGCCCCGGCGACACCGACCCGCGGCCCCGAGCGCACCGTCGCCGGGTCCGGCGGCGGACCCAGCTGCAGCCGCAGCGGCGAGCCGTCGGCCAGCAGGTCGGCCCCGCTGTACTCGCCGGAGACACCGAGCGTGCGGGTGAGCCGGGCGGGGCCCCGGCACAGGTCGCGGTCGCTCACCCCCTGCCGCCGGGACCGGGCGAGGTCGAGCCCGCCCACGACCTCACCGGCCCGCAGCAGGACCGCGGACGCCGTGCCGTCCGGCCCGGCGACGACGTTGACGCACCAGTGCATCCCGTAGGTGAAGTACACGTAGGCGTGCCCGGCCGGCCCGAACATCACCTGCGTGCGCGGCGTCCGTCCGCGGAAGGCGTGCGAGCCCGGGTCGGACTCCCCGGCGTACGCCTCGACCTCCGTCAGCCGCACGGTCACCCCGCCGGCGCTCAGCCGGGCGCCGAGCAGCAGCGGCGCGACCTCGAGGACCGGCCCGCTCAGGAGCTCCCGCGCGCTGCCCACGAGCGGGCCGCCTCCACCTCGACGCGCACGTTCCCGAGCTGCTCCTGCACCCGGGGCGGCGCGGTGCCGCCGAAGCCCGAGCGGCTGGCGATGGCGCCCTGCACGTCCAGCACGGCGCGGACCTCCGGCGTGAGGTGCGGGCTGAGGGCCGCCAGCTCCGCGTCGGAGGCCTCGTGCAGGTCCCTGCCGTGGGCCGTGCACCAGGAGACGAGCTGGCCGACCGCCTCGTGCGCCTCGCGGAAGGGCACCCCGTCGCGCACCAGCTTCTCCGCGACGTCGGTGGCCAGCGCGAAGCCCAGCGGCGCCGCGCGCTCGAGCACGTCGGCGTGCACGGTCATCGTCGCGACCATCCCGGCCATCGCGGGCAGCACCAGGAGCAGGGTCTCGACGGCGTCGAAGCACGGCTCCTGCGCCTCCTGCATGTCCCGGTCGTACGTCAGGGGCAGGCCCTTGAGCATCGCCAGCGACCCGGCGACGTGCCCGATCAGCCGGCCCGCCTTGCCGCGGGCGAGCTCCGCGATGTCGGGGTTCTTCTTCTGCGGCATGATCGACGAGCCGGTCGAGAAGGCGTCGTCGAGCGTCACCCAGCCGAACTCGGTGGTGTTCCAGAGCACCACCTCCTCGCCGAGCCGGGACAGGTGCACGCCCAGCAGCGCCGCGCAGAACAGGAACTCGGCGACGAAGTCGCGGTCGGCGACGGCGTCCATCGAGTTCGCCGCCGCGGAGGCGAACCCGAGGTCGGCCGCGGTGGCCAGCGGGTCGACGGGCAGCGACGAGCCCGCCAGCGCGCCCGAGCCCAGCGGCGACACCGCCGCCCGGTCGTCCCAGTCCCGCAGGCGGGCCACGTCGCGCAGCAGCGGCTGCACGTGCGCCAGCAGCTGGTGGGCGAACAGCACCGGCTGCGCGTGCTGCAGGTGCGTCATGCCGGGGGCCGGGGTGTCCAGGTGCTGCTCCGCCTGGCCGACCAGCGCGTCGGCCAGCTCCGCGACCCGGTCGACGAGCTGCCGGACGTGGTCGCGCAGGTAGAGCCGCAGGTCGGTGGCCACCTGGTCGTTGCGCGAGCGCCCCGCGCGGAGCTTTCCGCCGAGCGCGCCGAGCTTGTCCAGGAGCCCGCGCTCCAGCGCCGTGTGGACGTCCTCGTCGGCGACTGTCGGTGTGAAGGTGCCCTCAGCCGCCTCGCGGTCGAGCTCGTCGAGCGCGCCGAGCATGCGCGGCAGCTCGTCGTCGCTCAGCAGCCCGGCCCGGTGCAGCACGCGCGCGTGGGCCCGGCTCCCCGCCAGGTCGTACGGCGCCAGCCGCCAGTCGAACTGGACGCTGACCGACAGCCGCGCCAGCGCCTCCGCCGGTCCTCCCTCGAACCTGCCGCCCCACAGGGAGGTCCGCTCGGCAGCGCTCACTGCCGCTGCACGCGGGCGACGGAGGTGTCGAGGCCTCCGGAGTACGGGAGGACGATCCGGTCCTTCACGGGCTGCCTTTCGAGGGTGCTGCAAGGAGTGTCGGGTACGCAGGGGCGGGTCAGGAGGCGCTGCCCTCCACCGCGCGGCCCTCGGCGAGGCGCAGCAGCCGGGCGGACAACCCGCCGGCGACCGGCGTCGCGGGGGCGCGGGTGACGAGCAGGACCGTGTCGTCGCCGGCGACGGTGCCGGCGACCTCGGGCAGGCCGGCGCGGTCCAGCGCCGAGCCGAGCAGGTGGGCGCCGCCGGGGGGCGTACGCAGGACGACGACCTCGCCGGTGGCCTCGGCCGACACCAGCAGCTCCTCCAGCAGCCGGGCGAGCCGCGCGTCGACGGCCTCGCTGGTGCCGGCCCGCGGCTGGCCCTCGGGCGGCAGCGCGTAGGTCATGCCGGCGGCGGTGCGCACCTTGACGGCGCCGAGCTCCTCGAGGTCGCGGCTCACGGTGGCCTGGGTGACCAGCACCCCGTCGTCCGCGAGCAGCCGCCCGAGCTCGGTCTGGCTGGCGACCGGACGGGCGTCGAGCAGCTCGGTGATCCGTGCCTGCCGCGCGGCCTTGGTGAGCGGGGTACGGGACGGCTCCGCGGTCCTCACCCGCGCCCCAGCAGGTGCGCCAGCAGCGCCTTCTGGGCGTGCAGCCGGTTCTCCGCCTCGTCCCAGACGGCGGACTGAGGGCCGTCGATCACCGCAGCGGCGATCTCCTCCCCGCGGTGCGCGGGCAGGCAGTGCAGCACCAGGGCGTCGTCCGCCGCAACGGCGAGCGCCCGCTCGTCGAGCGCGTACGGCCCGAGGTCGCGGCGGCGCTGCGCCTCCCCCGCCATCCCCATCGACACCCACACGTCGGTGGTCAGCACGTCGGCCCCCTCGGCCGCCGCCCGGGCGTCGGCGGTGACGACGATGTCGGTGCCGTACGACCGGGCCCGCTCGACCACCGCCGGGTCGGGCTGGTAGCCCGCAGGCGCGCCGATCCGCACGCCCATCCCGGCCATCGCGCAGCCCAGCAGCAGGCTGTGCGCCATGTTGTTGGCGCCGTCGCCGAGGTAGGCGATCGAGCGCCCCTGCGTGCCGCCCTTGCGCTCCCGGACGGTCTGCAGGTCGGCCAGCACCTGGCAGGGGTGGTAGGCGTCGGTGAGGGCGTTGACGACCGGTACGCCGCTGGCCGCGGCCAGGGCGGCGATCCGGTCCTGGCCGAACGTGCGGATCACGATCGCGGACACGTAGCGGCTGAGCACGCGGGCGGTGTCCTCGATCGTCTCGCCGCGGCCGAGCTGCGTGCTGCCGGCGTCGATCACGACCGGGTGCGCGCCGAGCTCGGCGACCCCGACCTCGAAGGACAGCCGGGTGCGGGTGCTCGGCTTCTCGAACACCACCGCCACGGCGCGGCCCGCGAGGACGTCGCGGGTGCCGTAGCGGTCGGCCTTGTACGCCACCGCCAGGTCGAGCACCGCGGACTGCTCGTCCGGCGTCAGGTCGTCGTCGGCCAGGAAGTGCCTGGTCATGCCGGGCCCCCGGTCAGCTCGCCGACCCGCTGCAGCAGGTCCGCCACGTCGAACGGCTTGACGAACACGGAGTCGACCCCGATCTGCTCCTGGATGGCGGGCACCTCCTCGACCGAGCCGGTGACCACCAGCACGGGGGTCCGGGCCAGCTCGGGGTCCTCGCGCAGCCGCTCCAGCACCCGCGCGCCACCGAGGTCCGGCATGCGCAGGTCGAGCAGGATCAGCGCCGGAGCTCTGCTGCTGGCCTCGCCGAGGCCGGCCAGCCCGTCGGAGGCGGTCGACACGTCGTAGCCCTCGGTCGACAGCAGGGTCTGCAGCAGGCCGCGCACGCTCGGGTCGTCCTCGACCACCAGCACCCGGGGGGCAGCCTCGCCGGTCACCCGGCCGCCGCGTCGAGGATGCCGGGCAGGGCCTGCAGGAAGGCGTCGACCTGCGCCTCGGTGAGCACCAGCGGCGGCGCCAGGCGCAGCACGTCGGGAGCGGGCGCGTTGACCAGGAAGCCGGCGGCGCGGGCCGCCTGCTCGACCTCCGCCGCCCGCGGCGCGGTCAGCACGATCCCGAGCCAGAGCCCGACCCCGCGCACGCCCGACACCAGCGGCGAGCCGAGCCCCTCGATGCCCTGGGACAGTCGCTCGCCGAGCTTGCCGGCGGCCTCGAGCAGGCCGTCCCGCTCGATCGTGTCCAGCACCGCCAGGGCGGCCGCGCAGACCACCGGGTTGCCGCCGAACGTCGTGCCGTGGTCGCCCTTCTGCAGGGCGGTGGCGGCGCGGCCGCGGGCCAGCACCGCCCCGATCGGCAGCCCGCCGCCGAGCCCCTTCGCGAGGGTGACCAGGTCGGCCTCCACGCCGGGCGCGAGCACGCTGCTGGACAGCCACGCGCCGGCCCGGCCGATGCCGCCCTGCACCTCGTCCAGGTGCAGCAGCGCACCGGCCCGGTCGCAGCTCTCCCTTGCGGCCTCGAGGTAGCCCGCGGGCGGTACGACGACGCCGGCCTCGCCGAGCACCGGCTCGAGCACCACGCTCGCGGTGCTGACGCCGACGGCGGCGTCCAGCGCTGCCGGGTCGCCGTACGGGACGAACGTGACCGGGCCGGGCAGCGGCTCGAACGGCGCCCGCTTGGCCGGCTGGCCGGTGACGGCGAGCGCGCCCATCGTGCGGCCGTGGAAGGCGCCGTCGCAGGCCACCCAGCCGCCGCCGGCCCGCAGCCTGCGGGAGATCTTCAGGCCGGCCTCGTTGGCCTCGGCGCCGGAGTTGGTGAACAGCACCCGGTCGAGGCCGGTGACCTCGCGCAGCCGCTCCGCGAGCAGGACGACCGGCTCGCTGACGGCGAAGTTGCTGACGTGGCCCAGGGTCGACAGCTGCCGGTCGACGGCCTCGCGGATCGCGGGGTGGGCGTGGCCGAGCGCGTTGACGGCGATCCCGGCGTACAGGTCGACGTACTCGCGGCCGTCGGCGTCCCAGACCACCGCGCCCTCCCCCCGGGACAGCACCACGGGCGGGGTGCCGTAGTTGCCCATGAGGCTGGCGTCCCAGCGGTCCTGCCACTGCTGCGTCGTCATGCGGGTACCACCATCGTGCCGACCCCCTCGTCGGTGAACAGCTCGAGCAGGAGGCTGTGCGCCACCCGCCCGTCCAGCACGTGCGCGCGCGGCACTCCCCCGCGTACGGCGCGCAGGCACGCCTCCATCTTGGGCGCCATGCCCGACGACAGCGTCGGGAGCAGGGCCGCGAGCTCGTCCGCGGTGATCTCGCTGATGACCTCCGCGTCCTGCGGGCGGTCCGGCTGCCAGTCGGCGTACAGCCCGTCCACGTCGGTGAGCACCACGAGCTTCTCGGCGTCGACGGCGATGGCGAGCGCGGCGGCCGCCGTGTCGGCGTTCACGTTGTAGATCTGCCCGTCGGTGCCTGTGGCGATCGTCGCCACCACCGGCACCTTGCCCTCGTCAAGCAGCGCCGTGACGATCTGCGGCTGCACCTCGACGACCTCGCCCACCAGGCCGACGTCGACCAGCTCGCCGTCGACCAGCGCCCCCCGCCGCTCCGCGGTGAACAGCTGCGCGTCCTCGCCCGACAGGCCGACCGCGAACGGGCCGTGCGCGTTGACCAGCCCCACGACGTCGGAGTTGACCTGGCCGACGAGCACCATGCGGACGACCTGCACGGTCTCCTCGGTGGTGACTCGCAGCCCGCCCCGGAACTCGCTCTCGAGGCCCAGCCGGTCCAGGTGCGCGGTGATCTGCGGGCCGCCGCCGTGCACGACCACGACCCGGACGCCGGCGTAGCGCAGGAAGACGACGTCCTCGGCGAACGCCCGCTGCAGCTCGGGGCTGGTCATGGCGTTGCCGCCGTACTTCACGACGATCGTCCGGCCGGAGAAGGCCTTGAGCCAGGGCAGCGCCTCGACGAGGGCGGCGGCCTTGGGGAGGGCGACGTGGCCGCGGGCGGTACTCATGTCGAGTATGCCGAGTTCTCGTACACGTAGTCGGCGGTCAGGTCGCTGGTCCAGATGGTGGCGGCCTGCGACCCGGCGTGCAGGTCGACGACGATGCGCACGTCGCGGCCGGACAGGTCGACGAGGTCGCGGTCGTCGCCCGGCGCACCGGCCCGGCAGACCTGCACGCCGTTGATCGACACGTCGAGCTCGTCGGGGTCGAACGCCGCCGCGGTGGTGCCGACCGCCGACAGCACTCGGCCCCAGTTGGGGTCCCGGCCGTGCAGCGCGCACTTGAGCAGGTTGCTGCGGCCGACCGCCCGGGCCGCCTCCAGCGCGTCGGCCTCGGTCGCGGCGCCGACCACCTCGACGGCGATGTCCTTGGACGCCCCCTCGGCGTCGGCGACCATCTGCCGGGCCAGGTCGCTGCACACGGCGCTGACGGCGGTCTGCAGCTCCCCGCGGCCGGGCGTGATGCCGCTGGCGCCGCTGGCGAGCAGCAGGACGGTGTCGTTGGTCGACATGCAGCCGTCGGTGTCGACCCGGTCGAAGCTGCCGGAGGTGGCCGCCCGCAGCACCTCGTCGAGGGTGGCGCTGTCGGCCACCGCGTCGGTGGTGACGACGGCGAGCATGGTGGCGAGCGCCGGCGCGAGCATCGCGGCGCCCTTCGCCATCCCGCCGACCGACCAGCCGTCCCCGCCGGCCGCCGCGGTCTTGGCGACCGTGTCGGTGGTACGGATCGCGTCGGCGGCGGCGTCCCCGCCGTCCTCGGACAGCGCCTTCGCGGCCTGCTCGACCCCGGGCAGCAGCCGGTCCATCGGCAGGCGTACGCCGATCAGCCCGGTCGAGCACACCGCGACGCGGGCGGCGCCCGTGCCGAGCGCAGCGGCGACGGCCTCGGCGGTGCGGTGCGTGTCGGCAAAGCCGTCCGGGCCGGTGCAGGCGTTGGCGCCCCCGGCGTTGAGGACGACCGCCTCGAGCCGGCCGCCCGCGACCACCTGCTGCGACCACAGGACCGGCGCGGCCTTCACCCGGTTGCCGGTGAACACGCCGGCGCCGGCGTCGAGCGGCCCGTCGTTGACGACCAGCGCCACGTCCGGCGTGCCGCTGTCCTTGAGCCCGGCGGTCGCGCTGCCCGCCCGGAAGCCCTTCGGTGTCGTCACGCTCATGGGGACACCCCGCTCGCGGACAGGCCGGCGGTCTCGTCCAGGCCGAGGGCGAGGTTGGCGCACTGCAGGGCCTGGCCCGCGGCGCCCTTGCCCAGGTTGTCGAGCGCGGCCACCACGACCGCCCGGCCGCTGTCGGGGTCGACGGCGACCTGCAGGTGGCAGGCGTTCGACCCGGCGGTGGCGGCCGTGTGCGGCCACCGCCCCTCGGGGAGCACGTGCACGAACGGCTCGGCGTCGTACTGCGCGCGGAGCGCGTCGCGGAGCTCGGCCGTCGTCGCGGTCGTCCGGGCGGTGCAGGTGGCGAGGATGCCGCGCGGCATCGGCGCCAGCGTCGGCGTGTAGGTCATCGTCACCTCCGCGCCGGCGAGGCGCCGCAGGCTCTGCCGCACCTCGGGGGTGTGCCGGTGGCTCGCGACCTTGTAGGCCGACAGGTCGCCCATCACCTCGCTGCCGAGCAGTCCGACCGTCGGGCTGCGCCCCGCGCCGCTGGTGCCGCTGGCGGTCTGCGTGACCAGGTCGAGCGGCTCGACCAGGCCGGCGGCGAGCAGCGGCCCGAGCGCGAGCGTCATGGCGGTGGCGTTGCAGCCGGGGCCGGCGATCCGGGCTGCACCGGCGAGCTCGCTGCGGAACAGCTCCGGCAGGCCGTACGGCCAGAGCCCGGCGTACGGCGTGTCGTAGAAGCGCTCCCAGTCCTGTTGGCTGGCCAGCCGGTGGTCCGCGCCGAGGTCGACGACCGGCAGGTCCTCGGGCAGCTGCGCGGCCAGCGCTGCCGACTGCCCGTGCGGGAGCGCCAGGAACACGACGTCGGCCTCGGCCAGCAGTGCCGCGTCGGTGCCGCCGAAGGTGCGGTCGGCCAGCTGCGGGAGCTGTGGGTGGACGTCGGTGACCGGCGCGCCGGCGCTGCTGCCCGCCGCCAGCGGCCCCACCGTGAGCTCGGGGTGGGCGAGCAGCAGCCGGAGCAGCTCACCCCCGGTGTAGCCGCTCGCGCCGGCGACCGCCGCTGTCCGTCCCATGCCGCGACCATACACCCGCGTGCATGACTACTCGTACTCGGTCATCCTCAGCAGCCCGGCGTCCGGGCCGAGCTCCGCCGGCAGGTGGGTGGTCGGGCGTACGAACCGGCCGGACAGCGCGTCGAGCTCGCCGTCACCGATCCGGACCACCAGGCCCGCCGCGGCCTCGGCACGCGCCCAGCCGCCGGCCGGGGGCTCGAGCATCTCCGGGTGCGCCGCTGTGAAGCCGGCGGGGAAGCCGGTGGTCATGTCGGTGCGCACCCGCCCGGGGCTGACGCACAGCGCCACGACGCCGGTGGCGGCGAGCTCGGCTCCCACTGTCTCGACCAGCCGGTGCACCGCGGTCTTGCCGACGCCGTAGCCGGAGCCGTACGTGTTGGCGGCGTTGCCGAGCCCGCTGCCGAGGGCGACCACGCGGCCGCTCCCCCGCGCGACCATGGCCGGGAGGGCGGCCCACAGGGCGAGCTGCACGCTGCGCAGGTTGACCTCGACGTCGCGCCACCAGTCGTCGGGGTCGCTCTCCCACAGCGGCCCGCCGGTGCCGAACCGGCCGGCATTGGCGACGAGCAGCCCGATCGGCCCCAGCTCGGACTCGGTGCGCTGCACGGCGTCGCGCACCGCGTCGCGGTCGGTCGCGTCGCCGGGCAGGGCGAGCGCCGCGCCGGCCTCGACCACCTGCTGCAGCGTCGCCGGGGTACGGCCGGTCACCGCGACCTGCCAGCCGGCGGCAACCAGCGCCAGGGCGATGTCGCGGCCGAGCCCCCGCCCCCCGCCGGTCACCAGCGCCACCCGGCTCACGCCCTCAACCCCCGCCCTGTGTGCCCGCAACGATCTCGCCTTGTCTGCTCGCAGCCACACTCAGCCAGCCGAAAATTGTCGCTGCGGGCAGACAAGGCGCTGGGGGTGAGCAAGGCGCTGGCCGCAGACAAGGCGCTGGGGCTGGGGGTGGGCGGGGTCATGCGCCGCGCAGGACGGCGCCGACGCGGCGCCCGGCCTCGGCGACGGCCGCGTCGCGGACGCCGAGCACCTCGGTGTCGGTGAGCGTGCGGTCCTCGGCCCGCAGCCGCAGCGCGAAGGCCAGCGACCGCCGGCCCTCCCCCACCTGCGGCCCGGTGTAGACGTCGAACAGCCGCAGCCCCTCGAGCAGCGGCCCGGCGCCGGCCCGCAGGGCGGCCTCGACCTCGGCGGCCGGCGTGCTCTCGGGCACGACCAGGGCCACGTCGACGGCGGCCGGCGGGTAGTGCGAGACGACCGGCTCGGCCACCGGCGGGAGCATCGCCGCAGCGGCGAGGAGCATGCCGAGGTTGGCCTCGCCGGCGACGGTGCGGGGCGGGAGCCCGACGGCCTCGACGACCCTCGGGTGCAGCTCGCCGGCCAGCCCGACGCGCCGCCCGTCGAGCTGCAGCTCCGCGCACCGCCCCGGGTGCCAGGCGCCCTCGGCCGCGCGTACCGGCCGCAGGTCGAGCCGCAGCGCCCGGCCGAGCGCGACCAGGGACTCGACCGCGTCGGCCCAGTCGGCCGGCCGGTCTCCGCGCCGGCCCGCCAGCAGGACGCCGACGTGCCGGGGCTGGGCGGGCAGCGCGCCGTCGAGCTGCGCGACCTCGTCCGGGGTGGGCCGCCGGTCGACCGGCGGCGCGGTCACCACCGACCCGGCACCGTGGAAGACCAGGCCGGTCTCGAACAGGGCGACGTCGGGCAGCCCGCGGGCGACATTGCGCAGCGCGGCCGCCACCAGGCCGGGCAGCAGCAGCGGGCGCAGCAGCGCCTCGGCCTCCGACAGCGGGTTGCGCAGCCGCGGCGGCTCGGGCGCGCCGCCAAGCTGCTCGAGGCGCTCCGGGGCGACGAAGGGCGGCGTGATGACCTCGACCAGGCCGGCGGCGGCCAGCGCCCGCGAGGCCGTACGACCCAGCCGCTGCTCGGCGGTCAGCCCCCGACCGGCCGGCGCGACCGGCAGCACGACGGGGATCGTGTCGTAGCCCTCCAGCCGGACGACCTCCTCGACCAGGTCGATCGGTGCCGTCAGGTCCGGCCGCCACGTCGGCGGCGATACGGCGCCGCCGGCGTCGAGGGAGCAGCCGATGTCGACCAGCCGCTGTCGCACCACGTCCGGGGCGTACGGCCGGCCGGCCACCCGGCCCGGCAGGTCGAGCGGGAACGCGATCGTCGGCTGCGGCCCGCGCAGGTCGACGTCGGTCGCCCCGCCGGCGGTCCCGCCGCCGAGCTCGACGAGCAGCCGGACCGCGGCCTCGGCGGCCGCGGCCTGCAGCCCCGGGTCGACGCCGCGCTCGAAGCGGCGGCTGGCCTCGCTGGGCAGCCGGTGCCGCCGGGCGGTGCGCGCGATGCTCACCGGCGCGAAGTGCGCGGCCTCGAGCACCAGGTCGGTCGTGGTCGCGGACACCTCGGTGGCCGCGCCGCCCATCACGCCGGCGATCCCGACCACGCCGGAGTCGTCGGCGATCACCAGGTCCTCGGGGTCCAGGGCCCGGTCCTGCCCGTCGAGCGTGGTCAGCCGCTCGCCGGGCGCCGCCCGCCGGGCGACCACGTCGCCCGCCAGCCGTGCGGCGTCGTAGGCGTGCAGGGGCTGCCCCAGCTCGAGCATCACGGCGTTGGTGACGTCGACGGCCAGGCCGATCGGGCGCATGCCGGCCAGGGTGAGCCGGCGCTGCAGCCAGGCCGGCGACGGCGCCGCCGGGTCGACACCGGTCACGGTGCGCAGGACGAGCCGGTCGCAGCCGGTCGGGTCCTCGACGCGGGCGCCCGAGCCGTCGGAAAGCGGCGGGGGGTCGAGCGCGGCCGGGTCGGCGTACGGGAGCCCGAAGGCCGTCGCCGCCTCGCGGGCCACGCCGCGCATGGACAGCTGGTAGCCCCGGTCGGGGGTGACCGCGATGTCCAGCACCTCGTCGCGCAGCCCGAGCCGCTCCACCACGTCGGCGCCGAGCGGCGCGTCCGGCTCCAGCACCAGGATGCCGTCCGCGTCGTCGGACAGGCCCAGCTCGGCGGCCGAGCAGATCATGCCGTCGGAGGTGTGGCCGTACGTCGTGCGGGTGGCGATCCAGAACTCGCCGGGCAGCCGGGCGCCGGGGGTGGCGAAGGCGACGCGGTCGCCGGCGGCGAAGTTTGTCGCGCCGCAGACGACCTCGTGCACCCGCGCACCGACGTCTACGTGGCAGTACCGGATCGGCTTCTTGAAGCCGGTCAGCTCCTCGACGTCGAGCACCTGCCCGACCACGACGCCGGTGACGTCGTCGCCGACCCGGTGCACCTGCTCGACCTCGAGGCCCACCCGGACGAGCGCGGCGGCGATCTCGGTCGCCGGCGCGGTGAGCCCGGGCACGAGCGCGCGCAGCCAGGACACGGGGACGCGCACGTCAGGCCTCCAGGCCGAAGGGGAGGGTGAACCGCTGGTCGCCCTCGTAGAAGTCGCGGATGTCGGTCAGCCCGTGCCGGAACATCAGCGTGCGCTCCAGGCCCATTCCGAAGGCGAAGCCGCTGTAGCGGGCGGGGTCGACCCCGCAGGCGACGAGCACGTTCGGGTGGACCATGCCGCAGCCACCCGCCTCGATCCAGCCCTCGCTCGAGCACACCCGGCACGGCTCGCCGCCCGGCTCCGCGGAGGCGCCGCGGCAGCTGAAGCACTGCACGTCGAGCTCGGCGCTGGGTTCGGTGAACGGGAAGTAGGCCGGCCGCAGCCGGGTCGCGAGGCCCTCGCCGAACATCTCGGCGGCGAAGGCCGCCAGCGTCCCGCGCAGGTGGGCCATCGTCAGCCCCTCGTCGACCGCGAGCCCCTCGAGCTGCGCGAAGACCGGCGAGTGCGTCGCGTCGAGCGCGTCCGCCCGGTAGACCCGGCCGGGGCACACGACGTACACCGGCAGCTCGCGGCCCAGCAGGGAGCGCACCTGCACCGGGCTGGTGTGCGTACGCATCACCAGGCCGGAGCCCTCGGGCGCGACGAACAGCGTGTCCTGCATCTCCCGGGCCGGGTGGTCCTTCCCGAAGTTGAGCGCGTCGAAGTTGAACCACTCGTGCTCGACCTCGGGGCCCTCGGCGACCTCCCAGCCCATCGCGGTGAACACGTCGACGACCCGCTCCTGGATGGTGGTCAGCGGGTGCCGGGCGCCGGTCGGCAGCCGGCCCGGCAGCACGCTGACGTCCACCGCCTCCTCGACGAGGGCGCGCTCGTCGCGCTCGGCCGAAAGCTCCGCCCGGCGTTGCTCGTACGCCGCCTTGAGCGCCTGCAGGACGGCGTTGACGCGCTTGCCCGCGTCGGCCTTCTCCTTGCCGGGCAGCGCCCCGATCCCGCTCCGGGCCAGCGCCACCGGGCTCCGGTCGCCCAGCGCCGCCGTCCGCGCACCGGCCAGCGCGGGCAGGTCCGGGGCGGCGGCGAACAGGTCGAGGGCCTCGGTGCGGGCGCGCTCGAGGGCTTCGGGGCTGAGCAGGTCGGACACGGCGGAGCAGCTCCAGACGCGGGGAAGGGGGCCAGTCTGTCAGCCGGGCCGGCGGGCCCCGACCGGCGGCGAGGGGACCGGGTACCGCGCTACAGGAACGCGGGCGTGCCGGGCGGCAGGACGAAGCGGAAGGACGCGCCCCCGCCGGGGGCACGTCCCACCTCCACGGTGCCGCCGTGCGCCTGCACCAGGCCCTTGACGATGTACAGGCCCAGTCCCGTGCCACCCCGGCGGCTGCCGCGCCAGAACCGGGTGAACACCCGGGCCGCGACCTCCTCCGGGATCCCGTCGCCCTCGTCGCACACCACGACCTCGACACCGTCCTCCCACGGCCCGACCAGGAGCGTGACCCGCCCGGCGCCGTGCTTGAGCGCGTTCTCGACGAGGTTGCCGACCACCTGGTCGAGCTTGTCGGGATCGGCCCAGATCTCCGGCAGCGGGCCCCTCACCCGCAGCTCGAAGCGGTCCTCCGCCTCCCCCCCGGCGACCCGGCCGGCCACCGCCCGCCGCACCACCGTCGGCAGGTCGACGACCTGCCGGCGCACCTCCAGGCGGCCGGCGTCGATGCGGCTGACGTCCAGCAGGTCGGTGAGCAGCCGGGTGACCCGGTCGGCGTCGGCGTTGACGGTCTGCAGCATCAGCTTCTTCTGCTCATCGGTGAAGCGGTCCCACCTTGCGAGCAGGGTGGCGGTGAAGCCCTTGACGCTGGTCAGCGGGGAGCGCAGCTCGTGGGCGACCGTGCTGACCAGGTCGGCCCGGCTGCGGTCGATCCGCTCGCGCGCCCGATCGCCCCGCAGCCCGACCACCAGCCGCTCGAGGCGCCGGTCGGGGCCGCGGACGTAGGCCGCGGTGACCAGCAGCCCGGCCCCACCGGGCAGCACCAGACGTTGCTCCGGCTGCCGTTTGCGGGTGCGGAGCCCGCCGTACGGGTCGGTGCACGCCCACCAGTCGCGGCCCTGCTCGTCGACCAGCGGCAGGACGTCGCGGTAGTGCGCACCCAGCGCCTTGCCCGCCGCGATCCCCAGCAGCTGGGCGGCCTCGGCGTTGAGCGCCACGACAGTGCCGGCGGCGTCAGCGATGCACACGCCGTCCGGAAGCTCGTCGTACGCGCTGGTGTCGATCGCCCGCCTCCCCGCGTGCGCGGTGCGCGTGCGCACCGAACCGGCCGACTGCACCTTATGCCCGATCGGCCCCGGACCGGTGTGACCGTGCGGAGGCGTACAGGCACACCGCCGCAGCCGCCGCGACGTTGAGCGACTCCGCACGGCCGTGCAGGGGCACCCGGACCCGGCGGTCCGCCGCGGCCAGCACCTTCCCGTCGAGGCCGTGCGCCTCGGTACCGAACACCCACGCCGTCGGCCCGCCGAGCAGCCCGTCGTCCTGCAGCGCGTCGAGGTCGTCCTCGCCCGCGCCGGTGGTCGCGAGGACCTGCAGGCCGTGCTCCCGCAACAGCCCGACGGCGGCCAGCACCGGCAGGCCCGTGACGACCGGCAGGTGCCAGAGGCTGCCCGCCGACGCGCGTACGCACTTGCCACCGTGCGGGTCGGTGGACCCCTCGGTGAACAGGACCGCGTCGGCGCCCGCGGCGTCGGCGGTACGCAGGACCGTGCCGGCGTTGCCGGGATCGTTGACGGCGTCGAGGACGGCGACCAGCCGCGGCCGGGCCGGCAGCCGGTCGGCCCCGGTCGCCAGCAGCGGCGCCACGCCGAGCACGCCCTGGGGCGTGACCGTCTCCGTCATGGCCGCCAGCACGGCGTCGTCCACGAGCGTCACGGTCGTGCCGGCCGCGGCGGCTGCCCGCTCGAGCTCGGGGGCGCCGCCGGTGGAGAACAGCTCGTACAGCCCGCCGGCGGCGAGCGCCTCCCGGACGGCCTGCGGGCCCTCCACGACGAACCGCCGCTCGGCCACGCGGGCCGAGCGGCGGTGCAGTCGTCGTACGGCCTGGACCCGGGGGGACCGGGTCGAGGTCAGCCGGAGGCCGTCGCTCAGACGGTGTCCAGGGTCGCCGCGGAGGCGTTCTGCGCCTGCGCGTCGGCCGGCAGGGCCGCCCGGGCCACCTCGACGAGCGCGGCGAACGCCGGCGCGTCGGTGACGGCCAGGTCGGCCATCACCTTGCGGTCGACCTCGACGCCGGCGATCTTCAGGCCCTGCACGAAGCGGTTGTAGGTCATCCCGTTGAGCCGGGCCGCAGCGTTGATGCGCTGGATCCACAGCTTGCGGAAGTCGCCCTTGCGCTTCTTGCGGTCGCGGTACTCGTAGGTCGCCGAGTGGAGCAGCTGCTCCTTGGCCTTGCGGTAGAGCCGGCTGCGCTGGCCGCGGTAGCCGCTGGCGAGCTCGAGCGTCTCGCGACGCTTCTTGTGGGCGTTGACTGCCCTCTTCACGCGTGCCACGGGGGATCCGTTCTGTTCGTCAGGTCTGGCGTCGGGTGGGGAGGGTCAGCTGCCGAGCAGCTTCTTGACCGTGGCGCGGTCGGCGGGCGCGACCTCGCTCGTGCCGGACAGGCGGCGGGTGACCGTGCTGCTCTTGTGCTCGAGCAGGTGCCGCTTGCCGGCGCGCTGGAACAGCAGCTTGCCGCTGCCGGTCACCTTGAAGCGCTTCTTCGCGCCGGAGTGGGTCTTCTGCTTGGGCATGGGAGTCGGTCTCTCTCGTCGTCGTGCGCAGGGGTGCGCTGGCAGGGTGCGCTGGGGTCGTGCGGGTGGGTCAGGTGGGCCGGGGGCCCGGGGTCGGGCGGCGGGCGGCGGGTGCCGGGCGCATCGGTGCTCCCGGCTTGGGGGGCGCCGGCCGAGGGGTGGCCGGCTTGGGAGCCCCACCCGCCGGGCTCGGGGCCGCCGGGGCGGGTGCCGCCGGTGCCCTGGCCGGGGCCGGTGCCTTTGCCGGGGCCGGGGCCGGGGCCTTTGCCGGGGCCGCGGGCGTGGCTGCCCCCGGCCGGGGGGCAGCGGGTCGCGCCGCAGCCGGTCGCGGTGCAGCAGGTGCCGGTGCGGGTGCAGCGGGTGCAGGCGCCGCGGGTGCCGGGGCGGGTGCGGCGGCAGGGGCGGTCGCGGCGGGTCGCTGGGCCGCGGCCGGGGCTGCGGGGGCGGCCGGGCGTACCGGGGCAGCGGCCGGGGCGCCGGCGCCACCGTCGTCGTCGGGCCGGGGCGGCGCCGGGGCGGCCGGGCGCGACGCGGCAGGGGCGCTCGCCCGGGCGCCGGCGTCGACCTTGCGGTCGTCGGCCTTCGCGGCCTGGTCGGCCTTCTTCAGGTCGGCGGCGTTCTTGTGCGGTGCCAGCACCATGATCATGTTGCGGCCGTCCTGCTTGGGCGCGGCCTCGACGAAGCCCAGCTCCTGGACGTCCTCGCCCAGGCGCTGCAGCAGCCGGAAGCCGAGCTCCGGACGCGACTGCTCGCGGCCACGGAACATGATGGTGATCTTGACCTTGTCGCCCTGCTTGAGGAAGCGGACGACGTGGCCCTTCTTGGTCTCGTAGTCGTGCGGGTCGATCTTGGGGCGGAGCTTCATCTCCTTGATGACGGTGAGGACCTGGTTCTTGCGGCTCTCACGCGCCTTCTGGGCAGCTTCGTACTTGAACTTCCCGTAGTCCATGAGTTTGCAGACCGGGGGTCGGGCCATCGGAGCGACTTCGACGAGGTCGAGGTCGCTGTCCTGGGCGAGCTTGAGAGCCTCGCCGATGGCGACGATGCCGACCTGCTCACCGTTCGGACCGACCAGACGCACCTCGGGCACGCGGATCCGGTCGTTGATGCGGGGTTCAGCGCTGATGGGGCCTCCTGGGTGAGTGCGCTGCAGGGGCCCGACACGACGACGGGCCCCGCGCGACGCGCAGGGCCCACTCACCCGCCGCCAAGCGGGTACGACCCGCACGGTGCTCCAGCGGAGCAGCGCGGGCCGACCGGACCTGACGCCGCCGGCGGACCGGAGCAGACAGGTGGGAGGTGGGACCTCCGCTTTCGCGATGAGCCACGACTCCCACACACTGACGCACGGGCGCGGGGACATGCCTCACCGGGTCGCCCTGCGAGACTAGCAGGGTGAGCAGCCCTGACGACACCTCTTCAGCAGCCGCAGCGTCCTCCGCCGAGCGCGACCTCGCGGACGTCCCCGCCGCCGAGGTGATCGCGGCCGCGGCCGTGCACCTGATGAGCGCCGCGGCCGTCAAGTGCGGCCTCGCGGAGGAGGGCCCGGCAGCGCTCGACCTGGACGAGGCGCGCAAGGTCATCACCGCGCTGGCGGGGCTGGTCACCGCCGCCCGCACCGACCTCGGCATCCACGCGGCGCCGCTGCTCGACGGGCTGCAGGCGCTGCAGGCGGCGTTCCGGGAGGCGTCCCGCGAGCCCGACGCTCCCGGCGAGGGTCCCGGCGAGCGGCTCACCGCCCGCTGACCCTCCCCGTTCACCCACCGGGCGTGAGCCGGTCGAGGACGTCGCGTACCTGGTCGTCGTGCCGCGCCGCCGCCTGCAGCAGGCCGAGGAAGTTGCTGAGCAGCAGATCCTCCACCGCAGCACGGGTCACCTCCGGGCTGGCCAGCCAGTCCAGGCAGACCTGCCGCTCGAGCGCGGACCAGCCCTCGAGGACCATGCGCAGCGCCGGCGAGGGCGTCGGCACCCCGAGGCTGCCCAGCACGAGCCGACGCGACCGCTGCTCCACCGCCGTCGCGACGTCCGCCAGCGCCCCCGACCGGGCTTGGAGCAGCGCGCGCCAGCCGTTCGGGTCGGCCTGCACGTGGTCGAGGTAGGCCCCTAGCCCCGCCAGCAGCGCGGCCAGCGGCTCGCCGTGCACGGCCCCCTCGAGTGCGTCGGTCATCGCGTCGGCGGCGCGCTGCACCGCCGCCAGCAGCAGGGCGTCCTTGTTCGGGAAGTAGTGGTAGAGCAGCCCCTCCGAGACGCCCGCGTGCGTCGCGATCTCCTGGACCGACAGGCTCGTCAGGTCGCGCCCGGCCGCGAGCTCCAGCGCGGCCCCGAGCAGCTGCTCGCGCCGCTCCGCCGGCCCGAGCCGTCGCCTCGTCACCGTGCCTCCTGTTGAACGCCGGTTCAGCACATGCTACGTTGGCTCTGTTGAATTCGTACTCAGTAGGAGGCGGGCCATGGCAGTTCCCCCGGCACCCGACGTGGTCGTGGTGCACACGCCGCACGGGCAGGTACGGGTACGCGACACCGGCGGGCCCGGGGTCCCCGTGCTGCTCGTGCACTCGCTGCTGGTCGATCCCGACCTCTACGCCGCCGTGGTGCCACTGCTGGTGAGCCGCGGCCACCGCTGCCTGGTGCCCGAGCTGCCGCTCGGCGGGCACGCGCTGCCGCTGCTGCCCGGCGCCGACCTCACGCCGCCCGGCCTCGCGCGCCTGCTGGCCGAGGTCCTGGACGCCCTCGACGTGCCCCGCGCGCACGTGGTCGGGGTGGACACCGGTGGCGCCCTGACCCAGCTGCTCATGGCGCAGCACCGCGACCGGGTCGGGCTGGTCGTCCTGACCGGCTGCGATGCGTACGAGCACTTCCCGCCCCCGCTGCTCGCGGTGCTGGGCCTGCCGCTGCTGCGCGGCTGGCCCGGGTCGGTCGTTGGCCTGGCGTGGGGCGTACGGCTGCGGCTCGTCCGCCGGCTGCTCGTCATCCGCCCGGTCACCCACCGGGGGGTCGACGACGCCCTGCTCCGGCAGTGGACGAGCCCGCTGTCGACCGCCGGCGTGCGTCGTGACCTCGGCGCCGTCCTCCGCGCCATGCGGCCGAGGCACACCCTGGCCGCCGCCGAGGCCAACCGCGACTTCCCGCGCCCGGTGCTGATCGCGTGGGGCGACGACGACCGCGTGTTCAGCCGCCGGCTCGCCGAGCGCCTGCAGCGCGACCTGCCGCACGCCCGACTCGTGACGCTGGAGGACTGCGCAGCGTTCGCCGCCCTCGACCAGCCCGACCGGCTCGCCGAGCTGGTCGACGGGCACCTGCGCAGCCACAGCGAGCGGGCCGCCGGCTGACCGACCGGTCACGCCGACGAGCCCGTGATGAAGGGGAGCCGGGTCAGCGGAACCAGCGGCGGCGCCGGACAGGCACGACCTCGCCCGGCCCGGCGGCGTCGACCACCGCGAGGTCGAGGCCGGCCGGCGGCAGGTCGGCGCCGAGGCGCTCGCGCAGCCGGGCGGCGAGGGCGGCCAGTGGGCCGGGCGGCAGGTCGGTGACCAGCCCGAGGACCGGCCCGTCGGGACCGGCCAGCAGCCGGGCAGCGGACACCGGCTCGCCCTCGAGCGCGCGGCCCAGCGCCGACAGCAGGCTCGCGGGGGCGGGCGGTCCGGCGACGAGCCGCACGTGTGCGGCGCGCGTGGACAGGGCTGCCCCGGGCACCGGGACGCGGCCCGCGGCCAACTCGGCCAGGGCGCCGCCGGTGACCGCGAACGCCCGCCCCCCGGGGTCCAGCAGCAGCGCGCCCGCGCCGTCCTCCAGCGCGGTGCGGCAGGCGAGCGTGCCCTCCACGGGCACCGGCCGGGCCTCGGAGCGCCAGCGCTGCACCTGGTGGCCGTCCAGGAAGGCGGGGAGCGCGCGTACGCCGCCGGCCCCGACCAGGCTCAGCAGCGACATGCGTGCGGCGGACTCCTCCCGCAGCCCGGCGACCGCCGACGGCTCGGTGCCGAGCGCCTCGGCCGACAGCGCGAGGAACACCCGCGCGGTCACCAGGGCCGCGAGCACCTCCCCGGCGCCGGCCGGGGTGCCGTCGTGGGCGGCCAGCGCGGCCGCCAGTCGCGGGTCCGGCGCGCCGTCGTCGCCCGGTGGCGTACCGGGCCGGGCGTTCACCCAGCCCGCGACGCGGCCAGCAGCCGGCGCAGCTCGAGCACCGCGCGTACGGCGCGCTCCTTGTCGTTGGACTGCACCGCGAGCAGGGCGACCGTGTCGTCGTCGTGCAGGTCCAGGGTGGCCCAGGAGGCGCCGTCGTCGAGCCGGATGCCGCGTACGACCTGCCAGGGCAGCACCTTGTCACCGATGACGTTGCGCACCCGGATGGCGGTGGCGTCGGCCTCCACCCGGGCCCGGGTCAGCAGCAGCACCGCGCCGGCGCCCAGCACGCCGAACATCACCATCGCCACCTGGTCGGCGAGCTGGAAGATCTCGGCGCCGCTGCCCTGCCGCAGGCTGAACGCGACGATGGTGAACACCACGATGAGGACGACCGCGGCGCCCCGGCAGACCCGGGCGAGCTTGACCGGCCGGAACACGACGCGGGTCTCGGCGGTGCTGGTCACGCCGCCAGCCTGCCCGGAGTCCGGCCGCGGCGCCTGCGGAGGCGCACTACTCGACGATCTTGGAGATCGGCAGCTCGAGGATGTCGCGGGCACCGGCGGACCGCAGCGACGGGATGAGCTCGTTGACCCCGAGCTTGGGCACCACGGTCTCGAGCGCCCTGGCGTCGCCGCTCGCCAGGTGCATCACGGTCGGCGAGCTCATCGCCGGCAGCACCGCGAGCACGCTGTCGAGCTTGTCGGAGTCGACGTTGAGCTTGAGCAGCACGTGCCCGCGGGCCCGCAGCGCTCCCTGCAGGAGCAGGACGACGTCGTCCATGGCCGCGCGCTTGATCGGGTCCTCGTACGCCTCGCGGTTGGCCAGCAGCTCGGTGCGGCTCGTCAGGATGGTGGCGATCACCTTGAGGCCGGCCTTGCGCAGCGACGACCCGGTCTCGGTCAGGTCGACGATCGCGTCGACGATGTCGGGGATCTTGGCCTCGGTGGCGCCGTGGCTGGTGAACACCTTGGCCTTGACGCCGTGCTCCTCGAGGTAGCGCCGCGTCGTCTCGGGCATCTCGGTGGAGATGCGCACGCCGTTCGGCAGGTCGGCGGCCGACTCCCACGGCGACTCCTTCGGCACCGCGAGCACGACCCGCACCACCGCCTCCCCGGCCCGCCCGCCGCCGATCTCGCCCAGGCTGACGACGTCCGCGCCCGTCTCGGTGACCCAGTCGCGGCCGCTGATGCCGAGGTCGAAGATGCCCTGCTCGACGTACGTCGGGATCTCCTGCGGTCGCAGGAAGCGCACCCGGTCGATCCGCGGGTCGTCGATCCGGGCGTGGTAGTCGCGCTCCGACCCGCGCACCACGGTGAGGTCGGCGGAACGGAACAGGTCCAGGACCTGCTTCTCGAGACTGCCCTTGGGCAGGACGACGGCGAGCACGGAGTCCTTCTTTCGGAGGTTCAGGCGCCCGTACGCAGGGCGCGCAGGGTACGGGCGGTGTCGAGCGCGGCGAGGGTCGCCTCGCGGCCCTTGTCCTCCTTGGCGCCGGGCAGCCCGGAGCGGTCGAGGGCCTGCTGCTCGGTGTCGCAGGTCAGCACCCCGTTGCCGACGGGGGTGCGCGCGTCGAGGGCGACGCGGGTGAGCCCGGCGGTGACCGAGTCGCAGACGTACTCGAAGTGCGGGGTGCCGCCGCGCAGCACCAGGCCGAGCGCGACGACCGCGTCGTAGCGGGCGGCGAGGGCCTGCGCGACGACCGGCAGCTCGATGGCGCCGCTGACGCGTACGACGCAGGGCTCCTCCACGCCGCACTCCTGCGCGGTGCGCAGCGCGGAGTCCACCAGCGCGTCGGTGACCTGCTCGTGCCAGCGGGTCGCGACGACGCCGAGGGTGATCCCCTTCGCGTCGACCGGCCGCGGCGGCGGCGCCCCGGAACCGCTCATGAGACTTCCGTGACGGGGACAAGCTCGTCGGCGCTGGCCTCGGTCGCCTCGTCCTCGAAGGCGGCGAGCCCGGGCAGGTCGTGGCCCATCCGGTCGCGCTTGGTCTTGAGGTAGCGCAGGTTCTCCGGCGTGGCGAGGGTGGGCAGCGGGACCCGGCCGACGATCTCCAGGCCGTACCCCTCGAGCCCGGCCCGCTTGGTCGGGTTGTTGGTCAGCAGGCGCATGCTGCGTACACCGAGGTCGGCCAGGATCTGCGCGCCGGTGCCGTAGTCGCGGGCGTCGGCCGGCAGCCCCAGCTCGAGGTTGGCGTCGACCGTGTCCGAGCCGTCGTCCTGCAGCTGGTAGGCCTGCAGCTTGTGCATGAGCCCGATCCCGCGGCCCTCGTGGCCGCGGACGTAGAGCACCACGCCGCGTCCCGCCTCGGCCACGGCGCCCAGCGCGGCGTCGAGCTGCGGCCCGCAGTCGCAGCGCCGCGACCCGAAGACGTCCCCGGTGAGGCACTCGGAGTGCACCCGCACCAGCACGTCGGCGCCGTCGCCGATCTCCCCGCGTACCAGCGCGATGTGCTCGATCCCGTCCAGCACGGAGTCGTAGCCGACCGCCCGGAAGTCGCCGTGCCGGGTGGGGATGCGCGCCTCGGCGACGCGGGTGACCTGGCTCTCGTGCCGACGGCGGTAGGCCACCAGGTCGGCGATCGAGATGACCGCCAGGTCGTGCTCGGCGCCGAACGCCAGGCACTCCTCCAGCCGGGCCATGTCGCCGACGTCCTTCTGCGACACCAGCTCGCACAGCACCCCCGCCGGCCGCAGCTTCGCCAGCCGGGCCAGGTCGATCGCCGCCTCGGTGTGGCCGGTACGACGCAGCACCCCGCCCTCGCGGGCCCGCAGCGGCACGACGTGACCGGGCCGGGTGAAGTCGACCGGGGAGCTGTCGGCGGAGGCCAGCAGCCGGATGGTGCGCGCCCGGTCGGTCGCCGAGATGCCGGTGCTCACGCCCTCGCGGGCGTCGACGGTCACCGTGTACGCCGTACCCCGCTTGTCCTGGTTGGTGTGGAACATCGGCGGCAGGTCGAGCCGGTCGCAGTCGGTGTCGGTCAGCGGCACGCAGATGTAGCCCGACGTGTAGCGGACCATGAACGCCACCATCTCGGGCGTCGCCAGCTCCGCGGCGAAGATGAGGTCGCCCTCGTTCTCCCGGTCCTCGTCGTCGACGACCACGACCGCCTTGCCGGCGGCGATGTCCTTGACGGCGCGAGCGATGGTGTCCAGGCCGCCGTGCTGGGCAGTCATGCCGTGCCTCTCGCTGCGGGAGTGCCGGCGGGGACGACCCCGGCCAGCAGGAGCTTCTCGAGGTGCTTGGCCATCACGTCGACCTCGAGGTTGACGGGCTCGCCGGTGCCCTTGCCGCCCAGCGTCGTGAGCGCGAGCGTCGTGGGGATCAGACTGACCTCGAACCAGCCGGGCCGTACGTCCGCGACGGTCAGCGAGATGCCGTCCACGGTGATCGAGCCCTTCTCGACGACGTAGCGGTCGAGGGCGTCCGGCAGGCTGATCCGCACCACGGTCCAGTGCTCGTCCGGGCGCTTGTCGAGGATCGTGCCGGTGCCGTCGACGTGGCCGAGCACGACGTGGCCGCCGAGCCGGTCCTGGACGCGGACGGCGCGCTCGAGGTTGACGGCGCTGCCCACGCCGAGCGCTCCCAGCGACGAGCGCTGCAGGGTCTCGCGCATGACGTCGGCGGTGAAGGTCCCCGCGGCCCGCTCGACGACGGTGAGACACACGCCGTTGACCGCGATCGAGTCGCCGTGGCCCGCGTCGCTGGTGACGGTGGGGCCGGCGACGGTGATCCGGGCTGCGTCCGGGAGGTCCTCCCACGCGACCACCTCGCCGAGCTCCTCGACGATGCCGGTGAACATCAGGTGCCGCCTCTCGGTCGCAGAGTGAGCCGTACGTCGTCGCCGAACGTCGTCACGTCGTCCAGTCGCAACCGGACGGCGTTCGCGATGTTTCCCACGCCGGCGCCCGCGAGCGCCGCCGGGCCCTCGCCCAGCAGCGCCGGGGCGACGTAGCCGACCACGCGGTCCACCAGCCCGTCGCGGACGAACGCGCCGGCGAGCGTCGGGCCGCCCTCGAGCAGGACCGACACCACACCGCGCTCCTTCAGCTGCCCGAGGGCCTGGGCGGGCGGGGTGTCCAGCACCAGTGCGGGGTGGACGCGGGCGGCCGCCGGCGTACGGCCCGAGCGGTCCAGCACGACCCGCAGCGGCTGCCGGCCGGGGTCGGGGCGCACGGTCAGCTCGGGGTCGTCGGCGAGCACGGTGCCGACGCCGACCAGGACCGCGTCGACCTCCCCGCGCAGCCGGTGCACGTCCGCGCGGGCGGGCTCCCCGGTGATCCAGCGGCTGGAGCCGTCGGCGGCGGCGGACCGGCCGTCCAGCGTCGCCGCGTACTTCCAGGTGACGTACGGCCGGCCGGTGCGCTGCACCGCGAGCCAGGCCTCGAGCGGCCCGCGGGCGACCTCGTCCTCGAGCACGCCGGTGACCACGTCCACACCGGCGGCCCGCAGCTCGCCCGCCCCGCCGCCGGCCAGCGCGGTCGGGTCGGGGCAGGCGACGAGGACCCGCTTGACGCCGGCCGCGAGCAGCGCCTGCGTGCACGGGCCGGTACGCCCGGTGTGCCGGCAGGGCTCGAGTGTCACGACCGCGGTGCCGCCCCGGGCCCGGTGCCCGGCCTGCTGCAGCGCCTGGACCTCGGCGTGCGGGCCACCGGGCGGGGCCGTGGCGCCGGTGCCGGCCACCGAGCCCTCCGCGTCCAGGACGACCGCGCCCACCGGCGGGTTGGGGCTGGTTGCGCCGAGCACGCGTGCGCTGGCCGCGAGCGCGACGCGCATTGCGGCGAGCTCGGCCGCGCTCACTGCTGGCCCGCTCACCCCTGGCCCGCTCACTGCTGGCCCGCTCACCGCGCCTCCCGTCGCCGCACGGGCGCACCGGGAGTGAGGCAGGCGAGGACGCCCACCCCGCGCGCAACCTCTCCTCCGGACTCTCACCGTCGGTCCCGGAGTTTCACCGGGTCCACCGTCGACTGGCTGCCGACGGGTCGCGGACTGTCACCGCCGGTCCTGATTTGCACAGGATCCCGGTGCGCGCGTGACTGTCCCGGCCATGGTCGCACGGGCCGGCTCCCTCCGGCCGCCGGTCACGGTGTGGCGCGGATCACCTGCCGGCGCAGAGCCTCCACCGCGGCTGCGGGGTCCTGTGCGCCGTACACCGCGCTGCCGGCCACGAACACGTCCGCGCCCGCCTCGGCACAGCGCTCGATGGTCTCCGCGCTGACCCCGCCGTCGACCTGCAGCCACACGTCGAGCCCACTCCCCCGGATCGCCTCGCGGCAGCGCCGCAGCTTGGGCAGCACCACGTCGAGGAAGCCCTGGCCGCCGAACCCGGGCTCGACCGTCATCACCAGCAGCATGTCGAGCTCGGGCAGCAGGTCGGCGTACGGCTCGACCGGCGTCGCCGGCCGCAGCGCCATCCCGGCGCGGGCCCCGGCGGCCCGCAGCGTGCGGGCGAGCTTGACCGGCGCCGCCGCCGCCTCGACGTGGAAGGTGACGCTGCCGGCGCCCGCCTCCGCGTAGGCCGGTGCCCAGCGGTCCGGGTCCTCGATCATCAGGTGGCAGTCGACCGGGGTGCTGGTCGCCGCCAGCAGCGACTGCACCACGGGCAGGCCCAGGGTGAGGTTGGGGACGAAGTGGTTGTCCATGACGTCCACGTGCAGCCAGTCCGCCGCGCCCTCCACCCGCGCCGCCTCCTGCGCCAGTCGCGCGAAGTCGGCGGACAGGATGCTCGGGCTGATCAGCGCTCTGGACACCCGCCGAGGCTACGTCCGCTCCCCCGCAACCTCCCCGCGCTTCCCCGACGCCCGGACTCCCCGACTCCCGACTCCCGACTCCCGACTCCCCGACTCCCCGGTGATCATGGGCGAATGCAGGCCATCAGCGGCGTGTCGCGCTGCAGGAGCCCATGATCACGCAGGGGTTGCAGCGTCAGAGGCGGCGGAGCAGGGCGAGGAACATCGCGTCGGTGCCGTGCCGGTGCGGCCAGAGCTGCACGGCCGGGCCGTCGCCGAGCAGCGGTACGCCGGGCAGCAGCGGGCGGGCGTCGAGCTGCTCGAGGTCGGCGTGGCGCCGCAGCGCGTCGGACACCGGGACGACGGTCTCGGCCAGGTGCGGGGAGCAGGTGACGTACGCCAGGAGCCCACCCGGACGCAGGGCCGTGACAGCGGCCTCGACCAGCTCGCGCTGCAGGCGGGTGAGGTCGGGCAGGTCCGCCGGCTGGCGTCGCCAGCGGGCCTCCGGGCGGCGGCGGAGGGCGCCGAGCCCGCTGCAGGGGGCGTCGAGCAGCACCCGGTCGGCCGTGCCGGGAGCGAGCGGCAGCGCGCGGGCGTCGGCGGTGACGACCTCGCGGACGCCGGCCTGCCGGACCAGCCGGGCGCGGTGCGGCTGCACCTCGAACGCGAGCAGCCGGGCGCCGCGGGCGGCGGCGATACCGTCGAGCAGCACCGCCTTGCCGCCGGGCCCGGCGCAGAGGTCGACCCAGAGCTCGTCGGGGCCGTCCAGCGGCGCGCCGGCCAGGGCCAGGGCCACGAGCTGGCTGCCCTCGTCCTGCACGCCCGCCCGGCCGTCGCGTACGGGCGGCAGCTCGCCGGGCGCGCCCTCGGCCAGGCGTACCGCCCGGTCGGACCAGGGGCCGGGCGTGCCGCCGGACACCTGGACCAGCTCGTCGCGGGACATCCGCCGGGCGACGAGGTGCACCTCGGGGCGGGTGTCGTCGGCGACCAGCGCCGCGCGGGTCTCGTCCAGGTCGCCCCGCAGCGCGTCCCGGAAGGCGGCGGCGATCCAGCGCGGGTGGCTGGTGTCGAGGGCGACAGCGGCGAGCGGGTCGGCAGGGGCGAGCTCGGCGAGCCAGGCGTCGAGGTCCTTCGCGGCGACCTTGCGCAGCACCGCGTTGACGAACGCGCCCGGCCCCGCGGTGCTGACCCGCCGGGTGAGGTCGACGGTCGCGCTCACCGCCGCGTGCGTCGGGATCCGCGTGCGCAGCAGCTGGTACGCCCCGAGCCGCAGCAGGTCCAGCACCGGCGGGTCGACCCGGTCGAGCGGCCGGTCGACGCACGCCTGCAGCACCGCGTCGAGCTGGCCCTGCGCGCGCAGGGTGCCGTACGCCAGCTCGGTCGCGAGGGCCGCGTCACGCGGGTCGAGGCGCCGCTCGCGCAGCAGGCCGGGCAGGACCAGGTTGGCGTACGCGTCCCGGTCGCGGACCGCGGCGAGCACGTCGTACGCCGTCTGCCGGGCGGGGTCGGACGCCGGCGGCCGCATCCGGGGCGGCTTGGGTCGCGCCGCGGCCGCCGGCGCGCCCGGGGGCGTGGGGCCGCCCGGCTTGGGCTTGCGCGGCCGGTGCTGCCCGGTCACCTGGACGACCCGGTCACGGCATGCGACGGCCAGCTCACCTGTACGACCCGGTCATGCCAGCCGCTCCCCCGCCGCGGGCCGCAGGCCGCGCAGCCAGTCGGCCGCGGCCATCTCGCCCTTGCCCTCGGGGCGGACCGCGCCGAGCCGGACGGCTGTGGTGCCGGTGCCGACCAGGTCGCCGGCGAGCTCCCCCGGGGGCAGCTGCTCGCCGGTGAGCTGCACCGGCCCGAGCTTGACCCGGCGCCCGCGCAGCGTCGTCCACGCGCCCGGTGCCGGGGTGCAGGCGCGCACCACCCGGTCGACACGCAGCGCGGGCGCCGTCCAGTCCACCCGGGCGTCGTCCACGCCGATCTTCGGGGCCAGCGAGACACCCTCGGCCGGCTGCGGGACGGCCTGCAGCTGCCCCGACTCGAGCCCGTCGAGGGTCGCGACGAGCAGCCGGGCGCCGGCGGCCGCCAGCCGGTCCAGCAGGTCGCCGGCGGTATCCGCCGGGCGTACCTGCTCGGTGAGCACGCCCAGCACCGGGCCGGTGTCGAGGCCCTCCTCGATCACGAACGTCGACGCCCCGGTCACCTCGTCGCCGGCCAGCAGGGCGTGCTGCACGGGCGCCGCCCCGCGCCAGGCGGGCAGCAGCGAGAAGTGCAGGTTGACCCATCCGTGCAACGGAATGTCAAGCACCGGCCGTGGGAGAAGGGCGCCGTACGCCACCACGGGGCAGCAGTCGGGCGCCAGCTCCCGCAGCCGCTGCTGGAACGGCTCCTCGCGCGGGGTGCGCGGGGTGAGCACCTCGACGCCCGCCGACTCGGCGAGCTCCCGGACCGGGCTGGGCCGCAGGGTCCGGCCGCGACCGGCCGGAGCGTCCGGCCGGGTGACGACCGCGACGACGTCGTGGCTGCTGGCGAGCAGGGCCGAAAGGCTCGGCAGGGCCGGCGCCGGCGTGCCGGCGAACACGAGCCTCAAGAAGGCGTCATCTCGCGCGGCCGAGCCGTCACCTGGCCCGCCCGAAGAGGGGGTGCGGGCTGGCCCTGACCACCGGCGCCTGCTGCCCGGACCACTCCGCCTCCCGGATCGCGAGCATCGCGGCCTTGCGGGTCTCCGCGTCGAGGCGGTCGATGAACAGCACCCCGTCGAGGTGGTCCACCTCGTGCTGCACGCAGCGCGAGAGCAGGTCGTGGCCCTCGACCGTGACCGGGTCGCCGTGCACGTTCTGCCCGTGGGCGATCACGTGCTGCTTGCGCCGGCAGTCGAAGGTGAGGCCGGGCAGCGACAGGCAGCCCTCCTCGCCGTCCATCTCCTCGTCGCCGGGGAAGTGCAGCACCGGGTTGACGAGGTGCCCGAGCTGCTCCCCGACGTCGTAGACGAACACCCGCAGGCTCACCCCGAGCTGCGGCGCCGCGAGCCCCACCCCGGGCGCGTCGATCATCGTGTCCTGCAGGTCCTTGACGAGGTTGCGGAGCTCCTTGTCGAAGGTCGTAACGGTCTCGGCCCTGGTCCGCAGGACGGGGTCGCCGAGCAGGCGGATCGGTCGGGTGGCCACGGGGGCAGTCTAGGTGCGGCCTATCCGAGCGTCTGCGGGTCGAGCTCCACCCGTACGGGCTCGGCCTTGGCGGCGCTGCGCTGCGCCTGGACGGCGGCCAGCGCGGCGGCCAGCCGGCCGCCCTCGGCCCGGGTCACCCGCACCAGCAGCCGCTCGCCGTCGCCGGCGGCCACCGGGCCCAGCACCTCGAAGCCCGCCAAGGCCGCCAACACCTCCCTCACCGCTGCCGCCGTCCCGTCGACGGCCGCCATCCGGGTCGCCGGCGGGAACCCGAGCGCGGTGCGGTCGGCCAGCTCCCGGGCGGCGGCCCCGGCCGGGTCCCACCGGGTCAGTGCCTGCACGGCGGGCAGGCCGCGGTCGGCCACGACGACCACCCGGCCGCCGTCGGCGGCGGGCCGGGCGAGCGCGGCGGCCCCGAACCACCGCCGCAGCGCCTCCTCGCCGGCCCGCAGGTCCGGGCGCCCCAGGGCGGCCCAGCCGTCGAGCAGGAGCACCGCGCCGTAGCCGCCCTCGGCGACCGGCTCGGCGCCCGGCGTCGCCACCACGAGCGAGGCACCGCCCGGCACGGTCGCCAGCACCCCCGACGTGCTGCCCGAGGTGCGCATGGCCGCCCCGGGGAAGGCCCGGGCCAGCTCCTCCG
>DASTLY010000016.1:0-2243 GCA_035714445.1 Mycobacteriales bacterium
CTGCGCGCCGGAGAAGAGGATGCGGGCGAGCTCGATGCGGCGGCGCTGCCCGCCCGACAGGGTGCCCAGGGGCTGGCCGAGCACCCGCTCGTCCAGGCCGAGGTTGCTGGCGATGCGGGCGGCCTCGGACTCCGCCGCGTACCCCCCGCGGGACGTCAGCTCGGCGTCCAGGCGGCCGTAGCGGTCCATCGCGGTGTCGCGCACCGCCTCGTCGGCGCTGGCCATCTCCTGCTCGGCACGGCGCATGCGGGCCAGCACCGTGTCGAGCCCGCGGGCCGACAGGATGCGGTCGAGCGCGAGCACCTCCAGGTCGCCGGTGCGGGGGTCCTGCGGCAGGTAGCCGATGTCGCCGCTGCGCGTCACGGTCCCCGCGGCGGCCTCGCCCTCCCCCGCCAGGAACTTCGTCAGCGTCGTCTTGCCGGCGCCGTTGCGCCCCACCAGCCCGACGCGGTCCCCCGGTCCGACGCGGAACGAGGCGTCCTTGAGCAGGACCCTGGCGCCCGCGCGCAGCTCGACGCCGTGGGCGCTGATCACTGTTCTCGCTCCCTGTCACGCCCGGATCGCACACCTCGCCCCGACGGGCTCACGACGAGCCGATCAGGTACCCGGGACCTAGTCTACCGGCGGGCCGACCGGCCCCCGTCGCGCTGCCATCCCGGCGCAGCCGAGCTGCCGAGCGCTGGAGGACATCGCGCGATGACGTTCAACGAGGGCATCCGGATCGACCCGGGCCGCGCCTCCGGGGGCCGTGGCGGCGGTGGGCTCGCCGTCGGCGGCGGGCTGGGCGGCATCGTGGTCCTCGTCCTCGCGCTCGCGCTGGGAATCGACCCGTCCACGCTGACCGGAGGCGGCGGCGGGGGCGGACAGGTGGTGCCCGGTGACCAGCAGTTCGCCGAGTGCACGACGGCGGAGGCGGCCAACACCGACGTGGACTGCCGCATCATCGCGACGGCCGAGAGCCTGGACGCCGTGTGGGCGGCCCGCCTGCCCCAGGCGACCGGCGAGCAGTACGTCGAACCGGGGCTGCGCATCTTCGAGCAGCAGACCGACACCGGCTGCGGGGCCGCGACGTCGGCGACCGGGCCGTTCTACTGCCCGCCCGACTCCACCGTCTACATCGACTCCAGCTTCTTCGACGTGCTGACCAGCCAGTTCGGTTCCAGCGGCGGGCCCCTCGCGCAGGAGTACGTGGTCGCCCACGAGTTCGGGCACCACATCCAGAACCAGCTCGGGGTGCTCGGCGCCTCCCAGCAGGACCCCGACGGCGCCGACTCCGGAGCGGTCCGCGTCGAGCTGCAGGCCGACTGCTACGCCGGGCTGTGGGCCCACGACGCCGCCACGTCCATCGACCCGGAGTCCGGCCAGACGTTCCTCGAGCCGCTGACCGACGCCGACATCGCCGACGCGCTGTCCGCCGCCTCGGCGGTGGGCGACGACCGCATCCAGGAGCAGACGCAGGGTCGCGTCGACCCCGAGGCCTGGACGCACGGCTCCAGCGCCCAGCGCCAGCTGTGGTTCACGACGGGGTACCGCACCGGCGACGTCGCCGCGTGCGACACGTTCTCGGCGAGGGACCTGGGCCCGACGGGCTGACGTCCCAGCCGCGGGTCGCCGCCTGGGTAGGGTCTGGCGCCATGCCCGCCCGCCGCCGCCTGCCCGCCCGCGACCTGGCGCTGGTCGCCTCGTTCGCCGCCCTGATAGCAGTGCTCGGGCTGCCCGGTGCCGTGACGCCGTTCGGTGGCGCGGTGCCCATCACGCTGCAGACCCTGGGCGTGATGCTGGCGGGCGCGATCCTGGGTGCGCGCCGGGGAGCGCTCGCGGTGCTGACGTTCCTCGCCCTCACGGCGGCGGGCCTGCCCCTGCTGGCCGGTGGGCGCGGCGGGCTGGCGGTCTTCGCCGGGCCGAGCGCCGGCTACCTCGTCGGCTTCGTGGCCGGCGCGTTCGTCATCGGGTGGCTGACCGAGCGGCGGCTGCCCGCCTACCCGCGGTGGTGGGGGTTCCTGTCCACCGCGGTGGGCGGCATCGCGGTCGTCTACGCGTTCGGGGTGCCGGTGCAGGCGGCCGTCCTGGGCACCGACGGGCTCGCCACCGTGGTCGCTGCCGCCGCCTTCCTGCCCGGTGACCTGATCAAGGTCGTCGTCGCCACGAGCGTCGCTGCCGCCGTCCACCGTGGCTACCCCGCCGTGCAGGCCGGCCGTCGCGAGCACGCCCGCACCGCCGGCTGAGCGCTGTGCCGCCCGACG
>DASTLY010000017.1:0-3055 GCA_035714445.1 Mycobacteriales bacterium
GAGGGGTGGACGTCACCGTCGGTGCTGGGCGCGGCCGCCGTCGCTGCCGTGCTACTGAGGGTCTTCGTGGCCGTCGAGCGCAGGGTGGCCGACCCGCTGGTCCCGCTGGACACGTTCGCGTCCGCGGCCGTCCCCACCGGCGTCCTCCTCGCGGTGCTCGGGGGCGCGGCGCGGGCCTCGACGTTCGTCCTCATCGCGCTGTACCTCCAGCAGGGGCTGCAGCTGGCGCCGCAGGCCGCCGGCCTGGCGATGGTGCCCACGTCCCTGGCCGGTTTCGCCGTCTCCGTGGGCCTGCTCCCGCGGGTGCTGCGCTCGCTCGGGCCGGAGCGCAGCCTGGTCCTCGGGCTCGTGGTCCTCGCGGCCGGTCACCTGTTGCTGGCCCGGACGCCGACGGAGGCGAGGTACGTCGTCGACGTCCTGCCCGCGCTGCTGCTGGTGGCGGCCGGTGTCGCGCTCAGCTTCACCCCCACCACCATGGTCATCGCGGCCGCGGTGCCCGCCGCCCGGGCCGGCCTGGCCTCGGGGCTCGCGAGCTCGGCCACGCAGGTCGGGGCAGCGCTGGGACTGGCTGCGTTCACCGCGGTCGCCGTCTTCTCGACCGGCAGCGGTGAGGGCCCGGGCGCCGTCTCCGTCGACGGGTTCGCGGCGGCGTTCGCAGCGGCGGGGGCGCTCGCGCTGACGACAGCCGCCGTCGCATTGGCGCTCGCGGCAGCGCCCTTCAGGCGGTCGGCTGAGGGAACACGGCTCCGGTGATGGTGGCCCGGAAGAACTCCCCCTCGGCCTGCCGGTCGGTTCCCCACCACCAGCCGGCGCGCAGCCGGGAGCCGATGGTGACCCCGGCGAAGGTGCTCTCCGCCTCGACGGTGACGCCGAAGGGGTACCGGCCGAACGGCTCGCCGGTCGGGTTGCCCCAGCGCTGCATGAGCACGCCGTGCAGCCGGCCGTCCGCGGCGACGGAGAACTCGGCACTCTCCGCCTGGCCGTCGATCTGCCGCGTGGCCACGGCGCGGTCGCTGCCGGCGCCGAGCTGCCACGTCGCGCCGCGGAAGGTCGTGGGGGCCAGCGCCATCTCCCCGGCGAGGCGACCGGCCGCGCTGCGCGTCACGTCCGCGCCGGTCGCTCTCATCACGGGGACCAGCCCACCGAGCCGCCAGCTCATCTGCCCCGACCCTGAGCTGTAACGGTCGAAGCCGGTCACCCGCAGGCCGAGGAAGCGCGCGGTCGCGGCCCAGATGAACCCGCGAGGTGGGGCGAGCACCTGGGTAGCGGTGAAGGGGCGCCAGGAGCCCAGGCGGATCTCGCCGCGCATGGTCAGCACGACGGACGGCCACAGCGGTGTCCCGGCCGCGATGGCGTGGGTGAGCCACCGGCGCGCCGGTTCCGGCAGGTCGGCGACCATCGTCGCGTCGAAGGGCTCGGGCCGCGGCCCGATGGTGGCGAGCTTGGCCCACTCGCCTCGCACCCTGCGGGCCGCGCTTGGCACGGGCGCGGGAGGCACCCGGTCGGTCTGCCCGCGCACCACCCCTCGCGGCCGACCCCGGTTCCCCTCGCCGGGCTGGTGAGGACTCCCGGTCACCCGGCGGCCTGGCCGACGACCCGGTCGAGGAAGGCGCCCAGCCTCTGCTCCAGCTTCGCGACTCGCTCGGGGCCGGGCGGCTCCGCGGGCGCACGGACGGTGCGGCGACGTCCGCGGGCGTACAGCGAGCACTCGAGGTCCGCGCAGATGTACGTGCCGACGCTGTCGCACTGCCTGCCCGCGGCCCCCGCCTTGGGAGCGACGAACAGCCGCACGCCGTCCGCGTCGTGGACGCTTCGGCACAGCTCGCACAGGGCCGGTGCCCGCCGACCGGTGCTGACGCCGGGCGCTCGCAGGAGCACGCCGACCGGTCCGGCTTCGCGTCGGGCCACCAGGTATGCGCGCCCGGGAGTCCGGAGGTCATGCCAGCCGACGAACTCACGCTCCTGCCAGTCGGTGTCGGCGACCGGCGGAGGAACGGCAACGGCCCGCACCTGGCGGTTCGAGGCGTTCACGAAGGACGCCCTGATGGCGTCCACGGTCAGGTGCACGGCTGAGGCTCCTCGGCTTCGACGTCCGGACAAGCGTAACGGACGTGACCCGTTACGCCGCAGCGCTTCTGGCCGCCGTATCCACACGGCTGAGGTTGCGACGTCGTGAGCGGGGTCCGGCAGGCAGCCGACGAGCACCGCTTGCGGCGGCGTGCGAGCCCGGCCGGCGCGACGCGGCCCCGTTGCCGACCGCGGCACGACTTCCCCCGCAGAGCCGTTCCCCCCCGGGCCGTTCCGGTCGCCACTGGTTCCTGCGGACCGGCAGCTACCACTCAGGACGGAGTGCCGCTACCGCCTCACGGCGGATGGGGCACTGCTGTCGCGCGAGGAGGATGGACCCATGACCACAGCACTGATCACCGACAAGTCGCTCGCCGTGCGGTTCTCACTCCGTGAGAAGGTCGCCGGCCTCATCACCGACATCGACGTGCCCCTGACCGCAGTGCGCTCGGCGAGCGTCGAGCCGGACGGCCTCACGGCCGCGACCGGCATACGAGCCCCCGGGCTGGCGCTTCCGCGGCACACCAAGATCGGCACCTGGCGGCGCAAGGGTCGGCGCACGGTCGTCGTCGCGCGGCGGGGGCGGCCTGCGCTGCGGGTTGACCTGTCCGGGCACCGGTACTCCAGCCTGCTGCTCGACGTCGAGAGCGCCGCCGAGCTGGCGTCAGCCCTCACCGCCTTCGTCGAGAGCCGCGGAGCGACGAGACCCTGAGGCCGGTGCCGCGGGCAGCGCCGCTCGGCGCTCGGGAACTACGTCGCAGGGTGTAGTCGTCATCGGGACCAGCGACCGGTTCCCGAGTCGTGAACCGGTACTACCGTGCGGCCATGACGAGGCTCCGGCCGTCTGGCACCCGCGTCCGCGACGTCGGTGTCGCGGTCGCCCCGACGGCCCTGGTGCTGGTGATGTCGACCAGCAGCGTCGCCGAGCCCCACGTCGGGACGGCGCGCTGGACGCTCGCCGTCCTGCTCGCCCAGGCGCTGCCGCTGC
>DASTLY010000018.1:0-6962 GCA_035714445.1 Mycobacteriales bacterium
GCGTCAACTTCTAGCGTCGGCGGTGGTCGGCACCGGGCCGACCGGGAGGGACAGGCATGGCGTGGTCGATCGCCGAGGTGGCTCGGATGTCCAAGGTGACGTCCCGCACGCTGCGGCACTACGACGACGTCGGTCTGCTGACGCCGGCGTACGTCGGCAGCAACGGCTACCGCTACTACGAGCAGGAGCAGCTGCTGCGACTGCAGCAGCTGCTCCTGCTGCGCGAGCTCGGCCTCGGGCTCGCCGCGATCGCCGAGGTCCTGAACGGCCAGCGCGACCAGGTCGCGGCGCTGCGCCGCCACGAGCAGTGGCTGCACGAGGAGCGTGCGCGGCTCGGCCGGCTCGCCGCCACCGTCTCCCGCACCATCCGACAACTCCACGCAGGAGAACAGATGAACGCACCAGAATTGTTCGAGGGCTTCGCCGACCGGCAGGCCCAGCTCGAGACCGACCTGGTCGCCGAGCACGGGGAGGGCGTACGCGAGCACTTCCGCACCGCCCGGCAGGTCACCAGGGACTGGACCCAGGCGGACTACCTCGACGCGAAGCGCCGCGCCGACGAGCTCGACGACCGGGTGCTGGCCGTGCTGCGCTCCGGCGCCGCTCCGGACTCCCCGGCGGCGCTGGACGTCATGGCCGAGCACTACCGCAGCGTGGCGCAGTTCTGGACCCCCGACCGCACCAGCTACACCGGGCTCGGCCAGCTGTACGTCGACGACCCGGAGTTCAAGGCGCGGTACGACGCCAAGGCGCCGGGCCTGGCGGAGTACCTGCGCGACGCCACCGCCGCCTACGCCGCCCAGCGCCTGAGCTGACCGGGTCGCAAGGCGCCCCCGTGCCCGGCGTCAGCGCGGGCGGTGCCGGGCGACCGCGTCGAGGAACGCCTGCGGCTGGTCCGCGTAGAGCTCGACGCGGGCGACGGTCTCGGTGCCGGAGGGCAACCGCGCCGCGACCGTACGGGTGAGCTCGATCTCGAGGTTGGCCTCGTTCTGCATGCGCAGGTGCAGCGTGCGGGTGCCGTTGTCGTCCACCGTCACCGTCGGCTGCTTGTCCTGCGCAGCGCGCCGGACGCGGGTGACGGCCGACACCGCGTCCCAGTCGAGCGGGATGTCGATCTCGCTGCCGGAGCGGACGCGGATGCCCTGAGGTCCCACGGCGTGCGGCCGGGTGAGCATGCCGAACAGCAGGCCGACCATCCACACCAGCCCCCAGATGCTGAGGGCGAGCAGCCCGATCCGCACGGACTCCCAGCGCCGTACCAGCAGGTCCACGACGACCATCTCGACGGCGGAGACGCCGATGAAGGCGAGGAGCAGCGCCAGCACGGGCTGGTGGTACGTGAAACCGGTCGCCCCCGGAGGGACCCTGGGCCGCCGGAAGACGTACCGGTAGATCGCCTGGTAGCCGCAGATCTCCATCCACCAGGCGCGGCGGCAGAGGTACGCCGCCTGATCCCGCCAGGTGCGCGGCGGGCGGGGCACCGGCAACGCGGTCATGCTCCCGTCTCCGCGGCTCGGGCGGAGTGATGCAGCCGGGCGGTCACGGCGTCCAGTGCCCGTCCGAGCTGCGCCAGGGCGTCCTCGTCGAGGTCGGCCAGCAGCTCCGCGGCGAAGTGCTCGCGGTCGCGCTCCATGCCCGACATCGTCCGGGCGCCGAGGTCGGTCAGGGTGACGAGCGTGGCGCGGCGGTCGTTGGGATGCGGCTGTCGGGTGACGAAGCCGCCCGCGACGAGGGCGTCGACGAGCCCGGTGACGTTGCGCGGGCTCACCTGCAGCGCTGTGGCTAGCCGCTGCTGGGTGGACGGGCCGAGCTGGTGCAGCTCCCAGAGCAGGTGGGTGCGGGCGACCGTCAGGCCGGACCCGGCGAACGACCGGGCCATGTCCGCCTGCAGCAGCAGGGAGATCTCCAGGAGTCGATCGAGGACGTGCACCCGGCGCATATCGTGATGCTACTGCACCATGTACCTGCTTCTGCTTTGAGAGGTACCGGAGTTGACAGGCCTAGTCATCCAGTGTCTAGTCCGGTCATGGTGCTTCCCCAGACACTGCTCGGGCTCCTCGAGCCTGCTCCGCGGCACGGCTACGACCTCAAGCGGGAGTACGACGCGGCGTTCGGCGCGCAGCACCCGGTCAAGCGGGCGCAGGTGTACGCCACGCTCGGCCGGCTGCTGCGCGACGGGGAGATCACGGTCGTCGGCGTGGACCGCGTCGACGGCCCGGACCGTACGTCGTACGCGCTGACGTCCGACGGGGTGACGCACCTGGAGCGGTGGCTGGCCGAGCCGGAGCCGGTCACGCCCTACCTGCAGTCGGTGGTCTACACCAAGGTCGTCCTCGCGCTGCGCTCCGGCCGCCCGGCGGACCGAATCCTGCACAGCCAGCGCGCCGCGCACCTGGCGGTGATGCGCGAGCTGACCGAGCGCAAGCGGGGCGCGGACCTGGCGACCACGCTGGCCTGCGACTTCACGTTGTTCCACCTGGAGGCGGACGTGCGCTGGGTCGAGCACACCGCCGCCCGCCTGGACCGGCTGGCCGGTGAGCTGACGTGAGGGAGCCGCTGCTGACCGCCACGGACCTGCACCTGTCGTTCGGGCAGACCCGCGCGCTGGCCGGGGCGAGCGTGCAGATCCGCCCCGGCGAGGTCGTCGCGCTGCTCGGGCCCTCCGGCTCGGGCAAGTCCACGCTGCTGCACTGCCTGGCCGGGATCCTGCGCCCCGACGCCGGGGAGGTCCGCTACCGGGGCGCCCGTCTGGACGACCGGACCGACGACGCCCGCAGCCGGCTGCGGCGCGACGACTTCGGGTTCGTCTTCCAGTTCGGGTCGCTGGTGCCGGAGCTGACGGCACTGGAGAACGTCGCGCTCCCGCTCCGGCTGGCGGGCAGCCGCCGCCGGCCCGCGGAGGACCGCGCCCGGGCCTGGCTCGAGCGCCTGGGAGTGCCGGCGGTGGCGGACCAGCGGCCCGGGGAGATGTCCGGCGGGCAGGGCCAGCGGGTCGCGGTCGCCCGGGCGCTGGTCGGCGGCCCGCGGGTGGTGTTCGCCGACGAGCCCACCGGCGCGCTGGACAGCTTCAACGGCGAGCTGGTCATGGACGAGCTGATCGCCGCCGCCCGCGAGCAGGGCGCGGCCGTGGTGCTGGTCACCCACGAGACCCGGGTGGCGGCGTACGCCGACCGGGAGGTCGTCCTGCGCGACGGGTGCCTCGCGCCCGACCCGGTCTCCGCGTGAACGGCCTCGGCTGGCGGCTGGCCGTCGGTCGCGACCGCAGCGCCCGCGTCCGCCTGCTGCTCATGTCGACCGGCGTCGCCCTGGCGGTGGCGCTGCTGCTCGCCGTCACCGGCGCGCTGCCGGCCGCGCTCACCCGGCTGGAGAAGGGCGGGGCGCGCAACGTCGTCTACGACGACAGCCCGGCGGCGCGCACCGACGGCGTCCGCGCGCGGGTCACCGCCGGGTTCTGGCGCGGCAGCCCGCTGCGGCTGCTGGAGGTCGAGACCCTCGGCCGGCCGGTCGTGCCGCCGCCCGGGATCGCCGCGCTCCCGGCGCCCGGGCAGGTCCTGGTCTCGCCCGCCCTGGCCGCGGCGCTCGCCGGTGAGCACGGCGACGAGCTGGCGCCCCGGCTGCCCGGCGCCGTCGTCGGCACCATCGGGCGGGCCGGCCTGGTGGGCCCGCGGGAGCTGTACGCCATCGCCGGCGCCGCGCCGGGCGTCCTGCCCGAGGACGCCCTCGGCCGCGGCTTCCAGGGCGCCGGGGCACCGAGGATGCTGGTGTCGGTCGACAACAGCGGCGTGCGAGAGGTGGTCGAGGGCCCCAGCGACGCGCTGCGCGCCGCGGTGCTGCTCGGCGGCGTCGGCCTGGTCGTCCCGCTGCTGATGCTCGTGGTCACCTCGACCCGGCTGTCCGCGGCGAGCCGGGAGCGCCGGGCCGCCGCGATGCGGCTGGTCGGCGCGACCGCCCGCCAGATGCGGGTCCTCGGCGCGTTCGAGGGCCTGCTCGTCGGGGTCCTCGGTGCGGTCACCGGCGCCGGACTGTTCCTGCTGCTGCGAATGGCCGCGGCCGCGCTGCTGCCCGTCCCGAACGGCCTCTACGCCAGCGACCTCCGGCCGCCGCTGCGCGTCGCCGGGCTGGTGCTGCTGGGCGTCCCGGCGCTGTCCGCCGCCGCCGGCGTGCTCGCGCTGCGCCGGTCGGTCGCCAGCCCGCTGTCGGTGAGCCGGCAGGCCGCCGCGGGGCGGGCCGGGGCCGCCCGGCTGCTGCCGCTCGCCGCGGGGCTGCTGCTCCTGCTCGGTGCGTACGCCGACCGTGACGCGGTCCTGCGCGGCACCAAGGTCGGTGTCGCGCTGCTCGTGGGCGGCGCAGCCCTGTGCCTGGTCGGCACGGCGGTCGCCGGCGCCGCGCTGGCCCGGGTGTCCGGCCTGGCCCTGGCCCACTGGGGTCGCGGGCCGGCCAGCCAGCTCGCCGGCCGACGCCTGGTCCTGGACCCGCAGGGCTCGGCCCGGGCACTGACCGGCACGGCGCTGGTCGTGGTGGTCGTCGGCTGGCTGCTGGCGTTCCTGCCGCTGCTGGCCCAGTCCAGCCCCAACGGCACCGGGCAGCTCGCCGCGGCGCTGCGTCCGGCCACCGTCGTCGCTTCGGTGAGCACCAGCAGCACCGGGGCGTCACAGCTGCAGACCGCCGTCCGGTCGGTCGGCGCGGTCCCCGACGTCCGGGCTGTCGCGCAGCTCCGCACCGCCTCGCTGCTCCCCGTCGGTGCCCGGCTGCCCAGCAGCTATGACGTCGGCGCACCGCCGACCCCGGATGAGCTGCCCGTCAACGCCGTCGTCGCCGACTGCGGGCAGCTCGCCGCGGTCCTGCGCGCCCCGCTGCCGGGCTGCCGGCCGGACACCGTGATGGCGCTCGACGACCTGTACGGCGAGCGGGCGGACCTGGCCGCGGGCACCCTGCAGCTGCTCGACCAGCGCGGCGAGCCGCTGCCGGACCGCACCGCCACGTTCCCGCCGGACCTGCCGACCCTGTCCCTGCCGGCCGGGCTGCAGGCCGGCATCGACGGCTTCGCGCTGTACGGCGACGTGCTCGTGCCCCCGAGCCTGTTCGGCGACGCCGTCCCCGTCGGCACGCTGCTCGTCGGCACCGACGGCACGGCCCGAACGGTGGAGGCGGTCCGGGCGGCGCTCGGGGGCCTGCCGACGGTCGCCGCGCCGGTCACGGCCGAGGAGGCCGTCGCGCAGGCCCGCAGCGCGACCGACGGCTACGCGCAGGCCGCCCTGGTCGGCACCGTCGTCGTCGTGCTCGTCGGCGGCCTGTCCCTTGCGGTCACGACCGCGGACGGCCTGCGCGAGCGGCGTCGGGCGCAGGCCGCCCTCGCCGCCCTGGGCATGCCGGTGCGGCTGCTGCGCCGCGCCGTCCTGCTGCAGACCACCGTGCCGCTGCTGCTCAGCGTCGGCCTGGCCATCGCCGTCGCCGCCGCCGCGTCCTGGCTCTACCTGCACCTGGCCGCCGGCGACGGCCCGACCGTTCCCGGCCTGCCCTGGCTCGGCTACCTCGGCGTCGGTGGCGCCGCCGCCCTCGCCGCCCTGCTCGCCACCGGTCTCGCACTGCCCTTCGTCACCAGCGCCACGCGGCCGGAGGCCTTGCGCACCGAGTGAGCCGGCCCGGACCGGCCCGTCCCACTATCGACTGCGTGGATGGCCTGCATCCGGCATTGCCCCTTGCCGGCGGCCGGCCGGGACCGCAGGGTGAGGCGTACACGACGAGGAGAATCCGTGTCCCGGCACCTGTCCGCTGTTCCCGCCGCTCATCGCCCGCCCGAGGCCAGGCGATGAGTGCCGGCCCGGCCCCCTTGGCCATCGACCGCACGGATCCCGAGGGCGCCATCGCCGCGGCGGTGGCCCGGGTGTCCAACTGGGGGCGCTGGGGGCCGGACGACGTCCGCGGCACGCTCAACTTCCTGGACGACGGCACGCGGCTCGCCGCGGCGGCGCTGATCCGCCGGGGAGCCGCGTTCTCGCTGACCCAGTCGTTCGACAACGACGGCCCACAGAAGGGCTGGCGCCGCCGGATCAACCCGCTGCACGTGATGATGGACACCGGCACGGACGCGGAGCTGGGCAAGCAGGGCTTTCCGCACGGGATCGGCGGCGCCGACGACATGATCACCATGCCGCTGCAGTGCTCGACCCAGTGGGACGGCCTGGGCCACATCTTCGACCACGGCAGAGCCTGGAACGGCCGCCGCGCCGGCGACGTCGTCACCGGCGAGGGCGACAAGGTCACCGGCATCGAGACCGTCGGCGGGCTGATCGCCGGCCGCGGCGTGCTGCTCGACGTCGGGCGCGCGATCGGCACCGACGGCGAACTGCCCGACGGCTTCGCCATCACCCCTGAGCACCTCGCCGCCACGATCGCCGCCCAGGGCGAGTCGGCGCGCGTCGGCCGCGGCGACCTGGTCGTCGTCCGGACCGGCCGGCTCACCCGCGCCCGCCGGGACATCGCCGAGGGCCGCGGCTGGGGCGACTACGCCGGCGGCGCCGCCCCCGGCCTGTCCTTCACCACCGCCGACTGGCTGCACGGCACGGAGATCGCCGCCGTCGCCACCGACACCTGGGGCTTCGAGGTCCGGCCCAACGAGTTCGACGTCGCCTTCCAGCCCCTGCACCAGGTCGCCATCCCCAACATCGGCCTGTTCATCGGCGAGATGTGGGACCTCGACGTCCTCGCCGCCGACTGCGCCGAGGACGGCCGCTACGACTTCTGGCTCACCGCCGCACCCCTGCCCGTGACGGGCGCCGTCGGCGCCCCGGTCACCCCCATCGCGATCACGTAGGAGCCCCGATGCCCGCTGTGAACTCCGTGCTCGTCGTCGGTGGTGGTGCCGCCGGCGCCGCCACCGCCATCCTGCTGGCCGAGGCCGGCGTCGCCGTCGACCTGGTCGAGGTCAAGCCCGACATCGCGACCGTCGGCTCCGGCATCTC
>DASTLY010000019.1:0-16494 GCA_035714445.1 Mycobacteriales bacterium
GCTGACGGTCGTCGCCGCCGGGGTCGTACTCCTCGCGATGCTGCGGGAGGTGACCAAGGTCAAGGCGTCCCTGCACGACACGCTCGAGCGGGAGCGCCGCATCGAGCTCCTGCAGCGCACCATCCTCGACAACCTGAGCGAGATGGTGGTGCTCACCGACCACCAGACCACGGTGCTCATGGTCAACGAGACCGCGCGGACGATGCTGCCGCACCTGCGTCCGGGGGAGCGCTCGATGCAGCTGCCGATGCAGGACGCCGCGGGCCGGCCGCTCGGGGACGAGGGCCGGCCGACCGCCCGGACCGCGCGGACCGGGGTCGCCGCACGTGACGTCGTCGTGTCCGTGACGCCGCCGGGCCGCGAGCAGACGTGGCTGTCCATCAACACCTTCCCGGTGCCGAGCCAGGGCGGCTGGCCGGCGGCGGTGCTCTCGTCGTTCTCGGACGTGACCGCCCGGGAGCGGGCCCGGCGCGACCTCGAGCAGACCGCCCGCCAGCTCGAGCGGGCGCTCGTCACCGCGGTGGCGGCGGACCAGGCCAAGACCACGTTCCTCGCCACTATGAGCCATGAGATCCGGACGCCGCTGAACGCCGTTATCGGGCTCACCGGGCTGCTGCTCGACAGCCGCCTCGACGGGCCTCAGTGCGAGCTGGTGGAGGGCGTGCGCGAGAGCGGCGAGGCCCTCCTGGGGGTCATCAACGACATCCTCGACTTCAGCAAGATCGAGGCCGGCGAGCTCGACCTCGAGAGCGCGCCGTTCGCGCTGCGGGAGTGCGTCGAGGGCGCCCTCGCGCTGGTCGCCGTGCCCGCGGGCGCGAAGGGTCTGGAGCTCGTGCTCGCGGTGGAGCCCATCTGCCCCCCGCTCGTGGTCGGCGACGCCACCCGCTTCCGCCAGGTGCTGGTCAACCTGCTGAGCAACGCCCTGAAGTTCACCGCCGCGGGAGAGGTCGTGGTGACGGTCGCGGCCGCCCGGCCCTCGCCCGGCGGCCCGGCCGACCGGGTCGAGCTGTCGGTGACCGTGCGCGACACCGGCATCGGGATCCCGGACGAGCGACGGGACCGGCTGTTCCGGTCCTTCAGCCAGGTGGACAGCTCCATCACCAGGACGTACGGCGGCACCGGCCTGGGGCTGGTGATCAGCCGCCGGCTCGCCAGGGCCATGGGCGGCGACCTGACGGTGGACAGCACTGTCGGGCTGGGGTCGACGTTCTGCTTCACCTCGGTCCTCGGCCGGAGCGGGAGCCGGCGGGCGGCGGACGAGGGCCTTCGCGGCCGCTCGGTCCTGCTGGTCGACGACAGCGACAGCAACCGGGCCGCGCTGAGCGACCTGCTCACCAGCCTGGGGATGGTCTGCACCGCCGCCGCAGACGGGCCGACCGCCCTCGCGCTGCTGTACCGGGGCGAGGTCGACGTGGCGGTGGTCGACCTGCAGATGCCCGGGATGGACGGGCTGGCGCTCGAGGCCGCCCTGCACGCGCTGCCCGGCAGGAGCGCGCTGCCGGTCGTCCTCATGACCAGCCCCCAGTGGAGCCCGCTCCCCGAGGTGCGGGAGCGCTTCGCCGGGACGCTGACCAAGCCGGTGCGCAAGGCCGCGCTGTCCGAGCGGCTGCTGGCGGCGTTGCGTCCTGCCGGGGCCGCGTTGCCCGCGCAGGCGACGCCCACCGACCGGCCGGTGTCGCCGCCGCTGCGCATCCTGCTGGCCGAGGACAACCTGGTGAACCAGAAGGTCGCCCGGCTGATGCTCGCCCAGCTCGGGCACGCCGTGGACATCGTCGGCAACGGCCTGGAGGCGGTCGAGGCGGTACGGCGCACGGCGTACGACGTCGTGCTCATGGACGTGCAGATGCCGCTGCTGGACGGCATGAGCGCCACCCGCCAGATCAGGGCGGCGGTGCTGCCGGCCGGCCAGCCCGTGATCGTCGCGGTGACGGCGAGCGCCCTCGTCGAGGACCACGCCGCCTGCACCCAGGCCGGGATGGACGACTACCTCAGCAAGCCGATCCGGGGCCCGGAGCTGGCCGAGATCCTGGTCCGGGCCCGCCGCCCGGCGACGCACCGCTCCTGAGCGGTCAGCGGGGCGGGCCGACGTGGTCGCGCAGCCAGGCGTTCAGCGGCGCCAGGGCGCGCCAGGCAGCGGCCACCCGGTCGAGCACCTCGACCGTGTGCAGCCACTCCTGCGGCTCGTGCTGCTGCACGGCGAACAGGCTCCTGCTCGTCAGCAGGCCTGCCCGGGGGTGGTCCGCGAGCTCCTTCGGCAGCCGCTTGAGGTGCTCGCCCTCGATGCTGAACCCGGCTGTCCGCAGCGCCGCCAGCACCCGCACCAGCGCCTCGCCGGGGCGGTCCTCGGCGATCGCGGCGCGCAGCCGGCGGGCCTGGTCGGTGGTCATGCCGTGCGCCCCACCGGCGATCATCAGCCCGGCCGCGGACAGCTGCAGGTACAGCCCGCCCTGCACGTCGTCGCCGATCGCCGCCGCGGCCGCGGTCTTGTACGGCGTCTTGTCCTTGCTGAACCGCACGTCCCGGTACGGCCGGAACAGCTTCGCCGGGCCGAACTCCGGCTCGAGCCGGGCCAGCAGCAGCTGGAACGGCGCCTTGACGCACGTGTCGTACGTCGACCGGTGGTCGGTCCAGTAGGCCTTGGAGTTGTCGGCCTCGAGGCCCTCGTAGAACTCGACCGCAGAATCCGGGAAACCCTGGAACTCAGTCATCGGCCACCCCCACGTGGTAGCGCAGCTGCGCCTGGACCTGCGACCCGGTGTCGAGGCCGCGCGCGCGGCCGTCGGGCTCCCAGCCCGCCGAGGCGAGGAACGCGCGGGTCGCCGGGTCGCGCTCCCACACCCAGGCCACCGCGGTCCGCACCCCGTCCGCGCGCCAGCCCTCGACCGCCGCGGCCAGCAGGCGGGAGCCGTGCCCGCGCCGGCCCCAGCGCGGCTCGACGAGCAGCGCCGCCACCTCCGCGGTGACGGCGGCGTCCAGGTCGTCGTCGTCGGCCGGCGTGGTGGCCAGGAACCCCACCAGCTCGTCGCGCTCCATCGCCACCAGCACCGCGTGCCGACCGCTGGCCGGTGCCTCGACGGCGTTCAGCCAGACCGCGGCGACCTGCACCTCGGGCAGGTCCAGCGCGTCCTGCGGCAGCAGGTCGGCGTACGCGGTGCGCCAGGTGCTCAGCTGCACCCGGGCGACGCGCTCGGCGTCGTGGGGCCGGGCGGGTCGCACGCTGACGTCGGCCACGCGGGAACTCTACGGAGCCCCGCAGCGCCGCGCTCAGCGTGCGGCGAGGCCGTCGAAGGTCCAGCGCGGCACGCTCAGCCCGTCGGGGACGACCGAGCCGTGCGGGGACACCGCCATGAACTCCCGCACCGCCCAGTCCATGTAGGCGCGCAGCGCGGCGCGGAGCTCCTGGTCTCGCGGGAGGTCCGCGTCGTCGAGGGCCAGCGCGAAGCACGCGGCGAACCGCTCGCCCAGGTCGTCGTCGGCGCCCTGCCCCGCGTGCAGCGCCAGGACGGCCGACTCGCCGCCGCACCCCGCTGTGAACTCCGCCGGACCGCCGAGGACCTCGCCCCAGTACGCCGCCAGGCGCGCCACGTGCTCGGGGTGCCCGCCGTGCGAGAACGGGTGCTCCAGCACCGGGTCGGCCAGGCACCGGGCGTTGTGCGCCGCGGCCAGCCGCAGCAGCGCGGGGGCACCGCCGACGGCGTCGTACAGCGACGGTCTGCTCATGCGCCCGAGCGTGCGCGTGACGGGACGGCGTGTCCAGGGCTACCCGACGGTGAGCGTGGCGCTCACGGGTGCTGCCGTGATGACGCTTTCGGAGGTGAGGGTCAGGGTCGTCGTGTAGCTGCCGCGGGGCAGCGCGCTGCGGCCCGGGAGCCGGATGCCCGCGGTGCCGGCGCCGCCCACGGTGTTGGCGAGCGCACGGGTGGCGGTGAACGCGACCGTGCCGTCGGGCCGTACGAGCCGGTAGGTCACGCTGACCGCCGAGCCGGCCAGGTCGACGTGCGCGGTGTCCGTGCCGAACGCGGCCCGGCTCTGCGAGAGGCTCACGGTCACCGTGGGCCGGGCCGTGCCGCTGATGGTGGCCGGGGCGTTGCTCGCCAGGCGGGTGGAGCCGTCGTACCCGCCGCCGGCGGTGCCGCCCTCCGCGACGACCACCCGGGACAGCCGGGCGGTGCTGCCGGCGTAGTCCTGGCCGTCCGCGTCGGGCAGGAAGGTCGCCGTCACCGGGTAGGTCCCGCGCCCGGCCGGGAGCAGGCCGGTGTCCAGCAGGGCCGTGGCGGTCGCGGTCGGCTGGGTGTCGCTGACGGCGGCTGTGCCCACGGTGCGGCCGCGCACCGTGAACCGGACCGAGCCGCTGAACCGACCGGGGGCCGTGCCGGACGCCGCGGGGACGACCGTCGCGGTCAGCGCGAGCGGGTCGCTGACCTGGAGCGCGGTGTTGGGCGCGACCCTGGCCGCGGTCAGCGTGGTGCGGCTCGCGGCCGGGGTGACCGCGAAGGTGCGGGTGACAGCGGGTGCGGGTGCGTAGTTGCCGCCCCCGGCCTGCGTGGCCGTGACCGAGCACGAGCCGGCGTGCTCGACCGTGACGGTCGCCCCGTCGACGCTGCACGCGGTGCCGGTGGCGGCGAAGCTGACGTCGTTGCCCGAGTCGCCGCCGGTCGCCGTCACCGCGAAGGGCGCCTGCCCGAAGACGACGTCCGGCAGCACGTCGAAGCCGATCGACTGCTCCGACTGACTGACGGTCAACACCTCCCGCCCCTGACTGGGCCCGACGGCGCTGTCGCCGTTCCAGGTCGCCGCGACCGCGTCGGGGTAGGTGCCGGCGTCGGTCCCGACCAGCGACACTCCCGACACCGACGCCGTGCCGGCATCGTCGGTGGTCGCCGACCCCAGCTGCACCCCGCGCAGCGAGAACGACACCCTGCGCCCCGCCACCCCCGCCCCGGCCGAGGACAGGGTCGCCGACACCGTGACGGAGCCGCCGTACGGCCCCGCCGCCGGCGCCACCGTCAGCGTCGACGCCTGCTGGAGGGACCCGATCGCCAGCCCGTGGTCGGCGCCGGCAGCGAGGGCGGTGACCCCGTACAGCCCTGCCGGCGGTGCGGTCTTGCCGTAGCTGCTGTCGCCCCAGGCGGCGACGGTGCCGTCGCTGCGAAGCGCGAGGCTGTACCGGTTGCCGGCGGAGACCGCTGTGTAGCGCACCCCGGAGGCGTTCCTGGGCACGGTGACCTCGCCGTACTGGTTGCCGGTGGAGCTCCAGCCCACGACGGTGCCGTCACTGCGCAACGCCAGGGTGTGCTGCGTCCCGGCGGCGACCGCCGTGAAGGTGACCCCCGGCGGGTTGGCCAGGACCGTCCCGGTGCCGAAGCCGAGGCCGCCCCAGCCGACGATGGTGCCGTCGCTGCGCAGGGCCAGGCTGTGGGAGTTTCCGGCGGAGATGGCGACGACCCGCGACCCCGCCAGCATGGCCGGGACGGTGGACTGGCCGTAGTTGTTCCAGCCCCAGGCGACCACTGTCCCGTCGCTGCGCAGGGCCAGGCTGTGCGCGTCGCCGGAGGCGACGGCGACGACGCGGGTCCCGGCCAGGCTGGCCGGGACGACGGACTGGCCCTGGTCGTTCGAGCCCCAGGCGGCGACCGTCGCGTCGCTGCGCAGGGCCAGCGAGTGGGTCCAACCTGCGGCGACCGCGGTGAACGTCACCCCGGCCGGGTTGACCGGCGGACCCGGGATGCCGCCCCACTGGTTGGCGCCCCACGCGGCCAGGGTCCCGTCGCTGCGCAGCGCCAGGTTCGATCCGCCACCGGCGGAGATGGCCGTGTAGGTGATCCCCGAGGAGTTCGTCGGTGCGGGCGACGCGCCGCCGAACGGGCCGCCCCACACCGCGACGGTGCCTGCCGGGACGGCCGCGCCGGCGGGCCCGGCCACCGCCACCCAGGCGACGCCCAGCAGCAGGGCCAGCACCGTGAGCACCGCGCCGCCGCCGCGACCTGCCTGTGCGAGCGTCGTCGAGGGGAGGCGAGGCGCTCGGTCAGGTGTCACGGGGGTCCTTCGCTGGTCCTGCGCGCGGGACGGCAGACCCGCGCGGCGCCTGCAGCGTGCACCCGCAAGCGGGAGAATCCCGGCGTTCCGCCTTCCCGTTCGGGTGAACCCCGCGCCCGTCAGGGCCGGGGACGGCGGTAGCGCACCTCACGGGCCGGGCCGCCGAGGTCGCGCACCTTCCCGGCGCCGTCGCGGACGAACCCGCGCCGCTCGTAGAACGCCCGCGCCCGGGCGTTGCCCTCGAGCGTCCACAGCACCTGCAGGGGGTGCGGGAGGCGGCCGAAGCCTTCGTCGAGCAGCCGGCCGCCGAGCCCGGTCGCCCAGCTGCCGGGATCGACGTACAGCGCCCGCAGCTCGGCGGTCGTGGCCGGGTCGAGGTCGTCGTCGCCGCACGGCGACAGCCGGGCCATCGCCACGACGGCGCCCGCCTGCTCGGCGACCAGCGCGACGTCGTACGGCCCGGGCTCGGTGATCGCCCGGGTGAGGTCGGCGACCCGCTGCCCGGTGACCTCGAGGGCGTCCAGCAGGTCGTCCGCGACCAGGCCGCGGTAGGCGGCCCGCCAGCCGGCCACCCGGACCTGCTCCACGGCCCGGGCGTCCTCCGGGCGGGCGTCCCTGATCATCTGTGCATTCTGGCAGCGGACGGGGAAGGGCAGGGGCATGGCGATCGCGACGACGGACCCCCGCACCGGCGAGGTCCTGAAGACCTTTGACGACCTCACCCCCGAGCAGCTCGAGGACAAGCTGGCCCGCGCGAAGGCGGCGGCCGACAGCTACCGCCTGACGACGTACGGGCAGCGCGCCGGCTGGCTGCGGGCCGCCGCCGACGTCCTCGACGCGCGCACCGACGAGATCGCCGAGCTCATGACGCTCGAGATGGGCAAGACCAGAAAGGCCAGCGCGGCCGAGATCGGCAAGTGCGCGACCGGGCTGCGCTACTACGCCGACAACGGTGAGCGGTTCCTGGCCGACGAGCCGGTGGACCCGGCCGAGGTCGGCGCGACGCAGGCGTACGGCCACTACCTGCCGGTCGGCGTCGTGCTCGCGATCATGCCGTGGAACTTCCCGCTGTGGCAGGCGATGCGCTTCGCGGCGCCGGCGCTGATGGCCGGCAACGTCGGGCTGCTCAAGCACGCCAGCAACGTGCCGCAGACCGCGCTGTTCATGGAGGAGCTGTTCCGCACGGCCGGGTTCCCGGACGACGTGTTCCAGACGCTGCTGATCGGCAGCAAGGGCGTCGACGCGGTGCTGCGCGACGACCGGGTCGCGGCCGCGACGCTGACCGGCAGCGAGGGTGCCGGCGTGGCCGTCGCCCGTACGGCCGGCGAGGTGCTCAAGAAGGTGGTCCTCGAGCTCGGCGGCTCGGACGCCTTTGTCGTGATGCCGTCGGCGGACCTGGCGAAGGCGGCCAAGGTCGCCGCGACGTCCCGCTGCCAGAACAACGGCCAGAGCTGCATCGCGGCCAAGCGGTTCCTCGTGCACACCGACGTCTACGACGAGTTCGCCGGGCTGTTCGCCAAGGAGCTGTCGGCGCTGGTCGTCGGGGACCCGATGACCGACGGCACCGACGTCGGGCCGCTGGCCACCGAGCAGGGGCGCCAGGACGTGGTGGACCTCGTGCAGGACGCGGTCGACAAGGGCGCCACGGTCGTCCTGGGCGGCGAGGCTCCGGAGCAGCCGGGCTGGTGGTACCCGCCGACACTGGTCACCGGCGTCACCCCCGAGATGGACATGTACGCCGAGGAGGTGTTCGGGCCGGTCGCGCAGCTGTACCGGGTCGCCGACCTCGACGAGGCCGTGCGGCTCGCCAACGCCACCCGGTTCGGGCTCGGGTCCAACGCCTGGACGAACGACCCGGACGAGCAGGCCGTGTTCATCCGCGACCTGCAGGCCGGCGCCACGTTCATCAACGGGATGACCGCGTCCTTCCCGCCGCTGCCGTTCGGCGGCGTCAAGGCCTCCGGGCACGGGCGCGAGCTGGCCGCCCAGGGCATGCGGGAGTTCTGCAACCTCAAGGCGGTCTGGGTCGGCGAGGGCGGGCCGGACGTGAGCACCGACCGCGCCGAGTGACCCCTTCCGGAGCGGGTGCGCCGGCCGTAGCATCCGCGTCATGACCAGCGCCGAGCTCGTGGTCGTCGCGTTCGAGGACTACCTCGCCCATGAGCAGTTCAGTGATCGGCGGCACGAGTGGGTCGCCGGCCATGTCTACGTGATGGCCGGCGGCACGGAGCGCCACGACAACCTGGCCGGCCTGCTCTACCTGAAGCTGGCCCCGCAGGCGCTCGCGGACGGGTGTCGGCCCTACCAGCACAACCGCAAGGTCAAGATCGGTCAGGTCGCGTACTACCCCGACCTGCTCGTGGTCTGCCGGGACGCGCTGCCGCCGGACCGGCAGTACGAGCGTGACCTGAGCGTCGTCGTCGAGGTGCTGTCGCCGAGCACCGAGGGCGTCGACCGGCGGGAGAAGGCGCTGGTCTACAGCAGCGCGCCGTCGTTCGAGCGCTACCTGCTGGTCGACCCGGACCGGCGGCGGATCGAGGTCGCGACGCTCGGCCCGGCGGGGCTGCAGTGGCAGTCGTTTGGGCCGGGGGACGTCGTGCCGTACGTCGACCTCGACGTCGACGCGCTGTACGACGAGCTGGACGCGGTCACGCTCACCTAGGGCAGGCTGGCCGCATGACGCAGTCCTCGCTCGTGACCTCCTGGGCGGTGTGCGGCATCGCCGCCGCGGCCGCCCGCTTCGTACCGGTGCCCCTGCTGGACGACGTGATCCGGCGGCGCGCCGCCCAGGTGGCGGTCGTCCGGACGCTGCGGGCGCACGGCCGGACCGGCTCCGCCGAGCCGCTGGAGGCGCTCTGGGGCGAGCCCGAGGGCCGGCGCAAGGGCGTGGTCCGCAAGGTGTCGCGCAAGCTGCTGCTGTTCCCGGTCCGCAAGTACGTCGCGGTGTTCGGCGCGGTGCGTGGCGTGCCCAACGACGTCATGCGGGTCGTGCTGCTGGGACGCGCCGTCGACCGGCGGCTGCAGCGCGGCGAGCTCGCCGACCCCGAGCAGGCCCGCGCGCTGCGCCGGGCGATCGACACCGCCATCGCCGGCCTGGACCTGCGGCTGCTCACCGCCGGGCTGGCCGACGGCCTGTCGCACAGCCGCGGGCTGAGCACGGCCGCGGTCGCCTACGCGCGGCGCCGGTTCGGCAAGAACGGCGAGGCGGACCTGGAGGTGGACGGCGCCGTCGCCGAGGGCGCCGAGCGGGTCACCGAGGTGCTGCGCCGCCCCGAGGTCGCGCAGCTGCTCGAGCAGTACGACGCCGCCGTCGACCGCGCCCTCGCCGCCGGCTGAGGTGCCCGAGCGCCTCTCGACGTCCCAGGCGCGGCGCGTCGCCCTGGCCGCCCAGGGCTTCGCCGACCCGGCGCCGACCGGACCGGTGACCCGCCGGCACGTGCACCGGGTGCTGTCCCGCACCCACCTGCTGCAGATCGACTCGGTCAACGTGTTCGAGCGCGCCCACCACGTGCCGCTGTTCAGCCGGCTGGGGCCGTACGACACCGGGCTGGTCGCCGACCTGGCGTACCGGCGGCGGGAGCTGTTCGAGTACTGGGGGCACGAGGCGTCGCTGCTGCCGGTCGGGCTGCACCCGCTGCTGCGCTGGCGGATGGCCCGGGCCGAGGCGCTCGAGGAGGGCTGGGGCGGGCCGCTGCGGGTCATGCGCGAGCGGCCGGAGTTCGTCGCGCAGGTGCTCGAGCGGGTGCGGGAGGAGGGCCCGCTCGGGGCCGGCGCGCTGCGGGAGGGGCCGCGGCGCGGCGGGTCGTGGTGGAGCTGGGACGACGCGAAGATCGCCCTGGAGTACCTGTTCTGGGCCGGCCGCGTGTCCACCTCCAGCCGCCGCTCCTTCGAGCGGCTGTACGACCTGACCGAGCGGGTCGTGCCCGCCGACGTCCTCGCGCTCCCCGCCCCGTCCCGCGAGGACGCGCAGCGCGCGCTGGTGCTGCTGGCGGCCCGGGCGCACGGGGTCGCCACCGAGCGCGACCTGCGGGACTATTTCCGGCTCCGCGTCGACGAGGGGGCGGCGGCCGTCCGTCTCCTTGTCGAGGAGGGCGCCCTGCTGCGGGTTGAGGTCGAGGGCTGGCAGCAGCCGGCGTACCTGCACCCGGCCGCGCGGGTGCCCCGGCGGGTGGCGGCGAGCGCGCTGCTGTCGCCGTTCGACCCGCTCGTGTGGGAGCGGGCCCGCACCAGCCGGCTGTTCGGGTTCGACTACCGGATCGAGATCTACGTGCCGGCGGCGAAGCGGGTGCACGGCTACTACGTGCTGCCGTTCCTGCACCGCGAGCACCTCGCGGCCCGGGTCGACCTCAAGAGCGACCGCGCCGCGGGGGTCCTGCGGGTTCCGGCCGCCTGGCTGGAGCCCGGCCAGGACCCGGCCGACGTGGCGGCCGCGCTGGCCGCCGAGCTGCGCCGGGCCGCGGACTGGCAGGGCCTGTCCGACATCGTCGTCGAGCCGCGGGGCGACTTGTCGGCGGCCCTTGCGGCTGCTGTGCTGGCCGCATGAGCAGCGTGCTGAGCGAGATCGTCGTGGACGTGAACGATCTGCCGCGGATGGCGGAGTTCTGGTCGGCCGTGCTGGAGCTGCCGGCGGCCTTCGAGGACGGCGTCGCCGAGATGGTCCTGCCGACCGGGCAGTCCTTCCTGCTGGTGCCGGTGCCCGAGCCCAAGACGGTCAAGGACCGGATCCACCTGGACCTGTCGCCGCGCGGCTGCGACCAGGCCGAGGAGGTCGCGCGGGTCCGGGCACTCGGCGCCACCCCGGCCGACGTCGGCCAGGGCCCCGAGGACAGCTGGGTGGTGCTCGCCGACCCCGAGGGCAACGAGTTCTGCATCCTGTCGGGGCGGCGCGACTGACCTGCCGGCCGGCGCCCGTACGCTGGCCGGGCCGCCTTCCCCCGAAGCCGCGGCCCCCTCGTACGGCTCCGGAGATTCCCGTGCCCACGCTCGCCCCGCTGTCGGTCCAGGTCATCGGCTACACCCACTTCGAGCCGCCGGCCGACGTGCCGTGGGAGACCGACGCCGACGGCGGGCAGGCGCTCGCGGAGTTCGCCGGCCGGGCCTGCTACCAGTCGTGGAGCAAGCCCAACGCCGCCACCGCGACCAACGAGGGCTACCTGCGGCACATCCTCGAGGTCGGCCACCTGTCGGTGCTCGAGCACGGCAGCGTGTCGTTCTACCTGACCGGGGTCAGCCGCTCGCTGACCCACGAGCTGATCCGGCACCGGCACTTCTCCTACAGCCAGCTGTCCCAGCGGTACGTCCCCGAGCGCGACGCGGCGATGGTCGAGCCGGCGGTGATCGCCGAGGACCCGGAGCTGCACGCGCTGTTCCTCGAGGCCGGCGAGGCCGCGCTCTCGTCGTACACCCGGCTGCTCGAGGGGCTGGAGAAGAAGTTCGCCGGGGTGGACAACGTGACCAGCCGGCGCAAGCAGGCCCGGCAGGCGGCCCGGGCGGTGCTGCCCAACGCCACCGAGACGCGGCTGGTGGTGACCGGCAACTACCGGGCGATGCGGCACTTCGTGGCGATGCGGGCCAGCGAGCACGCCGACGTCGAGATCCGCGAGCTGGCCATCGCCATGCTGCACGAGCTGCAGCGGGTGGCGCCGAACGCCTTTGCCGACTTCACCATCAGCGCCCTGCGCGACGGCACCGAGGTGGCCAGCAGCCCGCTGGTCGGCGAGGGCTGAGCCGCCGGCCGTCTGCGCGCCGGTGCCGCCACGGCCGACCGCCGGTGGGTAGCCTTCCGCCATGACCCGCACCCCGGCCCCGTTCGGGCGCGTGCTCACCGCGATGGTGACGCCGTTCACCGACAGCGGTGAGCTCGACCTCGACGCGGCCGCCGCTCTGGCGTCGTGGCTCGTCGACCAGGGCAACGACGGCCTCGTGGTCAACGGCACCACCGGCGAGTCGCCGACGACCACCCGGCAGGAGCAGGCCGAGCTGGTGCGGGCCGTCGTCGACGCCGTCGGCGACCGCGCCCACGTGGTCGCCGGCGTGGGCAGCAACGACACCGCGCACACCGTCGAGCTCTCCCAGGACGCCGCGAAGGCCGGCGCAGCCGGACTGCTGTCGGTCACGCCCTACTACTCCCGGCCGCCCGACGACGGCCTCGTCGCGCACTACGAGCGCAGCGCGGCCGCCACCGACCTGCCCGTCATGCTGTACGACATCCCCGGCCGTACCGGGCGGGCGCTGTCCCACGAGGTGCTGCTCCGGCTCGCGGAGCACCCGCAGATCGTGGCGGTCAAGGACGCCAAGGACGACGTGGCGGCCACCGCTCTGCTGCTCGCGGCCACCGACTACGCGGTCTACTCGGGCACCGACGCGCTCAACCTCCCGCTGCTCTCGGTCGGCGCAGTCGGGATGGTGAGCGTCGTCAGCCACGTCGTGACCCGGCAGCTCGTCGAGCTCGTCGACGCGTACGAGCGGGGCGACGTCGACCGGGCCCGGGCGGTCAACCGCAGCCTGCAGCCGGTCTACACCGGCATGTTCCGTACCCAGGGCGTGATCCTGGCCAAAGCCGCGCTCCGCCTGCTGGGCCGCCCCGTCGGTCCGGTCCGGCTGCCGCTGGTCGACGCGACGCCCGAGCAGGTCGCGCAGCTGCGCAGCGACCTGCAGGGCGTGCTTGAGCTGGAAGGCGCCGCCGCATGAGCCATCCGCACCCCGACCTCGGGTCCCCGCCACCGCTGCCGGCCGGCGCGCTGCGGGTCGTCGCGCTCGGCGGCCTCGGCGAGATCGGCCGCAACATGACGGTCTTCGAGCACGCCGGGCGGCTGCTCGTCGTCGACTGCGGCGTGCTGTTCCCCGAGGAGGAGCAGCCCGGGATCGACCTGATCCTGCCGGACTTCTCCTACCTGCGCGACCGGCTGGCCGACATCGAGGCCGTCGTGCTCACCCACGGGCACGAGGACCACCTGGGCGGGGTGCCGTACCTGCTGCGGGAGCGCCGGGACCTGCCGATCATCGGCAGCCGGTTCACTCTCGCCCTGCTCGCGGCCAAGCTGCGTGAGCACCGGATCACGCCCGTGCTGCGGGAGGTGCGCGAGGAGCAGCAGCTGGAGGTCGGGCCCTTTGCGCTGGAGTTCTTCGCGGTCAACCACTCGATCCCCGACGCGCTCGCCGTCGCGATCCGCACTGACGCCGGGCTGGTCCTGCACACCGGCGACTTCAAGATGGACCAGCTGCCGCTGGACGGCCGGCTCACCGACCTGGGCGGGTTCGCCCGGCTGGGCCGCGACGGCGTCGACCTGCTGCTGTCCGACTCGACCAACGCGGAGGTGCCGGGCTTCGTCACCCCCGAGCGCGAGATCGGGCCGGTCGTCGACGAGGTGATGCGCACCTCCGGCGGGCGGGTCATCGTCGCGTGCTTCGCCAGCCACGTGCACCGGGTGCAGCAGGTGCTCGACGCCGCCGAGCGGCACGGCCGGCACGTGGCCTTCGTCGGCCGCTCGATGGTGCGCAACATGGGGGTCGCCCGCGACCTCGGCCTGCTGCGCGTGCCGAACGGCCTGATGGTCGACATGAAGGACATCGAGTCACTGCCCGACCGGCGGGTCGTGCTGGTGTCGACCGGCTCGCAGGGGGAGCCGCTGTCGGCGCTGTCCCGGATGGCCAACCGCAGCCACCACCAGATCCGCATCGAGGCGCAGGACACCGTCGTGCTGGCCAGCTCGCTGATCCCGGGCAACGAGAACGCCGTCTACCGCGTGATCAACGGGTTGTCGCGGTGGGGCGCGCGGGTCGTGCACAAGGGCGTCGCGAAGGTGCACGTGTCGGGGCACGCGCCCGCCGGGGAGCTGCTCTACCTGCTCAACGCCGTACGCCCCTCCAACCTCATGCCGGTGCACGGCGAGTGGCGCCACCTGCGCGCGCACGCGGCGCTCGGCCGGCTCACCGGGGTGCCCGACGAGCGCATCGTGCTGGCCGACGACGGCGTGGTCGTCGACCTGGTCGACGGCAAGGCCGAGATCGTCGGGGCCGTGCCGTGCGGCTACGTCTACGTCGACGGGCTCGAGGTCGGGGACGTCAGCGAGACCACGCTCAAGGACCGCCGGATCCTCGGCGAGGAGGGCTTCATCTCGGTGACCGTCGCCGTGGACGCGGTCACCGGCAAGCTCGCCGGCGCGCTGCAGATCGCGGCCCGGGGCTTCTCCGACGACCCCCGCGCCTTCGACCCGGTCCGGGCCCTCATCGAGGCCGAGCTCGACGGGAGGGCCGCCGAGGGCGTCAGCGACGTCCACGCCGTCGCCCAGGCCGTCCGGCGCGTGGTCGGGCGCTGGGTCAACGACACCTACCGCCGCCGCCCGATGATCATCCCGGTCGTGGTCGAGGTCTGACCCTTCCCCCGGTGATCATCGCGCCTTCCGGCCGCGGAATGTGTCGGGGAAACCGCGGTCGTACGGGGCGATGATCACAGGGCCCGGGCGGGGGGCCGTGTCGCAGCCGGGGGCTGTCGGAGGCCGACGGTAACCTCCGCCGCATGGCCTCCCGCACCCCCGCGCCCTCCGGCGCCCGCTCCGGACGGGGCTCGACGAAGGCCGGGAGCAGCGCGTCGGCTCCGACCGGGAGGGGCTCGACCGGCACCGGGCGCTCGCAGGGCGGTCGGCCACCGGCCCGCAAGCCGGTCCGCAAGGCCCCCGCCGCGAGCCGGGGCGCCCGGCGGGGGTCCACCAGGGTCGCCTCGGCCTCACCCGGTCTCGGCACCGAGCTCGCCGGCCTGCTCGCGCTCGTGCTGCGGGGTCTGGTCAGGCTGCTGGCCGGCACCTGGGGGCTGCTGGCGTACGGCGCCGGCTCCGCAGTTCGGGCGCTCAGCGGGGGCGCGCGCGACCTCGACCCCGCGCATCGCCGCGACGGTGCGGGGCTGCTCCTGCTCGCGGGCGCGCTCGTCACGGCCGGCGGCGCCTGGTGGCGGGCCGGCGACGCCGGCGACGCGGTCGCGACCGGGCTCGCCGAGGTGCTGGGCCGCGGCTCGCTGCTGCTCCCGCTGCTGCTGGCCTACGGCGCGTGGCGGCTGCTGCGGCACCCGAACCCGCCGCACGACGAGCCCGGCGAGCACGCGGGGGGCGCCGGCCGCCTGGTCGTCGGGTGGGTCGCCCTCGCGACCGGGGTGCTCGGGATCCTGCACGTGGTGCGGGGCGACCGGCCGCGCACCGCCAAGGGTGGGGCCCTGGGCTTCCTGCTCGGTGAGCCGCTGTCGGCCGCGGCCACGGCGTGGGTGGCCGTGCCCGTGCTGCTCCTGCTCGCCGTGTTCGGCCTGCTCGTCGTGACCGCGACCCCGGTGCACCAGGTGCCCGCGGCGCTGCTGCGACTGCGCGACCGGGTGCTGCTGCGCCACGCCCCGCAGCCTGCGGCGGAGCCGGCACCCCCCGCGCCGCTGCAGCGCAGCCGGCCGCGCTCGCGGCAGGGCAGCCTCGCGGTGCAGGACGAGCCGGTGGACATCAGTCCGGTCGTGCTGGAGCACCCGCCGGCCGCCGAGCGCAGCGGTCCCGAGCCGGACCCGGACCCGGTCGAGGCGTTCGAGCCGCCGCCGCACACGCCGATGCCGCCGGTGGCGGAGCAGCTGGTCCTGAAGGGCGACTACGTGCTGCCGCCCGCGGACCTGTTGGCCGCCGGGACGCCGCCGAAGAAGCGCAGCGCCGCCAACGACGAGATCATCGCGGCGCTGTCGCAGGTGCTGCTCGACTTCCAGGTCGACGCGCGGGTCACCGGCTTCTCCCGCGGCCCGACCGTGACCCGCTACGAGATCGAGCTCGGGCCCGCGGTCAAGGTCGAGCGCATCAAGACGCTCCAGCGCAACATCGCGTACGCGGTGAAGAGCCCGGACGTCCGGATCATCGACGTCATCCCGGGCAAGAGCGCGATCGGGATCGAGATCCCCAACACCGACCGCGAGAACGTCAGCCTGGGCGACATCCTGCGCAGCAAGGTCGCCCAGGACGACCACCACCCGATGCTGGTCGCCCTCGGCAAGGACATCGAGGGCGGGTTCGTCTGCGCCAACATCGCCAAGACGCCGCACATCCTCATCGCCGGCGCCACCGGCGCCGGCAATTCGGTGTGCATCAACAGCCTTCTCGTGAGCGTGCTGACCCGCGCCACCCCCGACGACGTCCGCATGGTGCTGGTCGACCCCAAGCGCGTCGAGCTGACGGCGTACGAGGGGATACCGCACCTCATCACGCCGATCATCACGAACCCGAAGAAGGCCGCCGAGGCCCTGCAGTGGGTCGTGCGCGAGATGGACCTGCGCTACGACGACCTGGCGGCCAGCGGCTTTCGGCACGTCGACGACTTCAACGCCGCGGTCCGCCGCGGCGAGCTGGTCGCGCCGGAGAACAGCGAGCGGGTCTACGCGCCCTACCCCTACCTGCTCGTCATCATCGACGAGCTGGCCGACCTCATGATGGTGGCTCCCCGCGA
>DASTLY010000020.1:0-2564 GCA_035714445.1 Mycobacteriales bacterium
GTGCCCACGTCGTTGCTGGAGCGCCCGCTGACCGTCCACCCCGCCCCCCGCCGGCGCCGCCCGGGCCTGCGCCTGGCCGGCGCCGTCGCTGCGGGCGCCCTGGTGCTCACCGGCGCCGGCACGCTGGTCGGCGCCGCCCGCGACCTGCTGCCCTCCTGGGGCAACCCGGTCGAGCAGCAGGTCGTCGACCGTACCGGGCCGGCCCTGATCACCGCGCTCACCGACCTGAGCGAGTACCGGGCCGCCCGCGGCACCTTCTCGGTGGTCGTCGACGTCGAGCACGACACCAAGAACGTGCCGTCGGTGATCAGCGGCGAGCGCACGACGTACGTCGCCCAGGGCAGCGTCGACGGCATCGTGGACTTCGGGGCGCTCGGCGCCGGCGCCGTCCAGGCGGCCCCCGACCGCTCGACGGTCACCATCACGCTGCCCCGCCCGACGCTCGGCTCGACCGTGCTCGACCCCGCGCAGAGCCGCGTCGTCGGCCGCGAGCGCGGCGTGCTGGACCGGATCGGCGGCGCGTTCTCGGACTCGCCGACCAGCGAGCGGGAGGTCCAGGCGGTCGCCCAGCGCAAGCTCGAGGACGCTGCCCGGTCCAGCGACGTGCTGTCCCGCTCCGAGGTCAACACCCGGTCGATGCTCACCGCGCTGGCCCGCTCGTTCGGCTACCAGAACGTCGAGGTGGTGTTCACCGGCCCCGGCCCGGTGTGACGGCCCTCGCCTGAGGCCTCCTTCGAGGGGCGACCCACACGTAGCGGTGTCGCAGGATCTCGGCGACGGGCACAGCGGTCCAGGGTCCGCAGCAGGTCAGGGACGTCGTACGCGGTGACGTCGAACAGCACCGGTCGCCCCTGCGGGGGACCAGCCGGCAGCGCGAGGAACCGTAGCCCGGGCGGCGGCGACACGGCCCCCGTGTCGACGGCCGGCGGTCGTTGGGCAGGATCGGTGCATGACCGAGCAGCAGTGGCGCATCGAGCACGACAGCATGGGTGACGTACGCGTCCCCGCGGCAGCGAAGTACCGCGCGCAGACGCAGCGGGCGGTGGAGAACTTCCCGGTCAGCGGGCAGCGGCTCGAGCGCGCCCACATCGCGGCCCTCGCGCAGATCAAGGCCGCTGCGGCAACGGTCAACGCGGAGCTCGGGGTGGTGCCCGCGGAGATGGCCGAGGCCATCCGGTCGGCGGCCGCCGAGGTCGCGGACGGCCGCTGGGACGGCGACTTCCCGGTCGACGTCTTCCAGACCGGCTCGGGCACCAGCAGCAACATGAACACCAACGAGGTGCTGGCCACCCTCGCCACCGAGCGGCTCGGCGCGCCGGTGCACCCCAACGACCACGTCAACGCCTCGCAGTCGTCCAACGACGTCTTCCCGTCCAGCATCCACATCGCGGCGACCGGCGCGGTGGTGCACGACCTCGTACCGGCCCTGGAGCACCTGGCCGCGGCGCTGGAGCGCAAGCGCGACGAGTGGGCGACGGTGGTCAAGAGCGGGCGTACGCACCTGATGGACGCCACCCCGGTGACGCTCGGCCAGGAGTTCGGCGGCTACGCCGCGCAGGTGCGGTACGGCGTGGAGCGCCTGCACTCCTGCCTCCCCCGGCTGGCCGAGCTGCCGCTGGGCGGCACCGCTGTGGGCACCGGCATCAACACCCCGGCCGGCTTCTCGGCGCGGGTCATCGAGGAGGTCGCCGCCGCCACCGGCCTGCCGCTCACCGAGGCCCGCGACCACTTCGAGGCACAGGGCGCCCGGGACGCGCTGGTCGAGGCGTCCGGCCAGCTCCGTACGATCGCCGTCGGGCTGTTCAAGGTCAGCAACGACCTTCGCTGGATGGGCTCGGGCCCCCGCGCGGGCCTGGGTGAGATCGCCCTGCCCGACCTGCAGCCCGGCTCCTCGATCATGCCGGGCAAGGTCAACCCGGTCATCCCGGAGGCGCTCAACATGGTGTGCGCCCAGGTGGTCGGCAACGACGCGGCGATCGCGTTCTCGGGCGCCTCCGGCAACTTCGAGCTGAACGTGATGCTGCCGGTGATGGCGAAGAACCTGCTGGAGTCGATCCGGCTGCTGGCCAACATCAGCCGGCTGCTGGCCGACCGGGTGGTCGACGGCATCGTCGCCGACACCGAGCGCTGCCGGGAGCTCGCCGAGTCCTCGCCCAGCATCGTCACGCCGCTCAACAAGTACGTCGGCTACGAGAACGCCGCGAAGATCGCCAAGCAGGCACTCAAGGAGCGCTCGACGATCCGGCAGGTCGTGCTCGACGGCGGCTACGTGGAGCGGGGCGACCTCACCGAGGCGCAGCTCGACGAGGCGCTCGACGTGCTGTCGATGACCCGGCCGCCCCAGGCCTGACCGCCCGGAATCGTTCGACAATGCCGACCGCAGGTCGTTGCCCGTGACCTGACTCACTCCTACGGTGCCCGCACCGGCCGCAACGCGGCGGCCGGTGGACCGTTCGGAGTCGACGTGACAGAACGTCTCAAGCCACACACCCTGGCGGGTGAGCTGGCGGCGGAGTTCGCCGGAACCATGATCCTCATCCTGTTCGGTGTCGGCGTCGTGGCCC
>DASTLY010000021.1:0-2156 GCA_035714445.1 Mycobacteriales bacterium
GGTCGATGTCGAACTCCGGCGCGCCCTCGGTGACCGGGTCGCCCCAGCGCAGCACCACGCTGTACTCGTAGCCGGGCGCCGTGACGATGTCGTCGAGCAGGTTCGGCGGCACCGGCTCGAAGGTCAGCGCCGCGTCGACGCTGCTGCCGGTGCCACCGGTGGCCGGGTCGGCGCCCACCGCGCCGGCGGCGCGCGACGCGGTGACGGTGGCGGCCGCCGAGCCGGCGGGCAGGGTCGTCGCTGCCGTCACGACCAGCGCACCGGCACCCACGCCCTGGAACAGGCCGCGGCGGCTCAGCGCACCGGTGACGACCTCTGCGAAGTAGGGGTTGTCCGTCTGGTTGGGCACCGGCGCGTCGCAGGCGTTGCCGCAGCGGTAGTAGCAGGTGTTGTGGCTGCGGCTTCCGTGCCGACGCGTGGGCAGCAGCGGCAGGAATCGGCGTCGCGGAACGTTCTGCTCGGGCATCTGCACTCCAGGTGGAAGGAATCCGACGCTGCGTAGCGTGCCGAGGGCGGGCTTCCGCCATCCGGCGCTGCGGTGAACGGTGGGTGACCGATGCACGACCGTCCGGAGCCGTCCTGGCAGGCGCGGTGGCGCAGCGCTCCCCCCGCCGCCCGCGAGGCCGGCCCACGCCCCCGCGTCGGGTGGGTGCCGCCGGGCGAGCCGTCGAGCCTGTCGGCGGCGGAGCCGAGGGCCGGTGCTCAGGCGGTGGCGGAGGTGTGCCGCTCGACGGCGACGACCCGGCCGCTGCGCACGGACACGTGCGCGACGAGGACCTCGCCGGGCTGGAGGAAGGGGTCCTGCAGCGGCAGGTCGCGTGAGCGTCCCACGCCCGCGTGGCCCGCGAGCACTCCCAGGACGGTGCCCAGCACCGGCCGGTGCGTGCAGATGAGGACCGGCCGACCCTTGCGCAGGTGCTTGGCGACCAGGTCGGCGGTCTTGCTGCGGTCGCGCCGGTGGCCGTCCTCGCTGAGCCGGCCCTTCGTGCGCACCTTCGCCCCCGACTGCTTCACGTACGGCTCGATGCTCTGCACGCACCGCTTCCAGGGGCTGCAGAAGATCTTCCGGGGGTTCCAGGCCAGCAGCAGCGGAGCCAGGAACAGCGCCTGCTGGCGGCCGGCACCCACCAGTGGGCGCTCGGCGTCGGCGCGTCCCCAGGCGCTCTTCGGGCGGGCGTGCCCGTGGCGCACCACGATGAAGGGCCAGGTGTGCAGCTCCGAGCCGCTGTGGGCGGCGGAGAGAGCCTGGAGCTGCGCCCGGTCGCCGCGGCGGGTGAGCCTGCGGTCGGCCTCCTCGACCGGCATCCACTCGCAGAGGTCGACCTCGTCGGGGCGCGGGGCGGGGGAGCCGGCGTCCACCGGCACGTGCGCGGCCCAGTAGCTGACGGTCTTGCTCGCCACGTCGGACAGCCGGTACCGGGCCGTCGGCAGCCGGCGGCCCAGGACGATGGTCAGGCCGGTCTCCTCCGCCACCTCTCGCACGGCGGCGACCGGTTCGGGTTCGCCGGGCTCGAGCTTGCCCTTGGGCCACGACCAGTCGTCGTAGCGGGGCCGGTGCACCAGCAGCACCTCGAGACGGTCGTCGCGGACCCGCCAGCACACGGCGCCGGCGGCCTGCACCAGCGTCGCGCTCGCCGGGGCCGGGGCGTCCGTCTCCGGCCGCTCGAGGGGGAGGTCGCGGTGGAGCAGCGCCCAGGCGCCCGGGACGCCGCCCGGGACGAGGTCCGTGACTGAGCCTGTGGCAGAGCCTGGGACGAGGTCGGGGACGAGGCCCGGCGCGGCCGGGTACGGGTCGACCGGCGCCGCCGGACCGGAGTCGGCGTTCACCGCCGGCGCGAGATCCGCCGCCGCGCCTGCTGCGCGATGAGGTGGGCCTGCAGGTCGAGCAGGGGGGCGCCGTCGGAGTCGACGCAGTGGCGCGTCCACCGGCCGTCCGGGCCGAGGTGCCAGGACGCGGTGCCGGGGTCGACGGACAGGCTGAGCATGTCGTCGATCTCGGTGAGCTGCGCCGGGTCGCGCAGCCGCACGAGCGCCTCGACACGGCGGTCGAGGTTGCGGTGCATCATGTCGGCGCTGCCGATGTAGACGACGGGGTCGCCCCCGCCGCCGAAGGCGAAGATGCGTGAGTGCTCGAGGAAGCGTCCCAGGATGCTCCG
>DASTLY010000022.1:0-1949 GCA_035714445.1 Mycobacteriales bacterium
CAGGAAGAACATGTTGGCGACGACGTGGTCGAAGCCCATCGCGACGAAGGCCATCACGGGGAAGAAGACGGCCAGGATCTTGCCGGAGACCTGCTCCGCCGCCAGCGACAGCCACACGGCCAGGCACACGAGCCAGTTGCAGCCGACCGCGCGCAGGAAGATCTGCCACTCCGTCTCGTGGATGCCCTTGGCCTCCGCGATGACCGCGAGCCGCTCGTAGGCCAGCGAGGCGGTCACCGACTCGCTGTCCGGTCCGCCGATGACGCCGGTCTGGACAGCCAGGAAGTACGCCACGAACATCGCGCCGGCGAGGTTGCCGAGCAGCACCAGCGCCAGGTTGGCCACGATGTCCCGCAGCCCGACCCGCCCCTTCATCGCGCTGATCGGGACGAGCATCATGTTGCCCGTCGCCAGGTGCGAGCCCGCGAGCAGCACCAGCACGAGGCCGAGCGTGAACGCGCCGCCCATGAACAGGGTGGGCAGAGTTCCCCAGATCTCGGGCTCCATCCCGGACGACACCATGATCGCCACGAGGGACCCGAAGGCGATGTAGGCGCCGGCCAGGAACGAGCCGACCAGGGTCTTGTCCCAGGACAGCCGCACCTTGTACTCGCCGGTCTTGACGGCGGCGGCGGCGATCTCCGGAGGCTGCTTGTCGGCCATGGCACCCCCTTCTCGCGGCACAGCATCACGGCGCCCTCCCGGGCCCGCAACCGCACGCCGACCCCACGCGCCGGCCGGGCCTAGGCGGACACGACGTCCAGGCGGCCGAGGACGGGCCCGCGCGGGCGCAGCGTGATGCCGGCGAACAGCGCCGGCAGGTCGCCCGTCGCGGTGACGGCCAGCTCCCGGGTGACGGCGGCCACGGCGACGGCGGCCTCCAGCAGCGCGAACCGGGCGCCGATGCACGTGCGCGGCCCCGCTCCGAACGGCAGGTACGCGTAGCGGTGCCGGCCCGCCGGCCCGGCGTCCCCCGCCCGCTCGGGGTCGAACCGGTCGGGGTCGAAGCGCAGCGGGTCCGGCCACCAGCGGGCGTCGCGGTGCAGCACCCACATCGGCATCACCACCGCGTCCCCCGCCCGGACGTGACAACCGAGCACCACGTCGTCGGCCCGGGCGTTGCGGCCGACGTGCGGGACCGGCGGGTACAGCCGCATGGCCTCCTGCACCACCCGCGTCGTGTACTCCAGGCCGGTGCCGTCGTCGCCGGCGGCCGTGGCCTCGGCACGCACGCGGCGCTGCACGTCGGGGTGGCGGCCGAGCAGGTGGAACGTGTACGTCAGCGCGGCCGCCGTGGTCTCGTGCCCGGCCAGCAGGAACACCAGCACCTGGTCGCGCACCTCCTGCGCGGACAGCGCGGACCCGTCCGCCGGGTCGCGTGCGCGCAGCAGCAGCGTGAGCAGGTCGACCGGCTCGTCGCCCACCGCCAGGTCGCCCACCGCCCCGTCGCCCACCGCTCCGGCGCCGGCCGGCCCGTGAGAAGCCGCGGCGGCCCGGGCGATCACCGCGTCGACGGCGTCGTACAGGTCCCGGCGGTGGCGCCCGGCGGCGCGCCCGCCCGGCAGCGGGAAGCGGCGCGGCAGCGCGACCGGCGACAGGCCCCGCAGCATCAGGTGGCGCTGCACGGGGTCGGCGGTGCGGGCCACCACGTCGACGACGTCGTCCAGGGCCGTGCCCAGCAGCAGGCGGCCCACGACCCGCAGCGTGTACGGGAAGCCGCCCGCGTGCAGGTCGACCGGGCGGCCGGCGGCGGCCTCGCGACGCCACGACGAGACGAGCGTCCGCGCCTCGGCGGCCATCACGCCGGCGTACCCCGCCACCCGCCGCGGGGTGAACAGCGGCTGCAGCATGCGCTTCTGGCGCTCCCAGTCCTCGTCCTGCGCGGTCAGCAGCCCGGAGCCGATGGACGCGCGCAGCTCGCGGTACACGGGGGAGTCCTTGCCGTAGCG
>DASTLY010000023.1:0-67729 GCA_035714445.1 Mycobacteriales bacterium
GGCACCGGACGAGGTGGCCACCGTCGTGGACGGGCCGCAGCGCGAGGCCCGCGGGGACGGCTGGCTGCGCGTGACCTCGCTCACATAAAGGCGGTTCGTACCCCGAGAAGGGCTCAAGCCGCGGGGGGCAGTGTGCCGATGCCCGTGCCATGCCGTCCTCCCCGTACGTGCCAGGCTCTGCCCGAGGCCGGATCGCGGCGACCTGCGTGGTCGCCGTGACCGTGGGCGCCGTCGCCTCGCTGGTCGGTAGCGCCCAGGCCGCGACCCGCGTGCCCCTCGGCACCGCCGCGCAGTTCGCCGTGCTCGCCGGCTCGGGCATCACCAACACCGGCATGAGCACGATCACCGGCGACGTCGGCTCGACCCCGACGTCGTCACAGACCGGCTTCGCCGCGTGCCCGGCGGCCGACTGCGTCGCGCTGACCGGCAAGAACCATGTCGACCCGGACCCGAACGACGCGGTCACTCAGGAGGCCAAGAAGGACCTGGTCACGGCGTACGACAACGCGGCCGGTCAGCCGGCCACCAACAAGCCCGTGGAGCTGGGCGGGACGAAGCTGGCGCCCGGCGTCTACGGCAACGGCACCTTCGGGATGACCGGCACCCTGACGCTGGACGGGCAGAACGACCCCAACGCGGTCTTCGTCTTCCAGACCTCGACCACGCTGATCACCGCGGCCAACGCCCGGGTGGCGCTGACCCGTGGCGCGCAGGCCTGCAACGTGTTCTGGAAGGTCGGCAGCGCCGCCACGCTCGGTGCCCAGTCCGAGTTCGTGGGCTCGATCCTGGCGCACGACAACATCTCCCTGGGCAAGGGCGTGCGGGTCACCGGCCGACTGCTCGCCGGTGAGCAGGCTTCCGGCGAGGGCGCCGTGACGCTCATCAACGACACGATCATCAAGCCGACCTGCGTGCGTAAGCCGCCGCCCACCACCGGCCCGCCGACGTCGACCCCGACGGCGACCCCGACCGCCACGCCGACTTCGACGCCGACCGCCACGCCGACGGCGACCCCGACCGCCACGCCGACGGCGACCCCGACCGCCACCCCGACCGCGACGCCGACCGCGACGCCGACGGCGACCCCGACGTCGACGCCGACCTCGACGGGTCCGACGTCGACTCCCACGTCGACGGGTCCGACGTCGACTCCCACGTCGACGGGTCCGACGTCGACCCCGACCTCGACGGGTCCGACGTCGACCCCGACCTCGACGGGTCCGACGTCGACCCCCACGTCGACGGGTCCCACGTCGACCCCCACGTCGACGGGTCCGACGTCGACCCCCACGTCGACGGGCCCGACGTCGACCCCGACCTCGACGGGTCCCACGTCGACCCCGACGTCGACGGGTCCGACCGCGACGGGCACGCCGACATCGACCGGCACGCCGACCTCGACCGGCACGCCCACGTCGACGGGTACCCCGACCGGCCCGACGGCGAGTCCCACGACGACCCGGCCGACCACCGCCGCGCCCAGCCCGACGTCGACGTCCACCGCGGTGCCGACGCCCACCCGGAGCCGCCAGGTCGGCACCGTCCCGAGCGGCCCGGTCGGCGCCGGTGACGGCAGCACGGCAGCCGGCAGCGACACCACCGGCAGCGACTCCGCGGGCACCCGCACCGCTGCGGGCGGCGGGCTGCTGCTGCTGACGGCAGCCGGCGCGACCGTACTGGTGCGACGGCGCCGACTGAACGGGTGAGCCGGTGGGGCACCCGGGCGCAGCCCGGTGAGCCGGTGGGGCACGTGGACCAGCCGGTGAGCCGGCGGGGCACCCGGGCCCGCCGGGCGGGAACGGCCGGCCTGCTCGCGGTCGCGCTGCTCGCGGCCTGCTCGGGCAGCCCCGCCCGGGTGGCCGCACCTGCACCGGCCCCCCCGACGGCCGCCGAGCGGTCGGTCGAGCCGTCCGCGGTCCTCGTACAGCCCGCCCCGCCGGCCGTCGAGCCGGAGCCCCCGGCCGTACCCCCGCCGGTCGCCCCGGTCCCCACGCCGCAGGCCGCGACGGCCGAGGCGGCACCCCGGGCCCCGGCACCCCAGGCGCTGTCGGCCCCGGCCCAGCCCGTCGCCGCCCCCATGCCGGGGTCGAGCCCGGTACGACTGCGGATCCCGGCGATCGGCGTCGACAGCAGCCTGCAGCCGCTCGGGCTGCTCGGCGACGGGACGCTCGAGCTGCCGACGCAGGGCTTCCCGGCCGGCTGGTACACCGGGGCGCCGACCCCCGGCGAGCTGGGGCCGGCGGTCGTGGCCGGCCACGTCGACTGGAACGGCCGCCCGGGGGTGTTCGCCCGGCTGCGCAACGTCGACGCCGGTGACCGGGTCGACGTCACCCGCCAGGACGGCAGCGTCGCCGCGTTCCGGGTGACCCGGGTGACCCAGATCGCCAAGAACACCTTCCCCACCGAGGCGGTCTACGGCGACATCGACAACGCCGGGCTGCGCCTGATCACCTGCGGTGGGGCGTTCGACCGGGCGAGCCGGCACTACGTGGACAACGTGGTCGTCTTCGCCGACCTGGTCGCCCCTGCCTGAGCAGCGCGGCCCGGTCGGTTAGCGTCGGCCGTCATGGGACCCCTCGCCGGTGTGCGCATCCTCGAGCTGGCCGGCATCGGCCCCGCCCCGCTGGCCTGCCGCCTGCTCGCCGACCTGGGCGCGCAGGTCCTGCGGGTGGAGCGGGCGGGCGGCGCCATCGACGACGGCCTGGCCGCCGGCCGCGCCCGGGTCGAGGTGGACCTCAAGGACGCCGGGCAGGTGGCGACCGTGCTGGCCGCGGCGGCCACCGCCGACGTGCTGGTCGAGGGCATGCGCCCGGGGGTCGCCGAGCGGCTCGGGCTCGGTCCCGAGGCGTGCTCGGCGCGCAACCCGCGCCTGGTGTACGCCCGGATGACCGGCTGGGGGCAGGACGGTCCGCTGGCGCAGCGCGCCGGGCACGACCTCAACTACCTGTCCCTCACCGGCGCGCTGCACGCCATCGGCCCCGCGGGCAAGCCGGTGGTGCCGCTCAACCTGGTCGCCGACTTCGGCGGCGGCTCGATGTTCCTCGTCACCGGGGTCCTGGCCGCGCTGGTCGAGCGCGAGCGCAGCGGCGCGGGCCAGGTCGTCGACGTGGCGATGGTCGACGGCGTCAGCCAGCTCATGGGCATGACCTGGTCGATGTACAGCGCCGGCAGCTGGCGCGACGAGCGCGCCGCCAACCTGCTCGACGGCGGTGCGCCGTTCTACGACACCTACGCCTGCTCCGACGGCCGCTGGGTCGCGGTGGGCGCCATCGAGCCGCAGTTCTACGCCCAGCTGGTCGCCGGGCTCGGGCTCGACGGCCTCCCCGGGCAGTACGACGACTGGCCGGCCACCCGCGCGGCCTTCTCGGCCGCGTTCGCGACCCGCTCCCGGGACGAGTGGGCCGAGGTGTTCGCCGGCACCGACGCCTGCGTCACCCCTGTCCTGTCGCTGGCGGAGGCGCCGGACGGCGGTCACCTCGCGGCGCGCGGCACCCTGCTCCGGGACGGGAGCGCCGTACGCCCGGCGCCGGCGCCCCGCTTCGCCCGTACGCCCGGAGCCGTCCCGTCGCAGGTCCCCGGCGGGAAGGAGCTGCTCGCGCGCTGGGCCGCCGGATGACGGTCGCCGGCTGAGGGCTGCTCGCGGGCCTGCTGCTGGCCGTCGCCGGCTGGTTCGCCGGTCGGGCGCGCTACGTCGAGGACGACCTGCAGCAGCCCGGGCAGCGGTCGTCGGCGTGACTCGCGTCACCGGAGGGCAGGACGCCCGGCACCATCTGCGCTCTGGAGGTATCCGTGGCAAGTCTCGCCCGTCTGCTGTCCGACACCGTCGCCAGGCACGGCGACCGTCCCGCCGTACGCCTCGACGACACGACGCTGACCTACCGCCAGCTCGACGACGCGGTCGCCCGCTGTGCGGGCATGCTGCGGGCGGCCGGCGTCGGCGAGGGCGACCGCGTCGGGATCATGCTCCCCAACGTGCCGCACTTCCCGATCGCCTACTTCGCGGTCCTGCGGCTCGGCGGCGTCGTCGTGCCGATGAACGTCCTGCTGAAGGAGCGGGAGACCTCGTTCTACCTGACCGACCCCGGCGCCAAGGTCGTCCTGCCCTGGAAGGAGTTCGCGGCCGCGGCGCAGACCGGCGCGGACGCCGCCGGTGCGCAGTGCATCGTCATCGACCCGGCCACCTTCCCGCAGCTGCTCGCCGAGGCCGAGCCGGTGCGCGAGGACGTCCCGCGCGAGGACGACGAGACCGCGGTGATCCTCTACACCAGCGGCACCACCGGCACCCCTAAGGGGGCCCAGCTCACCCACCACAACCTCTACGAGAACGCCCGGGTCACGGCCACCACGCTGTTCGAGTTCAGCGAGACCGACGTCGTGCTCGGCGCGCTGCCGCTGTTCCACGTGTTCGGCCAGACCTGCGCGATGAACGCGTCCGTCTTCGCCGGCGCCCTGCTGACCATGCTGCCGCGGTTCGACCCCAAGCAGGGCATGGAGGTCATGCAGCGCGACGGGGTGACGGTGTTCGAGGGCGTCCCCACGATGTTCAACGGCTTCCTGCACCTGCCCGAGCGCAAGGAGTACGACCTGTCGAGCCTGCGGGTGTGCTGCTCCGGCGGCGCCGCGATGCCGGTGGAGGTGCTCAAGGGCTTCGAGCAGGAGTTCTCCTGCACAGTGCTCGAGGGCTACGGGCTGTCCGAGACGTCGCCGGTCTGCTCGTTCAACCACCCGCACGGCGTGCGCAAGGCCGGCTCGATCGGCACGCCGATCCAGGGCGTGGAGATGAAGGTCGCCGACGACGACGGCACGGAGGTGCCCGAGGGCGAGGTCGGCCAGATCTACGTCCGCGGGCCCAACGTGATGAAGGGCTACTGGAACAAGCCGGAGGCCACCGCCGAGGCCATGAAGGACGGCTGGTTCGGCACCGGCGACATGGCGAGAAAGGACGAGGACGGCCTGTACTTCATTGTCGACCGCAAGAAGGACCTGATCATCCGCGGCGGCTACAACGTCTACCCGCGCGAGATCGAGGAGGTCCTGTACGAGCACCCCGGGATCCTCGAGGCCGCGGTGATCGGCATGCCGCACCCCTCCCTCGGCGAGGAGGTGGCCGCGGTCGTGGTGGCCAAGGAGGGCGGCACCCTCGACGTCGAGGAGGTCAAGGCGTTCGTGAAGAGCCAGGTGGCGGGCTACAAGTACCCCCGGGTCGTGCTCCTGGCCGACGCGCTGCCCAAGGGCCCGACCGGCAAGATCCTCAAGCGTGAGCTGTCCATCCCGGACGACGCGCAGGTGGGCGCATGACGGCGGTGGAGGAAGGCACCCAGAGCCGGATGTACGACGTCGGCCGCTCGCTGGCCACCGACTACTTCGGCATCCGCGACCAGATCGACCGGGCCGACGTGGCGCTGCTGGAGAAGGCCCGCGCCTTCGTCGACGACGAGGTGCTCCCGGTGATCGGCGGCTTCTGGGAGCGCGCCGAGTTCCCGTACGACCTGGTGCGGCGCCTCGGCGAGCTGGGCCTGGTCGGTGGCGTCGTCGACGGCTACGGCTGCCCGTCCATGAGCGAGGTCGGCGCGGGCCTGGTCAACATGGAGATCAACCGGGGTGACGGCAGCCTCGGCACCTTCATCGGCGTCCAGGCCGGCCTGGTGATGAAGTCGATCGCGGCGTTCGGCTCCGAGGAGCAGAAGCAGCGCTGGCTGGGCCCGCTGGCCCGGGTGGAGGAGTTCGGGGCGTTCGCGCTCACCGAGCCCCTGCACGGCTCCGACTCGGTGGCCCTCGAGACCACGGCCCGCCGTGAGGGCGACGAGTGGGTGCTCGACGGGGAGAAGCGCTGGATCGGCAACGGCACCATCGCGCACGTGCTCGTGGTCTGGGCCCGCAGCTCCGAGGACGGGCAGGTCAAGGGCTTCCTGGTCCCCGGCGACGCGCCCGGCCTCACCCGCAGCCGGATCGAGGGCAAGGTCTCGGTGCGCGCGGTCTGGCAGGCCGACCTGCGCTTCGACGGCGTCCGCATCCCTGCCGACGCGCAGCTGCCCGGGGCGAGGAACTTCAAGGACACCGGCGCGGTGCTCGCCTCCACCCGCGGGTCGGTCGCCTGGAGCGCCCTCGGGCACGCCACCGCCGCGTACGAGTGCGCGCTGGCCTACTCCCGCCAGCGCGAGCAGTTCGGCCACCCGCTGGCGTCCTTCCAGCTGGTGCAGGACAAGCTGGTGCGGATGCTCGCGGAGGTGACGGCGATGCAGCTGTACTGCATGCAGATCGTCAAGCTCCAGCAGGCCGGCAAGCTCACCGACACGATCGCCTCGCTGGCCAAGCTCAACAACACGCGCAAGGCCCGCGAGGTCATCCTCGAGGCCCGCGAGCTGCTCGGCGGCAACGGGATCCTGCTCGACTACCACGTCGTCCGGCACATGGCCGACATCGAGGCGATCTACACCTACGAGGGCACCGCCGACATCCAGGAGCTCATCGTCGGTCGCAAGATCACCGGGGAGTCGGCCTTCACGTAGGTCACGCCGGGGGTCAGGTGACGCGCTCGAACACCGCCGCAAGCCCCTGTCCGCCGCCGATGCACATGGTCTCCAGGGCGTAGCGGCCCTCGCGGCGCTCGAGCTCGCGCAGCATCGTGGCCAGGATCCGCACGCCGGTGGCCCCGATCGGGTGCCCCAGCGAGATGCCGGAGCCGTTCACGTTGAGGCGGGGGTCGAGCGCGTCGAGCCCCCACCGCCCGGTCACCGCCAGCACCTGCGCGGCGAACGCCTCGTTCAGCTCGATCAGGTCCATCTCGTCGAGCTTCAGACCGGCGCGCGCGAGCGCCTTCTCGGTCGCGGGCACCGGCCCGATCCCCATCGTCTCGGGCGGTACGCCGGCGACGGCCGCGCTCACCAGCCGGGCGTACGGCCGAACCCCCAGCGCGTGCGCCTTCTCCAGCGTGGTCACCAGGCACAGCGACGCGCCGTCGTTCTGGCCGCTGGCGTTGCCCGCGGTGACGGTCGAGTCGGCGTCCTGCTTGAGCATCACCGGCCGCAGCTTGGCCAGCGACTCCGCGGTCGTGCCGGGCCTCGGGTGTTCGTCGGCGTCAACGACCGTGTCGCCCTTGCGGCCGCGCACCGTCACCGGCACCAGCTCGTCCTTGAAGCGGCCCTCGGCCTGGGCGGCGACGGCGCGGCGGTGCGACTCGGCGGCCAGCTGGTCCTGCGCCTCGCGCGGGATCGAGAACTCGCGCCGCAGGTTCTCGGCGGTCTCGAGCATGCCGCCCTCGACCAGGTGGTGCACGCCACCGGAGGTGACCCGCCCGCGGGCCAGCCGGTCGTGCATCACCGGGCTGTTGCCGCCGGCGCCCCAGCGCATCGCCAGCGTGTAGTGCTCGGTCTGGCTCATGCTCTCCGCGCCGCCGGCCAGCACGATCTCGGCCATCCCGCCGCGGATCTGCCCGGCCGCGAGCAGCACCGCCTGCAGCCCGGAGCCGCAGCGCCGGTCGATCTGCATGCCGGGCACGGTGATCGGCAGGCCGGCGTCGAGCGCGGCCACCCGGCCGATGCCGGGCGCCTCGCCGTTGGGATAGCCCTGGCCCAGGATCACGTCGTCCACCGACTCGGGGTCGACGCCGGTCCGCGCCAGCAGCTCGGCGATCACGATCGCGCCGAGCTCGGCGGCCGGGACGGTCTGCAGCGCCCCGCCGTAGCGGCCGACCGGCGTCCGCAGCGGCTCGCAGACGACGATGTCGGAACCGGTGCTCACGTGTGCCGCCCGCCGGTGACCTCGACGACGGCGCCGGTCACGTAAGACGCGAGGTCGCTGGCCAGGAACAGCACCACCGACGCCACCTCCGAGGGCTCGCCGGCCCGCCCCATCGGGATGTCGCCCATCTTCTCGTCCCAGGCCTTCTGCGGCATCGCCTCGGTCATCGCGGTGCGGATCAGCCCCGGCTGCACGGCGTTGACCCGTACGCCGGCGTGCGCGACCTCCTTCGCGGCGGCCTTGGTGAGCCCGACCATCCCGGCCTTGGCCGCGGAGTAGTTGGTCTGCCCGACGTTGCCGACCTTGCCGCTGATCGAGCTGATGTTGACGATCGACCCCCGGCCCTGCTCGCGCATGATCGTGCTGGCGTGCTTGGTGCCCAGCCAGGCGCCGTACAGGTGCACGTCGACGACCGTACGGAAGTCCTCGCTGCTCATCTTGCGCATGGTCTTGTCGCGGGTGATGCCCGCGTTGTTGACGAGGATGTCGAGCGTGCCGAACTCCTCGGTGCAGTACTCCAGCAGCGCGCGCACCTCGTCCTCGACCGTGACGTCGCAGCGGAAGCCCAGCGCCGTCCCGGGCAGGGACTTGGCCGCCTCGACCGCCTCCGTCTCGTCCAGGTCGCCGAGCACGACGGCGGCGCCCTCCTCGATGAAGGTCCGCGCGATCTCGTAGCCGATGCCGCGCGCACCCCCTGTGACCACGGCCGTACGGCCCTCGAGCAGTGACACTGGTTACTCCCCAGTACGAGAATGGCAGGGCAGGGACTGAACCGGAACCTACTCGTGGCACGCTGGGAGCAACCCTCCCCCTTCTCAAAGGAGCCCTGCAGCGTGGCTGGCATCTGCGACGGACGCGTCGTCATCATTACCGGCGCGGGCGGCGGCATCGGCCGCGAGCACGCGCTGGCGTTCGCCCGCGAGGGCGCCAAGGTCGTCGTGAACGACATCGGCGGCGCGCGCGACGGCTCCGGCAGCGACGCCGGCCCCGCGCAGCAGGTCGTCGACGAGATCAAGGCCCTCGGCGGCGAGGCGGTCGCCAACACCGACGACATCTCCAGCTGGGAGGGCGCCGAGCGCATCGTCACTCAGGCCGTCGAGACCTTCGGCACGCTGCACGTGCTGGTCAACAACGCCGGCATCCTGCGAGACCGGATGATGGTCAACATGACCGAGTCCGAGTGGGACGCGGTCATCAAGGTGCACCTCAAGGGCACCTTCGCGCCCTCGCACCACGCCGCCGCCTACTGGCGTGACCAGAGCAAGGCCGGCACCCCGGTCGACGCCCGCATCATCAACACCAGCTCGTCGTCCGGCATCTACGGCAACGTCGGCCAGAGCAACTACGGCGCCGCCAAGGCCGGCATAGCCGCCTTCACCGTGATCACCAGCCAGGAGCTCGGTCGCTACGGCGTCACGGTCAACGCGATCGCGCCGACCGCGCTGACCCGCATGACCGAGGACCTCGGGCTCGCCGCGCTGTCCAAGACCGAGAGCGGCTTCGACCAGTTCGACCCGTCCAACATCAGCCCGCTGGTGGTCTACCTGGGCAGCGAGAAGTCCAAGGACATCACCGGCCGGGTGTTCGGCGTGTTCGGCGGCACCGTCTTCGTCAACGAGGGCTGGGTGGCCGGCCCGCGCGTCGAGCGCGAGGCGAAGTGGGAGGCCGGCGAGCTCGCCGAGGTCCTGCCCGACCTCGTCCGCGAGGCCGCTCCCAACGCCGACACGATGGGCGTCCGGCCGGCGCGGTAGCCCTGCCACCCGGGTCGCCGCGGCCTGTACGCTCTGGGGCTGTTCGACCAGGAGGCTTCGCCTAGTCCGGTCTATGGCGCCGCACTGCTAATGCGGTTTGGGACTTCAATCCCATCGGGAGTTCAAATCTCCCAGCCTCCGCGCTGACCTGCGGGTCTCCCCCTCCGGGGGGAGGCCCGCAGTCGGTGTCTTCAGGCCCTTGCTCATCAGTCGCGCGACCTGTGCACGGAGTGCGCGCGGAACTCCGCGGCACGAGGTCGGCGGAGCGTCCGCCGAGTCATGGCCGACGCCCTCGAGCAGGTGGCTGTAGGTGAGCGCGATCGTGGAGTGGCCGAGCCGTGCCGGAGGTCGTGCAGTCGCTTGACGGGCAGGCCGGCGGGTGCGGCGGTGAGTTTGAACCGGCGGCTGACGTCTCGTTGCGGCGGGTGGGCTTGGACACCCGGGGTGCGGAAGGGCGGGCGACCCGCCGCTGCTTGTGCTCTCGGGGCGGAGCGAGGACGGTCGGCTCTTGCGTAGGAGGCGCCCATGGACGACGTTGCGTACCAACCGGCGAGCGAGCTCGTGCGGGCGTTGGCCGCCCGTGAGGTCAGCAGTCTGGAACTGCTTGAGCTCTACCTCGAACGTGTGGACCGTTCGCGGCTGAACGCGGTCGTCACCGTTGACCCGGAGGGCGCGCGGGCGGCGGCGCGGGCCGCCGACGACGCCCTCAGACAGGGCGGCAACACGCCGCGCCTGCTGGGGTTGCCGATGACCGTCAAGGACGTCTTCGAGACAGCGGGCATGCGTACGACGGCGGGCTTCCCAGGCCTGGCCGAACACGTGCCCGCGCGTGACGCGGACGCGGTGGCACGGCTGAGGGCAGCGGGTGCGATTGTCTTCGGCAAGACGAACCTGCCGGTGATGGCGATGGACTGGCAGTCCTTCAACCCGTGTTCGGTGTCACCGACAACCCGTGGGATCCCTCCCGCACGCCGGGCGGCTCGTCCGGTGGGAGCGCGGCGGCGGTCGCGGCCGGACTGACCGGGCTGGAGCTGGGCAGCGACCTCCGCGGCTCCCTGCGGGTGCCCGCTCACTTCTGCGGTGTCTTCACCCTGAAGCCGACGTTCGGCCTGGTGCCGATCCGCGGGCACGTGCCCGGGCCGCCCGGGTCGCTGTCGGCGGCCGACATGGGCGTCGTCGGCCCGCTCGGGCGTAGCGCCGACGACCTCGACCTCGCCCTGGACGTGCTGGCTGGGCCCGACAGCGCCTCGGCCGTCGCCTGGCAGCTCCGGCTACCGGCCGCTCGGGGCACGTCCCTGCGCGACTATCGCATCGCTGTTTGGCTCGACGACCCGTACTGCCCGGTGGACGGCGCCGTACTCGCGGTGCTTCGGGAGGCGGTCGAGGCCTTGCGCCACGATGGGGCCCGGCTCGACGAGCAAGCTCGCCCGGTCGACCTCGCCGAGGCGCACCGCCTCTATGAAGACCTCTTCGAGGCGACGGTGTCCGTCGGCCTGCCTGATCCCGTCTTCAGCGCGATGACGGCGGCGGCGTCAGCTCCCCGGGCTGACGACGAGCCTCCGGCGCTCCTTCAGGCCCGGGCCGCGACCGCGTCCCACCGCGCCTGGCTGCGCCTGCACGAGCAGCGGCTGCAGCTCGGCGCACGCTGGGCGGAGTTCTTCCGGTCCTTCGAGGTCCTGCTGTGTCCGGTGACACCGACCGCCGCGACTGCACACGACCACAGGGACGACGTGGCCGCTCGCACGATCGAGGTCAACGGCCAGGAGCGCAGCGTGCTGGAGCAGTCCGTGTGGCCGGGCCTGGCGGGCGCGGCCCACCTGCCGGCTGCGGTCGTCCCGGTCGGGCGCACGGGCGAGGGACTGCCGGTCGGGATGCAGGTCGTCGCGCCGTATCTGCAGGACCGGACGGCGGTCGACGTCGCCCGCCGCATTGCGCGGGTGTTGGGTGGCTACGAGCGCCCGCCCGTCAGCTGACACGGATGCCCGATACACCATCGGACACGGTCACGTCGTGGCTGGCAGTCCGACTTGGCCGGTGGACATGTGCCGCTGGTCCTTGGGACGACGTCGTCTGGGTCGCCAAGCGGTCCTACAGCGCGTTCTTGGCCAGGGACCTGGCGGTGGAGCTGTAACCCTCCGCCACGCACTCACGACGGCGTCGACGTGGCAAGGCTGGTCGCCGGGCAGGGTCACCGGGTGACGCAGCGGCAGGTCGTGAGCTCAGGAGCGGTGTGGAAGCCCGTGGTCGGCTGCTCCCGCGGGGTGAGGGTCGGTGTGAACTGGCGGCTGACGTAGTCGGGCGGGTAGCCGCGTTGCAAGCCCCCTTGGTCTCATTTTGTGGGACGTCTGTTGCGCATGTTGAGATGACGCGCGAGGGTCCCCTATGCCCACGTACTTGCAGGGTCACCACGAAAGCGTCCTGCGTTCGCACCGCTGGCGGACGGCCGGGAACTCGGCCGGTTACCTTCTGCCGCACCTGCGGCCTGGCAGCCGCGTTCTGGACCTGGGCTGCGGCCCCGGCACGATCACGCGGGACCTCGGGGCCGTCGTCGGACCGGAAGGCCAGGTGCTCGGTATCGACAGTTCGAGCGGAGTTGTGGCGCAAGCCGCCAAGGGTTGCGACCTGCCGCAGGTCCGCTTCGCCGTCGGAGACGCCCTGCACCTCGACGTGGGCGATGACCAGTACGACGTCGTGCACGCCCACCAGGTGCTGCAACACCTCACCGACCCCGTAGCAGCCTTACGCGAGATGCGGCGGGTAACCCGGCCGGGTGGGCTCGTGGCCGTCCGGGACGCCGACTACGCCGCGATGACGTGGCACCCGGCGTCGCCGGCCATCGACCGGTGGCTGGAGATCTACCGAGCGGCGGCGCGGGCGCACGCGGCCGAGCCGGACGCCGGCCGGCGGCTGCTTGGCTGGGCGCAGGCCGCCGGCTTCAACGAGATCGTTCCCTCGGCCAGCGTCTGGTGCTTCGCCACCCCTGAGGACCGAGAGTGGTGGGGCGGCATGCAGGCCGATCGGATCGTCGCCTCCCGCATCGCAGGCGAGGCGGTGGACCGCGGCCTCGCCAGGACCGAGGAGCTGGCGGAGATGGCGGCCGGTTGGCGAGCGTGGGCGGCCAGCGAGGACGGTTGGTTCGCGGTGCTGCACGGCGAGCTGCTGTGCAAGGTGACGGCTTGAGTGCCTCACGCGTCGCCAGCCTGACCGAGTTGCTCGCCGAGCACGGCAACGCGACCTACCGCGAGGTGCTGCGCGTGCCGGCGCTGTCCCTCGGGCTGTTCGCGGCGGCACCTGGGCACGACGACGTGCAGTCCCCGCACGACGTCGACGAGGTCTACGTCGTGGTCGCCGGCCGCGCCGTGCTCGAGGTCGACGGCGTGCGCACACCGGTCCAGACGGGCTCCATCGCCTATGTCCCCCCGCATGTGCTCCATCGGTTCACCGAGGTCACCGAGGATCTACGAGTCGTGGTGGTCTTCGCGCCGCCCGGACCTGGCTGACTCTTTCGTACGTCCCGCTGGTCGTTGGCTGCCGGGATCCGGACTGGTGAGGCTGGTGGCCGGCGCAGCCGCCGGCCGTGAGCGACGTTGCGAAGGTCAACATCGCGTTGCGGCGAGCCGACGCCTTGGTCCAGCAGGCGCTGATGGACCTGCTGACGCGCTTGGAGACCGAGATCGACGTGCCGGGCGCGACCCAGGACGAGATCGACGCTGCACGCGCGGACGTGGCCCGGGACATGGGTTGGTAGGGCCGAGGCCAACTGCTGTGACGCGCGTCCCTGCCGAGCCGGGGGTCGGTCAGCGGGACGAGGCGATGCGCTCTTCGAGTGCTTCACGGGCCAGCTCGGAGATCGTCTTGCCCTCCTTCGCGGCGACGTGGGCGGCTCGGTCGCGGACCGCTGGAGCGACCCGGAAGGCAATCTGCGGTGAGGCGCTTGACTGTCCGGACAGGGAGGGCCGACCCGAGGAGCGCCGGACCTTGTCGATGATCCCGGCAGCGACCTCGTCGGTGAGCCGGGCGCCGTCCGCCAACCGGACGTCGTCCTGCTCGAGGTCGACGTCTCGCCCGATGGGGGTGTCGTCGGTGATGGTCGGGGGGGTGCGGTCAGACATCTGAGACACTTCCTCGCAGGTCGGTCGGCATGACGTGAATGACGAGCAGGACAATCTCCCCGGCGTTCCCCATGATCTCCACGGCAATGATCTCTAGCTCGCGGCCGCGCTCATCCGTCCCGACGTAGCGCCCTCCCACGTTGCCTTGGTCGGGTCGTCGTGCCGGTCGCGGTCGCCGGGGCCAAGACGTAGCGCACCGAACTGCGACCGACGCGGTGCTTACGCGCGGCCTGGGTGAAGCGGATCTCCACGGGCTGATACTGTCAGACAGAAATCCTGCTGTCGACCCGGTCGAGGAGCACCAGGGCGCCTCACGACGAGGAGTCCGCTGACCCCGTCGCCCAGAAATCGTGGAGCCTCAGGCCACTACGACGTTGACGTGAATGTTCAGTCACAGGCGATGGCGCGGCGCTCGGTGGTGTCCCGCTCTGGCTCGGCCGACCCGAGGAGCGCCGGAGCTTGTCGATGATCGCGGTCAGCGAGGTCGTCGGTGAGCCGGGTGCCGTCGGCCGATCGGACGTCGTCCTGCTCGAGGTCGACGTCTCGCCCGTTGGGGTGTCGTCACGGGGTGCGGTCAGACATCTGAGCCACGTCCTCGCGATCCGGCGCTCCGACCCAGGCGCCCGTGGCAGCCGTAGCGCTACTGCTGCTCGGGGGGGTGCCTCGGCGCTACGCTCACCGGCCGCTCGATCGGGTGCGGCTTGACAGGGATGAAGAAGGCGTCGCCGTACTCCCGGGTGCCGAACTCGACGGCCTGTTCGATCGCGCGGCTCGATCGCAGGCCGCGTGTCATCAGCGGGTCGGTGCGCAGGTCGCGCACCAAGGACACGCACATGGCGACCATGACCAGCGCGAACGGCGCGGCCATGATGATCGTGATCGTCTGGATGCCCGACAGCGCGTCTCCCTTGCCGCCACCGACGAGCAGCATGACGGCCCCGATGGCGCCCATCACCGCGCCCCAGAACACCACCACGCTGCGGCTGGGGTGGATCGTGCCGCGCTGGCTCAGGCTGCCCATGACGATGGACGCGGCGTCTGCGCCGGAGACGAAGAAGATCGCCACGAGCAGCATGGCGATGATGCCGAGCACGGCACCGAGTGGCATGGCATCGAGCAGCCCGAACAGCTGCCCTTCGCTGGCGCGCGAGGCGAGGTCGGTGCCGCTGCGCTGCAGGTTGATGGCCGCGCCGCCGAAGATGGCGAACCAGAGCAGGCTCACCGCGCTCGGGATCAGGATGACGCCCGCGACGAACTGGCGGATGGTGCGGCCGCGGCTGATGCGCGCGATGAACATGCCGACGAACGGGGTCCAGGAGATCCACCACGCCCAGTAGAAGACCGTCCAGCCGGCCAGCCAGGTGGCGGTCGCGTCGCCGCCGGTGGCCGCGGTGCGGGCCGACATCTCGCCGAGGTTGGTGAAGTAGTCACCGATCGCCGTGGGCAGCAGGTTGAGGATCAGCACCGTCGGGCCGCCGACGAACACCACCAGGGCGAGGACGCCGGCCAGGACCATGTTGACGTTGGCCAGCAGCTGGATGCCCTTGGACACCCCTGACACCGCGGAGAGGATGAAGCAGATCGTCAGCACGACGATGATCGACACGAGCAGGGTGGTGCTGACCGAGTCCATGAAGCCACCGGCTGTCAGCCCGCCGCCGATCTGCAGGGCGCCCAGACCGAGCGAGGCGGCCGACCCGAACAGCGTCGCGACGATCGCGAGAATGTCGACGGCGCGGCCGAACGCGCCTTCGGCGCGCTTGCGGCCGAACAACGGGATGAACGTCGAGCTGATCAGCTGGGGGCGGCCGCGGCGGAAGGTTCCGTACGCGATGGCCAGGCCGGCGACGGCGTAGATGGCCCACGGGTGCAGGGTCCAGTGGAACAGGGTGGTCGCCACGGCCACGTCAAACGCCTCCGGTGTGCCGGGAGCGGCGGTAGCCGGCGGCGGCGAGGTGAAGTGCGACAACGGCTCGGCCACGCCGTAGAACATCAAGCCGATGCCCATGCCCGCGCTGAACATCATCGCGATCCAGGACACGGTGCGGAACTCCGGCGCCTCGTCGTCACGCCCGAGCGGGATGCGGCCGTACCGGCTCATCGCCAGCCACAGCGCGAAAATCACAAAGCCGCTGGCGGCGAGCACAAAGGCCCAGCCGCCGTCGGTGATGATGCCGTCGAGGACGGCGTCTGACACGGTCCCGAGCGAGGCGCTGTCGAACACGCCCCAGGCGATGAACGCGACCGTGAGTACAGCGGCAATGCCGAAGACGGTCCGGTCCACCGGGCGGTGTACGGCCTGCCCGGCGGGCGGCGCCTCGGCGGACCAGGGGTCACCGACCTCCTGGGAGGCGTGAGGTGGTAGGTCGATCGCCATGGAAGGCCTTCCTCGCAGGGTGAGACCGAACGCTCACCTGGCATGGTTTGCCGCACCCTATGCATCGCGAGGGTACGAGGGTTTCGGGGACGTAAAAAGGTGCCTTGCCTCTCCTGGTCGCGGCGGCAGCGTCAGCCTTTCCCGCGGTCACCGGGAGTAGATATGGGTAGCCGGCGAAAGCCACCTCCGGGACATTCGGGAGGCCGCCGGATCTATGACCGGCGACGACCCCGCGGACGTCCTGCGGCACAGCTGCTCCTCGCGGCGCTGTCAGCGGTCGATCTGCGACAGGAGCCAGTCGTGAAAGGCGGCGATGTGGTGCTCGGCGGGCACCAGCACGCCGCCGCCCGCGTAGGCCCGCGAGGACATCGCGGGCTGGGTGCGCACGCAGGCCGCGAAGTCCTGCTCGTTGACCCGGTGGAACAGCTCGACGGAGCGCGAGACGTCCCTGCCGCTCGCCACGACGTCCTTGGAGTACAGCCAGTCGCACTCCACGACCGTGCGGTCGACGGCCAGCGGAAACATGCGGTGGACGATCACGTGGTCCGGCACGAGGTTGATGAACACCGTCGGCTTCACCGTGATCGCGTAGTAGCGGCGGTCCTGGTCGTCGGCGACACCGGGCAGCCGGCCGAAGCCCTCGGAGCCGTCGACGGTGAACCCCTGCGCGTCCTCGGCGAACTCGGCACCGTGCCCGACGAAGTACTGCGCCGCGTAGCCGTCGGCGAACTCCGGCAGCACCTCGGTCAGCTCCGGGTGGATCGTGGCGCAGTGGTAGCACTCCATGAAGTTCTCGATGATGAGCTTCCAGTTCGCCGCGACGTCGTACGTGATCCGCCTGCCGACCTCGAGGTCCTCGGTCTCGTACCGCTCGAGTGCCGACAGGTCGCCGAGGCGCTCGACGACGGCGCCCTGCACGTCCTGCTCGAACGAGGGCGGCTCGTCGGCCAGGCTGAGCCAGGCGTAGCCGAGCCACTCGCGCAGGTGGACCCGGTGCAGGCCGCGCTCGACGCGGTCGACGTCGGGCATCCTGGCGAGGTTGGGCGCGGCGACCAGCCGGCCGTCGAGCCCGTAGGTCCAGGCGTGGTAAGGGCACTGCAGGGTGCGCCTGACCTCGCCGGCGGGCTCGGTGCACAGCTGCGCGCCGCGGTGCCGGCAGATGTTGAGAAACGCGCGGAGCGTGCCGTCGCGGCCGCGTACGACCAGGACGCTCTCGCGGCCGATCTGGACCTTCTGGAACGCCCCGGGCCGGGCGAGGTCGGAGCAGCGGACGGCGCAGAACCACATCTGCTCGAAGACGTGCTGCTGCTCGCGGGCGAAGACCCCCGGGTCGGTGTAGTAGGCCCCTCCCAGCGTCGGGATGAGGCTCGGACCGTCGCCCGGCGTCAGGTCCGCCGACACGACGTGCCCACCGCTGCTGGGGTCGGCAGGCAGCCGGTCGAGGCTCGGGTCGGTGGCGCTCGTGGTCATGCGTTCGCTCCGAGGGCGGCAGGGACGGAGGGGGCGGGCGCAGCGGGCTGGGCGGGCACGGCGGTCAGCGCCGGCCGGCGGGGGTCGAACAGACCGATCGGGTGTGCGGTGCTGCCGGTCGTGGCGAGGTCGGCGAGCACCTCGCCGACGACGGGCACGAACTTGAAGCCGTGACCGGAGAACCCGCAGGCCACGGTGACGTTGTCGTGGGCGGGGTGCTGCGCGACGACGAAGTGCTGGTCCGCGGTGTTGGAGTACATGCAGGTCGCGGACTCGAGGTAGCGGGTGGCCAGGCCCGGCAGCAGCCGGTTCGCCTGCGCGCGCATCCGCTCGATCTCCTCGTCGTGCACCTGCCGGTCGATCGTGTCGGGGGTGCAGACCTGGCCGCGGCGCCGCCGCCCGGCCCGTCGATCGCGGGAAAGCCGTAGATCTGGGTGCCCTCGGCGTCCTCGTGGATGTAGACGGGGTGCCGGTCGGCGGTGTACGGGCCGACGCCGCGCAGCGGCTCGAACCAGTACATGACCTGCCGCTCGATGGTGATCGGGACGCCGAGGTCGGCGAGCAGCTGGGGTGCCCAGGCGCCCGGCGCGATGACGAGCCGGCCGGCCTCGTACGTGCCCTCGGCGGTCGTCACGCGCACGCCGCCGGCCGTCGACTCCCACGACAGCACCGGCTCGGTGAAGTGCAGGTCGGCGCCGGCCCGGGCGGCGAGCGCGAGGTGCGCGGCGACCGTCGTCTCCGGGCGGACGAAGCCGGCCTTGGCCTCGTACAGCGCCACCTCGTCCTCGGCGGGGGTGAAGGTCGGGAAGCGACGGGACACCTCGGCACTGCTGAGGACCTCGTGGGGCAGGTCCCACTCGCGGGCCGCGCGCAGGCTCCCGGCGACCGTCACGGAGTCCGGCCGGCCGAGGAACAGGCCGCCGGTCAGGGCCAGGACGTCCTCGCCGGAGTCGCGCGCCAGCTGCTCCCACAGCTCGTACGACCGGAGCAGCAGCGGGACGTAGGCGGGGTCCTCGAAGTAGGACTGCCGCGTGATGCGCGAGCCGCCGTGGCTGGAGCCCTTGTCGTGGGCCGGGGTGTGCCGCTCCAGGCCGAGCACGCGCTGACCGCGCGCCGCCAGGTGGTAGGCGGCAGCGCTGCCCATCCCCCCGAGCCCGACGACGATGACGTCGTACGACATGAGATCTCCTGACCGGCTAGCGACGGATGCGGGACATGGACGGGTCGACCAGCGGCTCGGCGCTCACCGTGGCGGGGTAGCGCCGGCCGAAGTACTCGATGGCGACGGCGGCGCCGACCTCGAGCGCGGGCAGCCAGGCGTAGGCGACGGTGCGGCCGATCGTGTAGCCGTACGCCGCGCTCGTGACGTAGCCGGCCGGCACGTCGTCCACGAGCACCGGCTCCTTGCCGAGGACCACCTGCGCCGGGTCGTCGAGGACCAGGCACGTCAGCCGGCGTGCCGAGGTCTCCTGCGAGCGGCCCTCGATCGCCGCCCGCCCGACGAAGTCGCCCTTGTCCGGGCGCACGGCGAAGCCCACGCCCGCCTCGTACGGGTCGTGCTCTGCGGTCATGTCGGTGCCCCAGAGCCGGTAGCCCTTCTCCAGCCGCAGGCTGTTGAAGGCGCTGCGGCCGGCGGCGACCACGCCGTGCTCCTGGCCGGCCTGCCACAGCAGGTCCCACAGAGCCAGCCCGTGGTCGGCGGTCGTGTAGAGCTCCCACCCGAGCTCGCCGACGTACGACAGGCGAAGGGCCTGGACCGGGATGCCGCGCACGGAGGCGCTCTGGGCGCGGAAGTACTTCAGCGCGTCGTTCGAGAAGTCGGTGCGGGTGAGCGGCTGCAGCACCTCGCGCGCCTTCGGCCCCCACAGGCCGAGGCAGCACCAGCCGCCGGTCACGTCGCGGACGCTGACTCCCGCTGGGGCGTGGCGGCTCAGCCGGTCGAGGTCGAGCGGACCGTTCGCCATCACCTGGAACCGCTCCGGGCCCAGCCGGGTCACCGTGAGGTCGGACAGCACGCCCCCGGCCTCGTCCAGCATGAGGGTGTAGGTGACCGAGCCGACGGACTTGGCGAGGTTGTTGGTCGTCAGGCGCTGCAGGAGCTCCAGCGCGCCGGGGCCCTCGACCTCGAGGTGCTTCAGCGGCGTCATGTCGTACATCGCCACCCGGGCGCGGGTCGCGTGCGCCTCGGCGGCGGCGATGGGCGACCAGTAGCGGGCCGACCAGTCGTCCCGCTCGGGCACGACGACGCCGGCCGCGGGCAGCTCGGCCACGAGCGGCGCGTTCGCCTCGTACCAGTGCGGGCGCTCCCACCCGCCGGCCTCGAGCAGGACCGCGCCGAGGTCCTGCTGGCGCGCGAAGAACGGCGACGTGCGCAGCGGGCGCAGGGCGTCGGACGGCTGCAGCGGGTGGAGGATGTCGTAGACCTCGACGAAGCTCCGGATGCTGCGCTGCTCGACGAACTCCGGCGTGAGCTGCACGTCCTCGAAGCGGTAGAGGTCGCACTCGTGCACGTCGGTGCGCGGCCGTCCCTCGACCATCCACTGCGCCATCGCCCGCGCGACGCCGGCGCTGTGCGTCACCCACACCGCCTCGGCGACCCAGAAGCCGGCCAGGTCACGGTGCTCGCCCATGAGCGCGGCGCCGTCGGGGGTGAAGGAGAAGATGCCGTTGAAGCCCTCCTCCACCTTGGTCTCGCCGAGCACCGGCAGCAGGGCGAGCGAGGCGTCCCAGGCGGGCGCGAAGTCCTCCTCGGTGAACGGGAGCATCGACGGCATGCTGATCACATCAGCGTTGGCGTCCTCGCCGGTGAGCCCGGCGGGGTCGACCGGCATCGGCCGGTGGCCGTAGGAGCCGATGCCGATCCGGTCGCCGTGCTCGCGGTAGTACAGGTCGGCGTCCTGGTGGCGCAGGATCGGCAGGCCGGCCTCCCGCAGCGGGTCGTTCACCAGGCCCGGCACCTGCCCGGTCCTGGCGTACTGGTGCGCCATGGGCAGCAGCGGCACGGTCAGCCCCACCATCGCGCCGATCTTGGCGCCCCAGAAGCCGGCGCAGGAGACGACGAGGTCGGCCGGGACCAGGCCCTGGTCCGTGACGACGCCCGTGACGCGTCCCCCGTCGCTGGCGATGTCGACGACGGTGTGCTCGCCGAGGAAGCGGGCACCGCGCTCACCGGCGCGGCGGGCCTGGGCCTCACCGGCGCGCAGCGCCTTGGCGAGACCGTCGGTCGCCACGTGCAGGCCGCCGAGAACGGCGCCGGGGTCGACGAGCGGGTGCAGCCGGGCGCACTCGCGGGCGTCGACCAGCCGGGCACCCTCGACGCCCCACGACTGGGCGTAGCCGTGCCGGCGCTGGATCTCGGCCCAGCGCTCGGGGGTGGTCGCGACCTCCAGGCCGCCGACCGGGTTGAAGCACCAGCCGCCGTCGAGGGTCAGCCCGGAGAACTTGGCGACCGTGTACTGCGCCAGCTCCGTCATCGTCTTGCTCGGGTTGGTCTGGAAGACCAGGCCCGGCGCGTGCGAGCTCGAGCCGCCGGTGGAGAACAGCGGACCCTGGTCGAGCACGGTGACGTCGGTCCAGCCGCGCTCGGTCAGCTCGTCGGCCAGGGAACACCCGACGATGCCGGCGCCGATGATCACGACCTTGGGCGTGGGAGCCATGGGTCCTCCTCCGGAGGGCGAGACGGGGGCGTGCGGGATGCTCAGGAGCTCGTCGTCAGGGTGGGGTAGAGCGGGTGGCGGTCGACCAGCGCGGCGACCCGCGCGCCGAGGTGCACCCCGACCGCCTCGTCGAACGACGGCTGGAGCGCCGTCGCGATCACGTCGGCGACCTCGGCGAAGTCGTCGACACCGAACCCGCGGGTGGCGAGCGCGGGGGTGCCGATGCGCAGGCCGGAGGTCACCATCGGCGGCCGGGGGTCGAAGGGCACGGCGTTGCGGTTCACCGTGATCCCGATGCTGTGCAGCCGGTCCTCCGCCTGCCGGCCGTCCAGCGCGCTGCGACGCAGGTCGGCGAGCACGAGGTGCACGTCGGTGCCGCCCGACAGCACGTCGACGCCGGCGGCCGTCGCGTCCGGCTCGAGGAGCCGGTCGGCCAGCACGCGCGCGCCGTCCAGCGTCCGCCGCTGCCGCTCGGCGAAGTCCTCACCGGCCGCGATCCTGAAGGCGACGGCCTTGGCCGCGATGACGTGCTCCAGCGGCCCGCCCTGCTGGCCCGGGAAGACCGCCGACGCGATCTTCTTCGCCAGGTCGTCCACGCTGAGGATGACGCCGCCGCGCGGGCCGCCCAGCGTCTTGTGCGTCGTGGTCGTGACCACGTGCGCGTGCGGCACCGGGTTGGGGTGCAGGCCGGCGGCGACGAGTCCGGCGAAGTGCGCCATGTCGACCATGAGGTAGGCGCCCACCTCGTCGGCGATCGCCCGGAACGCGGCGAAGTCCAGCTGCCGGGGGTAGGCGGACCAGCCAGCAATGATCATCTTCGGGCGGCGCGTGCGCGCGAGGTCGCGGACCTGGTCCATGTCGACCCGCGAGTCTGCCGGGCGTACGCCGTAGGCCGCGACCTCGTACAGCTTGCCGGAGAAGTTCAGCCGCATGCCGTGGGTGAGGTGGCCGCCGTGGGCCAGGTCGAGGCCGAGGATGGTGTCCCCGGGGGTGAGCAGCGCGGCCATGACCGCGGCGTTGGCCTGCGCGCCCGAGTGCGGCTGCACGTTGGCGGACTGCGCGCCGAACAGCGCCTTTACCCGGTCGATGGCCAGCTGCTCGACGACGTCGACGTGCTCGCACCCGCCGTAGTAGCGCTTGCCCGGGTAGCCCTCGGCGTACTTGTTGGTCAGTACCGAGCCCTGGGCCTGCATCACCGCGACCGGCGCGAAGTTCTCCGACGCGATCATCTCGAGCGTCGACTGCTGGCGGTGCAGCTCAGCAGCCAGGGCGGCGGCGATCTCCGGGTCGAGCGCGTCGAGCGGGAGGTCCAGGGACGGGACAGTGGGCAGCACGTGTGCTCCTGAGGTCGCGGCGACTCGCAGTTGCACCATACGCACAGCGTTGCGCCATGCACAACAACCGACTAGGAGAAATTTCCCAGCCGGTGCTCGAACTCCTCGGCGGCCTGCAGCACCCGCGCCGCGACCTTCGGGAAGTCCTCCCGGACCAGCCGGAAGGACGGGCCGGCCACGCTGATGGCGGCCACCACCGTGCCGTCGTGGTCGCGGACCGGAGCGGCCACCGCGTTGAGCCCCAGCTCGTACTCCTCGACGGTGCTGGCCCACCCCCGCTCCCGCACGGCGTCGAGCTCGCGGGCCAGGACGCCCAGGTCGGTGATCGTGTGCTCGGTGTAGCGCTCCAGGTCCGCGCCCAGCAGGGCCTCGCGGTCCGGCTGTGCCAGGTCGGCGAGCAGCACCTTGCCGCTCGAGGTGGCGTGCGACGGCGTGCTCTGCCCGACCCAGTTCTGGACGGCGAGCGCGCCGGGCCCGCGCACCTCGCTGATGTTGATCACGCGTGATCCGTCGGGGATCGCCAGGTTGACGGTCTCGCCCAGCTCCGCAGCGAGCGCCTCGCTGGCCGCGCGGCCCGCGTGCGCGAGGTCGCGGTGCACCGTCAGGGCGCCGGCCAGCCGCGCGATGCCGAAGCCCAGGCGGTACTTCCCCCGGTCGCTGAGCTGCTCGACGAAGCCGCGGCTCTCCAGCACGGCGATCAGACGGGAGGCGGTGGACTTGTGCACGCCCAGCTCCCCGGCGATCTCGGTCACACCGGCGACGCCCCGACCGGCGAGGATCTCGAGCACCGTCAGCGCCCGGTCGACCGACTGCACCGCCGCGGGCTCGCGCGCGCGGCGGAGCGCCGGGGCGGGACCGCCGCCGCCGCTCGCGCCGGTGCCTGCTGGGGATGTCACCGGCTCAGGCTAGGGGAGGGCGACCCCGCGAGGTCTTGACGATGCGCCGTCCCGTCAAGGACTGTGTTGCGTCACGCCCAACATAACGCGTCATGCGCAACGCCCCAGGAGTACTCGTTGATCGCCGTCTGCCCGTTGCAGGACCTGCCGCCCGGGACCGCCGTGCGCCTCGACACCCACGTGCCCATCGCGGTGTTCAACGCCGACGGTGACCTGTACGCCATCGACGACACCTGCACGCACCAGGACGCCTCGCTGGCCGACGGCTACGTGGAGGACTGCTCGGTCGAGTGCCCCCTGCACGCCTCTACCTTCGACCTCCGTACGGGCCGGCCCAGCGGCCCGCCCGCCAGGACGGCGGTCCGCACGCACGGCGTCACGGTCCGGGACGGCGTGGTCTGGGTGCAGCCCTGCGACGTCGCGACCGAGGCCACGGCGTGATCAGCAGCGTCACGGTCGTCGGGGCCTCCCTCGCCGGCCTGTCCACGGTGCGCGCCCTGCGGTCCCAGGGCTACGACGGACGGGTCGTCGTCGTCGGGGCCGAGCGGCATCCGCCGTACGACCGGCCGCCGCTGTCGAAGGCCTTCCTCGCCGGCACGGCCGACGAGGCCGACCTCGCGCTGCTCGACCGGGACGACGACGGGCTCGACGTCCAGTGGCGGCTCGGGGTCCCGGCGACGGGGCTGGACGCCGCAGCGCGCGCCGTCACCCTCGCCGACGGCAGCGTCGTCCGGGCCGACGCCGTCGTCCTCGCGACCGGCGCGCGCCCTCGCGAGCTGCCCGCCGCGCACGCCCTGGCCGGCGTCCACGTGCTGCGCACCCTGGACGACGCGATTCGCCTGCGCGACGACCTCGGGCGTGGCGGGCGTCTCGTGGTGGTCGGCGGCGGCTTCATCGGTGCGGAGGTGGCGTCCACGGCGCGCGCCCGCGGGCTCGCCGTAACGGTCGTCGAGGCGATGCCCACCCCGCTCGCCGGGCCGCTGGGCGCCGAGATGGGCGAGGTCTGCGGCGCGCTGCACGCCGACCACGGCGTCCGCCTGCTCACCGGTGTCGGCGTCGCGGGCCTGGTCGGCACGGACCGCGTGCAGGCGGTCGACCTGCTCGACGGCACCCGCCTGCCGGCGGACGTCGTCGTCGTCGGCATCGGAGCGCTGCCCAACGTCGAGTGGCTCGCCGACAGCGGGCTGGACGTCGCCGGGGGTGTCAGCACCGATGCCGGCTGCGCGACGGCGGCACCCGGCGTCGTCGCGGTCGGCGACTGCGCGCGCCCGTACGACGTGCACGCCCGCCGGCCGGTCCGCACCGAGCACTGGACGCACGCCCTGCAGCAGCCCGTGACCGCCGCCGCGACGCTGCTCGGCGGCAGCGAGCCGTACACGCAGCTGCCCTACTTCTGGTCGGAGCAGTACGGGCTGCAGGTCCAGCTGGCCGGCAGCCGGGCGGAGGGCGACCACGTCACCGTGGTGCACGGCAGCGTCGAGGAGCGGTCGCTCGTCGCCACCTACGAGCGCGACGGCCGGCTCGTCGCAGTGCTCGGCATCGGTGCGACCGGACCCTTCAGCCGCTGGCGACGCACGCTGCGCACCGCCGCGGCCGCCGGCATGGCGCTGGCGGGCTGAGGTCGTGGCGCTGAGCGCGTTCGACCTGTTCTCCGTGGGCATCGGCCCGTCCAGCTCGCACACCGTGGGGCCGATGCGGGCTGCGGGCACGTTCGTGCGCGGGCTGCACGACCAGGGGCAGCTGGCCGCCACCGCCCGGGTCCGCGTCGAGCTCTTCGGCTCGCTCGGGGCGACCGGTCAGGGTCACGGCAGCCGGGCGGCGGTGGTCCTGGGGCTGCTCGGCGAGCAGCCCGAGCTGGTCGACACCGAGAAGGCCCCGCAGCTCGTCGACGCCGTGCGCGAGCGCGGCCGGCTGCCGCTGCTCGGGGTGCACGACGTCGACTTCGCCGAGCGCGAGGACGTCGTCCTCAACCGCAGGAAGACCCTGCCTGCGCACCCCAACGGCATGCGCATGACCGCGTACGACGGTGCCGGCCGCGTGCTCGTGGAGCGGACCTTCTACTCCGTCGGCGGTGGCTTCGTCGTGGACGAGGCCGGCATCGGGGCGCAGCGGGTGGTGCCGGACGAGACGGGGCCGCACGGGACGGGGCAGCCGTACCCGTACCGCAGTGCAGCGCAGCTGCTCGAGCACACCCGCCGCAGCGGGCTGTCCATCAGCGACCTCGTCCTGCGCAACGAGTGCGTGTGGCGGTCCGAGCAGGAGGTCCGCGACGGCCTGCTGCACCTGTGGTCGGTCATGCAGAACTGCGTACGCGCCGGGTGCGAGGCGCGGGGGCAGCTGCCCGGCGGGCTGCGGGTGCGGCGACGGGCCGGCGAGATCCGCCAGCAGCTGCAGGACGAGCACCTGGCGACCGACCCGCTGCGCGTCATGGACTGGGTGATGCTGTTCGCGCTGGCCGTCAACGAGCAGAACGCCGCCGGCGGCCGGGTCGTCACCGCCCCGACGAACGGTGCGGCGGGCATCGTTCCGGCAGTGCTGCACTACTACGCGCGCTTCGTCCCCGGCGCGGACGACGACGGCATCGTCCGGTTCCTGCTTACGGCCACCGCGATCGGCATCCTGTTCAAGGAGAACGCGTCCATCTCCGGCGCCGAGGTCGGCTGCCAGGGCGAGGTGGGCTCCGCCTGCTCCATGGCCGCGGCCGGCCTGGCCGCCGTGCTCGGCGGGACCCCCGAGCAGGTCGAGAACGCCGCCGAGATCGGTATGGAGCACAACCTCGGCCTGACCTGCGACCCCATCGGCGGTCTCGTGCAGATCCCCTGCATCGAGCGCAACGCGATCGCCTCCGTGAAGGCCATCACCGCTGCCCGCATGGCCCTGCGCGGCGACGGCGAGCACCACGTCTCGCTCGACAAGGTCATCCGGACCATGCGGGACACCGGCGCGGACATGAAGGCCAAGTACAAGGAGACCTCGCGAGGCGGCCTCGCCGTCAACCTCATCGAGTGCTGACTGACGAGGAGCCCGTTTCCCTACTCCTCCAGTCGTACGAGCGGTGCGTCGCCGGCCAGAAGCGCTCCACCGCCGCCCACCACAGCGTCGCGCGCGCCCAGCAGCGGCGCGTCACAGGTCAGGGTGGGGTGCCGGACAAGGACATGCTGCGCGACTGCTGCGGCGTCGAGGTAGGACAGCCGACCCGCCGGCGACTCGGCGTCGGCGTTGTCCTCGCGCGGGCCGCTCTCCCACTCGTCACGGAACGACGGCAGAGCCGCAAGGACGAGCGGCATGACGTCGCCGGCGGTGAGCACGAGGGAGGCTAACCCCGACGTTGCCACGGCGCCGTGCTCCCACCGCCGGGTGAGGCACCGCAGCCGCGCTGCGCAGCGGGCCTATCCTCCGGACAGCCCGTAGCTCGCATGCCGGGCGGCCACAGCGAGGAGGCCCAGGTGCGGCTCGCGGCGCGGATGGGCCGGCTCGGCACCGAGTCGGCCTTCGAGGTGCTGGCCAGGGCGCACGCGCTGGAAGCGACCGGCCGCACCGTCGTGCACCTCGAGATCGGCGAGCCCGACGCGCCGACAGCGCCGCACGTCGTGGCCGCAGCCGAGGGGGCCCTGGCGCGCGGGCTCACGCACTACGTGCCGTCGCCGGGCATCCCGGAGCTGCGCAGCGCCGTGGCCGCGCACCTCGCCCGCGCCGGGCGGCTGCAGACCACCCCCGACCGGGTGGTGATCACCCCCGGCGGCAAGCCGGTGATGTTCTTCAGCATCCTCGCGCTGTGCGAGCCGGGGGACGAGGTGCTCTGCCCCGACCCCGGGTTCCCGATGTACGCCTCCATCGCGGCCTTCGCCGGCGCGACGCCCGTCCCGGTGCCGCTGCGCGCGGAGAACGCGTTCCGCATCGACCCGGCCGAGCTCGCCTCCCTGGTCACCGCCCGTACGAAGATGGTCATCCTCAACTCCCCGCACAACCCGTGCGGCAGCGTCAGCACCCGGCAGGACGTCGAAGCCGTGGCGCAGCTCGCGCAGGAGCACGACCTGGTCGTGCTGTCCGACGAGATCTACTCGGCGCTCAGCTACGTCGGCCGGCCGCCCAGCGTGCTCGACGTGCCCGGCATGGCCGAGCGGACGATCCTGCTCGACGGCTGGTCCAAGACGTTCGCGATGACCGGGTGGCGGCTCGGGTACGGCGTCTTTCCGCAGGCGCTCGTCGAGCCGGTGACGCGGCTGCTCGTCAACTCGGTCTCCTGCGTCCCGGCGTTCAGCCAGCACGCCGCCATCGCCGCGCTCGAGGGCCCGTGGGACGCCGTGGACCGGATGCGGGAGGAGCTCCGCCAGCGCCGCGACCTGGTCGTGGACGGGCTGGACGCCATCGACGGCATCTCCTGTCAGCGCCCGGACGGCGCGTTCTACGCCTTCCCCGACGTCCGCGCACTGGGCGCCTCCGCCGACGTCGCCGACGGGCTGCTGCAGCAGGCCGGCGTCGCCTGCCTGCCCGGCACCGCCTTCGGCGCGGCCGGCGAGGGCTTCCTGCGCCTGTCGTACGCCGCCCCGCCCGCGCAGCTGCAGCAGGCGCTCGGGGCGATCGGGGCGTACGCCGCCGGCCGGTAGCCGCATACGTGGACGGCGGCGCCGCGGCGAGGCACCCTTGCGCTACCGGGTGGAAGGGGAGCCGACATGGGTGACATCGGGACCGAGCGGCGCGAGGTCGAGTTCGAGCCGCTGCCGGACGAGCGGCCCTCTCCGGTGCCGCAGCCGGTGCCCGCGCCACCGCAGCCCGAGCGCGCGCCGGCATGACCGGGCCGCCGCCGCTGCCCCTGGTGCCCGGCGAGCTGCGCGGCTACCGGCAGTTCCTGCTGCTCCAGGACGGCCTCTACCCGGTCGTGCACTGGGCAGCCGGCCGCTGGGAGCCCGGGCGGCAGGTCGCCCGCTGCTCGGCCGGCGGCGACCACGACGTGCCGGCCCGCGACTGCGCCTGCGGGTTCTACGGCTGGTACGACCCGAGCGGCACGACCGGCTCGTACGGCGGCGCCACTGCCGTCATCGCCGCGTCCGGACGGATCGTGCTGGGGGACCGGGGCTTCCGCGCCGGCCGGGCCCGGGTCGAGGCGGTCGCCCTGCCGATGCTGCTGCGGTGGCAGCCACGCGGTGCCGCCCGGGCCCGGCGGCTGCTGGCAGAGGTCTATCCGGACGTCCAGGTCTACCGCTCCCCGCGGGCGATGCTGCGGCACTACCCGCCCGACGACGTACGTGGGCTCGGGGTCGGACCCGTCGACCGCACACCGCTGCGGTGCCGCCGGGCCGCGCACGCGCTGTGGGCGCTGTTCGTGCTCGCCGGCTACGGCGTGCTGCTCCTGCCGCGGGAGTCGGTGGCGAGCGCGATGGCGACGTGGTGGCCGCTGCTGGTCCTCGGCGTCCTGGCCTGGCAGGCGGCGCTGGTCACCCTGATGGTGCGCAGCCAGCCGTCGGGCCGGCTGGAAATCGGTGGCGTCGGGGGAGGTGACCGGGCAGGGTCGGACCGTGCCGAGCCCGACTCTCCCGCGGATCCCGATCGCCGACGTCCGCCACCCGACTGACCACCTGCTGACCGCGCTGCACGTCGCGATCCTGGCCGGCTGGCCGCAGGACGAGCCGCATCAGCCGCCGCCCACGTTCGCCATGTGGTGCGCCGACGTGCGTACGCCGTCCTCCGGTGACCCGGCTCGGCTGCTCGTCGCGCCGGACGCGGTGGGCTGCGCGCTCGTCGAGCTGCCGTCGCACGACAACCCGCAGGTGGCGCTGGCCGAGCTGGTGGTCGCGCCGCAGCACCGGCGGCGCGGCGTCGGCAGCGCGCTGTGGGCGGCGGTGCTCGACCTGGCGCGGGCCGAGCGGCGCCGGAGCGTGGTGTGCGAGGCGCGTCCGGGCAGTGCGATGGAGGCCTTCCTCGAGGCGCAGGGCGCCGCCCCCCAGCTGGTGGACGTGCGGCGGCACCAGCCGATCGCAACCCTGGACCTGGCCGCTGTCCGGCGGCTGCGCGCCGACGCGGAGCGACGGGCGGCCGGCTACCGGCTCGAGGCCTGGGTCGGCCCCACCCCCGTCGCGCTGCGGGGCGCGCTCGCCGCGGCGACCCACGCCCTCAACGACGCGCCCCTGGGCGGGCTCGACTACGACGCCGAGGTCTGGGACGCGGGCCGAGTGGCCGCCCGGGACGCCGCCGTGGCCGGCGCGGGACTGCGGATGCACACCGTGCTGGCCCTGGCGGCCGACGGCGAGGCCGCCGGCTACACCGACGTCGCGGTGAGCGAGGACGGCACGTACGCCTGGCAGTGGGGGACGGCCGTGGCGTACGCGCACCGCGGGCACCGGCTCGGCATGCTGATGAAGGCGACGATGGTGGAGCGGCTGCGCGCGCTGGAGCCGGCGCTGCAGGTGGTCGCCACCTGGAACGCCGACGTCAACACGCACATGATCGCGGTCAACGAGGCGCTGGGCTACGTGCCGGTCGACCGGATGCGCGAGTGGCAGGTCACCGTCGCCTGAGCCCCCAGCCCGGACATGCCGGGGCTGCTACATGTCCAGGCCGCCGTTGACCCCCCACACCTGCCCGGTGATGTAGCCCGACGCGTCGGCGGCCAGGAAGTGCACGACCCGGGCGATCTCCTCGGGCTGCCCGAGCCGGTTCATCGGGATCTTGGACCGGATGCCGTCCAGCACCTTGTCCGGCACGGTGGCGAGCATCTCCGTGGCGATGTAGCCCGGGGTGACGGTGTTGACCGTCACCCCGAGGCCGCCCTCGAGCTTGCCCGAGCGCTGCAGCTGGAAGGCCGCCTCCCGCGCGAGGGTCTTCGTCATGCCGAACAGCCCCGACTTGGCGGCCGCGTAGTTGACCTGGCCGATGTTGCCCATCTCGCCGATGACCGAGGAGATGTTGATGATGCGGCCGCTGCCGCGCTCGAGCATGTGCCGCAGGGCAGCCTGCGAGAGGTAGAACGCACCGGACAGGTTGACGTCCATCACCCGGTCCCAGTCGCTGTCGGTCATCTTCAGCACCCCGCGGTCGGCCGTGATGCCCGCGTTGTTGATGAGGATGTCCAGGCTGCCCTGCTGCTCGATGACCTCCGTGACACACCGACGGCAGTCCTCGGCCGACCCGATGTCGCCCTTGTGCAGCGTGAAGCCCTGACCCGGGAAGTCGCGCTCGAAGCCGCTGCGGAACTGCGCCGCGGCCTCGTCGTTGCCGCTGTAGCCGGCGCTGACGGCCGCCCCCTGGCCGGCCAGGCTGCGACAGATCGCGGCGCCGATGCCCCGCGTGCCGCCGGTCACGAACGCGACGCGGCCCTTGAGCTTCTGCCCGCCGGCGGGTGAGGTCTCGACGTGAAGGTCCGGTGTGGCAACGGCGGGCTCGCTCCGGGTGGTGGTCACACCGGCCTCCTTGTCGTGGCAGGGGCGCCACGCTAGACCCGTCGGGACGTCCGGCATAGCCCGGCGGTCAGGCCGCCTGGGCGGTCGACAGTGCCCTGAGCTCCGCGGCCAGGTAGCCCGCCATGACGTCGACGTCGGGCACGAGGTCACGGTCGGCGATCAGCCCGAAGTGCAGCTGGCCGCCGTAGCTCATGACCGTGATGTTGAGGCCCTGCCCGTCGGCGATGGCCGACAGCGGGTAGTAGGCGACCAGCTCGGCGCCGGCGTAGTAGAGCGGCACGTTGGGGCCGGGCACGTTCGAGATGATCAGGTTGAAGGCGTTGACCCGCTCGACGATGCGCAGCCGGGCGGCCAGGCGCGCGGCCTGGCCGGCCAGCGCCGGCATGGCGAACTGGGCGACGTCGGCCAGCACGTCCGCCGGGAGCGCCCCGTGCTGCTCCTTCGCCGCGCGCATCGCCTCGTGGCAGGCGGCCAGCCGGGCCGCCGGGTCCGGCAGGTGCGTGGGCAGCGCCGCGATCATGCTGGAGATCCGGTTGCCGCCGGTTCCCTTCTGCGCGTCCGTCCGCACCGAGACCGGCACCGCGGCCACCAGCGGCACGGTCGGCAGGGCGTCGTGGTCGAGCAGCCACGAGCGCAGCGCGCCCGCGGACAGCGCCATCACCACGTCGTTGACGGTCATCCCGGGGGTCGCGTCCTTCACCCGCTTGACGTCTGCGAAGGGCAGGCTGACGAACGCCCACCGCCGGTGCGGGCTCACCGACCGGTTGAACGGCGTCGCCGGCGCGCGCAGCCCCGTCGAGCTCAGCACCACGCCGCTGTCGCGCCCGAGCAGCCGGTCGATGACGGGCAGCCGGGGCCGGACCGTGGTGGCGGCCAGCGTCGGCACCGCGCGCAGCAGGCCGTACGACATCCGCGCCGCGCGCAGCGGGTGACCGGTGAGGGAGACGGCGCTGCGCACCAGCATGGACACCGCGCCGGGCTGCTCGTCACAGGTCCACGGCGGCGCGTCCTCGGCCGGCCGGCCCTCGGGCGAGCGGTCCAGCACCGCCCCCAGGATGTCGTTGCCGGAGACCCCGTCGATCGCCGCGTGGTGCACCTTGCTGTAGATCGCCTTGCGCCCGTTCTTCAGCCCGTGGATCAGGTACAGCTCCCACAGCGGCCGGCGCCGGTCGAGCGCGCGGGCGTGCAGCCGCGCGGCCTGCTCGGCGAGCTGCCGGTCGTCGCCCGGGTCGGGCAGGGCCAGCTCGCGGACGTGGTACTCGATGTCGAAGTCCGGGTCCTCGATCCAGTACGGCTGGTCGAGCCCGAGCGGCACCTCCACGAGCCGCCGGCGGAACGGCGGGATCAGGTGCAGCCGCGACTCGATGATCGTGGTCAGCCGGTCCAGCGTGAGCGGCTCCGGCGACGTCGACGGGTCGAGCACGCAGATGCTGCCGACGTGCCCGAAGACCGACGGCGTCTCCATGGCCAGGAACGCGGCGTCGAGCCCTGACAGCTGCTGCATGGGACCTCCTCGGATCTGGGGTGACCGGCGTCACGCTAGCCCGCGGGCGAGGGGAGTTCCCAGGGTGCCGGACGGTCCGGGCGCGCTGCCCGGGAATTGTCGGAGGGGGCGCCTAGCGTCCCGGTCATGCGGCTGCTGCACACCTCCGACTGGCACCTGGGACGCACGCTGCACCGGGCCGATCTGGCCGGTGCGCAGGCCGGCTTCCTCGACGGCCTGGTGGCGACCGTGCGTGCCGAGCGGGTCGACGCGGTCCTGGTGGCCGGTGACGTCTACGACCGGGCGGTGCCCTCCGTCGACGCCGTCGCCCTCTACGACGACGCGATCGTGCGGCTGCGCGAGGCCGGCGCCCGCGTGGTCGTGACCAGCGGCAACCACGACTCGGCCGCGCGGCTCGGGGTCGGCTCGCGCCTGGTCGACGCCGCCGGCGTGCACGTGCGCACCCGTCCCCAGGGCGTCGCCGAGCCGGTCCTGCTCGAGGACGGGCACGGCCCGGTGGCGGTGTACGGGCTGCCCTACCTGGAGCCGGACGCCGTGCGGGCCGTGCTGCCGCCCGACCCCGTCGGCGGCACGGCGGAGGTGCGCGGCCATGCCGGCGTGCTCGGCCGCGCGATGAGCTGCGTCCGGGCCGACCTCGCCGGGCGGCGCGCACGCTCGGTGGTGCTGGCGCACGCCTGGGTTGCCGGCGGCCTCGACAGCGACAGCGAGCGCGACATCACCGTCGGCGGGGTCGGCCACGTCCCGCCGCGGCTGTTCGACGGCGTCGACTACACGGCGCTCGGCCATCTGCACGGTCCGCAGGTCCTGCGCGACGGGCTGCGCTACAGCGGCTCCCCGCTGGCCTACTCGTTCTCCGAGGCGGCGCACGTCAAGGGCAGCTGGCTGGTCGAGCTCGACGCGCAGGGGCTGGCCAGGGTCGAGCAGGTGCCGTCGCCGCCGGCCCGGCCGCTGTCCGTGCTGCGGGGGGAGTTGGCCGACCTGCTCACCTCCGCCGGGCACGCCCCGTTCGAGGGCCACTGGCTCAGCGTGGTGCTGACCGACGCGGCCCGCCCCGACGACGCGATGGAGCGGCTCCGGCGGCGGTTCCCGCACGTCCTGGTGCTCGAGTGGCGGCCGGCCGACGGTTCGCCCGACGAGCGCAGCTACGGCGCCCGCGTCGCCGGCCGCGACGACCTGGACGTGGTGGCCGAGTTCGTCCGGCACGTGCGCTGCGGCGGCTCGACCTCCTCGGCGGGTGCGCCGGACGACGACGAGCGCGCCCTGCTGCGCGAGGCCGTCGAGGCCGGCCGGCTTGCCGGGATGCGGGCATGAGGCCGCACCGGCTGCGGATGACGGCCTTCGGGCCGTTCCCGGGCACGGTCGAGGTCGACCTCGACCGGCTGGCGGCCGGCGGGCTGTTCCTGCTGCACGGCGAGACCGGCGCGGGCAAGACGACGCTGCTCGACGGGCTGGGCTTCGCGCTGTACGGGCGGGTGCCCGGCGCCCGGCAGGCCGGCGGCCGGCTGCGCTCCGACCACGCGCCGGCCGCTGTGCGCACCGAGGTGCAGCTGGAGGTCACGCTCGGCGGCCGGCGCTGGCGGATCACCCGCAGCCCGGCCCAGGAGCGACCCAAGGCCCGCGGTACCGGCATGACCACCGAGCAGGCGAGGGTGCTGCTCGAGCAGCTGCGGGACGGCGGGTGGGTCGCCGTGTCGACCCGGCTCGACGAGGCCGGGCAGGAGCTCGACGGGCTGCTCGGCATGAGCGCCGACCAGTTCTTCCAGGTCGTGCTGCTGCCGCAGGGGGAGTTCGCCAGGTTCCTGCGGGCCGAGAGCAAGGAGCGCGGGCAGCTGCTGCAGCGGCTGTTCGGCACGGAGCGGTTCCGCGCGGTCGAGGACTGGCTGGCGGCCCGACGGGTCGCCACCGCGACCGCCCTGGCCACCGCCGGGCAGGAGCTGCAGGTGCTGGTCGCCCGGCTCGCCCAGGCGGCCGGCGTCGACGAGCCGGCCCACCCGCCGGAGGTCTCGTCGGCGGTCTCGTCGGCGGACGTGCCGGCGGGGTGGCCCGCCGAGGTGCTCGACGGCGCGCTCGAGCGGGCTGCTGCGGCGGCGCGGCTCGTCGCCGCGGCGACGACCCGGCGCGACCACGCGCGGCAGGCCGCCTCGGTCGCGGCCCGCCTCGCGGACCGGCAGGCCAGGTTGCGGGCGGCCGACGACACCCGCCGGCAGCTCGAGCACGAGCTGCCGGCGTACGAGCTGCTCGGGGTGGAGCTGTCGGCGGCGGACCGGGCCGCCGAGCTCTCCGCGGTGCTGGCCGACGCGGCGGCCCGCGACGCCGCCCTGGCCAGCTGTGCCGCGGCCGAGGTCGCAGCCCGGGCGGGCCTGCCGGCGGTGGGGCTGCCGGCGGGCGCCGCCCCCGAGCTGCTGCGGCAGGCCGCGGCGCAGGCCCGCGAGCGCGCCGGCCGGCTCGACGGGCTGCGTGGACCCGCCCAGGACCTGCTCGCCGAGCTCGACGCCGCCACCCTGGCGGAGCAGGACGCGCGGCGGTGCGCCGGCGAGGCCGAGCAGGTGCAGCACGCCCTCGCCGGGCTGCCGGCGCGTCGTCGGGCGGCGCAGCACCGCGTGTCGACCTCCCGCGCGGCTGCGGACGCGCTGCCCGGCCACGCGGCGGCGCTGCTGGCCTTGCGAGGCGCCCTTGCCGAGTCCCGCAACCTGGCCGCGGTCCGGTGCCAGCTGGCGCAGCTGCGCGACGAGCACCTGCTGGCCCGCGAGACGGCCGTGTCGCTGCGGGCGAAGGAGAGCGAGCTGCGCGAGGCGCGGCTGACCTCGATGCTCGCGGAGCTCGCCGACCGCCTCGAGCCCGGCGTCCCGTGCGACGTGTGCGGCTCTCCCGAGCACCCCGACCCCTACCAGGGCTTCGGCGACGCCGTCTCCCGCGACGACGAGGAGCACGCCCGGGCGCAGGCCGACGATGCGGCCCGGCTGGTTGCCGAGGTCGAGGCGCGGCGGGCCGCGGCCGACGCGCTCGCGGAGGGCTCCCGGGCGCGGCTGGCGGCGGCCGGCCACGCCGGCGCCGAGCCGGCCCAGCTCGAGCAGCAGCGCGGTCGGCTCGCCGACGAGGTCGACGGGCTCGAGCTGGCCGCCGCGGACCTGGACGCGGCGCTGGCGGCGCTGGAGCTGCTCGAGCAGGAGCAGGTCGCGTGCGACGCGGACCTGGCCCGGGTCCGTGCAGCGGGCGAGGCCGCCGGGCGCCGGGCGCAGGAGGCCCGCGCCCGCGCCGCCCGGATCGAGGCGCGGCTGCTCCGCGAGCTCGACGGGGCCCCCGACCTGCCCGGCGCGCTCGCGACGGTGGCCCGCCTGGCAGCCGCCTGCGACGACGTCCTGGACGCCGTCGAGCGGGCCCGGGGTGCGCAGGAGGAGGCGACGCGCGCGACGGCGGCCGCGGCCGATGCCGCGGTGGCGGCCGGCTTCGCCGGGCCGGAGCCCGCCCGGGCGGCGCTGCGCAGCGCCGAGTGGCGGGCGGGTGCCGTCCGGCTGCGGCGCGAGCACGAGGACCGGGTCGCTGCGGTCGCCGCTGCGCTCGCCGACCCGGAGCTCGCTGTGTCGCTCGACCCCCCGGCCGACCTCGACGGGACCGCGGCGTCGCTGCGCAGCGCGGACGGGGTGCTGGCCGGCGCGGTCGGCGAGCTGGCCGCCCGCCAGGGTCAGGTCGCCCAGGTGCGCGAGCTGGTGCCGCGGGTCGACGGTGCCCTCGCCGGCCTCGTCCCGCTGCAGGACGAGGCCGCTCGCGCCCGGCGGCTGGCCGACCTGTGCGCGGGCGGCGGCGGCAACGCGCTGCGCATGTCGCTGTCCTCGTTCGTGCTGGCCGCCCGGCTCGAGGAGGTGGCGGCCGCGGCCAGCGGCCGGCTGCTGCGCATGACGCAGGGCCGCTACTGCCTGCGGCACACCGACAGCACGGCCAGGGGTGGGGTCCGCTCCGGGCTGGGGCTGCTCGTGCGCGACAGCTGGACCGGGCGCGACCGCGAGCCCGGCACGCTGTCCGGCGGCGAGACGTTCCAGGCGTCGCTCGCGCTCGCCCTCGGCCTCGCCGACGTGGTCCAGGCAGAGTCCGGCGGCACCAGGATCGAGGCGCTGTTCGTCGACGAGGGCTTCGGCAGCCTGGACGAGCAGACCCTCGACGAGGTGATGGACGTGCTCGACGGGCTGCGCGAGGGGGGCCGGCTGGTCGGTCTGGTCAGCCACGTCGCCGAGCTGAAGGCCCGCATCCCCGCACAGGTGCACGTGCGCAAGGCACGGGGCGGCAGCACCCTCACCCTGGAAGGGTGCTGACCTGGGCCGCACGACGCGGTCGATGCGCGACGACCTCCGGAGGCGACATGCCCACGCCGACTCCTGAGGTGACCGTGCATCGGGGGGCGGACCGGTTCCGCACCGTCCGGGGTGGGGTCGAGTCCCGCCACAGCTTCTCGTTCGGCCGGCACTACGACGGCGCCAACACGTCGTACGGCGTGCTCGTCGCCCACAACGAGGACGTCCTGCAGGCCGGCGACGGCTACCGCAGCCACCCGCACCGGGATCTCGAGATCCTCACGTGGGTGCTCGAGGGCGCGCTGCTGCACGAGGACTCGACCGGCGGCAGCGCACTCGTCACGCCCGGCCAGGTGCAGCGGCTGAGCGCGGGCAGCGGCGTCGTGCACTCGGAGCGCCACCACGACCTGGGCGGGGCCGTCGGCGCGCGCCTGCACCTGGTGCAGATGTGGGTGCTCCCCGACCGGACCGGCACCACCCCGCGGTACGACCGGGTCGACGTTGGGCCCGCGCTCGCCGGGGGCGCCCTGGTGCCGGTCGCCTCCGGCCGGGCTGCGCACGCCGGCGCCACCCCGGTCCGGATCGCCAGCGCCGGCGCGGCCCTGCACGTCGCCCGGCTGCAGCCGGGCCGGCCGGTGCTGCTCCCCGAGGCGCCGTACCTGCACCTGTTCGTCGCCCGGGGCACGGTCAACCTGGAGGGCGCCGGCCCGCTGACGGCGGGCGACGCAGCCCGGCTGACCTCGGGCGGCGGGCAGCGGATCGCCGCGACCGGTCCCGCCGAGGTCCTCCTGTGGGAGATGCACACGGCCCCCGGCCCGCCCACCAGCTGACCTCGGCCGCCACCTCGCAGCCCGCGGGCACACGCCGACGGCCGGCTCCCGGAGGAACCGGCCGTCGAAGGGTGCGGGACGAGCTGGCGGTCAGCTGGCCGAGGACTCGGCCAGCGTGGCCTGGGCGGTCTGGGTGGAGCCGCCGCGGGTGTAGGTCACGGTGACCGTGTCGCCCGGCTCGTGGGAGCGGATGGCCACGATCAGGCTGTCGGCGTCGGTGACCGCGCGGTCGTCGACCTTGGTGATGACGTCGCCCTCCTGCAGCCCGGCGCTCGCTGCCGGTCCACCGGGCGTCACCGCCCGCACGGTCGCGCCGCCGCCGGGGGTCCCGTTGGCGGTCCCGGAGGCGTCCCCGACGCTGATGCCGATCTGCGAGTGCGTCGCCTTGCCGTCGGTGATCAGCTGCTGGGAGATCTCGGTGACGTCGTTGGACGGGATCGCGAAGCCGACCCCGATGTTGCCCGCCTGGGACCCGTCGGAGGAGTCGCCGGTCGAGGCGATGGCGCTGTTGACGCCGATCACCCGGCCGGCCAGGTCGACGAGGGCCCCGCCGCTGTTGCCGGGGTTGATCGCCGCGTCGGTCTGCACCGCGTCGATGACGGACTGCTCGCTGGCGCCGGCCTCACCGGTGCGCACCGGGCGGTTGAGCGTGGACACGATGCCCTGGGTGACGGTGTTGCGCAGGCCCAGCGGCGCCCCGACCGCGAGCACGGGCTGACCGACGGCGATCTCGTCGCTGTTGGCGAACACCGCCGCGGTGAGCCCCGGCTTGTCCACCTTGATGACCGCGAGGTCGCTGGACGGGTCGGTGCCGACGATGGTGGCGGGCACGGTGCTGCCGTCGCTGAAGGTCACGCTGACGCTGCCGCCGCTCACCGCCGCGGACACGACGTGGTTGTTGGTGACGATGTAGCCGTCGGTCCGCAGGACGATGCCGGAGCCGGTGTCGGACACCGGCTGGGTGGCGGTACGCCCGAAGGCGCCGGTCGCCGACGAGCTGCCGGTGACCGCGATGGTCACCACGCTCGGGCTGATGGTCGCGGCGGCGGCCTCTGCCGTGCCGCTGGCCGCCGCCGGGGCGGCGGAGCTCTCCCGCGTGATCACGCCGGGCGCACTCGCGGTGGTCGCGCCCGTGGGGTCCTCGTCCAGCGTGTGGGCGACCGCGCCGCCGACCCCGCCGGAGAGCAGGCAGGCGAGCAGCAGCAGCGCCGGGCCGCGGGTGCCCCGGCGCTTCGTCGCAGCCGGCGCAACCGCCGAGCTCCCCTGCTGGGCCGAGCTGTCCTGCGGGATCGGCGGGCCGTACGTCGGGGCGCCGCCGTAGCCCGCGTCGTAACCGCGGTCGCTGTAGGCCGGCGCGCTGCCGTACGGCGGCTCGTACTGCGACCTCGTGGAGGGGATGCCCTCGTGCTCCGTCGGTGTAGTCATGCTCGCTCCTCGCTGGCCCGTGTCGTGCATGCAGCCACTGTTGGCCGTTCCCCTGGGACGGAGGCGTGCACTGCCTGAGAGAAACCTGTGAGTCGCCCAGGACCTTCCGACGAGGGTCAGGCCGGCACGGACGCCAGGTCGTCGAGCCACGCCTGCCAGGCCGCCCGCTCCTGCTCGATGTAGTCGGCGGCTCCCTCGGAGAACAGCCAGGTGCGCAGCACGACCATGCTGGCGTCCGGTCCGGTGCCGAACGAGTGCAGGCCCAGCAGGCCGCTGGCGGCACCGTCGACGCGGGCCAGCAGGCCGCCCTGCTGCGCCTGGTGCACCGGTCCTGACAGACCCCGTACCGAGATCGTGCCGCCGACCGGCACGTCGCCGACCGCGGACCGCACCCGGGCCCAGGCGTCGTCGCTGCTCGCGGACACGGTGGTCGAGAGCTCCATCGAGGTGGCGTTCTGGCCGGGGAAGTGGGCGAGGTAGAGGCGCAGGTTCTCGAAGAAGGGCATCCAGCCACTGAGCATCTCGGTCATGAACTCGTTCTCCCAGTCGGCACCGGTACCAAAGGCGCTCGTGACGACCCGGACCACGCAGGTGCCGCCGCTCTTCGCCTCGACCACGAACTCGCTGGCCAGCGGCGTGACGGGAGCGCCCTCCCGGCCGACGAGCGTGGCCCACTCGGGCTCCTCGTAGACCAGGCGGTACGGCGGCTCCCAGGCGGTGATGGTCGCCGGGGAGTCGGTCTCGCCCATGTGTGTGACGAGGGCGCCACCGAGTCGCTCCTCCACGTCCGTGGGCAGGAACCACGAGCTCAGGCCCTCGGCGGTGGCCAGCGCGGCCCAGACCTGCTCGGGCGTGCCCGGCACCTCGATCTCGAAGGAGACCCCGACGGGCACGCTGGGGGTGTCGTCCGGGTGCGGGTCGGTGGCGCGGTTGTCCGTGGACGTGGTCATGCTGTCTCCTCGGGGCGGGGGTGGGCGGCGACGACCAGGCGGTGCGGTCGTCCGTCGTCCGCGTGGTAGCGGGCGACCAGGTCGAGAACGGTCGAGGTGAGCTCGTCGGCGAAGGCGGCCCGGTCCTCGGCGGACCGGAAGCCGATGTCAGCTGTCAGGGCCAGCGTCGGCAGCCGCTTGCCCTGCTCGCCGGCGCGCAGGGACAGGCTGCCGACCTCGCGGACGATCCGGGCGGCGAGGGCGATCAGGTATCGCGCGGACAGCCGGTCGGCGGTGCTCGCGGGGTCGGCCGCGGCGGCGCTGACCGCGGCGGGCGAGACGACGTACGCCCGGGCGCTGGCGCGCAGCACGCGCTCGACCAGGCCGCCGTGCCGGCGCTCCTCGGTGAGAACCACCAGGCCGTGCGCCTCGAGCGAGCGCAGGTGGTAGTTGATCTTCTGCCGGCCGAGCCCGGTGCGGACGGCCAGGCCGGCTGCCGACGCGGGCTCGCTGAGCTCGGCCAGCAGCCGGGAGCGCACCGGGTCGAGCGCCACCGCTGCCGCCTCGCGGCTCTCGATGACCTCGACGTCCTTCACGAGCAGCAGCCTGCTATTGACGATAAATGTTGTCAAGGGCGCCGGCGAAGGCCGTTAGCCTGACCGCGTGGCGATACCACCGGCCCGCGGCGACGTGCCCTTCGCCGACGTGCTCACCGACGTGACCCAGCTGCGGGACCGGCACGCCGAGCCGTCCGCCGCGGTGGCGGCGAAGAAGATCGACCACGTGGATGCCGGCGCCGCGTCGCTGATCGCCGCCTCGTCGCTGGTGCTGGTCGCGACCGCCGACGCGACCGGGCGCAGCACCGTCTCGCCGCGCGGCGGGCCCGCCGGCTTCGTCCGGGTGCTCGACCCGCACCGGCTCGCGCTCACCGAGGCCCCGGGCAACCGGCTGCTCGACAGCTCGCGCAACCTGCTCGAGAACCCGCAGGTGGGGATGCTGTTCGTCGTGCCAGGTCAGACCTGGACGCTGCGCGTCGAGGGGCGGGCGTGGCTGACGACCGACCCGGCGGCGCGCGATCCCGAGCACCCGGACCGCCTGGTGCTCGGGGTGCAGGTGCGGACGGTGTTCGTGCACTGCGGGCGCGCGTTCGACCTGGGGCACGTGTGGGAGCCGGCGGCCTGGCCGCAGGAGGTCCCCGACGCCACGGCGGTGTTCCTGGCGCACGTGGCGGCCAACCGGGCCGCCGAGCCGCGCGGGTAGGCCGGTCTAGGGCGTCGGCGCGGGCGACGCCGCCGGCGAGGCGCAGGCCGAGCGGAGCGCGTCGACGGCCTGGACGGGCGTCTGGTCGCCGGACTGGGCGATCTGGTCGAGCGGCGTCGTGACCTCGGGCGGCAGGCCGGCGGCCCTGGCCGCCGGCAGCAGCGCCCCGAGTGCCTGCTTGCTCTGCGGGCTCAGCTGGCGGTCCTGCACCTGGGCGCAGACCTGCTGCCGCACCTGGTCGGCAGCCGCCCGGGCGGCCTGCGACGCGGCAGAGCTGGCGATGGAGCTGCCGGCCTCCTGCGCCTCGCTGCAGCCCGCGAGCACGACGAGCAGCATCGCCGCGGGGACAGCCAGCCGGTGCCTCATCACGGGGCGCATGCTGCCACGCCGTGCGCCGGCCGGCGGAACCGGGACCACTAGCGCGGGCGCGCCAGGCTGTCGGCACTCGCCAGGTTGGCCAGGCGCACCTCCCCGCTGGCGACGAGGCGGTCCTGCTCGTCCCGGACCGTGACCGCCCAGAGCTGCTGCGTGCGACCGCGCTGGACCGGCGTCGCGCGGACGTCCAGCCGTCCCTCCCGCACCGCGCGCAGGAAGTTCGTGTGGTTCGACACGCCGACGACGTTGCCGCGCTCGCCGAACCACAGCGCGGCGCCGACGCTCGCGGCGGACTCGACGACCGAGCAGTACACCCCGCCGTGCACGATCCCGTACGGCTGCTGCAGGGTCGGCGTCACGGTGAGGTGGGCGAGGACCTCGTCACCGTCGTACCGGTCGAACTCGAGCCCGAGCGTCGCGTCGAACCCCTGGACCTCGATCTGGATGTCGGTCACGCCACCTCCGCGGGTGCTGTCGGGGCTCCAGTGTGCGGGGCGCCGGTCACGCGGGCCGCTCGGCCCCGGCCGGCCGGACGACCAGCGCCACCCCGAGCGCGGCCACGACCACCCCGACGACGGAGACGGCGGCCAGCCGCTCGCCGAACAGCACCAGCGCCTCGAGCGCCGTGGCGGGTGGCACGAGGTAGAGCAGGCTGGACACGCCGGCGGCGCTGCCGCGCCGCAGCAGCACGAGCAGCAGCAGGACCGCGCCGAGGGACAGCACGAGCACCAGCCAGGCCAGGGCGAGCACGAACTCCCCGGTCCACCTGACGGTGTGCTCCCGGGTCACCGCGGTCGCGACCAGCAGCACGCCGGTGGCGGCGGCGTACTGCACCGCGGTGCCGGACAGCAGCGGCACCTCACCGCCGTGCCGCTTCTGGTACAGCGTGGCGGCGGTGCCCGACAGCAGGGCGACGACGCAGGCCAGCAGCCCGGCGGCGGGCAGCGCGCCGCTCGCCCCGGCGGAGGCGCGCAGCCCCGGCGCGAGCACCAGCACCACGCCGACCACCCCGACGACGAGCCCGACGACCTGGCCGGGCCGCAGCCGCTCCCGCAGGATCCGCACCGCCAGCAGCGCGGTGAGCACCGGCTGCAGGCTGGTGACCACGGCCGCCACGCCCGCCGGGACGCCCAGCGCGATGCCGGTGAAGACCCCGCCGAGGTAGCCCGCGTGCAGCAGCACGCCGACGACGGCCGCCCGGCCGTACTGGTCGCGGGTCGGCCACGGCGAGCGCGTGACGGCGGCGAGCAGGGCGAGCAGGGCCGCGGCCAGAGCCAGCCGGACGGCCAGGAACGGAAACGGGTCGGCGTACGGCAGGCCGTACTTCGCGCCGACGAAGCCGGTGCTCCACAGCAGGACGAACAGCGCCGGGCCGCCGAGGCGGACCAGGGACGAGGAGCGCACGGCCCAGCCTGTCAGCCGGACGCCGCCGGGCCGGCGGCGGGCAGCAGCGTGCGTCAGCGTGCGGCGGCGGCGGCCTTGCGCTGCTCGCGGCGGTCGCGCTTCGCGTCGTACATCGCCTGGTCGGCGTCGGCGAGGGCGGCGGGGAAGCCGTGCAGCACGCTGATCGGCGCCCAGCCGACCGAGCCCGCGACCCCGGCGGCCTCGAGGTGCTCGTACAGCAGAGTGATCCGCTGCTCCGCGACCTCCTGGGTGCAGCTGAACATCAGCAGCCCGAACTCGTCGCCACCGAGCCGCGCGACGATGTCGCCGGAGCGCACGGCTTGGAGCAGGGCCACGGCGGCCGCGCGGATGTAGCCGTCGCCGGCGGCGTGCCCCTGCTCGTCGTTGACCTTCTTGAGCAGGTCCAGGTCGATCATCGCCACCGCGGTGGGGTCCCCGAAACGGGCGAAGCGGACGGTCTCCTCCGCGAGGACGCGTTCCCAGGCCCGGCGGTTGAACAGGCCGGTGAGCAGGTCGGTCTCGGCCTCCACGCGGGCCCGGGCGATGGACCGGGTCGCCGACTCGCGCGCCCGGTTGGCTGCCAGGACCATGCTCAGGAGCTGGCCGAGCAGCTGCAGCAGCGGGGTCACCGCCAGGAAGGCGGGGTCGTCGCTGCGCACCTTCGGGTCGATGCCGCAGATCGCGCCGAACAGCTGGCCGTCAGGCTCGGTGACGACCGCCCCCGCGTACGACCCGATCGTGTGGAGCTCGTTGACGGGGGCGGCCGCGTACTGCGGGACGGCCTGCGCGTCGGGCGCGACGGCCGGTGCGGCACCGGACGCCATGTGGATGCAGAAGCTGTCCTCCCACGCGTGCGACCCGCCGCGCGGTACCTGGTAGCCGTTGTCCTCGTTGAGGTACAGGAAGGTCTGCCGGCCCTCCTGCACGCGGGTCACCGACCAGAGCGCCAGCGGCACGTGGTCGCGTAGGTAGCCGAGGACCAGCTGCGCGGCCTCGTCGAAGTCGAGCGAGGGTGACAGCACGGGCAGGGTCAACACGCTTCTCCTCACGCGACGGCACCGGGACCCCTACTGGATCGGCGCGCGGCCGCACCTCTTGAGCCCTCGGCAGCGACCGGCTCAGTCCACGGCCGCGGACGGCACCTCGGCCGGCCGCCGAGGCGTCATGCCGACGGCGGCGACGGCGGCGAGCACGCAGGCCAGGCACATCGCCCAGCGGACGGAGTCGAAGCCGGCGTTGAGGGCCGGGTAGCCCACGGGGGTGCCGAGCAGCGCGACCAGGATGCTCACGCCGAGCACGCTGCCGACCTGGCGGCTCATGTTGACGATGGCGCTGCCGGTCGCCGCCCGGGCGGGCGGCAGGTCGGCCGTGGCCGCCGACAGGATCGTCGGCAGCGCCAGGCCGACTCCCGCACCGCCGATGATGAGGGTGGGCAGCAGCGTGGTGGCGTACGCCGGGTCCGCGCCGGGGAGCACGACGCCGAGCGCCAACCCGACGCCCAGGAGCAGGCAGCCGGTCGCGGCGATGCGCCCGGCGGGCACCCGGTGCGCGACGCTCTGGCCGACCGCGGCGAAGACCGGCACCATCGACGGCCCGGGGGCCACACCGAGGCCGGTGCGCACCGCCGAGTAGTCCCAGACCTGCTCCATCCACAGGATGTTGATCAGCAGGTTGCCGGCGAAGGCGAGGCCGAACACCAGCGCGGTGGCGTTGGACCAGGCAAAGGCGCGGACGGCGAGCAGCGCGGGCTCGACGACCGGGGCGCGGTGGTGCATCGAACGCCTCCAGAACGCGACCAGGCACAGGGCGCCGGCCGCGAGCGAGCCGAGCGTGCCGGCGCTGGCCCAGCCCCACTCGGGCGCCTCCACGAGGCCGAGGGCGAGCGCCCCGACGGCCACCGCCAGCAGGCCGGCGCCGACGAGGTCGGGCACCGGGCCCGGCTTGGGGTCGCGGGACTCGGGGACCACCCGCGCCGCGAAGATCAGCGCCAGCAGCCCGATCGGCAGGTTGACCAGGAAGACCCAGCGCCAGGACGCGGCCACCAGCAGGCCGCCCACGACCGGCCCGCCGGCGGCGGCCAGCGCACCGGTCGCGGCCCAGACCCGCACCGCCCGGGCCCGGCGGTCGGCCGGCACCGCGTGCAGGAGCAGCCCGAGGCTGGTCGGGGTCAGCAGCGCGGCGCCCACGGCCTGCAGCGTCCGGAAGGCGACCAGGGTCCACAGGCCGGGTGCCGCCGCGCAGCCGGCGCTGGCCAGCACGAAGATGCCGAGCCCCAGCAGGAAGCCGGCCTTGCGCCCGTACCGGTCGGCGAGCCGCCCCAGCGGCACGAGCAGCGCCGCGTAGACGACGGCGTACGCATTGAGCACCCAGCTGACGCCGGACAGCGACGCGCCCGCGAAGTCGTCGGCGATCGCGGAGAAGGCGACGTTGACGATGAACAGGTCCAGGCTGGCCATGAACGCGGCCAGGGACAGCACGGCGAGGACGGCGGCCGGGGAGGCGGCGGCCCGGGGTGCCCGCTCGGGAGCGGGCGCGGCCAGCGAGGGGCTCACGTGTGGGGACGGGGGTGCGGCAGGTGCCGGCGCAGCGCCCGCCACACGTCTCCCCGGTGCGCGAGGCGTTCCTCGTCGAGTGCGGCCTCGACCGCGAGTCGCTCGGCCCCGCTGAGGAGCCGGGACGGCGGCGGGTCGTTCAGGGGGCGGTGCAGGGAGATCTTCATGACGAACCCCAGGGCGGGAGGCGGCGGAGCCGCAGTCGGTTTGCGAGTCGAACCGACCAGACCGTAGCGCGCGAGAGTTTGATGTGCAAACCTGGGGTCATGCCGATCCCCGTACTGCAGGACCTGCCGGGCCGCGCGTGCTCGATCGCCGGCGCCCTGGAGGTCGTGGGCGACCGCTGGGCGCTGCTCGTCGTGCGTGAGGTCTCGATGGGCAGCCATCGCTTCACCGACATCGCCCGGGGCACCGGCGCCCCCCGCGACCGGCTGACCGCCCGGCTCAACGACCTCGTCGACGTCGGGGTGCTGGAGCGCCGGCCCTACAGCACGGCGCCGCCGCGCTCCGGCTACCACCTGACGGCGAGCGGCCGCGACCTGCTGCCGGTGCTGCAGGCGCTGCTGCAGTGGGGCGACCGCTGGGTGGCCGAGGAGCCGCCGGTGCGGTTGCACCACAGCCCGCACGGCGCGGCCGACCACCCGATCGACCCGGCGTGGGTCTGCCGGACCTGCGACGAGCCGGTCGCCGGGTCGCCGGTACGCCGGGTCCTCACCCGGCCCGCGCAGGAGTAGGTCAGGTGCAGCCGCAACCCGCGTCGCCCGCGCCGGCGACCGTCGGAGCGCAGTGGCCGCCCTCGGCCGGCAGGTCGAGCATCGGGTTGCCGTCGAAGAAGCCGAACGGCTTGAGGTGGAAGCCCACGCGGGTCACCGGCATCACCGGCCAGTCCTCGGGCCGCACGACGTGGTGGGCGCCGACGGTGTACCAGAGCACCAGGTCGCTGTCGACGAGCGAGCGGTCGCCGGCGGTGTACGCCACCAGCCCGTCCGGCCCGGGGTTCTGCGCGACGTAGTCCCCGGCGGCGTAGCGCTCGGCCGGGTCGTACGGCGTGGCCCACAGCTGCCTGGTCGCGAAGCCGCCGCGCTCGGCCTGCTCGGAGCCGTCCTGCCACAGCGGCGCGGTGTAGTGCCCGGGCTCGATCTTGTACGCCGGTCGCGTACCGAGCGCAGACGTCGTGTCGGCGCTGGTCACCAGCCAGGCCCGGCCGGCCATCGCGTCCGGCAGGCGCTGCGCCGCCGACTCGCTGGCGAGGTGCGTCTTGCGGGTGCGCCAGGCGTTGCCGTGCGGGTTCGTGGGCCCGGCCGGCTCGGACACCGAGTCGACCTCGAACAGGTTGTTGCGCGGGCCGTCGACCCGCATGTCGAGCCGCACGCTGAAGTAGTGCTCGTGGTTGGGCGCCATCAGCCCGGGGGCCACCGTGGTGCCGAAGACCGGGTCCTCGCCGACCGGCAGCGCCCCCGTCGACAGGATCCCGGTCAGCTTGATCTCGAACTCGATCGACCCGTCCAGGTAGAGGTTCCAGTAGAAGCCGTAGTCGTAGTTGCCGACCGTCGCGATCATCGAGATCACGAGGCGGCGGTTGCGGCGCACCTCGACCCGGCCGGTCCGGAAGTCGGTGTGCTTCCAGCCGATCGACGCGTCCTCCTCGTGCATGCAGATGGCGTTGCCGATCCGCACCGCCTCGCCGTCCTGGTCGTTGACGACGCCGTCGAAGTAGTGGATCTCGCCGAGGCAGTCGCAGCCCAGCTCGAGCGGGTTGGCCAGCCAGCCGAGGCCGTACTCGCCCTCGTCGAACACGTTCTTGTTCCAGTGCGTGGGCCGCGGGTCGCCGTACGGGACGTACATCTCCGACAGCGACGCGCGGTAGAGCACTGGGCGCAGCACGCCCTTGTCGACGTAGCCGATGTCGTGCAGGACCAGGCCCTCGCGGGGGGTGTAGCCGACCCGCAGCCGCCACGGGCCCCACTCGACCGCGTGCCCGTCGACGGTGAAGCTCGGCCCCTCGGGCTGGGTGATGCTGATCGGCTTCATCCGCTCGCGCTGCTGGGTGAACGCGGGGACGTTGCCCTCCTCGACCATGAACTCCGGCAGGTAGTTGCCCGGCTGGGGCGGGAGCGGGACCACGCCGGAGTCGTCGACCGCCAGCACCGTCATCTCGTCGAGGTCGACCGTCACGATCAGGCCCTCGACCGGCCGGGCGTAGCCGTTGTCGTCCTCCTTGGAGCGCACGAACGTCAGCGGCCGGGCGAGCCGGCGGCCGGACGGCGCGTCGTCGGGCCCGGTGTAGCCCGACGCCCACGGGTCGAGCATGACCAGCGAGAAGTCCTCGACCCCGCGCAGGCGCATCGCGGCCTGCCAGCGCGGGTCGGCCCGCACGACCTCCTCGCAGGCCATGAACTCCTCGGCCATCATCGGCGGCTGCAGGCCGGCGACGTGCCGCCAGGACACCACCTCGCCCGCGACGAGGGAGACCAACGCCTCGTACGTCTCCCGCCGCCCGGGGTTGCGCAGCACCGCCGCCGCCTGCCGGTCCCAGGTCGAGCCGGGCGTGAAGCCGGCGACGACCTGCTTCGGCGGCTCCGCGAGCTCGAGGAAGACGAACCGGGTCCCCTCGGGGAACCGCGCATCGGCCTTGAGAATCGCGGCGGCCCGCGAGACCTCCGGCTCGGTCAGGGGCTCGAGCGGGTGCCCGGGCAGCGCGTAGCCGGCGCTGCTCGCGGCGCGGTCCTCGATGAGTGTCATGGTGTGCTCCCTGAGTTCGACCGGTGCTGACCGGCACGGTAGGAAGGCAATGTTCCAGGCGTGTGAACGGCCCGAGCCTGCCCCCGGCTCCGACCCCGCGCAAGGGTCGAGCAGAGTGGGCGCCGTGTCCATGAGAGCGGTCCCGCCTGTGGATGGGCAGCTCCTGCAGCGGTGGGTCGCCGTCCTCGGCAGCGGGGAGGACGTCGTCGCCGCCGGCCGAGCCCTGCTGGTCCGCTACACGCAGGAGCACCGTCGCTACCACGACCTGCGCCACCTGGCGGAGGTGCTGCAGGCCCTGGACCTGCTGGAGCCGGGCCCGCCGCCGGCGCCGGTGCTCGCGGCGTTCTGGCACGACGCCGTCTACGACCCGCGGGCCGGCGACAACGAGCGGGCCAGCGCCGAGCTGGCGACGACGACGCTGGCCGCACTCGGGCTGCCCGAGCCGCTGAGCATCGAGGTGGCCCGGCTCGTGCTGCTGACGGCAGGGCACGACCCCGCGCCGGAGGACGCGGCAGGCGCCGTGCTCTGCGACGCGGACCTGGCGGTGCTGGCCGCGGCCCCGGCGCGCTACGGCGCCTACGCCCGTGACGTACGGCAGGAGTACGCGCACCTGTCCGACCCGGTCTTCCGGGCCGGCCGGTCCGCGGTGCTGCGCGGGCTGCTGGACCGGCCGCACCTGTTCAGCACCGGCGAGGGCAGGCGGCGGTGGGAGCGGCCCGCCCGGGACAACCTGCACGCGGAGCTGGCCCGGCTCAGCGGCCCTTGCGCCGACGCAGCCCGGCGGCCTTGAGCCGGCGCAGCAGCTCCCGCGCCGGCACCTGCTCGGCGCCCAGCGCGACCGCGGCCGGCCGCAGCCGCGCCGGGATGTCGTAGTGGTCGCCCTGGAACGCCCGCCGCGGCACCGCCAGCCGCGCCGCGAACTCGTGCAGCTCGTCGTACGACACGTCGCTCACCAGGTGCGACCACAGCTCGCCGCGCCAGGGCCACACCGCCGGGTCCACGAGCACGGCCATCCCGCGCAGGCTAGTGCGTGTGCTGCGCCCGGCCGCCGGCGCAAGGCCTGCCGCGGGTAGCGTCCGCCCTGTGACACGGCCCATGCGGTCCACGCGTGCGGCCCGCCCCCTGGTGGTCGTCGCGCTGGCCGCGGCGACGGTGGCGATCGGGCACGGCTTCGGCCGGCTGTCCTACCCGTTCCTGCTCCCGGCGATGGTCGACGACGTCGTGGGGACGTACGGCCGGGCCGGGCTGCTGGGCACCGCCAACCTGGGCGGCTACCTGCTGGGGCTGCTCGTCATGATCCGCTACTCCAGCCGGGTGCGGCTCGCGGACTTCCTCGCCATCGGCCTGGCCGGGGTGGTCGCGGGGCTCGCCCTGCTGGCGGTGGCGCCCAGCTACCCGGTCCTGCTGCTGGCGATGCTGCTGGCCGGTGGCTTCAACGGTGCCGTGTGGGTGCCGGCGTCCGCGGTCGCCGCCGCGGCCGTCGCGCCCCGCCATCGCGGCCTCGCCGCAGGTGCGCTGGGCGTCGGCTCGGGGCTGGCGATCGTGCTGGCCGGCGCCCTGTCCCGCGGGCTCGACAGCTGGCGGACGGTGTGGGCGGTCCAGGCGGCGCTCGGCGTCGTCGTGCTCGTCGTCGTCCTGTGGCGGCTGCCGCGGACTCCGCTCGAGGGACCGCCACGGACCGGGCTCGGGCTGTCCGCCCTGCGCGACCTGCCCGGCTGGGCGCCGCTCGTGGTCACGTACGCCGCCTTCGCCCTGGGCTACGTCCTGTTCACCAACTACCTGGTCGCGGCTCTGCGCGACGGCGCGGGCTTCTCACCGGGCGCCGCCGCAGGCGCGTACTCCGTGCTCGGCCTGACCAGCATCGCCGGCGGCCTGCTGGTCGGCCGGCTGTCCGACGTCCTCGGCCGGCGGCGGGTGCTGCTGACCGCGCACCTGCTCATGGCGCTGTCCTCGCTGGTCGTGCTGTACGGCTCCCACCCGGTCGCGCTGCTGTGCGCGGCGCTGTTCGGCATCTTCTCGACCGGGCTGCCCGCCTCCGTCGCGGCGTACGTCGCCGACCACCTCGAGCCGGCCGGGGTGGCGGCCGCCTTCGGCGTGGTGACGATCGCGTTCGGCATCACCCAGACCGTGGCGCCCTCGATCGGCGGCCTGCTCGCCGACGCGACCGGCGGCTTCCGCTGGACCTATCTCGTGGCGGCCGCGGCGCACGTGGCCGGCGGGATCGCCGCGTGGCTGCTGCCGCGCGGGGCGGCGCGGGCCACCTAGCTCCCCTCGCGGGGCGGCGTCACGACCAGGACCGGCCGGGTGGAGCGCGCCACCAGGGCTAGCGGCACGCTGCCGAGCAGCCGGGTGGCGAGCGCCGGCCGCCCGCTCGCGCCCACCACGACCACGTCGGCCTGCTGGGACTCGGCGAAGTCCAGGATCCGGTCGCGCGCCGCCCCGGACAGCACGGTGGACGTGGCGGTCACCCCGGCCGCCGCGAGGCGCTCCACCGCCGCGGCGCCGGCCCGCTCGGCCTGCTGCAGGGACACGCTGCGCGGGGCAGCGGCCAGCCGCTCGAGCTCCACCTCGTCGACGCTGACCACGGCGACGGTCGCGCCGGCCTGCAGGGCGAAGCGGGCGGTGGCCTCGGCCAGCCAGGGCTGGTCGACCTCCGCGTTGGTCGCGAGCACGAGGTGCATGGCTGTCCCTCCTGAGCCGGTGGTGGTGGCAGGTGGAGCACTGTGGCACGACTGCGCCAGGGGGCCCCTGCCGTTGCACAGTGTTCTCAGCGGAGCCTCGACATCTGCCGCCCCATGCCGCAACCTGCCCCCGGACATCCCCGAGTCCGCACCGGAGGCGAGCGTGACGGACAGCAGCAGTGGAGCCACCGCAGTGGCCGGGGACACCCCGGGGGAGCCCGCGCTCCGCCGGGTCATGGGTCCCGGACTGCTGCTCCTGTTCGTGGTCGGCGACATCCTCGGGACCGGCGTCTACGCGCTCACCGGCAGGGTCGCCGCAGAGGTCGGCGGAGCGGTGTGGCTGCCGTTCCTGTCGGCGTTCATCGTCGCGATCCTCACGGCGTTCAGCTACCTCGAGCTGGTGACGAAGTACCCGCAGGCGGCCGGTGCAGCGCTGTACACGCACAAGGCCTTCGGCATCCACTTCCTCACCTTCATGGTGACCTTCACCGTCATGTGCTCGGGTCTGACCTCGGCATCGAGCGCCTCCAAGGCCTTCGCGAGCAACTTCGCCGAGGCCTTCGACCTCACGCTCAGCGAGGGCGCCGGCCTGACCCTGGTGGCGCTGACCTTCATGACGCTGGTCGCCGTGGTCAACTTCCGCGGCGTCGGGGAGAGCGTGAAGGTCAACGTCCTGCTGACCTGTGTCGAGCTCGCCGGCCTCCTGATCGTCATCGGGATCGGTGCCTGGGCGCTCGGCGGCGGCCAGGGCGACACCTCGCGCCTGCTGGAGTTCGACACCCCTGACGGCGAGGGCGCCTTCGGGGCCGTCACCGCGGCCACGGCTCTCGCGTTCTTCGCCATGGTCGGCTTCGAGGACTCGGTCAACATGGCCGAGGAGACCAAGGACCCGGTGCGCATCTTTCCCAAGGTGATGCTCGCCGGGCTGTGCCTGACCGGCGTGATCTACATCCTCGTCGCCATCTCCTCGGTCGCGCTCGTCTCCCCGGAGGAGCTCGGGGAGGGCGACGCGCCCCTGCTCAAGGTCGTGGCAGCCGGAGCGCCCGGCTTCCCGCTGACCCTGTTCGCCTTCATCACGATGTTCGCGGTCGCGAACTCCGCGCTGATCAACATGCTCATGGCCAGCCGCCTGCTGTACGGCATGGCCCGCGAGCGGGTGCTGCCCGCCTTCCTCGGCCGGGTGCACCCCGGCCGGCGGACGCCCTGGGTCGGGATCCTGTTCACCACCGGCATCGCCTTCGGCCTGGTCTGGCTGGCCGACCTCGCGGCGCTCGGCGGTACGACCTCGCTGCTGCTGCTGTGCGTGTTCACCATCGTCAACATCGCCGTCCTGGTGCTGCGCCGCGACCCGGTCGAGCACGCGCACTTCCGCGCACCCACCGTCATCCCCGTCATCGGAGCCCTGTGCTGCGCCTACCTCGCCAGCCCGCTGTCCGGCCGGGCCGGCGCCGACTACAAGGTCGCCGGCGTGCTGATGATCATCGGGATCGGGCTGTGGGCAGTGACGTACGCCGTCAACCGGGCCCTCCGGCAGAAGGCCACGCTCGACCCGATGCACCTCGAGGACGCGCCCTAGCGGTCGGCCTGGTGCCCGTGCGGACTGCCCTGGAGGCCGACAGCCGGACCGGTATGCTGGCCCCGCCGGCGTCCGCGCCGGCGCGCGCTCGTAGCTCAACGGATAGAGCACTTGACTACGGATCAAGAGGTTGCAGGTTCGAATCCTGCCGAGCGCACCCAGAGGTAGCAGGTCAGAGTTGATCTCCTGCGTGGACCGGTCGGCGGGGTTGCCGCCATCCCTAGCAACGCCCCAGCAGTGGCGCACGCTGCCAGGATGACGCGTCACAGTCGTGGAACGGTTCGCCGGCGTCAGCCGGGGGTCTGGGAGGTTCGGGTCGGCGTCGGTGCTGATGCCGTTAGGCCGGCCGGTGCAGCGCTCGGCGACCGTGCGAGGTGAGCTCGGCGAGGCCGAGCAGCGCCGGGCTCTGCTGGCGTCGCAGGCCGAGGAGCTGCGACGCCGAGGGCAGCCGCCTCTGGGCACGCTCGCTGACCTGCTCCAGGTGTGGCTGGCCGCTGAGCACGACTGGAAGCCTTCGACCTGGCAGGGCTTACCGGCAGGTCGCGCGGCGGCTGACCGCCGACCCGATCGCACGGCGCGCGCCGGCGACGGTCAGTCCGCCTGTGCTGCGGGCGGCGATGAAGGACTGGGAGCGCGCCGGTGTCCCGATTACACCGTCGCCCTGCGCGGGCGCTCGCTCAAGGCCGCGCTCGGGTGGGCGTTCGACGAGCGTCTCCTGGCTTGCCAGCCGCTGCAGCATGCGTGGTCCGGGCCAGCCCGAGCCTTGCCGCGACGTGCCGCTGATCGTCGTCCGAGGGCTCCTCGAGGCGGCAGCCGGCGATGTCGCGCAACTGGCGAGCGCGCCGCCCGGCACGGGGCAGCGGGGTCGGCTGCACGTTGCCGAGCAGGTCCGGCTGCTGCTGCGCCTGGCCGCTGACACCGGAGCCCGTCGCGGCGAGCTGGCCGCGCTGCACGTCGGTGACCTTGCAGGGTCGAGTCCTGCGCATCGACCGCGGCATCTCCGCCGAGGTCGTCACGACGACCAAGACCGCAAAGTCGCGGCAAGTTGCCGTCGGCGCCAGCACCGCCCGACTGTGGGAAGACACCCTCACCACCTGGCGCGCAAGACTTGCGCCCGGCGAGCCGCTGGGCCGTGGTTGTTCACCGCGGATCCCGACCACCAGGAGCGGCTGCGCTGCAGCAGCCTCGGCCACTGGTTCCAGACCTTCGTTCGCCAGCACGATCACCCCGACGTGTGTCCGCACCGGCTGCGACACAGCGTCGCGACCCTCCTGGTGGCGGACGGCCAGCTCCTGCAGGCACAGCAGCGCCTCGGACATGCCGATGCGTCCACGACGCTCCGGCGGTACTGCCACGCCCTCCGTCTCCCACGACGAAGACGTCGCCGGCCAACTGAGCAACTTCCTTGACGACGCGTAGGGCGGCGACGCTTCGGCGTCGGTCCTGCCCGCTGCGCCGCCACCGGACGAAGCACTCGCATGCCGATGTGGGGGGAGTCTCAAGACCTCGGCGCGGCTAGCATCGGCTGCGGCCGTGTCTGTACCCGGGCGGGGCCCCGCCTCCTCTGCTCGTTCGCGACCCGGCCCGGCGGGACGCTCGTTTGCCTGGGCCGTCGACGGCAGCGGTGCCCGCGATGGTGATCCCTGGCGGTGGCGGTGGCGATGGTGGCGGTCGGGCAACCACTACGCCTGTGGCCCGCCGCCGGACCCTTGCTGGCCGGGCTGCTTGTCATCAGCCGGCGACACGCCGCGCCGCCTCATTCTGCACCGACATCCAGCCCGACACGCGGGGGACGGCGTGCCCTCGGACCCAACAGGACGCTCGCGCACGAGGTGGAGCCACAAGAGGTCCGTCGATCGTGCGCCGGACTCCTTCGGGCCGGACGCGGGCCCGCATGCACCGGTGACACCAGTCCTCCTGAAGGAGGAACTGGAGCCCAGCGTCCTTCCCTTGGCGTCCGCGGACTTCGACCTGCAGGCCGATCCGCGCCCCGCTTTCGATTCCTAGCGTCGCCGTAGGCCCGACCGGGCCCACGGCGACCAGAGGAGCCACCATGACAGCCAACACGCGCAGCGCAGCGGCGTACGGCACCGCACTGACGAAGACCTACGGCGAGGGCGAGGCCCAGGTCGTCGCGCTCGACGCGGTAGACGTGGCCTTCGAGCGAGGCCAGTTCACGGCGATCATGGGGCCTTCGGGCTCTGGCAAGAGCACCCTCATGCACTGCATGGCAGGGCTTGACTCGCTCACGAGCGGCACGGCCTGGATCGGCGACACCGAGCTCAGCAGCCTCGACGACAACGCGCTCACCCGGCTGCGCCGCGACAAAATCGGCTTCATCTTCCAGGCGTTCAACCTGCTGCCGACTCTGACGGCGCTGGAGAACATCACGCTGCCGATGAGCATCGCCGCTCGCAAGCCCGATCAGGAGTGGCTGGACCACGTGGTCGACGTCGTGGGCCTGCGCGCCCGCCTTGGCCACCGGCCGACCGAGCTCTCGGGCGGCCAGCAGCAGCGCGTGGCCTGTGCCCGCGCGCTGGCGAGCCGTCCAGACGTCATCTTCGCCGACGAGCCCACCGGCAACCTCGACTCGCGCAGCGGCGCGGACGTGCTGTCGTTCCTGCGCACGTCGGTGCGCGAGCTGGGCCAGACCATCGTCATGGTCACGCACGACCCGGCGGCGGCGTCCTACGCCGACCGGGCGCTGTTCCTGGCCGACGGGCGCATCGTCGACGAGATGGCCGAGCCCACCGCCGAGCGGGTCCTCGAGCGCATGAAGGCGTTCGACACCGCCGGCCGCGTCGTGGTGGAGGTCTGAGCGTCATGTGGCTGACCACCTTCCGGAACCTGATGTCGCACAAGCTGCGACTGGCACTGTCCGGGCTGGCCATCGTCCTGGGCGTGGCCTTCGTGTCCGGCACGATGATCTTCACGGACACCCTGAGCCGCACCTTCGACGAGCTGATCGAGGGCACGGCAGCTGACGTCAACGTGACCAAGGCATCCGCCTTCGAGGCCGGTTTCGCCGGTACCGGCACCAGCTCGGCGGTCTCCTACGTCGGCGCAGACGACGTCGCGAGGGTCGCCCATGTCGACGGCGTCGAAGCCGTCGAGGGCTACATCCAGTCCGAGGGCGTGTACGTCCTGGACCCCGACGGCGACGTCGTGTCCACCGGCGGCGCACCCGGCCTTGGCGTGAACTGGAGTGACGAGCCGGCGCTGTCGGCGAACACGCTGACAGAAGGACGCGCACCGCTGAGGGGCGACGAGATCGCCCTCGACGAGAAGACCGCGCGGGACGCCGGCTACGCCGTTGGCGACACCGTCGAGGTCGTGACGCCCGGCCCTCGCGTGACCGCCGAGCTGGTCGGGCTGTTCCGGTTCGGCGAGTCCGGCGGCCTGGCCGGCGCCACGCTGACGGCGTTCGACAGCGGGACGGCGCAGCAGCTGCTGACCGCCCCGGGCCAGTTCCACGGCATCAGCATCGAAGCCGCCGGCGCAGTCACCGAAGCCGACCTCAAGGAGCGTGTCGCCGAGGCGCTCGGGGCCGGCTTCGACGTGGAGACTCGTGCCGAGCAGGTCGACAGCCAGGGCGAGGCGCTCGCCGAGGGCCTGGGCTACGTGAAGACCTTCCTGCTGGTCTTCGCCGGTGTCGCCCTCTTCGTCGGAACCTTCATCATCCTGAACACCTTCTCGATGCTGGTCGCGCAACGCACCCGGGAGCTGGCACTGCTCCGGGCGCTCGGTGCCAGTCGCCGCCAGGTTACCCGCTCGGTCCTAGGCGAGGCGCTGCTGCTGGGGGTCGTCGGCTCCACCGTCGGCCTCGCAGCCGGGTTCGGGACCGCGGCCGGCCTGCGAGCGCTGTTCGGACAGTTCGGCCTGACCCTGGACGGCAGCCTGGTATTCAGCGGCATCACGGTCGCCTGGGGCTACGCGGTGGGTGTGCTCGTCACCCTGATCGCCGCGTACCTGCCGGCCCGCCGCGCAGCCAGGACCGCGCCCGTCGCGGCCATGCGCGACGACCACGTGACGGTCGAGAGAAGCCTGCGCCGTCGCGCCGTATTCGGGGCGGTCCTCGCCGGGCTGGGCGCCCTGGCGCTGCTGGCCGGCAACACCACCGAGGACGCGAGCTCTGCCTCCTCCTTCGTCGGCCTGGGCACGACCGCGCTGGTGCTGGGCGCCACGGCCCTCAGCCCGGTCCTGGCCCGGCCCTTCCTGCGGGCCGTCGGGAGCGTCCTGCCCCGGCTCTGGGGCACCACGGGACACCTCGCCCGCGAGAACGCCGTCCGCAGCCCGCGCCGCACCGCCGCGACCGCCTCCGCGCTCATGGTGGGCCTCGCGCTGGTCACCGGGTTCAGCATCCTCGGAGCATCGACCAACAAGTCGGTCGACGCGCTCGTCGATGGCTCCATCCGCTCGCAGTTCGTCGTCTCGACCGCGGTCGCCCAGCCGTTCACGACCGAGATCGCCGACGGCCTGCGCGAGGTGGACGGCGTCGAGGCGGTCACCCAGGTCCGCTTCGGCCGGGCCGAGATCGGCGGCCAGCAGAGCACCTTCGCCGCGGTCAGCGCCGGCACGCTGGACGACAGCATCGAGCTCGACTACGCCTCCGGCTCGAGCCAGGCGCTGGTTGACGGCGGGCTGCTGGTCGACACGACAACGGCGCAGGCCCGCGGCTGGGAGCTTGGCGAGCGGGTGGAGCTGCTGCTGGCCAACGGGGAGCGCGCCGCCCTGACGGTTGGGGGCACCTTCGAGCACAACGAGGTGCTGGCCCCGGTCCTGTTGTCGCTCAACACCTACGACGCCACCGGCGGGCAGCCCCTGGACCGGTTCGTCTACGTGACGCTGGCCGACGGCGTAGCGCCCGGCGACGTCCGCGACGAGGTGGACGCCGCGGTCGCCGAGTACCCGGTCGTGGCGCTGAAGGACCAGGCCGAGTTCAAGGCCGAGCAGAAGGAGCAGGTCGAGCAGCAGCTGATGCTCATCAACGCCCTGCTCGTCCTGTCGGTCATCATCGCCGTGCTCGGCATCGTCAACACCCTCGCCCTGTCGGTGATCGAGCGGACCCGCGAGATCGGGCTGCTCCGGGCGATCGGCATGGTGCGCAGCCAGCTTCGCCGGATGGTGCGCCTGGAGTCGGTGGTCATCGCGGTGTACGGCGCGGTGATGGGCGTGCTGCTCGGCACGGCCTTCGGCGTCAGCCTCTCGCGGGCGCTCGCCGGGCAGGGCATCACCGAGCTGGCCGTCCCGACCGGCCGGCTGGTGGCCTTCCTCGGCATCGCCGCGGTCATCGGGGTCCTCGCCGCGGTCTGGCCGGCACGTCGTGCCGCGCGGCTGCGGGTCCTCGACGCCATCGCCACGGCCTAGCCGCAAGAAGACGAGGCCGGGGGCGTCCCGTGGGGCGCCCCTGGCCCGTGTCCGGGGTCAGCGGTGCAGCGGGACGCGGACGACGACCTGCGTGCCGCGGCCCGGTGCGCCGTCGACGTGCACCGAGCCGCCGCACAGGGAGGCGCGCTCGTGCATTGTCCGCCGGCCGTGACCCGCGCCGCCGACCGCGGCCGGGTCGAACCCGCGGCCGTCGTCGGCGACCGTGAGCACCAGCTCCCCGGAGCTGGTGGTCAGCGTGACCGTCGCGCCGCTGGCACCCGCGTGCTTGACGCAGTTGTGCAGCGCCTCGCCGGCAATCCGGTGCAGGTGCTGCGCCGTCTCGGCCGGCACCTGCGGCAGCGCGCCCACCACATGCAACTGCGTCGGCAGCCCTTCGCGGTCGGTCAGCCGGCGTGCCAGCTCCTCCAGCCCTGCCAGCAGTCCGGCCGGGGGCGTCTCGCTGCGAAGGTCGGCCAGCATCGCGCGCATCTCAGCGATCGCCTGCTGGGCGATGCCCTCCATGTCCGCCGCCGCCTGCTGCAGCACGTCGCGGTCGTTGACCGCGAGCGCCCGCGTAACGACCTGCGCCCGCGCGTGCAGCGCGAACAGCGCCTGGCTCACCGAGTCGTGCAGATCGCGGCCCAGCCGACGTCGCTCCAGTTCCACGGCCGACAGGGCAACCTGCTCGCGGAGGCGGGCGTGCTCGAGCGCGACGGACGCGTGCGACCCGAGGGCCGCCAGGTACGCCAGCTCGCTCTCGCTCGGGGCGGTCAGGGTGCGGGGGAGCAGCACCAGCAGGCAGCCCACCACCTCGCCGGCGCGGCTCAACGGGACCTTGACCGACCCCTCCCAATCAAGGCCGCTGGTCGCTGCCAGGAGCCCTGCCGTGGCGCCGCGATCCAGCAACCGGCTGCGGTCGTCGGTCATGGGAACCAGACGCCCAGCGAGCAGCAGGTCCGCTCCCGGCAGGTCCGTGAGCCGGAGCGGTGCCTCCTGGAGCGCAGCCGCTGCTCCCGCCGGCACCGAGTCGGCGGCCGCGACCCGCACGTCGCCGTTCCAGGACTCGGTCAGCAGCACCAGGCAGCCGGCGGCCCGGGTGCCGTGCACGGCCTGCGACGCGAGAGCGGTCAGCACCTCACCGACCCCGTTGCTGCCGGCCACCTGCGCGGCGGCTGCGCCAAGACCCGCGGCCTCACGCTCCGCGCGACGCAGATCGGCGGTCGCGTGGAAGAACGCCGGCGCGAACTCCCGACCGTCGACCTCGATGACGACCCCGGACCAGGTCATCTCGACCTGCGTCCCGTCCGGCCGGACGATGGTGTTGGTGTAGAAGCCGGTGTCGCCGTGGCGCTGGTCCTGCTCGAGTCCCATCAGCGCGCGTCGCTCGTGCTCCGGGAAGCAGTGCAGGTAGCACTGGCCCTGCAGCTCCTGGAACGACTGCCCGAGCATCGCCTCCGCGGCAGGGTTCAGGTAGACCCAGGTGTAGTCGTCCCCAGTGATGCAGACGCCGTACGCCGAGCGCTCCATGACCTCGACCAGCGCCTCGAGCCCGAGCCGCCGCAGGACGTCGGCGGAGCTCCCATCGGGCTCAGCCGCACGCTGAGGCGGGACCTTGACAGCCGCCTTCGCGGGCGGCACCACCAACTCGGCCACGGTCCGATTCTAGTGATCCGGAGCCCGCCGCGAAGCTGGTTCGGCGAACACCTCCTCCTCGAGGAGGAGGCGGAGTCGGTCCTGCCGACGGAGGCCCGCGGCCACACCAGCGCTCTAGCGTCGGGGTGTGAGCACGATGGGCCTGCGCGTGCGCGAGTTGGTGCGGCGGCACGGGCTGCTGCTCGACGTGGCTCTGGGCTGCGTCGTCGCCGCACTCGCGGTCCTGGCGATGTGGTCGACCCCGGAGTTCATCACCTTCGACTACCACGACCCTGATGCCCTCGGGGTCGCGCTCGCCGTACTGGGCGGTGCCGCCGTCGCCGTCCGGAGCCGCTGGCCGGTCCCGGCGTTCTGCCTGGCAGCAGTCGTCTCGCTGCTCCCAGTCCTGCTCGGGTACCACCAGACCATCGGTGGCCTGCCGGCCCTGCTGACGCTGTACACCGTCGCCGTGGCGCGCCCAGCGCGCGTCAGCGCGACGGCACTGGCTGCGCTCACACTGCTGGTAGTCGGCGTGCTGGTCGGCGGGCCTCTGGATCCGACGACCAGCGACTGGGTCGGCAACGCCCTGGTGCTGGCCACCGGCTGGACCGTCGGTCGCTCCGTCCGGCAGCGCCGCAGCTACACCGCCCGGCTCGAGGAGCGCAACCACGCGCTGCTCGCGGCGCGGGCGTCGGAGACCCGGGCGGCGCTGGTGGACGAGCGGACCCGCATCGCGAGGGAAATGCAGGACCTCGTCGCGCACAGCCTCACGACCGTCACTGTCCAGGCTGCCGCCGCGCGGCGCCTGCTGCGGACCGACCCGGACACCGCCGAGGACGTGCTGGCCGAGGCTGAGCGGGTCAGCCGTGAAGCACTGGAGGAGATGCGCCGGATCCTCGGCGTCCTGCGGCCCGAGGGCGAAGACGTCGACCGCGCCCCTCAGCCGGGACTCGCGGACCTCGCCGCCCTGGTGGGCCAGGCGCGGGCCGGCGGCCTGGACGTCGGCCTGACCACTACCGGTGCGCCGTCTGTGCTTGAGCCCGGGGTGGGGCTGACCGCCTACCGCATGGTGCAGGAGGCGCTCGACAACGCCTGCCGCTACGCCGGCCGCGCCCGGGTCGACGTGGACGTGACGTGGCGCGACGACGTGCTGTCGATCGAGGTGCGGGACGACGGCCGCGGCGTCGTGACCTGGAACAGCGACATCAACGACGGTCACGGTCTGCAGTCGGTCAAGCAGCGCGTGCAGGCGTACGGCGGCCGGCTGCGCGCCGGACCCCGAGGTGGCGGCGGCTTCGCCGTCACCGCGACACTGCCCACGACGGGAGGCCGAGCATGACGATCCGCGTTCTCCTGGTCGACGACCAGCCGCTGCTGCGGACCGGGTTCCGACTGATCCTGCAGACCGAGCCCGACATCGAGGTCGTCGGCGAGGCAGCCGACGGTGAAGTCGCCGTGCAGCAGGTGCAGGCGCTGCACCCGGATGTGGTCCTGATGGACATCCGCATGCCTCGTGTCGACGGCGTGGAAGCCACCCGACGGATCACCGCCGCGCCCGACGGGCCGCGCGTGCTCGTCCTGACGACCTACGAGCTCGACGAGTACGTCGTCGAGTCGCTCCGGGCCGGAGCCTCCGGCTTCCTGCTCAAGGACGTGCCTGCCGACGAGCTCGTCAACGCCGTCCGCGTGGTGCACCGCGGGGAGGCCGTCGTCGCGCCGCGGGTCACCCGACGTCTGCTGGACCGCTTCGCGCGGCTGCTCCCGGTCACCGACCCGCGCTCTGCCGCCGACCTCCCCGAGCTGACCGAGCGTGAGCGCGAGGTGCTGCTGCTGGTGGCGCGCGGGTTGTCGAACGCCGAGATCGCCGCACACCTCGTCCTGGGCGAGACGACCGTGAAGACCCACGTGAGCAACCTGCTGGCCAAGCTCGGCCTCCGGGACCGGGTGCAGGCCGTGGTGCTCGCCTACGAGTCAGGGCTGATCGTCCCAGCCGGCGACTGAACGCGACGAACAGGAGGCCCTCATGACCGTCATCGAGTGCGTGCCCATCGCCACGGTGGTCGGTGGACGCGCCAGCGTCGAGGACAACGCCTGGGGCGACGTCGACACCGTGCTCAGGATCGACGGCGGCCGCTTCACCACCGACGCGGTCGCCGGCCTAGCGCAGTTCTCCCACCTCGAGGTGGTCTCCGTGTTCGACCGTGTCGATCCGAGACGCGTCGAGCGCGGCGGCCGACGGCCGCGCGGCAACCCGGACTGGCCGCTGCTCGGGATCTTCGCTCAACGAGGCAAGGCGCAACCCAACCGGCCCGGCGTCTCCCGCTGCGCGCTGCTCCGCGTCGACGGCCTGGACCTGCACGTGCGCGGCCTCGACGCGATCGACGGCACCCCGGTGCTGGACGTCAAGCCCTGGATGGACGAGGTCCCACCCCGAGGCGCTGTGCGGCAGCCGGGCTGGTCCAGTGAGCTGATGCGCGCGTACTGGTAGTTGCCCGGCCGCCGTCGGCCTCAGCAGAGAGGACGATCAGGCGCCTGCTTCGGTGGTGGCGACCTGCCGGCGTCGCCCGAGCCGACGCATCGCCAGCAGGACGCCGGCATGCACCGCCAGCACCACGCCTGCGCCCACCGTGAACCCGTCCAGGACGTCGTGCGGGTAGTGGACCCCTAGACCAACACGAGCCGCCCCGACAGCCACCACCAGCCCGACCACAGGGGGCCACAGCCTCGGCGCCAGAAGAAGCACAGCCGCCCCCAGCGCCGCAGCGATGGCCGAGTGGTTGCTCGGCAGCGACCAGTCACCGGCAGCAGGGCACTCCGCGACAATGCGAGCCGCAGACGAAGACCAGCAGGGCCGCGGCGCAGCGTGCAGCGTCTTGAGACACTCACTGGCCGCGTAGGCGGCCACAACGCTCAGGCCGGTCGTCATCGGCAGCAACGAGCCGGATCTCCGCCAGCGGGCTGCCGCAATCACCGCGAACAGCACGGCTAGCAGAACGAGGCCGCCCTCGCTGACGACCTCGACGGCCACACGTACCCGGTGCGGCGCAGCGACCAGACGCCCAGACAGCGTTGCGTAGACGTCCCGGCTGGTCGCCGAGTTCACGACGAGGGCGAGCATCACGACGGCGGCGAGCAGAGCCGGAAGCCACCACCGCTCCAAGGCAGCCCTGTTCCGGGCCATGACGTTCACGACCCAGCGATCCGCTGCGCCAGGCGCTCGGCGTCCGGCGTCGTGACGACCACGCTGTCGTACCGGTGTCCGTCCAGCTCCAGCAGCAGCGCAGGGCCGCTTCCACGCACGGCCGCGTAGGTCCTGCCACTACGCCGCCGCCACGTGCCGTACTTGCGCGTACCGGGCAGGTGCAGACCGGGCGCCCGCATTCCCACCACCTCCGGAAGGCCATCGGCAACCGCACGGGCACGACGGACCTGGGAGGTTGGGACTGCCAGGTCGCGCAGCAGCCCGGCGAGCTTCTCCATCGGCGACAGCCGGACACTCACGACGTTGTCGACGACGGTGACGGTGGCCATGACTGAGTTCCTCCTCCAAGGTGACCGGTGTTCATCAGCGACGCTATGAGCGCTCGGCGGCGCGCGCCTCCACCAGGAGTACTGATGTGCTTCTCCTCCATCAGGAGGAAGGGCGCCCTGGCTCCTCCTTTCGTGGTGCCATACAGTCGGTGAAGAAGTCGCTGGACGCCGAGGCCGCCCAACGTCCGGCAGGGCGGGGCGGCGAAGCCGCCTCGCGCCGCCGCCTGCAGTCGCAGCTGGAAGGACAGGTACGCATAGCGACGAACACTGGCCTGTGGCGTCAGCGGGTCAGTCGCGCAACACCGAGCCGACGAACGCATCGAGGCGACGGACGATGGCAGCGCCCCTCTCGGCGATGACAGGTGCCGGGTCGGGCAGCCGCCGAGACGGCCGCAGTGCGACGCGCAGGTGTGTCGAGCACGCAAGGTCGTCACAGATGTAGGTGCCGATCGTGTTGCCGCTGCGTCCCGCGTCGCCACCACTCGGCGCGACGAACAGCGCGACACCGTTTTGGTGCACTGCCTGGCACAGCGTGCACTGCGCGGTCCGCCGAACTCGGGACTCTGGTGCGCGCAGCACGATGCCGCGAGGACCCTCAGCGGCCCAGTAGACGATGTAGCCCCGCTGCGGAGCTTTCGGGTCCCGCCAGCCCAGGTACTCGAGGTTCTCCCAAGCCACCGAGCTCAGCTCGGGCAAGGTCGCGGTCTGCCGCTCTCGGCGAGAGCAGTTCCTGAACGCCTCGCGGACCTGCTTCTCGCTCAGACCGTCCACGTCTCACTCCCCGTACCGCTCCGCTTGCCGCACACGCGTCCTCGTCCGTCGCCCACGCCCGACCTTCGACCGTGTCTCGCAGTCCGGACGGTAAGGAGGTGCGGCAGTTGCAACCTCCTCCTGAGGTTCGATTCGCGGGGTCCGTCTCCATCCCCGCATGTCTCCGCGCTTGCGTGCCTCTCATGCTCGCGCCGCTCATCAGCCTTGGCATCCTGCTTCCGGACCGTTGGCCGCTCCTCCTGGAGGATGAGCGATGAGGCTGTCGGCGCCCCTGCGCTTCCTGCTCGAGCTGGTGCTTCTGGCCGCTGTTGCCATGGCGACCTGGCGCATGTCCAGCCACCCGATCCTCAGCGCCGCAGCGGCGGGTGCCGCGGTGATCGGTCTTGGCGCTGGTCGTGCACGGCCCCTCGGTCCCGGCGCCTGCGCGTGCGGCCGCGCAGGTCCGCGCTCATCCTCGGCACGTTCGCCCTCGCCAAAGTCGGCGAGGCACGGCTGGGGGCCGCGGTCGCCAAGACCGCCATCGTCAACGCAGCACTTCTGTCTCTGTGAAACCGGTGAACGGGAAGAGCTCATGATCATGACGCTAGCTGTACTGCCTGGGCAGGTTGGTCAAGCGGGTGATGGGCGGGACCTTGCCGATCGCGGTGTGGGGCCTGTGGTGGTTGTACTCGCGCAGCCAGGCCGGCAGGCCTTTCTGCGGGCTGACTCGCTGAGGTAGAGCCGCTGGAAGGCCCAGCCGGCGGCAAGGATGCGGTGGAAGCGTTCGATCTTCCCGTTGGTTTGGGGCCGGTAGGGCCGGGTGCGCTTGTGTGTGATGTTGAGTTCGGCGCAGGCGTCGCGCCAGGCGTGGCTCTTGTAGGCGCTGCCGTTGTCCGACAGCACCCCTTCGGTCTTCACGCCGCGGGTGGCGAACCAGCCGACGGCGCGCCGGAGCACGCCGATGGCGGTGGCGGCGGTCTCGTCGTCGTGGACTTCGGCGTAGGCGACGCGGCTGTGGTCGTCGATGACGGTGTGGACGTAGGCGGTGCCGACCACGGGGTCGCCGGTAAATGCTTCGCTTTCCCGTGCGCTGAGCGGTAGCCGTCTTGACACCGGCCACCCTGCGTGTGGCCGGTGTAGCGCCAGCCGCCACCGTCGGGGATGTTCCCGAGCTTCTTCACGTCGACGTGCAGCATTGCGCCGGGGTGGGGGTGTTCGTAGCGGCGGACCGGTTCGCCGGTGACCCGGTCGACATGGGACAGCCGAGCTGGTACCGCTGCTGGGCACCGCCGGGGCGTGCCAGGCGGCCGGCCGGTCCGAGCTTGTCAAGTTTTCTGTGTAAGTTCCGGTAGTTGATGTTGCTGGTCGGGTGGTGAGGTCGTCGAGGAGGACGATCTCGTCGCAGTGTGGGCAGTGGCCGCCGGGGCCCAGCCGGCGGGTGAACAGGTTGCAGTCAAGGCAGCGCCGGTCGGTGCTCTGCTCGCCGCAGTCGGGGCACTCGTAGAAGGTGTCCATGTCCAGGCCGGGGGTGGCCGCGGAACGGCTCATCGGATGTGCTGGTCGAGGCGGTCTGGGAAGGCGATGAGCAGGCCGGCGAGCGCTGGCCGCCAGCCTTGGGTGCTGGCGCCTTCGACGAGCCGGCCTTCGGCTTTGCGGGGGGTGCCTTTGGGGGTGCCCTTCTCCTTGGCGCGGGCCCGGGCCCGCTTGTCCTCGATGTCACGGATCGCCAGCCACAGCAGCTTGATGACGGCGTCGTCGGACGGGAAGTGCCCGCGGTTCTTGATGACCTTGCGGAGCTGGTAGTTCAACGACTCGATCGCGTTCGTCGTGTAGATGATCTTGCGGACGGCGGGGGGGAAGGCCAGGAACGGGATGAACCGTTCCCAGGCGTTCTGCCAGGTCGCGATCACCGCCGGGTTCCGCTTGCCGATCTCGGAGTCGGCGAACTCCAGCAGCGCGGTCTCGGCGGCGTCCGCGGTCGGCGCGGTGTAGATCGGCCGGAGCCCGGCGGCGATCTTCTTGCGGTCGGTGTAGGACACGAACCGCATCGACGCCCGGATCAGGTGGACCACGCAGGTCTGGACGGTGGTGCGCGGGAACGTCGCCTCGATCGCCTCGGGCAGCCCGGTCAGGCCGTCGCAGCAGGCGATCAGGATGTCCCGGACGCCCCGGTTCGCGAGCTCGGCGCACACCCCGGCCCAGAACTTCGCGCCCTCGTTGGCCTGCACCCAGATCCCCAGGACGTGCTTGACGCCGTCCAGGTCGACCCCGACCGCCAGGTGCGCGGCCTTGTTCCGCACCTGCGCGCCGTCGCGGACCTTCACCACCAGCGCGTCGACGTAGACGATCGGGTGGATCTCCTCCAGCGGGCGGGACTGCCAGGCCTTGACCTCCTCCAGCACCGCGTCGGTGATCTTGCTGATGGTGTCGTGGGAGAGCTCGGTGCCGACCGTGCGGGCCAGGTGGGCCTGGATGTCCCGGACCGTCATCCCACCCGAGTACAAGCTGATGATCATGTCGTCGAGGCCGCCGAGGCGCCGCTCGCCCTTGGGCACCAGCCGGGGTTCGAAGCTGCCCTGGCGGTCCCGCGGGACCGCCAGCGGGACCTGCCCGACCTCGGTCTGCACCGTCTTGGGGGTGTGCCCGTTACGGCTGTTGGGTGACCCCCGGCCGGCCGGGTCCCCGACCTCATAGCCCAGGTGCCCGGTGAGCTCGGCGGCCAGCCCCGGCTCGAGCACCGCCTTGATCATCTCTGGGAGGAACCCGCCCGGGCCGGTCAGCGACACCCCGCCCTGATCGGCCCGGTCCACCAGCTCATCGAGCCAGCCGTCGTCGGCGAGCAGCTCCCGCAGCTGCCGCCCAGAGACCGCCGCCGGCGGCACCTCACCAGGCGACGGCACCACGCCACCACCCAGCACATCGTCGGTCATGACCATCATCGTGTGCTCCCTCCAAGGCGATCCCGCCTCAGGGTCTGACCGAAGTCCTTACACAGCTGATCTGACACGCCCGCCGGTGGTCCCGCGCCACGCACTACCGCAGGCACCCCACCAAAGTCCGGCCGCCGCGGCCGGCGCCGGTTCCGCACGCCGACCGGCACCAGCCGGCCGCGCTCACGCCCGCTGAGCGGGAGAGCATCCTGGCGGTGCTGCACAGCGAGCGGTTCGCGGACGCCGCCCCGGCGCAGGTCTGGGCGACGCTGCTCGATGAGGGCGTCTACCTGGGCTCGCAGTCCACGTTCTACCGGCTGCTGCGGGGCGTCCACGGCGACGTCCGGGAGCGCCGCGCCCAGGCCACGCATCCGGCGAAGGTCAAACCCGAGCTCGTCGCGCACGCCCCGAACCAGGTGTGGTCGTGGGACATCACCAAGCTCCACGGCCCGGCGAAGTGGACCTACTTCTACCTGTACGCGATCATCGACGTGTACTCCCGCAAGACCGTCGGGTGGATGGTCGCCAGCCGGGAGTCCGCCAGCCTGGCCGAACAGCTCCTCGCGGCGACCATCAAGGCCGAACAGGTCCCGGCCGGGCAGCTCACGATCCACGCCGACCGCGGCAGCAGCATGGCCTCCAAGCCCGTCGCGCTGCTGCTCGCCGACCTCGGTGTCACCAAGCCCACAGCCGCCCGCGGGTGAGCAACGACAACCCGTACAGCGAGAGCCAGTTCAAGACCCTGAAGTACTGCCCGAGCTTCCCCGGCACCTTCACCAGCCTGCAGCACGCCCGGGCGTTCTGCGCCGAGTTCTTCCACACCTACAACCATGATCACCGGCATGCGGGCCTGGGCCTACTCACCCCGCACGTCGTGCACAGCGGCCAGGCCGAGCAGGTCCACGCCGCCCGCGCCCTCGTCCTGCACGACGCGCATGCACGGCACTGGAGTGATCCCGATCTGGTGGAGGGTCGTCACTTGGTGGCATCCTCCTGGTGAAGGGAGTGCGAGTGCCGCGACAGAAACGCGTGTTCACACCGGAGTATCGGGCTGAGGCCGTGCAGCTGGTGTTGACCGCTGACAAGCCCATTGCCGAGATCGCCCGTGACCTAGGGATCGGCGAGTCGACCCTGGGCAATTGGGTCGCCAAAGCCAAAGAAAAGGGTGTTGTGCAGGACAAGCCACTCGACGTGGACGAGCGGGCCGAGCTGAAAAGGCTCC
>DASTLY010000024.1:0-1553 GCA_035714445.1 Mycobacteriales bacterium
CAGCAGCACCCCCTCGACGTACTGCTGGCTGAAGGTGCTGCCCGCCTGGCGCAGGTACCGGGCGTACGCCCGCAGCACGACGACCTGGCGCCAGGTCAGCCCGGCACCGAGCACCAGCTGGTCGAGCCCGTCGGACTCGGCCGCCCCGGACCAGCCCGCGACGAACGCGTCGGTCACCATCGAGCGCGTCGCCCAGGACGCCGACCGCCCGGGCAGCCGCAGCCCGAAGTCGTAGATCCAGGCGCGCTCGCCGGCGCTCGTCTCCAGCTCGTACGGCCGCTCGTCGACCACCTCGAGGCCGAGGTTGCGGAAGTACGGCAGCACCGAGGTCAGCGACAGCGCCGAGCGGCGGAACAGCTTGACCCGCCGCAGGTCCGGGGCGGCGCCGACCGGCTCGTAGAGGTTCAGCACCATGGGCTCCCCGGCGTCCGGCGCCGTGGCGGTCACCCGTTCGATGCGCTGCAGGTCGGCCACCGCCGAGCGCGCGGCGAAGTCCTCCTTGTACGCCTCGGGGAAGCCCCCACCCCAGCGCCGGACCAGCCGGGTGGCCTCGCTCTCGCCGACCTCGCGGGCGAGGGCGTCGGCCAGGTCCTCCTCCCAGCTGCGCGTCGCCTCCACGAGGCGTGCCTCGATCAGCCCGGGGTCCACCTCCGGGATTCGCTGCCCCTGACCGGTGCGCACGACGAAGTGCAGCCGGGCCAGCACCGACTCGCTCACCCGGGTCGTGAAGTCGACCTGCTCGGCGCCGTAGGCGTCGGCGAGGATCTCCTGCATGCGCAGCCGGACGGCGGTCGTGTAGCGGTCCCGCGGCAGGAAGACCAGCGCCGAGACGAACCGGCCGTAGTCGTCGGCGCGCAGGAACAGCTTCGTGCGCCGCCGCTCCTGCAGGTGCAGCACCGCCATCACCGTCTCGTACAGCACGTCGACGTCGGTCTGGAACAGCTCGTCGCGCGGGTACGTCTCGCAGATGGTGAGCAGGTCCTTGCCGGAGTGGCTGTCCGGGGCCAGCGCCGCGCGCTGCAGCAGCTGGTCGACCTTGCGGTCCACCACCGGGACGCGGCGCACGCTCTCGGTGTAGGCGGCGGAGGTGAACAGGCCCAGCAGGCGCCGCTCGCCGACGACCTCCCCCCGGGCGCCGAACGCCTTGACGCCGATGTAGTCCAGGTACGCGCGGCGATGCACCGTCGCTCGGCTGTTCGCCTTCGTCAGGACGAGGATCCTTCTCTCCCGGGACTTCTCGCGCGCGTGGGAGGGCAGGCGGCCGAAGCTCTCCGACGCCTCGGTCGGGTCCGCGGGGTCGTCGCGCAGGATGCCCCGGCCCGTCCCCGCGCGGCTCTGCAGCTCCTCGGAGCCCGGCTCGCCGGACAGGTCGTACTCGCGGTAGCCCAGGAAGGTGAAGTTGCCGTCGGCGAGCCACTCGAGCAGCCGGCGCGCCTCCGCCGCCTGGTCGGCCAGGTCGGCCGGGGAGTCCTCGACCACCGACGCCGCCACCGACCGGACGGCCTCGCGCATGTCGGGCCAGTCCTCCACCGCGGCCCGGACGTCCTCGAGCA
>DASTLY010000025.1:0-2000 GCA_035714445.1 Mycobacteriales bacterium
GCCGTCGTCCCCGAGGTCGCGGGCCAGCAGGGCGGCGGCGAAGTGCGGAGCCAGCACGACCAGGTCCCACTCCCCGCACAGCGGGTCGTCCGCGGCCAGCGCGGCGCCGCGCAGACCCGGCACCGGCTCGAGCGGCAGGCCTTCGCCGATGGCGCAGACGAAGCCGGTGCGCTCCACCAGGTCGCGGTACCGCCGTGCCGTGGCCGCCGTGAAGTGCTGCGCGTCCTGGAAGGTCGCCGCCACGATGCAGGTCTCGCCGAGCCGCATGGCCTCGCGCTCGAGGTGCTTGCTCACCTCCACCAGCAGGGTCTTGGTCGACCGGCGAAGCGGGGTCCCGGGCGGTAGCAGGTCGAACGGGGACGACCGGACGTCGCTGTGAGGCGCGGCCGTCGGCAGGGTGAGACGGCTCGTCGGCAGGGCCGCGGCACCGCCGGCCGACGGGCGGCCGAAGAGGAAGCCCTGACCGAGGGTGGCGCCCAGCGCCCGCGCCGTGTGCACGTGCCGCCGGGTCTCGATGCCCTCGGCCAGGACCAGGGCACCGGTGCGCTCGGCGTAGGCGTTGACGGCGTTCATGATCTCGGCGATCGCCGGGTCCGGGCGCTCCTGCACGAGCCGCAGGTCGAGCTTGACGATGTCGGGGCGCAGCAGCGGCATGAAGGCCAGCGAGGTCGAGTCCGCGCCGACGTCGTCCAGCGCGACGCCCCAACCGAGGTCGCGGACCTGCTGGACGCTGCGCAGCAGCTCCGCCGGGCGGGTCGCCAGGGCGCGCTCGGTGATCTCCAGGACCACCCGCAGGTCGGCCCCGCCGCCCTCGGCCCGCTCGACGAGGTCCCGCAGCGGTGCGCTGCCCAGCAGCTCGGGCTCGACGTTGACGAAGAGCATCAGCGGTGCCAGCAGCCCGTGCCGGGTCGCGCCGGTGACCGCGGCCGCGCGGCAGGCCAGGTCCAGCTCGGCGAGGCGGCCCGCGTCGCGGGCGGCGGCGAACAGGGCCATCGGTTCGTGCAGCGGTCCCTGCGGCCCGCGGGCCAGCGCCTCGTAGGCGACCACGTGGCCGGTGTCCAGCTCGACGATGGGTTGGTACAGGCTCGAGACGGCCCCGCTGCGCAGGATGCCGTCGAGCATCGCGTCGTGAGGTCGCTGGAGCTTCACCCCGCAGGTATCGGCAGGCGGGCACGCGGACGTGAGGGCTCGACCGCGACAGTTCGGAGCCGCCCGGCTTACGGCCGGACGCTGACCACCAGCACGGCGCCGTCCGCCACCGGCACCACGGACGCACGCACCCACGGACCGCGCTCGAAGCGTGGCCGGCTGTCGACGACGTGACGCACGGCAGGCGGCAGCCAGGTCGCGCCGCCGCTCTGCGCATCCAGGTCCGCGCCGCTCTCGTCCAGCTCCCAGCCCTCCCCGACCAGCAGCTCCTCCCAGCGCGAGGCCGCCGCGCGTCCGGTCGCCGTCGACGCCACCGGCGGGGTGCTGCGCAGGTCCACCCCGAGGACCGTGAGGTCGCCGGCCCCCGGCCACGGCAGGATCCCCCCGGCGCCGGGACGCAGTGCGGCCGGCAGGGGCGGGGACGGCGCGCCGACCGGCGCGATGGTGCGGATCTCGACGAGCACGAGCCGGTCGGGGCCGGTGCTGTCGACGGCGGCGCCGGGGAAGCGGTCGACGACCGCCTGCTCGTGCGACACCGCGACGAAGCCCTCCGGCACGGGCAGCTGCGCCGTCGAGCGGTGGAGCCGGGCGGGCGAGGGGTGCGCCGTCGCGACGGCCGGCGGCACGGCCAGGGCGGTGACGGCGGCCATGACGACGACGAGCGTGGCCGTCGCCGCAGCCGGCACCAGGCGTCGGAGCAGGACGGCCGGCACGGCCACGAGGACGGGCAGGCAGGCCGCCCACACGAGCACCTCGCCTCGGTCGAGCCCGCCGAGGCGGTGGCCCAGCTGGTCCAGCAGCAGCGCGGTGACGAGCACGCACACCGCCAGCACGACGACCAGTCGCTGGGG
>DASTLY010000026.1:0-32318 GCA_035714445.1 Mycobacteriales bacterium
GCCTCGCCGACCAGGTGGCCACCGAGGTGCGCGAGCACTTCGGCGAGGCGGTGCTCGGGGTGACGATCCCGCGCAGCGTGCGGGTCAGCGAGGCGCCGGGGTACGGCCAGAGCGTGGTGGCGTACGACCCGGGATCGCGAGGCGCCCTCGCCTACGTCGAGGCGGCCCGGCAGCTCGCCGGTCGGGGCGTCGCTCCGGACGGGCAGTAGACAGCAGCCAGACACAAGCAGCAGGAGGAGCGGACGTGAGCATCCCTCGCGGTGGCCTGGGACGCGGTCTCGGTGCGCTCATCCCGGCGAGCGCCGGCCCGGCCACCCTGGTCCTTCCCCGGACGGAGCCGGTGGAGGACCCGCCGGCAACCGTCGCCGGGGCGAGGTTCGCGGAGCTGCCGCTGGACGCGCTGCGGCCCAACCCGCTGCAGCCGCGGCAGCACTTCGAGGAGCAGGCGCTCGCTGAGCTGGTGACGAGCATCCGCGAGGTCGGCCTGCTGCAGCCCGTGGTCGTCCGCGAACTCGCCCGGTCGGCCGAGGGACAGGCCCGGTACGAGCTGGTCATGGGGGAGCGGCGCTGGCGGGCGGCCCGGGAGGCCGGCCTGTCGACGGTGGCCGCGATCATCCGGGACACGGCGGACGACGCGATGCTGCGCGACGCCCTGCTGGAGAACCTGCACCGCCAGGAGCTCAACCCGCTCGAGGAGGCCGCGGCCTACCAGCAGCTGCTGGCGGAGTTCGGGACCACCCACGAGGAGCTCGCCCTGCGGATCGGGCGCTCCCGGCCGCAGATCACCAACACGATCCGGTTGCTGCAGCTGCCGGCGCCCGTGCAGCGTCGGGTCGCTGCCGGCGTGCTGTCGGCCGGTCACGCCCGGGCCATCCTGGGCCTGCCGGACGCGGCCTCGCAGGAGGCGATGGCTGCCCGGGTCGTCGCGGAGGGGATGAGCGTGCGGGCCGTCGAGGAGGCCGTGGCCCTGGCGCAGAGCGCGACCGCCGAGCCGACGGCGGCCCCGCGGCGCGGCAGGCGCACCCCGCAGCCGGCCCTGCTCGAGCTCGCCGACCGGCTGTCGGACCGGTTCGAGACCCGGGTGAAGGTCGACATGGGCCGGGCGAAGGGCAAGGTGACGATCGAGTTCGGGTCGCGCGACGACCTGGACCGGATCGTGGCCCTGCTGGACGCTCCCGAGGGGGCTACGCCGGTCGGCGGCCGGTGAGCAGCCGGGCCAGCGCGACCAGCGAGGCGGCCTTCACCGCGAGCTGCAGCGCGGCCAGCACCACGGCGAGCTGGTAGGCACCTGCGGCGACCACGAGGACGAGCCCAGCGGTGTTGACCACCTTTGCCGCCGGCGACCAGTTCCAGAGGTAGAGCCGCCGGTCGACCTGCCCGAAGTGGTTGGGCGACAGGATCGGCCAGTGCAGGAAGCCCAGCGACAGCACGCAGTCGACGACCATGAACTGCAGCAGGTACAGGCTGATGGCCGGCGCGGCGTCCGGGGTCATCGCCAGGAACACGCCCGCCAGCAGACCGCAGCTGGCCCGGTCGCAGACGATGTCGAGCACCGCTCCCTGGCGAGTCTCGCTCGCCGTACGCCGGGCGACGAAGCCGTCGAGCATGTCGCCGACCCAGTAGACCGCGTAGGCCACCGCGAGCAGGCGCAGGGAGTGGTGCGCCGAGGCGGCGGCGCCGAGCGCGAGGGCGCCGAGGGTGCGGGCCAGCGTGATCCGGTTGGGCAGGCTCCAGGGGTCCTCGGTGAGCACCGGCTCGGACAGCCCGGCCGAGGTCAGCGTCACGGGCGCATGCTCGCATCCCCTGCGGTCAGCGCGCCGCAGCCCGTTCCAGCAGGTCGCACAGCAACCCGCCCACGGTCAGCCCCGCGGCCTGGACCGCCATCGGCACCAGCGAGGTCTCGGTCATCCCGGGCGCGGTGTTGGCCTCGAGCAGGTGCGGCTCACCGTCGGCAGACACGATCAGGTCTATGCGCGAGAGGTCACGCAGCCCGAGCGCCTCGTGGATGGCCACCGCCGCCCGGGCCGCCGCCTCGGCGACCGCGCCCTCCAGCCGGGCGGGGGCGAAGTACTCCGTCGACCCGGCGGTGTAGCGGGCGGCGTAGTCGTAGACGCCGGACAGCGGGCGTACCTCGACGGCGGGCAGGGCCCGCGGCCCGTCGCCGGTGTCGACGACCGTCACCGCGACCTCGGTGCCGACGACCAGCTGCTCGACGAGCGCCGCCTCGCCGTAGCCGTAGCAGGCGACCATCGCCGCCGGCAGGTCCGCCGCGTCGTGGACCGCGGTGGCGCCGAGGGCCGAGCCGCCCCGGGCCGGCTTGACCATCAGCGGGGTGCCGAGGTGCTCGACGATGCGCTCGAGCAGCGCCCCCGCGCCCAGCTCCTGGAAGGCGGCGTGCGGCAGGACGACGGAGTGCGGGGTGGCGACGCCCGCGCGGCGGGCCAGCGCCTTCGCGTTGGGCTTGTCCCAGGCCAGCCGGCACGCGCTCGGGGTGGCGCCGACGTAGGGCACCTTCGCGAGCTCGAGGACCTCCCGCACCGACCCGTCCTCGCCGGTGCCGCCGTGCAGCATGACCACCACGGCGTCGTACGACGGCAGCACCTGCAGCAGGCCGGCGTCGGCGTCGCGCAGGTCGCACTCCGCCCCGGCGGCGCGCAGCGCGTCGGCCACCCGCCGGCCGGAGCGCAGCGAGACGTCCCGCTCGTGCGACAGCCCGCCGGCCAGGACCAGGACTCTCACGTGAGGTCCGGCGCCGGCGTCTGCACCGACGCCCCACCGCGGCGCGCGGCGGTCGGGCCGAAGGTCTGGAGCAGCTCGAGCTCCTGCTCCACCACGCCCGACAGCCGACGGACGCCCTCGCGGATGCGGTCCGGCTCCGGGAAGCAGTACGACAGGCGCAGGTCACGGGTGCCCTGGCCGTCGGCGTAGAAGCCGATGCCCGGCACGTACGCGACCCGGGCGGTGATGGCCCGCGGTTGCATGATCTTGGCGTCGAGCCCCTCGGGGAGCGTGGTCCAGACGTAGAAGCCGCCGGTGGGATGCGTCCAGGTCGTGCCCGCGGGCATCAGCTGCCCCAGCGCGTCCAGCAGGGCGTCCCGCCGCTCGCGGTAGAGCTCCTGGAACACCCGCACCTGGCCCTGCCAGTCCTGCGTGGACAGGTACTCGACGACCGCCATCTGGTTGAGCGCCGGCGGGCACAGCACCGAGGCCTCGGCGGCCAGCACCAGCTTCTCGCGCACCGCGTGCGGCGCGAGCACCCAGCCGACCCGCAGCCCGGGCGCGAACGTCTTGCTGAACGAGCCCAGGTAGACCACGTCGTCGACGCCCGCGCGGGCCCGGATGGCGCGGACCGGCGGGCCGTCGAAGCCCAGGAGCCCGTACGGGTTGTCCTCGAGCACCAGCAGCCCGGCCTCCTGGCAGATCGCCAGCACCTCGTCGCGCCGCGGCTCGGACAGCGACGTCCCGGCCGGGTTGTGGAAGTTGGGGATGGTGTAGAGGAACTTCGCCCGGCCGCCGGCCGCCGCGATGGCCTCGCGCAGCGCCTCGGGCTGCAGCCCGTCGGCGTCCATCGCGACGTGCCGCACCTGCGCCTGGTAGGCGGCGAAGGTGCCGAGCGCGCCGACGTACGAAGGCGCCTCGGCCAGCACGATGTCGCCCGGGTCCACGAAGATCCGGGTCACCAGGTCGAGCGCGTGCTGGCTGCCGACCGTGACCACGACGTCGTCCGGGCTGGCGTGCACGCCCTCGAGCGCCATCACCTCGCAGATCAGCTCGCGCAGCTGGGGGTCGCCCTGGCCGGAGCCGTACTGCAGCGCCGCCGCTCCGCGGGTGGCCAGCAGGTCGCTCAGCAGCTTGCCGACGGCGTCCAGCGGAAGGGCGCTGGTGAACGGCATCCCGCCGGCCAGCGAGACGACCTCGGGGCGGCTCGCGACCGCGAACAGCGCCCGGATCTCCGAGGCCGTCATGCCCGCCGTGCGCGCGGCGTAGCGGCCGGTGAAGGCGTCGAGGGTGACGCCGGCTGGGGAACCCGGGACAGCGGACATGCGACGAGGCTACCGGCGTACGCCAGGCAGTACCGGCACCCTGCCCGCCCGGGCTAGGCGCGCCTTACCCTGGGGAGGTGCACGTACCCCGCCGCCCGCGCCGGACGACCGTCCTCGGGAGCCTCGGGCTGCTGGTCGGGCTGGTCGGCGGCTGGGTGGCCGGCCTCCTGCGGGCACCGCGCGCCCTGCCCGCTGGTGCTGCCCGGCCCCCTGCGGGGGGCGCGCACGGGACCGACCCGACGTGACCCGCCGCGCGGTCAACATCACGCTCGACAACCTCGACGACCTGCCGACCCGCTGCCGGACCTGCGTGTTCTGGGAGCTCGACCCGGTCGCGATGGACCGGGCGCTCGAGGCCGGGGACACCCGCCTCGAGAAGGAGTCGTGGGTGTCGGCCACGCTGCTGGAGTGGGGCTCCTGCGGCCGGATCGTCTACGTCGACGGGGTTCCGGCGGGCTTCGTGCTCTACGCGCCGCCGGCCTACGTCCCCCGCTCGGTGGCCTTCCCGACCTCGCCGGTCAGCGCCGACGCGGTCCTGCTCATGACCGGGCACGTGCTCCCCGACTTCCAGGGCGGCGGGCTCGGCCGGGTGCTGCTGCAGGGCGTGGCCAAGGACCTGACCCGGCGGGGCGTGCGCGCGATCGAGGCGTTCGGGGACGAGCGCTGGACGTCGGCGGCCTGCGTGCTGCCGGCCGACCACCTGCGCTCGGTGGGGTTCAAGACCGTCCGCCCGCACCACCGGTGGCCGCGGCTGCGGCTGGAGCTCAAGACGGCCGTGTCGTGGCGCGAGGACGTCGAGGTCGCGCTGGAGCGGCTGCTCGGGTCGATGTCGCCGGACCCCGGGGTGCTTCGTCCGGTCTAGGGCTTCCCTCCGCGGCGGGATGTCAGCCGGGCCCGGCCGCTGTCCACCAGCGCCCGCAGGTCGACCCGCTGCTCGGGCAGGGCGTCGACGGGCCACCAGCGCACGTCGAGCGACTCCGCGCTGACGACCGGCCGGGCCGCGCCGGGCGCGGTCACCAGGAACTGCACGTCGAGGTGGTGCTCGACCCCGCAGGGCGCCGGGTGGCGGTCCAGGCGCAGCGGCCCGCCGACGACGGCCAGCCCGGCCACGCCGGTCTCCTCCGTCGCCTCGCGCAGGGCGGCCGCGGCGAGCGAGCTGTCGTCGTCGTCGACGTGCCCGCCGGGCTGCAGCCACAGGCCGACCTTGCGGTGCAGCACGAGCAGGACCTGCCGACCGGTCGGCTCCAGGACCACGGCCGAGGCGGTGACGTGCGCCGGCCTGTGGCTGCGGCGCAGGCCGTCGCTCGCCCGGAGTGCGTCGAGCCAGAGCGGCAGCTGCGGGTCGTCGAGCCCGCGGAGCTCGGCGGCGGCGTCCTCGGCGAGCACCTAGAGCATCTGGAGCATCGACAGGTCGGGCATCCGGAGCACCCCGGTCGGCGGGTCGAGGTCGGCCGGCAGGTAGAGCCGCTGCACCCCGACCAGGACGGCCTCGGCGACCGTGTCGCGGAACCTCGGGTCGGCCAGCCGGTCGGCGTCACGCCGGGAGGTGATGTGCCCGAGCTCCAGGCGGACGGCCGGCATCCGGGTCAGGCGCAGCAGCTCCCACGTCTTGCCGTGGACCCCGCAGTCGAGCAGGTCGGTACGCGCGGTGACCTCGCGCTGCACCAGCGACGCCAGCTCCTCGCCGACGGTCGACGTCACGCCGCTGCCGGTGCCGAAGTGGTAGCTCGCGACGCCGTGCGGCCGGGGCGAGGACGCCCGGTCCACGTGCAGCGAGACGACGAGGTCGGCGCCGACCTGGTTGGCGAAGGCGGCGCGCTCGGCGTCGGTCGGGCACAGGTGGGCCGGCCGGGTGAGCAGGGCGCGTACGCCGACGGCGGACAGCCGGCCCTCGATGCGCGCGGCCAGCTCCTCGACGACCGCGGCCTCCTCGAGGCCGTGCGCGCTCGACCCGCGGTCGCTGCCGCCGTGCCCGGGGTCCAGGACGATCGTCTTGCCGGCCAGCGAGCTGCCCGAGCGGTGCAGCTGCTCGGTCTCGCGCAGCGCGTGCGGGCGCCCGCCGGTGACCAGCCGGCCGAGCTGCTTGAGCGCCCGCAGCGTCGCCATCCCGCACGCTCCGTCGGGCACCATGCCGTACTCACGCTGGAAGCCGCGCAGCGCGGTCTGGGTGCGTACGCCGAACACCCCGTCGACCCGGCCGGCGTCGAAGCCGAGCTCGAGCAGCCGCTCCTGCAGGGTGGAGACGTCGTCGCCGACGTACGGTTTGCTCGCCAGCGACAGCAGCCGGTCGCCGAGACGCCAGCGGGCCGCCGCCAGCGCCCGGTAGGTCTCCGGGCCGACGATGCCGTCGACGCTCACGCCGCGCTGCTGCTGGAAGGTGCGGACGGCCTCGTCGGTCGCCGGCCCGAAGCCGGCCTCGGTCACCTCGAGCAGGCCGAGCTGCGCCAGCGTGGCCTGCACCTCGGCCACGGCGGGCCCGGTGTCACCGCGGCGGAACAGCTGCACAGGCACCTCGGGGGCTGGGGGGTGGGCGGGTTCGACGGTACGGGGGTGGCGCGCCGGCGCGGTGCACCGGAGGCCCAGAACACGCGCGTCGCGCGCGGGCATGCGACCGGCCGGCCCGCGAACGGACCGGCCGGTGGACGCTGCTGTCGGGTGGGACCTACAGGTAGGCCTCGAGGTCGCGCAGGATGGCGGCCTTCGGCTTCGCGCCGACGATCGACTTGACGATCTTCCCGCCGGAGAACACGGCCATCGTCGGGATGCTCATGATCTGGTAGTCCCGGGCGGCGCCCGGGTTCTCGTCGATGTTGAGCTTCACGACGCTGATCTTCTCGGCGTTCTCGCCGGCGATCTCCTCGAGCACGGGAGCGACCATCTTGCAGGGCCCGCACCACTCCGCCCAGAAGTCGACGAGCACCGGCTTGTCGCTCTGCAGCACGTCGGTGGCGAAGGTCGCGTCCGTGGTGGTCTTGGTGTTGGCGCCCATTGCGGTGCTCCTGGGGGTCGGGGGGTGTGCTTCTGCCACAACCGGTCGTGCGGGTGCGCGATTCCCCAGCGGGACCGTGCCGCCCCTCAGGGGTTCGGCCGGCTGCCGTGCCCGCGGTCGAACGGCTCGTCCGGCGGGCTGGACGGGTTGGCGGTGTCCCACCCGGCGCCGGTGTGCACCGGCCCCTGCGTGGCTGCCAGGTAGCGCTCCGCGTCCAGAGCCGCAGCGCAGCCGGTGCCGGCGGCGGTGATCGCCTGGCGGTAGGTGTGGTCGACGAGGTCACCGGCCGCGAACACGCCGGGCAGGTTGGTGGCCGTGGAGTGCAGCTGCGGGACGAGCACGTAGCCCTCGTCGTCCAGCTCGACCTGGCCCTTGACCAGCTCGGAGCGCGGGTCGTGGCCGATCGCGATGAACAGCCCGGTCACCGGCAGCACGCTCTCCTCACCGGTCTTGAGGTTGCGCAGCCGTACGCCCTCCAGCCGGTCCTGACCGAGCGCCTCGAGCACCTCGGTGTCCCAGACGAAGGCCATCTTGTCGTTGCCGAACGCCCGCTCCTGCATGATCCGGCTGGCCCGGAGGGTGTCCCGGCGGTGCACCAGCGTGACCTTGCTGGCGAAGCGGGTCAGGAACGTCGCCTCCTCCAGCGCCGTGTCGCCGCCGCCCACCACCACGATGTGCTGGTCGCGGAAGAAGAAGCCGTCGCAGGTGGCGCACCACGAGACGCCGCGGCCGGACAGCCGGTCCTCACCGGGGATGCCGAGCGAGCGGTAGGCCGACCCCATCGCCAGCACGACCGTGCGGGCCTGGTACGCGGTCTCGCCGACCTTGACCGTCTTGACCTCGCCGGCCAGGTCGACCTCGGTGGCGTCGTCACTGACCAGCTCCGCGCCGAACCGCTCGGCCTGCTTGCGCAGCGAGTCCATCAGCTCGGGACCCATGACGCCGTCGGGGAAGCCGGGGTAGTTCTCGACGTCGGTGGTGTTCATCAGCGCTCCGCCGGCGGTGACAGAGCCCTCGAACACCAGGGGCTGAAGCCCGGCCCGGGCCAGGTAGATGGCGGCGGTGTAGCCGGCCGGCCCGGACCCGATCACCACGGCCTCGCGGACCTCGTCCGCGACGGCCTGCTCGGCACCGGCACTCCCGCCCGGGAACATCTGGCTCACAGTGGTCTCCTCCTCAGCGCACGGGCAGCCCGTGGCACACCGGCCTCAACGCTCATCGTAGGAAGGCTCTTCCGGGCCTTCGCCGCGCGGCGGCGCGGGCGTCACGAGCGTGGCAGGTCGGCGGCCAGCAGGGTGTGCCCGTCCGCCGCCCGGCAGTCCGCGGCCACCACGACGACGTCGACCCGGTCCGGCGCGCGGCCGGGGAGCACGACGACGAGCGCAGGCTCGCCGGCGTAGCGCGCGTAGTCGAGGGCGACCGGCCCGGCGCTGCGCTGTCCCGGCAGGCCGGCCAGGCAGTCGGCGAGCCCCTCGGGGGTGTGCAGCCGGGCGAGCGGGTCGGCAGCGTCGCCCGTGCCCGACGGCGGGCCGGCGGCCGGCGCGCTCCCGCGCAGCAGCCTCGGCAGCGCGGCCGCGAGCTCTGCCGGTCCCGCGTAGTCGGTCCCGGTGCTGCTGGCCGCCACCGGCACCGGCGCCGGCACCGGCACCGCCGCCGCACCCGCTCCGGCCTCGCCCGAGGCCGGTGCCGGCAGGTCACTCGCGGCCGTGCTGCTGTCCTGGGAGCCGCTGCCGGCCATCCGGGCGACGCCGATCGCGGCGCCGGTGAGCACGACCACCACTGCGGCCGCGGCGCTGCCCAGCAGCCAGGACGGCGCCCGCCGGCCCTGGCCCCGCCGGCTGCCGGCGCGCTGCCGGGTCGCGCTCCGGGCGGCGCCCAGGGCCACCACCCGACCGGCCACCGGACGGGCGGGTGCCTCCAGGTCCTGCTCGCGGGCGCGCAGCAGGGCCGCGTCGAGCCGGGCCGTCAGGTCGGCGGGGACCTCCGGCAGCGGCAGCGCGGCCAGGGCGGCGCGTACCGGCTCCTGCGCCTGCTCGAGGTCGGCCAGGGCCTGCGAGCACTCCGGGCAGCGCGCGACGTGCCCCAGCTGCGTCTGCTCGCCCTCGCCGGCCAGCAGGTCGCACAGCCCGTCGAGGTCCAGGTGCGCGGTCATGAGCCTCCTCCGGCGCGGGGCGGTCCGCCGGTGCCGTACCGGCCCTGCCCGGAGGGGCCACCGGCAAGCGGCTCGGGATCGCCCGGTCCGTCGTCCCCAGGTGGGACGGGCGCGGAGCCCGGAGGGTTCCGCACCTGTCTCGGGGACAGGTGGCCGAGCGACACCGCCAGGCGCGCGCGGCCCCGCGAGCAGCGGCTCTTCACGGTGCCGACGGGCACGCCGAGCACCGAGGCGGCCTCCTCCACGCCCAGCCCGGACAGGTCCACCAGGACGAGCGCCACCCGCTGCTCGAGGGGCAGCGCGGCCAGCGCGGCCCGGATGTCGAGCGCGGTCTCCCGGTCGCCCATCGCGTCCCCCGGCGCCGCCGGCTCCTGCAGCGGCAGCTCGCCGGTGGGCCGTACGCGACGCCGGCGCAGCAGGTCCAGGCAGGCGTTGACGACGACCCGGTGCAGCCAGGTGCTGACCCGGGCGTCGCCGCGGAAGGAGGCGGCGCCGCGCAAGGCCGACAGCACGGCGTCCTGGACGGCATCGGCGGCCTCCTCGCGCGGGTCCGGCCCGGGCCCGGCCAGCGTGCGCAGGGCCACGGCGTACAGCCGGTCGCGGTGCAGGCCGACGAGCACGCCGAAGGCGTCGGGGTCGCCGGCCAGGTGCGCGGCGAGCAGCGCCCGGTCGCGGTCGTCGTCGGCGATCACGCTGCACCGTACGGCCGGGACGCCGTCAGCGACCCCGATCGGTGGGTCAGCGACCCAGCCGGGACAGCAGCGGCGCCAGGGCGGCGTCGACCTCGGGGACGCGCATCCGGCGCACCAGCAGCAGGTAGCCGGCGCCGAGCAGGCCGCCGCAGAGCACGACGGTCACCAGCGCGCCCGCCACACCGGTGCCGAGCACGGCCGCGACGAGGCGGCCGAGGGCGAGCGCGAGCAGGGCGGGCAGCAGGCAGGCGACCAGGCAGCGCACGGCCGTACGCACCACCAGCGCGCCGTCGTGCCCGCCGGTGCGGCGGCGCAGCACCCGCGACACCACGATCAGGCCGACCACGAACGAGCTGGCCTGCCCGACCGCGAGGCCGACCACCTTGAGGTCGTCCGGCAGCACCGCGTACAGCCCGAGGTCCACCACGACCAGCGTCAGGTTGACGCCGAGGTTGATCAGCGTCGGGGTGCGGGTGTCCTGCATGGCGTAGAAGGCCCGCAGCTGCAGCTGGTAGATGCTGAACGGGACCAGCCCGACCGCGAACACCCCCAGCAGCACCCCGACGAAGCGCGCCTCGTCGGGCGTGACATTGACGTGGGCGAAGACCACCGTCGCGAGCGACCGGCCCAGCACGACGTACGCGACGGCCGCCGGCACGAGCACGCAGACCACCAGGCGCAGGCCCTGGGACAGGGCCGCGGCGAGGTCGGCAGGCCGGTCGTCCGCCGCCGCCCGGCTCATCCGGGGCAGCAGCGCGGTGATCACGCTCACCGCGACGACCGCGTGCGGCAGCTGCCAGAGCAGGAAGGCGTAGACGTACGCGGAGTAGCCGCGGCCGGGGGTCAGCTGGCCGGCGCCGGTGGCGAGCTTCACGACCACGACGTACGCGAGCTGGTTGGCGACGACGTAGAGGAACACCCACTGGGCGAGCCGGGCGGCCGTACCCAGGCCGGCGCCGCGCAGGTCGAGCCGCGGCAGGAAGCGGAAGCCGGTCGCGCGCAGGGCCGGCACCAGCACGGCGGTCTGCGCGACGATCCCCAGCGTCACCCCGATGCCGAGGACGGTCACCTGGGTGTCGGTGATGGTGCCCGGCTCCGGGCGCCCCGGACCGGGCAGGAACACGAAGACCAGACCGGTGACGATCACGACGACGTTGTTGAGCACCGGCGCCCACATGGGCGGGCCGAACCGGCCGCGGGTGTTGAGGTAGGCGCCCATGATCGCGCCCGCGCCGTAGAACACCACCTGCGGCAGGAAGAACCGCGCGAACACCGTCGCCAGGTCGCGGGTGGCCCGGTCGGTGTCCGGGCTGGCGTACACCGCCACGAGCGCCGGGGCGAACAGCACCAGCAGCAGCGCCGCGGCGGTGAGCACGACGACGGCCAGGGTCAGCAGTCGCTGGGTGTAGCGCTCCCCGTCGTCGCCGTCGCTCTTCGCGGCCCGTACGAGCAGCGGGACGACGACGCTGGACAGGATGCCGCCCAGCAGCAGCTCGTACACGATGTTGGGTGCGGTGTTGGCGAGGTTGAAGGCGTCGCCGACGGAGCGGACGCCGAGCACCGCGGCGATCACGGCTGTCCGCAGGAAGCCGGTGCCGCGGGAGGCGATCGTGCCGACGGCCATCGTGCGGGTCGACCGCAGCAGGCTCGGTCCGGTGCCGGGGTCGGGGGCGGGCGTGGCCGTCACAGCGCGACCGGTCGGCGCAGGGCGCGGCGGGCCAGGCGCAGCCCGGCGGCGACGAGCAGCACCGCCGCGGCGAACCCGGTCACGGCCAGGGCGACTCGGCCGTAGCGCGTGGAGCGCACCACCAGGTCCTTGGGCTGCCCGAGCGGGGCGCCGTCGCGGTCCAGCAGCTGCGCCTTCACGACGAACCGGCCGCTGGTGGACGTGGAGGCGTTGACCTGCACGGGCAGGCTGGTGCGGGCCGGGACCTCCAGCACCTCGGTCTGCGCTCGCGAGAGCCGGGCGTCGCTCGGCGCGCGGAGCTGCAGGGCCACCGTCACCGCCTGGTCCAGCTCGTTGAGGACGGCCACCTCCACCCTTCCGTTGTTGCTGGTGAGCAGCACACTGCCCGTCAGCACCGACACCTTGCTGCGCAGGGCCTCGACGTCCTGCTGGGCGAGCGTCGCCATCCGGGCGCCGTCGGCCCGGCGGTCGCGCCAGGCGCTGGACTCGGCCCGCAGCCAGGCCCGCTGCAGGCGGCCCCGCAGCGCCTGCGCCGCGTCGGTGCCGCCGAGCACGACGGCCCCGGTCAGCTGCGTGGCGTCCGCGCGGACCCGGGTGACCTGTGCGACCTGCCCCGCGGTGAGGGCGGGCGAGCGCGCGTCGGGCTGCGCCAGGGTCGCCGTACGGTCCGGTGCGTAGGTCGGGACGGCGGCACCGGCGCAGCTCTCCTGCCGGGTCGCGACGGCGGCCAGCTCGACCGGGCACATCCACGGGACGCGGCCGGTGTCCGCGACGGCGGCGCCGGCGACGGCCGGGTCGACCGTGCCGCGCCGAGGGGCGGTCACCACGATCGTGCGGCCGCGGCTGGGCAGCTCCGCGGAGATCATGGCGGTCTCCACCAGCCAGCGCTGCTCGGCCAGCCGCGGGTCCTGCGGCCGCGCCGGGACCAGCAGGTCCGACAGGCCGCGGTCGACCACCAGCCCCGCCACGTCCCCCGAGGTGGAGCTGGCCGGCAGCCCGACCCGGGAGCCGGGCGTGCTGCGCGCACCGGACTGCGGTGGGCTGACGGCGTCGTCGCCGAGCACGACCGCCTGGGTGGAGCCGGTGGCGAGCGCGTCGAACGCGGCGTCGGACAGCCGCCCCTCCGGCGGGAAGGACACCGTCTGCAGCGGGTCGCGCCCGAGCAGCTCCCGGGCGACGGTCACCCCGTAGGTGCGGGCGGTGGCGACGTCCGCAGCCAGGTCGGCGGAGCCGCGGGTCAGGGCCACGACGTCCGGATCGGCGTACGGCAGGGCGAGGACGCCGCCGGCCGCCACGGCGGCCCGCAGCGAGGCCAGCCAGGCCGCCGCCGGCGCGCTGGCCGGCTGCTGCCGCACCCCGGCGCCGTCGACGACCGGGTGGTCGCCGGTCATCGCCTGCAGGCTGAACAGCAGGTCCGGGTCGACGGCGTAGGTCACCGGGACCGGTCGGCAGGTGGGCGCGTCCGGCGGCGACGGGCTGCTGCCGGGAGCCGGCTCCGGACCGGGCGGGCAGGTGCCTGACTCCCCGGAGCGGGCGGCCGCCAGGCTGCTGCCGAGCCGGCCGCTGCCGGCCACCGCGGTCGCCAGGGAGTCGTCGACCAGCACGCCCAACGGGGTGAGGCGCGGCTGGTCCACCAGCGGCCACAGCCACGCGATCCGCAGCGGGTCCACGGCCGTCGTCCCGAACCACGGCAGGTAGGTGGCCACCTGCCCCAGCTGCTCCCGGACGGTCACCGAGCCGCGCAGGCCCCGGACCTCCACCTGCAGCGGGTAGACGCCGTCGGACCCGAGCCGCAGGTCGTCGACGCGCACCCGCAGGTCCAGCGGCACCGCCGCGCCGGGCGCGAGGTCCGGCAGCGGCGCCAGGCTCCGGGGCTGGCCGTACGCGGGCGCGGTCGCGTCCGCCTGCCGCAGGTCGCCGCGGGTCGCCAGCCGGCCGCCCACGCGGACCCGCAGCTGGAGGTCGTGCAGGGGCTGGGTGCCGGTGTTGCTGACGGTGCCGAGCACCTGCAGGTCGTCGCCGGGCGCGGGGGCCCGCGGCCGCAGGTCCGAGATGTTGAAGGTCACCGGGGCCGCGACCGCTCCGGACGGCGACGGTGTGGGCGTCGTCGCGGCGCGTGCCGGAGCGGCTGCTCCCGGGGGGAGCAGCCCGCCGAGCAGCCCGCCGAGCAGCAGCGCGAGGGCGGCCGTCGCCGTACGCAGTGCTCCGGTCGCCCGCCGCGTGCGGTGCGGGCGCGGGCTCACGCCGATTCGGCGAGCAGGTCGGGGACGCGGTCGAGCAGCCGGCGCTCGTCGGCGTACGCCAACCGCGCGGACACCTCCGCCAGCGGGACCCACGCCACCTCGCTGACCTCGACGTCCTCGTCCGAGAGCTCGAGCCCGTGCTCCGGGTCGGCCGCGACGAGCAGGAAGTGGTGCACGGTCTTGTGGACCCGCCGGCCCTCGGCGACGAACCAGAAGTCGATGGTCCCGAGCTTGCCGATCACCCGACCACGGATGCCGGTCTCCTCGGCGACCTCCCGGACCGCGGTCTCCCGCTCGGTCTCACCCGGCTCGACGTGGCCCTTCGGCAGCGACCACAGCAGCCGGCCGCGCCGGTCGAGCCGCCCGATCAGCGCCGCACTCGCCGCCGGCCCGAGCCGGTCGAGCACGAGGCCGCCGGCGCTCGTCTCGTCCACCCGCCGCATCGGCCGCCGGTGCTGCGGCTGCGACGGAGGGGTGGACACAGCTGCCAGAGTACGGCGGGCGGGTGCCCTCGGCAGGTACCGCCGCGGGTCGGCGCGGAGCCGGGCGGGGTCAGCGGGCGGGCCAGCGGCGGAGTCAGCGGGCGGGCCAGCGGGCGGGTCAGCGGGCGCGGCGGCGCAGGCGATGCCGCGCGTCGACCAGCCGGCGCAGATCCAGCACCCGGCCGCGGCCCTCCCGGCCGCCGTCGCGGGCCGGGCGGGTGCTTGCGTGCGACTCCTCGGCGGCTCGGGGGTCCGGCTCGTCGCCGGCCCGGTCGGCGCTGCGCTTGCCGGTCACCGCGGCCGGGGGGTCTGCGGGCCCTGACTCCGACGGGCGGGGGTCGCCGGCGCGGGTGGCCACGGTGCGCAGCTCGGCCAGCCGCAGCGGCCGGCCGGTGCTTGCGGCCCGGCCGGTGACCGGGTCGGCGCTCTGGCGCGGCAGGGGCAGCGGGCTGAGGGCGGCCGTCCGTGCCCCGGTCGTGGCGAGCAGGTGCTCGCTGCGGATGCCGAGCGCCACCCCGGCCTCGCCCGCGGGGCAGTAGACGACGTCGCGGGCCGCCAGGGCGACGTCTGCCAGCAGCGTCATCCCCGGCGGGAGGCCCAGCGGGCTGACGAGCCCCGCGGCGAAGTCCGTCGCCGTGCTGATCTCGTCGGCGTCGGCGGCCCGCAGGGTCCGGGCGCCGAGCGCGGTCAGCACGGCGGCCGGGTCCGGAATCACTCCGGCGTGCACGGCCACGGCGGCGAAGCCCAGGTCGGTGACGTAGCACCGCATCGCGACGCAGGACGTGGGCTCGAGGTCCAGGGCCGCGGGCAGGTCGTCCGCGTTGACGACGCCGCTCCGCAGCCGGACCACCTCGTGGGGGACATCGAGGGAGAGCAACTCGCGATGGATGTCGAGAGCAGCCCTCACGCTCGGCCGTTACCCCCCGTTGACGGGGACAACCGCCGCCGGCCGGTCAGGAGTTGCCGCCCGCCGTCATGATGTTCTGCGCGATCTTCTGCAGCTGCTCGCGCAGGTGGTCGAGCTCCTGCCGGGCCTTGTCGAGCGCGCTCTTGGTCTGCGGCCAGGTGCTGTCGCGGAACTGGGAGGCCAGCTGGCCGTCCCAGACGTCCGGGCTGGACAGCACCTTGCCCTGGGCGTCGAGCTTGGCGATCTGCTCGGCGAGACCGCCGTTGATGATCATCTGAACCTGCTGGATGGCGGTCTTGGCCTGCTCGGTGGACAGCACGCGTGCGGACATCGGGGGCTCCTCGGGAGGTCGGTACTGCGGTGGACCCGGACCGTAGGGCGGTTCGGCGGCCTGCGGTAATCGTCCCCAGCGGGGTGTGGATAACGTCGGTGGCCTGTGGAGAACGGCCCGCCTCGGGCGTGTCCCGTCCACGTAAGCCTGTGGATACGTTCCCCGTGAGCATCAGCGGGAGGCAGCAGCGGGGCCGGTCGCCGCCTGGACGAGCGACGCCTCGCCACCGGTCACGAGGTAGCCGCGCGCGACGCCGGGGGGGACCGGGGACCGGCGGGGCAGCGTCACCCCGAGCAGGTCGCCGTCGAGGTCCACGTTGGGGCGCAGCAGCAGGCCGGTGCGGGACAGCCGGACGGCGGCGGTCCAGTGCCCGTAGAGGGTGCGCAGCGCGTCCGACCGGCCCGCGACGATCAGGTGCACTCCGGGCACGGGGGTGCGCAGCAGTGCCGCGAGCCCGCCGTCCGCGTCGTCCACGCTCTCCGCGTCGTCGACGAGCAGCGCGGTCGGCCGCTCGGTGTCGGCGAGCCCGGCCAGCGCCAGGGCCAGGTCCGGTGCCGGCACCCAGCGGTCCAGGTCGCCGCCGGCCTGCAGCGGCGAGCGGCGCCCACCGGTGCCGACCACCCTGGCGCCGCCGGCCCGCAGCAGGCCGGACAGGCTGCACAGCACGCTGCTCTTCCCGCTTCGGGCCGGTCCGGTGACGAGCACGCTCTCGCCTTCGTACAGCGGCAGCTCGGCGACCGACAGGTCCGCCTCCGCCAGCCCTACCGGCAGCCGCCACAGCCCTGGCGGGCACGACGCGGGGCCGAGCTCGTCGGGCGAGACCCGGGCGGGCAGGCGCCGCAGGGGTAGGGCCGGGCGGGCGGCGCCGGCCCAGCGCGCGGCCACCCGGTCGGGCAGGTCGGGCCCCGGCCGGGCCAGCTGGGCCTGCAGCCGGCTGGTGGCCAGGACGGCGCGACCCGGCAGGGCCGCCGGGATGTCGGTGCGGGCGAGGCCGACCGCGGAGTAGTCGAAGGGGTCGGCCAGCCGGAACAGCCAGCGCTGGGTGGTGACCGAGGCGATCGGCATCGGGACGGCGGCCGGCCGGTCGGCCGTCATGGCGAAGCAGATCCCCACCTGCGGGCCGTCCGCGTGCAGGCGCGCGAGCAGGTCGAGGAGCTCGAGGCCGGCCACGTCGTCGTACGCCGCCCGCATCGCCGCCAGGTTGTCGAGCAGCACCACGATGCGCCGGCTCCCCTGCGTCGTCCCGTCCGCCCGCCGCCGGGCCAGCTCGGTGGCCAGCCGGTGCAGCAGCCGCACCTGCCGCTCGCGGTCGTCGGCCTGGACGACGGCCGCGGTGTGCGGGAGCGCCGTCAGCCCGGCCAGCCCGCCCATGCCGAAGTCGAGGCCGTACAGCTCCAGCTCGCTCGGGGAGCTCCGGTAGGCCAGGGACAGCGCGAGCGACAGCAAGGCGGTGGTGGTCCCGCTGCCGGGGACGCCGAACAGCAGCAGGCCGCCTTCGGACAGGTCCCAGCCGACGGGGTGCTGGACCTGCCGGCGCGGGTCGTCGGCCAGCGCCACGAGGGCCAGGTGCTGGTCCGCCGGCTGAGGGTCGGCCAGGCGCGGCTCGGCCATGAGCGCTTCGCCGGGGGCCCGGTCCGTCGTGGACGGGCGTGCGGCGGGGGAGGCGCGGGCCCCGACCCCGTCGAGCAGCGCGGCCAGGTCGAGCTCGGCGGGCAGCGGCGGGGGCCAGGGCCGGCGCGGTGCGGGGAAGCCCTCCGCCTCGTGCGCGGCGACGAGCGCGTCGACCAGCCGGGCGAGGTCGGTCCGCGCGGGGCCGGCGGGTGCCGGCGCGGCGCCCGGCGTCTCCTGGCCGGGCGGGCGTACGGCCGGGCCGCGGGCCAGCGGGCCGAACACCAGCCGGGCCGCGTCGACCGGCTCGTCCGAGCCGTCCTCGCTCACGCAGGTGACCAGCGCGGTCTGGATGGGGACCACCTCGCCGGGCCCGAGCCGGACGTACGCCCGGCCGGGCCGGTCGCGCCGGATCTGCGCCGCAGCCGTCGTGCCGAGGACGTCCGTGGAGTCGCCGGAGTCCTGGACGCGCAACGCGATGCGCAGGTTGGTGTTGGCCCGGATGTCGTCCTTGACGGCGCCGGACGGGCGCTGGGTGGCCAGGAGCAGGTGGACCCCGAGGGTGCGGCCGCGCTGGGCGATCCCGATCAGCGAGCTGACGAAGCCGGGCAGCTCCTGCGCGAGGGTCGCGAACTCGTCGATGACCACGACCAGGCGCGGCAGCGGCTCCGGCAGGCCGAGCGCCAGGTACGCGGGGAGGTCGTCGGCGCCTGCGGCCCGCAGCGTGCGCTCGCGGGTGTGCAGCTCGGCCTCCAGTGCCCGCAGCGCGCGCTCGCCGAGCTGCTCGTCGAGGTCGGTGACCAGGCCGACGACGTGGGGCAGCCGCGCGCACACGTCGAAGGCGGCGCCACCCTTGTAGTCGATGAGCACGAACGTCAGGTGCCGGGCGTCGGCGGAGGCGGCCAGGCCGGCGACGAGGCTGCGGAGCAGCTCGCTCTTGCCCGAGCCGGTCGTGCCGCCGACCAGCCCGTGGGCGCCGTCCCGCACCAGGTCGAGGATGAACAGCCCGGTCTCCGTGACGCCGAGGGGGGTCACGGCACCGGGGTCGGCCCCGCCGGCCCGCCAGCGGCTGCGCACCGCGTCGACGTCGATCTCGGCGCCGACGTGCGGCAGCTCCAGCAGCGGCAGCAGGCGTACGGCCGTCGGGAGGCCGGCTCCCGCGACCACCAGCTCCGGGTCCTCGAACCTCGCCAGGTGCCGCGCGCACTCGCGGGCCCGCGGCAGGGTGAGCCCCGCCAGCAGCACCTGCCCGACCCGGACGCCGCTGCCGAGCCGGCTGAGCACAGCGGTGCCGTCGACGCGGGCCTCGAGCACCTGGTCGCAGGCGGCCGGCAGGGCGTCGGCCGTGGCCGCCAGCACGATGCCCGCGACCCCGACCCGCAGGCCGGGCCCGCCTGCGGCGCCGGGTGGGGCGGGGCGACGGGCCAGGGACAGCAGGTCGCGGGCGGGGGCGTCCGGGCCGCTCGTCAGCCGCGCGCTGTCCAGCACGACGAGCGTGGTCGCCGCGCCCGCCCCGCCGGCCAGGGCTCGCAGCAGGACGTCGCTGCCGGCCCGGTCCGCCGACAGCCAGCGGTCGGCGCCGGGCAGGGCGGCGCGGGTGTGCGGCAGCCACCGGCACCAGTCCCAGTCGTCCTCGAGCCCGGGGTCGACGAAGACCCCCACGGTGAGGTCGGCCGGCCCGCTGGTCACCGTGGCCGCGCACAGCAGCTGGCGGGCAACGGCGAGCGCCGCCGCGCGGTCGCCGACGACACCGATCACGCCGCCCGCGGACAGGTCGACGAGCACGGGCGCCGCCACCAGGAGGCCGCCACCGAGGACCTGCTCGACGTCCGGCGGCGGGCGCACGTGCGCCTCGACGGGCGGCCGCCAGACCTGGTCGGCGGTCCCGGCGGAGAGCAGGAGGACGTCGGGGGCGCCCGGCCGCCGCTCCCACAGCCGGGAGCTGGGCAGCGCCGCACGGCGCAGCACCTCGGCCGGGTCGAGAGCGAACGAGCGCAGCCGGGCCCGCTCCGCGGCGGCGGCGTCGCGTACGACCCCGGTGAGCGCGGCGAGCTCGTGGGCGTAGCGGGCGCGGTCGCGACGGCCGCCGCGCCGGGCGCGCCGCCGGGACTCGTACCAGGAGCCGATCGCGAGGACCGGGCTGAGGGCGCTGAACAGCGCGAACCGGGGGTCGCCGGTGACGCCGACCATCACCGCCGCCAGCACCAGCGGCCCGACGACGGCGGCGATGCTCAGCGGGTCGGCGACCCGCTCCCCCGGCGGCACGGGCAGGTCGAGGGTGGGTGCCGGGCCCGGCGGGGCGCCGCGCGGTGGGCGGTTCAGCGGCAGCGTGCCGGTGATGTCCACCTGCCGCCGCACGTGCAGGCCGTGCGGCCGGTCGTCGGTGCGCTCGCGCACCTGCAGCTCGACCGCCCCGAGGCGGACGGTGGCAGTGAGGTCGACCGTCACCGACTCGCCGCGCCGCAGCACCCGCTCGTCGACCACGACGGCGTTTCGGGCGCCGACGTCGGACACGACCAGCCGGCCGTCGGCAGCGACCGCCAGCGTGCAGTGCTCCCGGGAGACGGTCGGGTGCGCGAGCCGCACGGCGGCGCCGGACGCGCGACCCACGAGCGCGACGCCGTGCAGCGGCCAGCGCCCGCCTGCGTCCAGGCCCGCGACCGCCACCACCTCGTGCGCGGCGGCCGGCTGCTCCGGCGGGGGCACGAACGGGCAGCTCCCGCCGAGGTCGACCAGCCCGCCCTGCACGAGCCCCGCGTCGGTGACCAGGCAGTGCGCCGGCAGCCGGAGCCCGCCCACCCCCACCGCGTCGCCCGGGCCCACCCCGGTCACGGCGACAGCGAGGTCGCCCAGGGTGGCCCGCGGCGAGCGCAGCTCGAGGTCGAGGTCCTCGTCGCACCCGTTGCTCCGTACGACAACCTGCATGCGCGGCAGGCTCGCAGAATCCGGGGCACGCGCCAGGCGTCTCCTAGCCTGCTGTGCATGACGCTGTCGGATGCACAGCTGAACGCCGTGCGCGAGCTCGTCAGGGTCTCACCTGTGGTAGTGGAGCTCGGCCGGAGGTTCGCGGCGGCGGGGCACGCCCTGCACCTGGTCGGCGGCTCCGTGCGCGACGCGCTGCTCGGCCGGCTGGGGAACGACCTCGACCTGACGACGGGCGCGCGCCCGGAGCAGGTGCTCGAGCTGGTGGAGGGCTGGGCCGACGCGACCTGGGCCACCGGCATCGCCTACGGAACGGTCGGCGTGAGCCGGGGCGGCTTCAAACTGGAGATCACGACCTACCGCGCGGAGGCGTACGAGCCCGGCTCGCGCAAGCCTGCGGTGGCGTACGGCGACGCGCTGGACGGCGACCTCGCGCGGCGCGACCTGACGGTCAACGCGATGGCCGTCGCGCTGCCGGACTGGCAGGCGCCGGACGCGTTCGTGGACCCGTACGGCGGCCTCGACGACCTCGAGGCGGGACTGCTGCGGACCCCCGGCCGACCGGAGCAGTCCTTCTCCGACGACCCGCTGCGGATGCTGCGGGTCGCCCGGTTCGCCAGCCAGCTGAGGTTCGCCGTCGACCCGGCGGTGGTGGACGCGATGACCGCGATGTCCGGCCGGCTGGAGATCATCAGCCGCGAGCGGGTGAAGGAGGAGCTCAGCCGGCTGCTGCTGGGCGCCGACCCGCGGCGGGGCCTGGAGCTGCTCGTCGACACCGGGCTCGCCCTTGAGGTGCTGCCCGAGCTGCCGGCGCTGCGGCTCGAGATCGACGAGCACCACCAGCACAAGGACGTGTACGAGCACACGCTGCAGGTGCTCGAGCGGGCCATCCGCCTGGAGCGGGAGGGGCCCGACCTCGTCCTGCGGCTGGCCGCGCTGCTGCACGACATCGGCAAGCCGCGCACCCGCCGGCACGAGCCGGGCGGCGGTGTCTCCTTCCACCACCATGAGGTGGTCGGCGCCAAGATGGCGCGCAAGCGGCTGCTCGCGCTGACGTACGGCAAGGACGTCGTCGAGGCGGTCACGCTGCTGACCGAGCTGCACCTGCGCTTCCACGGGTACGGCCGGGGCGAGTGGACCGACAGCGCCGTGCGCCGCTACGTCACGGACGCGGGGCCGCAGCTCGAGCGGCTGCACAAGCTGGTCCGCTCCGACTGCACGACGCGCAACCGGCGGCGGGCTGCGACCCTGTCGGCGGCGTACGACGACCTCGAGGCGCGGATCGCCCGGCTCCGCGAGCAGGAGGAGCTGGACAGGATCCGGCCGGACCTGTCCGGCGAGCAGGTCATGGAGCTGCTCGCCCTGCCGCCCGGCCGGCCGGTGGGCATGGCGCTCAAGCACCTGCTCGCGCTGCGGATGGAGCACGGCCCGCTCGGTCACGACCGCGCCGTCGCCGAGCTGCAGTCCTGGGCCAAGGAGCAGGGCCTGACCGGCTGAGACCAGCTCAGGTGCGGGCGGCCACGACCGGCTCGGGCGGCTCGACGGCGGCCCGCCGGGCGCTGGCGGTGCCGTAGACCAGGGCGGTGAGCGCATAGCCGCCGGCCACCACGCCGAGGGCCACGTAGCTCTTGCCGTTGTCCGGCAGCAGCACCGCCGCGAGCCCGGCCGCCGCGACGAAGCTGACGTTGAAGGTCGTGTCGTAGAAGGAGAAGACCCGGCCGCGGTAGGCGTCCTCGACGCTCTCCTGCAGCAGCGTGTCGACGCAGATCTTGCTGGCCTGGGCGGCGAAGCCGAGGAAGGCGGCGGCGACGAGGAACGCCCCGTGCGTGTACGGCAGGCCGAAGGCCACCTCCACCACGGCGGCGAGCGCGAACACGGCCGTGATCCAGCGCTGGGTGCCGATGGCTCGGGTCACCCGCGGCGTCACCAGGGCCGCCAGCAGGCCGCCGAGCCCGGTCGCGACGACGACCTCGGCCAGCCCGCTCACGCCCCGCGGGATGGCGCCGTTCTCGGTGTAGAGCAGCAGCGTGGCGACAAAGGACAGCCCGTAGAAGAACCGGTGCGCGCTGATGGCGGCCAGCCCGCGGGCGGCGGGCCCGCGCTGGTGGACGTGCCGGGCGCCCTGGGCGACGCCGCGCAGGACGCCGGCCAGCGCGGCGCGCCAGGCGTCGACCGGCGGCTCGTCGGGGCCGAACCGCTCCCGCGGGACGCGGGCCGCGAGCAGCCCGGCGACGACGTACAGCGCGGCGGCGCACAGCGAGCTGCGGCTCGCGCCCAGGTCGTTCTCGCCGAACAGCGCCCGCAGGCCGACGGCGACGCCGCCGCCCGCGATCGCCATGCCGCCGCCGAGCGTGGTGCTGAAGGAGTTGGCGACCACCAGGTGCACCGGCTCGACGACGTGCGGCAGGGAAGCGGACAACCCGGACAGCACGAACCGGTTGACCGAGATCGTGACGAGGGCGAGCAGCTGGACCGGCAGCGCCGTCGCGCCGAACACCGCCAGCGCGGTCGCGAACACCACGACCAGCGACGCGCGCAGCAGGTTGGCCACCACCAGCACCCGCTGCCGGCGCCAGCGGTCCAGGAACACTCCGGCGAACGGCCCGACCAGGCTGTACGGCAGCAGGAGCACCGCGAAGCTGCTCGCGGCCTGCGTCGCGGAGGTGGCCCGCTCCGGGTTGAAGAACACCGCGGAGAACAGCGCCGCCTGGAACACCCCGTCGGCGAGCTGGCCGAGCAGGCGCACCCGGAGCAGGCGCCGGAAGTCCGGGACCGCCACCACGCGGCGCAGCGCGGCGGTGTCCGTCGTCACCGGTTCAGCCTAGGTCGCGGCCGGTGGTCAGCGCCCCTTCCGACCGTCGTACGGGCTGCCCCGAACGCGGCCGGAAGGCGCGATGATCACGCAGGGTGGAGGCGGGTCAGGCGGTCTCGGCCGCAGCCTCGTCCTCGACCACGTCCGCGAGCGTCTCGCCGGCGATCCAGGCCTCCAGGATCGGCCGGGCGAGGTCGTCGCGGACCTGCTTCGGCGGCGACTTCATGAAGTAGGTGCTCGCCGGGTGCACCGGACCGCCCTCGCCGCGGTCCAGCGCGATCTTCGCGCAGCGGACCGCGTCGATGATGACGCCGGCGGAGTTGGGGCTGTCCCAGACCTCGAGCTTGTACTCCAGGGTCAGCGGGACGTCGCCAAAGGCGCGACCCTCCAGGCGCACGTAGGCCCACTTGCGGTCGTCCAGCCACTGCACGTAGTCGGACGGCCCGATGTGGACGTTGCGGGCGCCCATGTCGTGCTCCATGTTGGAGGTGACGGCCTGGGTCTTGCTGATCTTCTTGGACTCGAGGCGGTCGCGCTCCAGCATGTTCTTGAAGTCCATGTTGCCGCCGACGTTGAGCTGGTAGGTGCGGTCCAGGATCACGCCGCGGTCCTCGAACAGCTTGGCCATCGTGCGGTGGGTGATCGTGGCGCCGACCTGGCTCTTGATGTCGTCGCCGACGATCGGGACGCCTGCCGCGCGGAACTTCTCGGCCCACTCCGGCGTGCCGGCGATGAAGACCGGCAGGGCGTTGACGAATGCCACCTTCGCGTCGATGGCGCACTGCGCGTAGTACTTCGCGGCCTGCTCGGACCCGACCGGCAGGTAGCAGACCAGGACGTCGACGCGGGCGTCCTTGAGCGCCTGCACGACGTCGACCGGCGACTCGTCGGACTCCTCGATCGTCTCCCGGTAGTACTTCCCGAGGCCGTCCAGGGTGTTCCCGCGCTGCACGGTGATGTCCAGCGGGGGCACGTCCGCGATCTTGATGGTGTTGTTCTCGCTGGCGAAGATCGCCTCGGAGAGGTCGCGGCCGACCTTCTTGGCGTCGACGTCGAACGCCGCCACGAACTCCACGTCGCGGACGTGGTAGCCGCCCAGCTCGACGTGCATGAGGCCCGGCACCCGGGCGGCGGGGTCGGCATCGCGGTAGTACTCGACGCCCTGCACGAGCGACGCGGCGCAGTTGCCGACGCCGACGATGGCTACTCGAATTGGCGTGCGGACGGCCATTGCGGAAGGTCCTTTGCTGCTGGAGGGGTAGGGAAAGACAGTCATGGGGCGGGTGGCTGCTGGGGCGGCGCGCCGCGGCGCTCGGTCTCGATCAGCTCGGTGAGCCAGCGGACCTCGCGCTCGACGGACTCGAGGCCGTGCTCCTGCAGCTGCAGGGTGTAGCTGTCGAGCCGCGACCGGGTACTTCGCAGCGAGCTGCGCACGCCCTCGCGGCGCTCCTCGAGCCGGGACCGCCGGCCCTCGAGGATCCGCACCCGCACCTCGGGGTCGGTCCGGCTGAAGAAGGCGAAGTGCACGCCGAAGGTCTCGTCCTCCCAGGCCGACGGTCCGGCCTCGGTGAGCATCTCGGCGAAGCGCTCCTTGCCCTCCGCGGTGAGCTTGTAGACGATCTTGCCGCGCCGGCCGGTGAGGGCCGGGGCGCCCGCGACCACCTCGGCGTTGCCGTCGTCCTCGGCGATCCAGCCGACGTCGCGCATGCGGCGCAGGCTCGGGTAGAGCGAGCCGTAGGAGAAGGCGCGGAACGTGCCCAGAGTGGCCTTGAGCCGCTGGCGCAGCTCGTAGCCGTGCAGGGGCGACTCGTGCAGCAGGCCGAGGACGGCGAGCTCGAGCACGGGCACTCCTTCCTGCGCTGTCGGGCTGTCTTCCTGCGGCCGGTGGCGGGTGCCGGACCGATGTATCACGGCGATACATCGCGGTGAGAAGACGAACAGTACGTCGCCGCCGTCCAGCGGGCAACCGCGGGGTGAACAGTTGCTCGCGGTGGAACCTGTCGGTGCCCGGTCGTACGGTCGGCAGGTGAGCGAGCGTGCTCCCGCACGGCGGGACGAGGTCGACCACGCGCTGGCCCGGCGCGCGGTGCTGACGTCCGTGCGCTCCGGGCGGACCGGGACGACCGAGGTGTGCGATGCGTCCCCCTACCTGCAGCGGGCCGCCAAGGAGTGGGGACTGCGCACGACGCGGCCCTGCCCGATCTGCCGCCGTCCGGCGCTGTGGGAGATCGCCTGGGTCTACGGCGACGCTCTGGGTGACGGCAACGGGACCGCCCGGTCCGCCCGCGGCGTGCGCCTGCTGGCCGCCGCCCGGCCCGACTTCGCCGTCTACGAGGTCGAGGTCTGCCTGGACTGCGGGTGGAACCACCTCGTCCGCACGTACCGCACCGGCACGCCCGGCACGGCGCCGGCCCGGCGCTCGCGGGAGCGGGCGACCTGATGCGCCGCGTCCCGGCTCACGGGGGTCGTACGGCGGCTGCGCGACACTGGAAGGGTGAGACGCCTGCGCACGCTGCCCTGGAAGAAGATCCTGCTGCTCGGTCCGCTGGGGATCCTCGTCGTCTCGGTTGCGGCCTTCCTGATCACCTACGTGCTGACCGACATCCCCCGGGCGAGTGCCGTCAGTCAGGCCCAGAGCACCGTCATCCGCTACGCCGGCGGTGAGGAGATGGCCCGGATGGGCACCAACCGCGTGCAGGTGCCGCTGTCCCAGGTGAGCGAGCCTGCCCAGAAGGCGGTCCTGGCGGCGGAGGACCGCGGCTTCTACAGCGAGCCCGGCATCAGCCCGAAGGGCATCCTGCGCGCGCTGTTCACCAACGTGAAGGGCGGCGGGACGGTCCAGCAGGGCGGCTCGACGATCACCCAGCAGTACGCCAAGAACGCCTACCTGACCTCCGAGCGCACGTACGAGCGCAAGGTCAAGGAGGTGTTCATCTCTCTGAAGATGACCCGGGAGCGCAGCAAGGAGCAGATCCTCAGCGACTACCTCAACACGATCTACTTCGGGCGGGGCGCGTACGGGATCGAGTCGGCGAGCAAGGCCTACTTCGGGCCGGCCGCGACCGCCGCGACGCTCACCGCGGAGCAGGGCGCGGTGCTGGCCTCGAGCATCCGGTCGCCGGCCGGCTACGACCCCGCGAGGAACCCCGACGACGCGAGGGCGCGCTGGGAGTACGTCCTCGACGGGATGGTCTCGCAGGGCTGGCTGGCGCCCGAGCAGCGCGCGGGCGCGGCGTACCCGGCCGCGGTGGCCCCGGGCGGGCGGGCCAACAGCGCGGACCTGACCGGTCCCGTCGGGCACGTCCTCGACGCCGTCCAGGACGACCTGCGGCGCGCCGGCCTCGACGAGGCCGACCTCGACGCCGGTGGCCTGACGGTGACGACCACCGTCGACAAGGCCGACCAGGACGCTGCCGTGGCGGCGATGGAGACGGTGACCAAGGGCAACAAGGCCGAGGACGCGCTGCAGGGGGCGCTGGTGTCCGTGGTCCCGGGGGACGGCGCGGTCCGCGCCTACTACGGCGGCGCCAACGGAGCCGGCCTCGACTACGCGGGCGGCGTCGTGCCAGGTGGCCGGGTCGTGCGCCAGCCCGGCTCGTCCTTCAAGCCGTACGTGCTCGCGGCCGCCCTCGAGCGGGGCATCTCGCTGAGCACCACCTACGACGGCAACAGCCCGCGGCGCATCTGCGGCTTCGACGACGTCAGGAACGCCGGCAACGAGCAGGGTGGCCGCGCCGACCTGGCCGTGGGGCTGGCGGAGAGCCTCAACACCGTGTACTTCCGGTTGGCCTGCGACGTCGGCCCCGAGAACGTCGTGCGGGTCGCGCACGCGGCCGGGATCCCGGAGGACGTCACGCTCGCGACGGCAGCCGGGGACACCACCCCCGGCATCGCCCTCGGCCAGTACGAGGTGCACGTGAGCGACCAGGCAACCGGCTTCGCCACGATCGCCGCGCAGGGGGTGGCCGCGACGCCGTACATCGTCGCGACCGTCGTCCGCGCCGAGGAGGTGGTCTTCCAGGCGAAGCCGCAGACCCGCAGGGCCTTCTCGGCCGCCGTCGCCGCCGACACCACGTACGCCATGCAGCAGGTCGTCACGTCCGGGACGGGCACCCGGGCGCGGCTCTCGGGCGGGCGTGAGGCCGCGGGCAAGACCGGCACGACCAACGACAGCACCAACGTCTGGTTCTGCGGCTTCACGCCGCAGCTGAGCACCGCCGTCTGGTTCGGCTACGCCGACCCCAACCGGCCGGTGCTCGCCACCAACGGACGGGAGGCGACCGGCGGCGCGTTCGCTGCGGCGCCGTGGAAGGCGTACATGGACGCCGCGCTGCGGGGCGAGCCGGAGGTCGACCTGCCCGACCGGGCCAACGTCGGACGGCGCGGGGTGGGCAGCGGTATCACCAGCGCGGCGCCGCGCACCAGCGCGCCGCGGCCGCGGGCGACGACGCCCCCTGCCACCACCACGCCCGCGTCCCCCTCGCCGACCCCGGCACCGCCGCCCACGACCGCGCCCACGACGGTGCCGCCGCCGACCCGTACGCCCACCCGCTCCCCCCGGCCCTCGATCACCGCCCCCCCGCCCTCGCCCGCGGCACCCTCCGCCGCACCGGACCTGACCGCCCCAGAGCTGACTGCAGCTGCCGAGCCGGCAGGCTGACCGGTGCCGTCCGTCCCTGCCCCGCCGGCTGAGCCGCTGCTGCCGTCGGCGCAGGACCCGCTGGTCGCCGGTGCCGTCACGGCGCTCGGGGGCCCGCCCGGCCGGCGCGCCCGGCTGGGGGAGCGGCGGCTGATGTCGCCCGTGCGGTGGCTGGTCGTGCTGACCCTGCTGACCAGCGCGCTGGGCTTCTGGCAGAAGGCGCCGTGCCGCGTGCACGACTGGGCGCAGGAGTACCAGTACACGAGGGTCTGCTACACCGACGTCCTCGCGCTCTACTACAGCGAGCAGCTCAACGTGGGGGACCGGCCCTATCTCGACGAGCCGGTGGAGTACCCGGTGGTGATCGGCGGGGCGATGGCCGTGGTCGCCTCGGTGACCGACCGGGTGGCCCGGGCGCTGCCCGGGGACCGGGTCGCCGACGCCGAACGGGCGCTGGCCGCCGCCGAGCGCGAGGCCCAGAGCGACCCGGGCCGTATCCGGGCCGCCCAGTCCGAGCTCGACGCGGCGCTGGTCGGGGCCCGCGCGCGCACCTTCTACGACCTGACCTGGGTGCTGCTGACCGCCTGCGCCGTGGTGGTGGTGGTCACGACGGCCCGGCTGGCCGGGCGGCGCCGGCTCTGGGACGCCGCGCTGGTCGCGGTGGCGCCCGGACTGCTGGTGCACGCGAGCACCAACTGGGACCTGATCGCGGTGGCGCTGGCCGGTCTCGGGCTGCTCGCCTGGGCCCGCCGGCAACCGGTCCTGGCCGGGCTGCTGCTCGGCCTCGGCACCGCGACCAAGCTCTATCCGCTGCTGTTCGTCGTCCCGCTGCTGGCGCTGTGCTGGCGGGCCGGCCGGCTGCGCGCGGGGGTCGCCACCACGGTGACCCTGCTGGTCACGGCCGGGCTGCTCACGCTGCCGGTCTACCTCGTCAGCCCGTCCTTCGCCGAGATCGACGGGCGGCAGGTGTGGGTCGCGGCGAGCCCCCTGGACCGGTTCGGCACGCAGGGCCTGGCCGCGCTCGCCCCGCACACGACCGGCACCGCGGAGGGTCGCAGCGTCGAGGGCGTCAACGCCGTCTACCGCTTCGTGCAGCTCAACCAGGAGCGACCGGCGGACTGGGACTCACTGCACTACGCGCTGCAGCGCACCCGGGGCGCCGTCGAGGGGCCGCTCGCCGGCGCGTACGACGGCCTCGCCAGCCTCGTCGTCGGCCAGCCCGGCAGCCCCGTCGCCCGGCTGAACCTCAGCGTCGCCATCGGCACCGTGCTCGTGCTCGCGCTCGTGGTGCTGCTGGCCGTGCGCGCACCCCGCCGCCCGCGGCTGCCCCAGCTGCTGTTCCTCACCGTCTTCGGCTTCCTGCTGGTCAACAAGGTCTGGAGCCCCCAGTACGTCCTGTGGCTGCTGCCCCTGGCAGCCCTCGCCCGGCCCCGCTGGGGACCGTTCCTGGCCTGGCAGGCCACCGAGGTCGCGGTGCTGTTCACCAGGTTCTACTACTTCCTGAGCTTCCCGCAGGGCGAGAACGACCAGAGCTCCGAGGGCCTGCCGGTGCAGTGGTTCCTCAGCTGCGTGGTGGTCCGCGACCTGGCGTTGCTGGCCCTCGCGGTGGCCGTGGTCCGCGACGTGCTGCGGCCCGGGCGCGACCTGGTGCGCGCGACCGGGGACGACGACCCGGCGGGGGGCGTGCTGGCCGGGCGGCCGGACCGCGGGGCAGCCGGCGAAGACGATGCCGGGAAAGATCATGCCGGCGACGACTCGACCGGTGCGGACGAGCCCGGTGCGGACGAGCCCGGTGCGGCCAGGCCCGTCTCGGCGTGAAGGGCGACCGGGCCGCGATCTCCCTGTGGTTGTGGTCGCGGGCCGGCGTCGCCCTGGTCGTGCTCGCGGGGTCCTACCAGGTCGGCGGCCGGCAGGTCGGCGCGGTCCCCTCGTTCCTTGCCAGCTGGGACCGCTGGGACGTCGGCCTGTTCCGGAAGGTCGCGGAGTTCGGTTACTCCGGCTACCCGCGCGACTACCCGGACCGCGGAATCGAGGCGTTCTTCCCGGGTTTCCCGCTGGTGCTCGCCCTGGTCCACCGGGTGGTGCCGGACTGGGTCGCTGCCGGCCTGCTCGTCTCCCTGCTGGCCGGCGCGGTCGGCGCGCTCTGGCTGGCCCGCCTCGCCGAGCTCGACGGCGTCCCGGGCTCGCGGGCGGTGCTCTACCTGGTGCTCTCGCCGTACGCGGTGTTCCTGGCCGCCGGCTACTCCGAGGCGCTGTTCCTCGCGCTGGCCGTGCCGGGCTGGTGGTGCGCCCGGCGCGGCCACTGGGCGGCCGCCGGGCTCCTGGTGGCGGGCAGCTCGGCAGTGCGGATCAGCGGGCTGTTCCTGGCCGTCGGCCTGCTCGTGCACTACGCCGTCACGGTCCGGCGGGTGCGGCCGGACGCCGGCTGGCTGCTCGCCCCGTTCGCCGTCCTGGCCGGCTACTCCGCCTACCTGCACAGCCTGACCGGCGACTGGCTGCGCTGGCAGCACGCGCAGTCCGAGGGCTGGGAGCGGCGGCTGACCGCACCGTGGACCGCGCTGCGTACGACGGTGGACGCGGCCCTCGTACGGGACCAGGGCGCGGCGTACGCCTGGAGCTGGCGGGCCGAGATCCTCGCCGTGCTCGTCGGCGTGGCGGTCGTCACCGTCCTGCTGTGGCGCAGCCGCTGGGGCGAGGCGGTGTACGTCGGGCTGTCCGTCGGCGCCCTCGCCAGCAGCACCTTCTACCTGTCGGTGGCGCGCGCCTCCCTGCTGTGGTTCCCGCTCTGGCTGCTGCTCGCCGAGGCCGCGCAGTCCCGGCCGTGGCTGCACACCGCGTACGTCAGCCTCGCGGCGCCGCTGATGGCGGTGGGAGTGCTGGCCTTCACCAGCGGCTCCTGGGTCGGCTGACGCGTGTGGGCTGACGATCGGGCTCCTGCGGTGGTGCGGTGACGTCCCCTGCGACCCGGGGTGGCGGGTCGGCCGCAGCCGTCGTCTGCCTGGTCGCCGGGCTCCTGTCCCTGCCGGTGATGTTCGTCGGGGAGACGTCCTTTGTCCCGAGCGTGCTGCTGAGCCTGCTGGCTCTCGGGTGCGCTGCGTACGTGTTTCTCGAGCAGGACGGGCCGAGCAAGGCCCTGATGGCCGGCCTCGGTGTCGTCGGCGCGCTTGCCGGCCCGGCGCTGGTTCTGCTCGGCTTCGTCCTGCAGGGCTGATGCCGTCGGGCTCAGCTGGTTCTTGAGCGGCTACGACCTCGCCTACCCTGCACTTCTGCCCGCTGGTCTGCGGAAACTGTCGGAGGTCGGGGCTAGGGTCGGGCTTATGGCGGTGGGGCAGATCGGGTTGTCGGGGGCGTTGGACGTCGCCGGGCTGGACGAGGTCTGCGGCCGGTTGGAGGCGTCCGAGGTGGCGCGGAGCGCGGCGTACGCGCAGGTGTTGACGGACGCGTTGGTGCTGGACAGGGTGCTGTGCGCGGCCGGCATGGGCATCTCCACCGGGGCTGATCTGGCGTTGCGGTTGCGGTGCTCGCAGTGGCGGGCGGACCGGCTGCTGGAGCAGGCGCGGGTGCTGTCCGGGCTGCCGGACGGGTTGGGGGTGCTCGCCGAGGGGCTGTTGACGGTGGAGCAGGTCGGGGTGTTCGTGACCGAGACCGCCCGGCTGTCGGACGGCCCGCTGCTCAGCGTGTGGCAGCGGCTGGTGGCCCGGTTGCACGCCGCTCGGGTGTCTGGGGAGGTGCTGCCGCCGGGCCGGCTGGGCGCTGTGTTGCGGCGGTGGGTGCTCGCGGCGGCGCCGCTGGACGCGGTGCAGCAGCGGGAGCGGGCGCAGGCCGAGGGTCGGTTGGAGGTGCGGCGGCGGGAGGACGGTCTGGTGGACCTGTTCGCGTTGGGGATCTCCGCGCCGAACGCGCATGCCTGTCTGTCCCGGATCCAGGCCTGCTCGGACCCGGTCGGCCCGGACGACACCCGATCGGCGGATCGGCGGCGGCTGGATGCGCTGGTGGACCTGCTGACCGGCCGGATCGCCCTGCCGATCCCCGGCCTGGACCTGGACGCCGGGCCCGACGAGTTCGGTGCCGGCACCGCGGCCACCTGCGAGCTCGCGGGCGGCAGCGCCGGTGGGTGTGGCTGCCCGGCGGGCGCGTTGGTGCCGTGCGGCGCGGACATGCACGTGCTGGTGCCGCTGGGGGCGGCGCTGGGCACCACCGACGAGCTGGCGGAACTGGTCGGTGGCGGCCCGCTGGACCCTGATCTGCTGCGCCGGCTGCTGCTGGCCGCACCGCGGCTGCGGGCGGTGTGGGTCGACGAGGCGGGGGTGCCGGTGTCGACGTCCAGCCGCACCCGCCAGCCCGGCCGGGGCGACCTGGCCGAGGTCCAGGCCCAGCTGCTCGCGCTGGCCGCGCAGGTTCCGCCCCGGCCCGAACCCCGCCACCCCGATGATCACGACCAGGGGCCGCCAGCCGGAGAAGGCGCCGCCGACCCGCCCGACCTGCCCGCGCCGGTTGCTGCCCGACCTGTCCCACCCTCGCCGCCACCGCCGCCGAAGCTGCCGGCGTGGCTGGGCGGCGCGCACCCGCCGGGCACGGCCGGGTCGTACCGGGTGCCGGAGCGGCTGCGCCGGTTGCTGACGGCGCGCCGGCCGCTGTGTGAGTGGCCGGGCTGCGGGATGCCGGCCCGCCGGTGCGACATGGAGCACGACCTGGCCTGGCCGGCCGGGCCGACGTGTGGCTGCAACCTGGGGCCGTGCTGCCGGCGGCACCACCGGGTCAAGCAGACCGGCTGGACCAAGACCCGCACCGGCACCGGCGTGACCTGGACC
>DASTLY010000027.1:0-14216 GCA_035714445.1 Mycobacteriales bacterium
GAGGAGGTCGTCCAGGTCGCGCACGAGGCCGTAGGAGGCCGACGTGCCGGGACGCTCGCCGTAGGCGACGTCGTCGAAGACCGCCGCGCCGCGCAGCAGGGCGTCGCGGGCCTGCGGCAGGGCGGCGGCAGCCTCGGTGGCGGCCTCGTGCGCGGTCCGGCCCGGGCGCGGGTCGAGCAGGACGCGCTCCTCCATCGAGCGCACGACCGCCCGGAAGCGCTCCTGCACGGCGACGGACCAGCGGGCCTCCTGCGCCGCCTGCTCGGCGCGCCGCCGGTGCTCGGCGGCCGTGACCTGCTGGTCGGTGAAGACGTCGCTGCTGCGGCCGGTCGCCGCCCGCCGCCGCAACGGCCCCGCGAACCGCAGGGCGAGGGCCACGACGCCGGCGAGGACGACGACGGTCAGCACCGTCAGGGCCAGGCCGCCGGGCCCGTCGGGCGACTCGACCGCCGCCAGCCGGTCGAGCACCCACAGCACGGCGCGCTCGACCAGGCTCGGCTCGGCCGCGGCGTACACCGGGTCGGCGAGCTCGTCCTGCAGCCAGCGGCGAGCCTCACCGCGGTCGGGCTCCACCGGCACCCCGGCGACGGCGCCCGCCCCGGCCGCGAGCAGGCCGGTCGTCAGCGGTCCACTCGTCATCGGGCGGCGGCGCCGGCCAGCTCGACGTCCAGGCCCTCGCGGCGCATGCGCACGTCGATGTAGAGCAGCGTCGCCACGCTCGCCAGGAACGGCAGGACGATCGTCGACGACACGGCCGTGAAGATGCCCGTCACCACCAGCTGCACCGGGTGGACGCCGGCCACGGCCCGCAGGTCGTCGGGGTTCAGCGACGTGAAGATCAGGTTCAGCACCGAGGACGGCGCCGCGAGCAGCACGCTCAGGACGTAGGCGAGCACGGCTGTCAGGAGCATCGTGCCCGTGGTCCGCCAGAAGCCCATCCGCACGATGCGCCACCCCCGGACGAAGGCACGCCCGACCGAGGCGTCCTCCAGCAGCAGGGCGGGCGTCGCCATCGCGGAGACGACGAGGACGAGGGCGCCGCCGACCAGCAGGACGACCACCCCGAGGGCGAGCAGGACGCCGCCCACCACGGGCTCGACGAAGAGCACGCCGATCCCGGGACCGAGCGTCACGGCCGCGAGGACCAGGTACACCAGGCCGAACAGCAGCTGCAGCACGATGATCGCGACGAGCCGCGGCCGGACCATCGTCCAGAGCCGCCCCGGGCCGAGCTTCTCGCCGAGCACCGCGCGACCGACGGCGAAGGTGAGAACGCCCGTGAGCACGGCGGTGCCGAAGCCGGTGATGAGCGCGAACCCCAGGAACCCCAGGCCGGCGGCGCCCACGGCGCCGGCGATCTGCGAGTCCTCGACGGCGCCGCCGCTCGGGTCGGTCAGCTCGCCCAGCAGGCTGCCGAACGACCCGGTCGACACCGCCAGGAGCAGGATGCCGATGCCGGTGGTGACGACGTTGATCACCGCGGAGGCGCCGAGCATCGTCCGCGGGTTGCGGCGCATCGCCTGGAACGAGCCGTCGTAGATCTCGCCGAGGCCGAGCGGGCGCAGCGCGATGATGCCCGGCTTGACCTGTACCCGCCGCCAGGCCGCCTCTGCGTTCTGGCCGGTGGGGCCGTACTGCCCGCCGGGGCCGTACGGGGCACCGGGGGGGCCGTACTGCCCGGCGGGGCCGTACTGCCCGGCGGGGCCGTGCTGGGCACCCGGGACCTGCTGGGCGCCCGGGCCCTGCTGGGCTCCTCCGACGTACTGCCCGCCCGGCGCTGCGCCCCAGCCGGGCTGGCGGGGCTGACCCCAGGCCGCCGAGCCGGGCGCCGCCGCCGGCGGCTGCTGCCAGGGGACCTGCTGGTCGGACGACTTCTGCCAGGACACCGGCGGGGGCGTCGGCAACGGCTGCTGCCCGGTGGCCGCCGGTGCGGGGTGACCGTTGGCCGCAGGCTGGGAGGGCGGGGCCATCGGGGCCACGAGGGCCGGCTGGTCCGTCGGGGAGGCCCACGGCGCGGCCGTGGGGGGCTGGTCGTGGGCGCCGCCCGTGTCGTCCGGTTGCGTGCTCACGTCGTCCTAGCGCTCGTCCTGCGCGGCCGGTGACGGCTGCCACCGGAGCACTGCCCGTCCATGGTGACACGCGGCCCGGTGCCCAGGTGCGACCATGAGCGCATGAGGGGCAGGGTGCTGGTCGTCGACGACGACACCGCGCTGGCCGAGATGATCGGCATCGTGCTGCGGGGGGAGGGCTTCGAGCCGTCCTTCTGCGCCGACGGCGACACCGCGCTGGAGGCGTTCCGCGCCGCGCGGCCCGACCTGGTGCTGCTCGACCTGATGCTCCCCGGCAAGGACGGCATCGAGGTGTGCCGGCTGATCCGGGCGGAGTCGGGCGTCCCGATCATCATGCTGACCGCCAAGAGCGACACCGTCGACATCGTGCTGGGGCTGGAGTCCGGCGCCGACGACTACGTGGCCAAGCCCTTCAAGCCCAAGGAGCTGGTGGCCCGCGTCCGGACCCGGCTCCGCCGGACCGACCAGCCGGCCGCCGAGACGCTCACCATGGGGGACCTGTCGATCGACGTGGCGGGGCACGCGGTGCGCCGCGGCAGCGCGCCGATCGCGCTGACGCCGCTGGAGTTCGACCTGCTCGTGGCCCTGGCCCGCAAGCCGTGGCAGGTGTTCACGCGCGAGGTGCTGCTGGAGCAGGTGTGGGGGTACCGGCACGCGGCGGACACGCGACTGGTCAACGTCCACGTCCAGCGGCTGCGCTCCAAGATCGAGCACGACCCCGAGCACCCCGAGATCGTCGTGACGGTCCGGGGCGTCGGGTACAAGGCCGGGCCGGCCTGACGTGGGCGCCACCGCCCCGGCCGGCCCGTCGGGGCTCGCGAGTGGGGCCGGCGCACCTGCTGCCGGCGGACCTGCTGCCGGCGGACCTGCTGCCGGTGGACCTGCTGCCGGTGGACCTGCTGCCGGCGCTGCCGGGTCGCGCTCCGTGGACGGCGCGGCCCCGACCGCAGAGCAGGGGCCTCTCGCGGAGCTCGCACTCGCGATGGACCGGGCCACGGACCGGGAGCCCGCCGCCGTGGGCGCGCCGCGGGGCGGGCTCGCCCGGCAGGCGGCGGCAGGCGCGGCGGCGCGCGCCGAGCGCGCCGGCAGCCTGTGGCGCCGGTCGCTGCAGGTGCGGGTGGTGGCGACGACGATGGTCCTGGGGCTGGTCGCGACGTCGGTGGTGGCGGTGTTCCTCGGGGAGCAGGTCGCCGACCAGCTGCTCGGCGCCCGGCGCGACCAGGCGTTCGTCGAGGCCGCGGCGTCCGCCGGGGAGTTCCAGGAGACCCTCAACGGCTCGCTCATCACCACCGAGGCCCAGGTCGGCCAGATCCTGCAGGAGGCGCTGAGCCGCATCAGCCGCGGCCGGGGCGAGTCGTTCCAGGGGTACCTGCTGCTGCGCAGCCCCGACCAGGAGGACCGCGCCGCCGGGGAGGTGTACGTCAGCGGGGACGTGCGGGCCTCGCTCGTGCCGGACGACCTGCGGGAGGCGGTGCTCGAGGCGCAGACCCAGCAGCAGCGGTCGGTGCGGCTGGCGGGCGGCCAGCCGGGCCTCGTCGTCGGCTCGCGCGTCGACGTCCCCATCGGCGGGGTCTACGAGCTGTACTCCGTCGTCAGCCTGCAGCGCGAGCAGGACACCCTGACGTCGGTCCAGCGGGTGCTGGCCGTGGGCATGGGCTCGCTGGTGCTGCTGCTCGGTGCCATCGCCTTCGTCGTCACCCGCACGGTGGTCGCGCCCGTGCGCGCGGCGGCGATCACAGCCGAGCGGTTCGCCGCGGGCCGGCTGGACGAGCGGATGCCGCGCCGCGGCGAGGACGACCTCGCGCGCCTCGCGCGCTCCTTCAACGAGATGGCCGCCAGCCTGCAGCAGCAGATCGAGGCCATGGAGGAGCTGTCACGGCTGCAGCGCCGCTTCGTCTCCGACGTCTCCCACGAGCTGCGCACGCCGCTGACCACCATCCGGATGGCCGGCGAGGTGATCCACGACGCGCGGGACGACCTCGACCCGGCCGCCGCCCGCTCCGCGGAGCTGCTGGTGGCCCAGCTGGACCGCTTCGACGCGCTGCTCGCCGACCTGCTCGAGATCAGCCGGTTCGACGCCGGCGCCGCCGCGCTGGAGCCGGACCGCATCGACGTGCGGCAGGTCATCGACGGTGCCGTCAGCGACGCACTCCCGCTGGCGGAGCGACGCGGCAGCGTCCTGCGCACGCACCTGCCGTCCGAGCCGGTCCTCGCCGAGATCGACGCCCGCCGCATCGCCCGCGTGCTGCGCAACCTGCTCGTCAACGCCGTGGAGCACGGCGAGGGCCGGCCGGTCGACGTCTGGCTGGCCGGCGACGACGACGCGGTCGCCGTGCTCGTGCGCGACCACGGGGTCGGGCTGCGCCCGCAGGACGCCCAGCGGGTGTTCGACAAGTTCTGGCGCGCCGACCCCGCCCGGGCCCGCACCACCGGGGGAACGGGCCTCGGCCTGGCGATCTCGCTGGAGGACGCGCACCTGCACAACGGCTGGCTGCAGGTCTGGGGGGAGCCGGGCAACGGCTCCGCCTTCCGACTCACGCTGCCGCGCCAGGCCCACGGCCGGCTCACCGGCTCACCGCTCGCGCTGGGACGCGAGCGCGGCGTGTCGCTGCGCCGCCCGGCCGCCGGGTCCGGCCGGTGAGGGCGGGCCGGACGCGCGGCGGGACGGCGGCGCTCGGCCTCCTGCTGGCCGTCCTTCTCGCCGGTGGCTGCGCGGTCATCCCCACCGACTCGGCGATCACGTCGGGGTCGCCGGCCGTTCCCGACCGTCCGGTGCGTGAGGTCGCCGCCGGCCCGGCGGCGGGGGTGCGCCCGGCCGAGCTCGTCGCCGGGTTCCTCGCGGCGTCGCCGGGCGCCCCGGACGAGTACGCCGTGGCCCGCTCGTTCCTCACGCCCGAGCGCGCCCGCACGTGGCGACCCGAGGAGACGACCGTCGTCTACAGCGGCACGCTGCCCGCCCCGAGCGTCAGCGGCGAGGTCGTCGACGTCCCCGGCGCCGCACCGGCCGGCGGTGCCGCCGACGCCGACGCGGGAGGCGACGCCGTCCGGGCGCGGGTCGAGGTGCCCGTCGTGGCGACCATCGACGCGGACGGCCGGTACGTGCCGGCTCCGAGCGGGCTCGTGCAGACCGTCGAGCTCGTCCTCCGGCGCAGCGCGGGGCAGTGGCGCATCGACGAGCTGCCGGACCTCGTGCTGGTCTCGGAGCCCGACTTCGGCTTCCAGTACCGCAGCTACCCGCTGTGGTACCTCGACCCGACGCAGCAGGTGCTGGTACCGGAGCAGCGGTGGCTGCCCACCACCGGCGCCACCGCCACCCGCCTCGTCAGCGAGCTGCTCGGCGGCGCCTCGCCGTGGCTGCTGCGAGCCGTCCGCACGGCGGTGCCGGCGGGGACCGCCCTGGCGCCGCCGCGGTCGGTCACCATCGACTCCGGGGTCGCGGTGCTGGAGCTGACCGGGCAGGCCCGCGTCGCGTCCGGACGCGACCGCGCGCTGATGCGCGCCCAGCTGCTGGCGACGCTGCAGCCCGTCCTGGGGGTCACCGACGTCGAGCTGCGCGTCGACGGCGGCCGGCTCGACGTCCCGCCCAACGTGCGCCTGCCCCGGGCCGACCCGGGCCCGGTGGGAGACCCGGTGCTGGTGGAGGGCTCGTCGGTCGTGCGGCTGGTCGGCCGCGGACTCGCGCCCGTCGAGGGGCTGGCGTCCCTGGAGGGCCTCGACCCGTCACACCCCGCCGTCTCCCTGGACGGCGGCCGGTACGCGGTGCTCACCTCCCAGCGCAGCGAGCTGCGCCTCCTCGCTGCGGGCCTCCCCGAGAGCGAGCCGGCGCTGCGCGGCTTCGACCTCACCGCCCCGTCCTTCGACCGGCGGGGTTGGGTGTGGTCGGCGTCGGCCGCCTCCGACGGCACCGTCCGCGCCGTCTCCCCGTCCGGCGAGTGGCTGAGCGTGGAGGCCGGCTGGCTGGCAGGGCGGCGCGTCACGTCCCTGCGGGTCGGGCGCGACGGCACCCGCGTGGTCGTGGCGTCCACCGACGAGGACGGTGTCGGCCACGTGGACGTGGCAGGCATCGAGCGGACGGCGGACGGCACGCCCGTCGAGCTCGCGCCGGCACCGTCGCGCAGCGTCGCGACCCAGCTGACGACGGTGCGGGAGGCCGTGTGGATCGACGCCGACGAGCTGGCGGTGCTCGGCAGCGAGGGAGGCGGCGACCCGCTGGTGCACCTCGCGGCCGTCGGCGGCCCGCGGCGGCCGCCGCGTGCGCCGCTGGCGGGCATCACCGCGGTCGCGGGTGGCGACGGCCCGCGCAGCGTCCTGGTCACCCTGGCGGACGGCAGCGTGCTCACGCCGTCGGGAGCCGGCTGGGCGGAGCTCCTGGCCGCCGGGCAGGCCCGCGACGCCGCCTTCCCGGGCTGACCTACCAGCCGGTGTTGGCGGCCGTCCGGGCGGCGAGCGCCGCCTCGATGGCTCCCGTCAGCGCGGACAGGATGACCGGCTTCGTGAGGTAGGTGGCCCCCAGGCTGCGACCGGCCTCGATGTCGGCCGGCAGGATGCGGGAGCTGAGGAAGATCACCGGCACGTGCGCCAGCGCGGGGTCGCGGCGCAGCCAGCCGTGCAGCTCGAGCCCGCTCATGCCGGGCAGCATCACGTCGAGCACCGCGACGTCGGGCCCCGGCTTGCCGGCCAGCATCTCCAGCGCCTCCTCGCCCGTCCCGGCGGCCATGACCTGGTGCCCCATGCGCGTCAGCCGGATCTTCAGGAGGGCCTGCACCTCGACGCCGTCCTCGACGATCAGCACCTTCGCCATGCCGGTCCTCCTCTTCAGCTGCGGTCACCGCGGGACCGCGATGCCTGCCCATCGGCAGGTCGGGCGCACACCTTGAGGGACCGCGCCGGCTAGTCAGCGCCGGACGCCGGGAGGCGCCGGGCGGCTGCAGGTGGAGCCGCCGGGCGCGCGGACGGGCCGGTGCGCTCAAGGCGGCCGTCTACGGTCCCGATGGGGTCGAAGGAACACCCGAGCGTCCCCGGCACCTGCCGGACACCTCGACCGGAGCGACAGGCTTGGAGGGACGCGATGGGCTCGGACAGCCCGGTCGGTGCGGGTGTCACGGACGGTGGGCAGGGCGCCGGCGGCGGTGCGCCGCAGGGCTGGCCCGACGCCGAGAGCGTCGCGACCGCCCTGTTCGACGGCTCGCGGACCGCCATGTCCCTGACGGCCGTCGACGGACGCGTGCTGCGCGTCAACGCCGCGTTCGCCGCCCTGCTGGGTCGCCGGCCCGAGGAGCTGGTGGGCCGGCTGGACCAGGACCTCGTCCACCCCGGCCACCGGACACCCAGCCGCGAGCCGGGTCGGGCGCTGGCCGGCGAGATCGACGGGTTCGAGCTCGAGCGGTGCTACCGGCACGCCGACGGGTCACCGGTGTGGGTGCGCCTGTCCGGCACGCTGGTGCGCAGCGCCGACGGCGGCCCGTCGTGCTTCGCGACCCGGATGGTGGACGCCACCGAGCGACGTCTGGCCGACCGCGACCGCACGATGCACCACCAGGCGCTGCGCGCCGTCATCGCCAACAGCCGGTCCCTCATCTACCTCAAGGACCTGCACGGTCGGTACCTGCTGGCCAACGCCCCCTTCCTGAAGGCCTTCGGCGTCAGCGAGGAGGACCTGCTCGGTCGGGACGACACCTTCCTGGACCCCGAGCTCGCCCCGGTCTGGCGGGCCAACGACCTGCGCGCCCGGATCGAGGAGTACCAGGTCGACGAGTGGATCGACGGTGCGGACGGGCGGCACTTCTACGAGTCGGTCAAGTTCCCGCTGCACGACCCCGACGGGGTCGTCTACGCGACCGGCGGCGTCTCCGTCGACGTGACCGCGGCCCGCCGCTCGACCCAGGCGCTGACCCGCGCCCGCGACGAGGCGCTCGCCGCGACGGCGACGAAGTCGGCGTTCCTGGCCGCGATGAGCCACGAGATCCGGACCCCCCTGAACGCCGTGATCGGGATGACGGGGCTGCTGCTGGACACCCGGCTGGACCCGGCACAGCGGGACTTCGCCGCGACCGCCCAGGAGAGCGGGGAGGCGCTGCTGTCCGTCATCGACGACGTCCTGGACTTCTCTCGGATCGAGTCGGGACAGCTCGACCTCGACGCCAGTCCCTTCGTGCTGCGCGACTGCGTCGAGCGCGCCGTGGCCCTGGTCGCCGTCGCCGCCCACGCCAAGGGCCTGGAGCTGGTCGTCCAGATCGACGACACCTGCCCGCTGCTGGTGGGCGACGCCGGCCGGCTCGGCCAGATGGTGACCAACCTGCTGACCAACGCGGTCAAGTTCACCGAGGCGGGGGAGGTCGTCCTGACGGCGACCGTGACCGCCCACGGCTACGGCGAGGGCGCCCCCGTGCGGCTGGAGCTCGCGGTGGGCGACACCGGCATCGGCATCGCGGCCGACCGCATGGACCGGCTCTTCCGCTCGTTCAGCCAGGTCGACTCCTCCACCACCCGGGCCCACGGCGGCACGGGTCTCGGGCTGGTGATCACGCACCGGATCGCCTCGGCGATGAACGGCGGCGTGACGGTGCGCAGCGAGCCGGGCGTCGGCTCGACCTTCACCCTCACCGTCGAGCTCGCCTCCATCCCGGAGCGCCGGTCGGTGCCGGGGACGGCGGGAGCGACGTCCCTGGCCGGCATCTCGGTCCTCGTCGTGGACGACAGCGAGGCGAACCGACGGGTCCTGCGCCTGCAGCTCGAGGGGTGGGGCGCCGCCTGCACCGACGTCGGCGGCCCGGTGCGGGCCATCGAGCTCGTCGCGGGGGGCCGGCGGTTCGACCTGGCCGTCCTGGACCTGCAGATGCCGGTGATGGACGGGCACGAGCTCGCCGTGGCGCTGCGCGCGCTGCCGAGCGGGCGGGACCTGCGGCTCGTGCTGATGACCAGCCTGCAGACGCGGAGCCGGTTCATGGAGTCGCCCCTGTTCGCCGCCGTGCTCACCAAGCCGGTCAAGAGCCGACTGCTGCACGAGCACCTCACGCGGGCGCTGCAGGAGCCGGTGGTGCCCGCCGCGCCGCGGCCGGGCGCCCAGGCGCTGCCCCGGGGGCTGTCCGCGGTGCACCCTGCTCCGTCCGGGAACGCCCCGTCCGCAGCGGCTGCGCCGGAGCGCGCGGGTCAGGACCTGCTGGCCACCGGTCCGCCGATGCGGATCCTGCTCGCCGAGGACAACCCCGTGAACCAGCGCGTCGCGCAGCTGGTCCTCGAGCGGCTGGGGCACGCGGTCGAGACGGTGGGCAACGGCGTCCAGGCGGTCCAGGCGGTGCTGCGCAAGCGCTACGACGTGGTGCTGATGGACATCCAGATGCCGCGGATGGACGGCCTGCAGGCGACGCAGCAGATCCGCGCGGAGCTGCCGGCCGCGGCCCAGCCGAGGATCATCGCGCTGACGGCCAACGCGCTGGCCGAGGACCGCGTCGCCTGCATGGACGCGGGCATGGACGACTACCTCGCCAAGCCGGTGCGGGCGGCGGAGCTCGCGGCGGCGCTGAACCGCGCCCGCACCCCCGCCCGCCGGCGGGCCGGAGACCTCGCGCCGACCCCCGGGCCCTCGCCGCTGGTGCTGGTCCCCCACCTGCGCCCCCCGGACACCGTCGACGCCCCGGGCCCGGACGAGCGCGGACGGCCGAAGGACCAGAGGGAGGCGGAGCACGACGAGGCGGCGGCGATCGGCCGGCGGCTCGCGGAGATCGCCGGCCCGGACCCCGCCGAGGACCGCGAGCTGTTCACCCAGCTCCTGACCTCCTTCGTGGGCGGGCTCCCGGAGGAGGCGGAGGGCATCGTCGCCGCCCTGGACGGCACGGACGTCGACGACGCGATGCGGCGGGCGCACGGTCTGAAGGGGTCCGCGGCGAACCTGGGCGCCGACGCGCTGGCCCTGGTGTGCGCGGACATCGAGGCCGGCGGCCGGCTCGTCCCGGCGGTCTTTCCCGACGACGCGCAGCAGCGGCTGCGGGACGCGACGGAGGTGACGGTCGCCGCCCTCGGGCACGTCGTCCGGCGGCTCCAGGACCCCCCGGGCCTGGCGGGCTGACCGCGTCCCAGCGCCGAACGCCCCGGTGGCACCCCCCGTGGCACCGCCACTCCCAAGGCACAGGCCGACGGTGCCAGCGTCGTCCACAGGGCGGGCCCCTCCGCAGCGCGCCGTGCCGGTGCGCGCGCACGCTGGACGCCATGACCGGACGTCACCTCGCCGAGGCCGCACCCGCCCGGCTGGCCCTGGCCGCACTGGGCACCCTGCTGCTGCCGGTGTCCTGTGCCGGGTGCGGCGAGCCCGACACCGCTCTGTGCCGCCGCTGCCGGTGGGCGCTGGGCGGGCGGGCGACGCCGGCGGGGACCGCGAGCGGCGTCCCGGTGCTGGCGGTGGTCCCCTACGCGGGCCCGGCCCGGCGGCTGCTGCTGGCCTGGAAGGACGACGGTCGCCACGACCTGGCTCCCGTGGTCCGGGCCGCCGTCGCGCGGTCGCTGTGGGCCGCGCTGGCACCCGGCGACGCCGGCCCGGGCGGCCGTGGGGAGGGCGGTCGTGGGGAGGGCGGTCGTGGGGAGGGCGCCGCCGTGCTGGTGGTCCCGTTGCCGTCCTCGGCCGCGGCGTGCCGGCGTCGCGGCGGGGACGTGCTCGCACGGGTGACGGGCGACGCGGTGCGCAGCGTGCGCGCCCGGGGCCGGCCGGTCGTCCTGGCGCCCGTGCTGCGTCAGCGCCGTCGCGTCGCGGACCAGTCGGGGCTGAGCGCGCAGGCACGCCGCCGCAACCTGGAGGGCGCCCTGACCGCAGCCGGCGGGCCGGGCCTCGCGGGCCGACGGGTCGTGCTGGTCGACGACGTCCTGACCACCGGGGCGACCCTCGCCGACGGCGTCCGGGCGCTGCGGGCCGTGGGCGCGTCCGTCGTCGCAGGGGCGGTGGTGGCGGCCACCCCGCTGCGCGCCGGCACCGGCCACCCGCTTCACGGTGGTGCCGCCGCCGGCAACGACTACCGTTCCGTCATGGCAGGTAGAGCAGGCCCCCGGGACGGGGGGTGGTGCCCGGCTACGTGACAGCGCCTCGGACCGTGCCCGTCGCCGGGCTGCCGAGCGCGCGACCGCCGCCACCGCGGCACCCCGCACGTGCACCCGTCCCCGGCAGGAAGGTCAGACGACGTGGAGATCGTGGTCACCGCTCGGCACACCGAGGTTCCCGAGCGCTTCCGCTCGCACCTCGAGGAGAAGCTCGCCAAGGTGGAGCAGCTCAGCCCCCGCATCCAGCAGATCGTCGTGGCGCTGAGCCACGAGTCGAACCCTCGGCAGTCGCACACGTCGGAGCGGGTGGAGCTGACGGTCCGCGCCAAGGGCCCGGTGATCCGCGCCGAGGCGTGCGCGGACGACCCCTTCGCCGCCCTCGACCTCGCCCAGGAGAAGCTGCTCGAGCGCCTGCGCCGGGCCCGGGACCGCACCAAGGTGCACCACGGGCGGCACAACCCCACCTCGGTGCACGAGGCCCTGGCGGACGTCGGCGGGCCGCTGCCGAGCCCGGGGCAGGAAAGCGGGGAGGCCGACGACGACACCGACCTCGGGGAGTCCCCGGTGGTGATCCGCGAGAAGGTGCACCGCGCCCGCCCCATGACCCTGGACGACGCCCTCTACGAGATGGAGCTCGTCGGGCACGACTTCTACCTGTTCACCGACGCCGACTCCGGTGCCGCCAGCGTGGTCTACCGCCGCAAGGGCTGGAGCTACGGCGTCCTGCGGCTGGTCGAGGGCCCCGACGGCGTCGACGGCGTGGGGGAGGCCGAGGGCGGGACCGTCCCGGACGACACGGCGGCGGTGCGCGCGGGCGGCGACCTGGGCGCTGCGGCGACCGGCTGACGTCCTCGACGGTTCGCCCGGGCGGGGCCCCCACCGATGGCATGATCGGCTCTGCCGAGCCATCGGCCGAAGCCGAACGGGGGGTCCGTGGTGGTCGCCGCCAGCAGCGCGTCGCAGGACGGCCGCGCCGCCGGGGCCCCGCCCGAGCGGATCCGCGTGCTCGTCGCCGACGACCACGCGCTGTACCGCCGCGGGCTGGAGATGGTGCTGTCCGCCGAGGACGACATCGAGATCGTCGGTGAGGCGGGCGACGGTGCCGAGGCGATCGCGCGCGCCGAGGAGCTGCTGCCCGACGTCGTCCTGATGGACATCCGGATGCCCCGCCGGTCGGGCATCGAGGCCTGCACGGCCATCAAGGACGCCGCTCCCAGCACCAAGATCGTCATGCTCACGATCAGCGACGACGAGAGCGACCTCTTCGAGGCCGTGCGGGCCGGCGCGAACGGGTACCTGCTCAAGGACGTCCCCGGCGAGGACATCGCCGAAGGGGTCCGAGCCGTCGCCGGCGGCCAGTCGCTGATCAGCCCGTCCATGGCCGGCGCGCTGCTGACGGAGTTCGCCGAGATCAGCCGCCGGTCGACCGAGCGGGCGCAGGTGCCCGGGCCTCGGCTGACCGACCGCGAGATGCAGGTGCTGCGCCTGGTCGCCCGAGGCATGGCGAACAAGGACATCGCCGCCGAGCTGTACATCTCCGAGAACACCGTCAAGAACCACGTGCGCAACATCCTGGAGAAGCTGCAGCTGCACTCGCGCATGGAGGCCGTGGTCTACGCCGTGCGGGAGAAGCTGCTCGACCTCTCCTGAACGCCGCGCCCGCCGACGGCGCCCCGGGTCGCTGCACGGGACCTGTCGGGGAGCTGTCGGGGAGCTGTCGGGGCGCTGTCGGGGCGGGGTGGCAGCATCGCGGGCGTGAGCGTCGCAGAGCTGTCCCTGCCCCAGGCCCGCCGGACGGCGCTGGCGGCACAGGGGTTCGTCGACCCCCGGCCCACCGGTCCGGTGAACCTGCGCCACCTGCAGCGGGTGGTCGACCGCATCGGCCTCATCCAGATCGACTCCGTCAACGTGGCCGTGCGCAGCCACTACCTGCCGCTGTTCAGCCGGCTCGGCGCCTACGACGTCGACCTGCTGCACCGGGCGGCGGGCACGGCGCCGCGCCGACTCGTCGAGTACTGGGCCCACGAGGCGTCGTTCGTGCCGCCGTCCACCCACCGGCTGCTGCGCTGGCGGATGGCCCGGCACGCCGCCCGAGGCTGGTCCGGGCCGGCGCAGGGCACCCGGGAGAGCTCCGAGATCGTGGACCGCGTGCTCGCGGAGATCGCCGCCCGGGGCCCGGTGACCGCCAGCCGGCTGTCGCAGCGGCTCGAGCACGCCGTGCCGATGGGCGAGCGGCAGTGGGGGTGGAACTGGTCGGTGGTCAAGGCCGTCTGCGAGCACCTGTTCTGGTCCGGCCGCATCACCTCGGCAGGGCGCACCGCGCAGCTCGAGCGTCGCTACGACCTCACGGAGCGCGTGCTGCCACCGGACGTCGCCGCCGCGCCCGACCTGCCGGAGGCCGACGCCGTGCGCGAGCTGGTCGACATCGCGGCCCGAGCGCACGGCATCGCCTCCGAGCCCTGCCTGCGCGACTACTTCCGCCTGCGCCCGGAGTTCAGCCGGCGGGCCGTCGCCGAGCTGGTCGAGGCCGGCCGGCTCGAACCGGTGACGGTGCGGGGCTGGAGCCGCCCGGCGTACCGGCACGTGGACGCGCGGCTGCCGCGGTGGGTGCGGGCCCGGGCGCTGCTGAGCCCGTTCGACTCGCTGGTGTTCGAGCGCAGCCGCACCGAGGCGCTGTTCGGCTTCCGCTACCGCCTGGAGATCTACGTGCCCGCGCCCAAGCGCGTCCACGGCTACTACGTCCTGCCGTTCCTGCTCGGGGACGCCCTCGTCGGCCGCGTCGACCTCAAGGCCGACCGTGCCGCCGGCACCCTGCGCGTGCAGTCGGCCTTCGCCGAGGTGTCGGCGCCACCGGACACGGCCGCCGAGCTGGCCGCCGAGCTGCGCCTCATGGCGACCTGGCTGGGGCTGGACGACGTGGTCGTCGCCGGCCGCGGCGACCTCGCGCCCGCGCTCGCCGTCGAGGTCGCGCGGCTCTGAACGCCACCGAGGTCGCCGGCCGACGGTGACCCTGCGACGCCGCCCCCTTCGCGCCGAAGGGGTGGGTCGGCGCCGCGGGTCAGCCGGCCGACGTCGGTTCGAGCTCCCGGGCCAGCAGGTCGTGGCGCACGAGGTCGTCCAGGG
>DASTLY010000028.1:0-56351 GCA_035714445.1 Mycobacteriales bacterium
CCACTCGGTGCAGTCCGACGAGTCGCGGCACATCAGCAACGGCTACGCCACCCTGCTGATGGCGCTCGCCGACGAGGGCAACCACGCGCTGCTCGAGCGCGACCTGCGCTACGCGTGGTGGAACAACCACCGCGTCGTCGATGCCGCGATCGGCACCTTCATCGAGTACGGCACGAAGGACCGGCGCAAGGACCGCGAGAGCTACGCCGAGATGTGGCGGCGGTGGATCTACGACGACTACTACCGCAGCTATCTCGTGCCGCTCGAGAAGTACGGCCTGGTCATCCCGCACGACCTCATCGAGGAGTCCTGGAACCAGATCTGGAACAAGGGCTACGTGCACGAGGTCGCGCAGTTCTTCTGCACCGGGTGGCTCGCCAACTACTGGCGCATGGACCCGATGACCGACAAGGACTTCGAGTGGTTCGAGTACAAGTACCCGGGCTGGTACTCGAAGTACGGGGCGTGGTGGGAGAACTACAACCGGCTGTCGATGCCGAACGGGCACAACCCGATCGTCTTCGAGGACGTCGACTACGCCTACCCGCACCGCTGCTGGACCTGCATGGTGCCGTGCCTGGTCCGTGAGGACATGGTCATGGCCGACGTCGACGGGCAGACGCGTACGTACTGCCACGAGGCGTGCCGCTGGACCGACACGGTGGCCTTCCGGCCCACCTACAACGGCCGGGAGACCCCGAACATGGGCCGGCTCATCGGCAAGCGCGAGTGGGAGACGCTCTACCACGGCTGGAACTGGGCCGACGTCGTCTCCGACATGGGCTACGTCCGCGACGACGGCAAGACCCTCGTCGCGCAGCCGCATCTCAACCTCGACCCGAAGAAGATGTGGACGCTGGACCACCTGCGGCGCTGCCCGCCGCTGCAGAGCCCGAACGTGCTGCTCAACGAGATGAGCAAGGACGAGCAGAAGGCCTTCCACGCCGACTACGTCAAGCACGGCCCGGCCGGCAAGGCCCCCGCGGGCGCCTGAGTCCGGGAAACGGCGGCGGGGGGTTCCGGAGCGATCCGGACCCCCCGTCGCCCACCTCCGGTGGCACCCCACCCCAAGCGGCGCACCTTCAGCAGGCACGAGGAGCTCATGAGCGAGAAGCACACGGTGCGGTTCGAGCCGGTCGGCATCGAGATCGAGGTCGACGAGACGCAGACCGTCCTGCGCGCCGCAGCCGAGCAGGGCATCATGCTCATGCACGGCTGCAAGGAGGGGCAGTGCGCCTCCTGCAAGTCGTTCCTGCTCGAGGGTGAGGACGTCGAGCACGACAGCTACTCGACGTTCGCGCTCCCCGACCAGGAGAAGGACGAGGGGTACACCCTGCTGTGCAGGGCCCACGTCTACGAGGACGTGACGATCGAGCTCCTCAACTACGACGAGGAGATGATCCGCTCCGGGCTGCCGATCCAGAGCGCGGTCGGCACGGTGGTGGCCAACGAGGCCGTCACCCACGACATGCGGCACCTGGTGCTAGCCCTGGACAAGCCCGAGGAGTTCCGCTTCTTCCCGGGCCAGTACGTCGACATCGCGATCCCCGGGTCGACCGAGACGCGGTCGTTCTCCATGGCCAACGTGTCGGCCAAGGACAGCGGGCAGCTGGAGTTCATCATCCGGATCTACCCCGGCGGCCTGTTCTCGCAGTTCCTCGGCACCAGCGTGGCGATCGGGGACCGGCTCGAGCTCACCGGTCCGTTCGGCGTGTTCACCCTGCGAGACAGCCCCGCCGACCTCGTCTTCGTCGGCGGCGGCGCCGGGATGGCCCCGATCCTGTCAGTCCTGCGCTCGCTGGCAGAGCGCGACCCGAACCGCAAGGCCACCTACTACTACGGGGCGCGCGGCCGTCGCGACCTGTGCTTCGACAAGGAGCTGCGGGCGCTCGAGGAGGCCATGCCCGGCTTCACGTACGTGCCCGCGCTGTCCGAGCTCGCCGACGGCGAGACCTGGGACGGCGAGGTCGGCCTCATCACCGAGGTGGTCCGCCGGCACGAGAGCGACCTCAAGCGCGCGGACGCCTACGTGTGCGGGCCGCCGCCGATGGTGGAGGCCGCCATCGAGCTGCTCGGCAACCTCGGTGCGAAGGACGGGCGCATCTTCTACGACAAGTTCACCACCACCGGCGAGCCCACTCCCACCCCCGTGACAGGAAGGGCGTCTACATGACGACCACCGAGTTGCCCCCGACCGAGCAGCCGACCGAACGCAGCCTGCCCAAGCCGCAGTTCACCGACGCGGAGGCCGGCGCCAAGGAGTTCCCCGACTCCACGGCGCGCAACTACAACTACTTCGTCCCGCAGAAGCGCAAGCAGACGCACTACGAGGACGTCACGGTGGAGGTCCAGCCGGACCCGCGGCACTACCTCGCGCAGGGCTGGATCTACGGCTTCGCCGACGGCCGCGGCGGCTACCCGCTGGACTGGACGGCGCTCAAGGCCTGGGGTTCGGACCGCCCGGAGCCCGAGCGGTTCCCCGGCTCGGGTGGCAAGGGCTACGACTGGCCGGCGCACGGCTGGCACGAGTTCCGCGACCCCAACGAGGAGTGGGAGCTCACGTTCTACAAGTACAACTCCAACGTGGTTCGCCAGATCACCGCGAACGTCGACGCCGCCCGGCAGACCAAGGCGTTCGAGCAGTGGAACCCCAACTGGGTGCAGTTCGTGGAGAGCCACGTCGGTGCCTGGATGCACGTGGAGCACGGCCTCGGCCTGTACGTGTTCGCGAACGCCCAGCGACGAGCGCCGACGAACATGCACAACAACGCCATCTCGGTCAACAGCATGCACCGGATCCGTACGGCCCAGGACCTCGCGCTCTACAACCTGACGCTGTCCGAGGAGATCCCGGCCTTCGAGGGCGCCGCTCACCTCGAGGCGTGGAACAGCGACCCGGCGTGGCAGGGCACCCGCAAGGTCGTCGAGCAGCTCACCTGCGTCGACGACTGGGCGGAGGCGATCTTCGCCACGAACATCGTGTTCGAGCCGCTGGTCGGGGAGCTGTTCCGCAGCCAGCTCGTGCAGCAGGCCGCGCCGCGCAACGGCGACTTCGTGACGCCGACCGTGATGGGTGCCGGCGAGCACGACTACGCCACCCGCGACCTGCGCTACACCACGGCGATGTTCGAGCTGTTGACCAACGACAAGGAGTTCGCCGACCACAACAAGGCGAAGATGCAGGAGTGGCTCTCGGTCTGGGTGCCGCGCTGCATCGAGGCTGCCCGGGCCATGCAGCCGCTCTGGTCGCAGCCCGACGCCAAGCCGCCGCGGTTCGAGGACGGCCTCGACCGCGCCAAGAACCGCTTCAGCGGCATCCTCGCCGACCTCGGCCTGGCCACTCCCAAGGAGCTCTCGCTGTGACCGCGACGACCAGCACCAGTCCTTTCGCGTCCGACAACACCGCGTCCGGCAAGTGCGGGGTGACGCTGATGAACAACCAGATCGGCGTGGTCATGGCGAAGGTCATGGCCCAGCACGAGGGCGTCACGGTGACGCCCCTGCCCTCGATGATCCGGGTCGACGCGATCGGACGGATGGATTTCGTCTACGCCGAGATCTCCGAGGCCCTGGGCCAGGAGGACGACTACTTCGACGCGGCCGCGTTCGAGGAGAACATGAGCACCCACTACGGAAAGATGATCCACGAGGACGACCGGACCATCATGTTCGCCAGCCCCGAGGATGCCGCCGCGCACATGGGCTGGGACCTCCCGATCCACAACTGATATTCCTTTCTCAAAGGAGAGACCTGTGTACGAAAAGGACGGCGAGAAGTACTTCGTGGTCGACAGCCACATGCACTTCTGGGACGCGAGCCCGGAGAACTGGGTCCCCGGCCAGGAGAACTACGCCAAGGGCTGGATCGACTGCTTCCACGCCTACCAGAGCCTCGGGCCCACCGAGACGCACTGGTCGATCGAGCACTTCCAGAAGTACTCCGAGCAGGACCTGATGAAGGACGTGTTCGAGGACGGCCATGTGGACGTGGCCATCTTCCAGCCGACCTATCTGCGGTCCTGGTACACGGAGGGCTTCAACACCACCGAGAAGAACGGCGCGCTGGCGGAGAAGCACCCCGGCAAGTTCGTGGTGAACAGCCGCTTCGAGCCGCGCGGTGGCGACGCCGCCATGAAGGAGTTCGAGGAGAACGTCGCCCGCTGGCAGCCCAAGGGCGTCAAGCTCTACACGGCGGAGTGGCTGGACGGCTCGCGCGGCTGGACGCTCAAGGACCCCGAGGCCTACCGGTTCCTCGAGCGCGCGCAGGAGCTCGGCATCAAGAACGTCCACGTCCACAAGGGCCCGACCATCTGGCCGCTCGACAAGGACGCCTTCGACGTCTCCGACGTGGACCACGCGGCGACCGACTTCCCGGAGCTCAACTTCATCGTTGAGCACGTCGGGCTGCCGCGCATCGAGGACTTCTGCTTCATGGCGACGCAGGAGCCCAACGTCTACGCCGGGCTCTCGGTGGTCATCGGCGGCCTCATGCACGCCCGCCCGAAGTTCTTCGCCAAGGTGATGGGCGAGCTGCTGTTCTGGGTCGGCGAGGACAAGATGACGTTCGGCAGCGACTACGGCATCTGGGAGCCGAAGTGGCAGGTCGAGGGCTTCGTCGACTGGGACTACCCCAGTGACGAGTTCTCCGACTACCCGCGGGTCAACGTGGCGACCAAGAAGAAGATCCTGGGCCTCAACGCCGCCAAGCTGTACGACATCCCCGTGCCCGTCGAGTGCCAGCTGCCGGCCGAGGCCGGTACGCCGGCCGCAAAGGACGACGCCGTGCTGGTCGAGAGCGGCGCCGGGGCCCCGTGAGCACACCTGCCGCGGTGCTCGCCGCGCTGGACACCGTGCGCGACCCGGAGCTGGACGAGCCGGTCACCTCGCTCGGCTTCGTGGCCTCGTGCACGGTGTCCGACGATGGGGTGGCCGACGTGCACCTGCGTCTGCCCACGTACTTCTGCGCGCCCAACTTCGCCTTCCTCATGGTGGCGGACGCGTACGAGGCGGTGAGCGCCGTGGCGGGCGTACGACGCGCGGTGATCGTCCTGGACGACCACTTCGCGAGCGACGCGATCAACGGGGGCATCGCGGCCCGGGCCGGCTTCGTCGAGTCCTTCGACGGGCTGGCGGAGGCCGAGCTGGACACGCTGCGGGTCGACTTCATCCGCAAGGCGGTCCTCGCCGGCACCGACCGCGTCTGCCGGCCGCTGCTCGCGGCCGGCCGCACCACCGACGAGCTGGCCACGATGACTCTCGGCGAGGTCCCCCCGTCCGCTGACAGGGAGCGCCTGCGCGCCCGGCGCGCCGAGCTCGGCCTACCGAGCGCCGATGGCACCGCCCTGCTCGTCGACGCGGTGACCGGCGAGGCCGTCGGCGTGCAGGCGCTCCCGTTGCACCTGCGCAAGGCACGTCTGACCCGGGTCGGTGTGGAGGCCAACACCGGGATCTGCCGCGGCATGCTCCGCGACCGCTACGCCAGCGCCGGCGTCGGCGCCAGGGACTTCGAGGGAGAGAGCGTATGAAGGCCGTACGGGTCCACGCGTACCACCAGAAGGTCGTCGTCGAGGAGGTTCCCGAGCCGACGGTGACCGGGCCGTGGGACGTGATCGTGAAGGTGGGCGGGGCCGGCGTCTGCCGGACGGACCTGCACATCCTGGAGGGCCAGTGGGCCCAGGCGATGGACCCGCCGCTGCCGTACATCCTCGGCCACGAGAACGCCGGCTGGGTGCACGAGGTCGGGTCCGCGGTCGAGAACGTGCAGGTGGGGGACACCGTGATCCTGCACCCCACGCCGACCTGCGGGCTGTGCCGCGCGTGCCGGGCCGGCCAGGACATGCACTGCGAGAACAGCTCGTTCCCCGGCCTGTCGGGGGACGGCGGCATGGCCGAGTACCTGCTGACGTCGGCGCGGGCGTGCGTGAAGCTCGACGCGGCCACCCGGCCGGAGGACGTGGCGGCGTTGGCCGACGCCGGCATCACCGCCTACCACGCCGTACGCAAGGCGGTCCCGCTGCTCTACCCGGGCACGACCTGCGTGGTCATCGGCGCCGGCGGGCTCGGCCACATCGGCATCCAGTGTCTGGCCGCGCTGACCGCCACCCGGATCGTGGTGGTCGACCGCAACCCCGACGCCCTCGCGCTGGCCGGCAAGCTCGGCGCCGACCACACGGTCGTCGCCGACGGCAGCCACGTGGCGGCGGTGCAGGAGCTGACGGGCGGCGCGGGCGCCGACGTCGTGCTCGACTTCGTCGCCGAGCAGGGCGCGGAGAACGAGGGCTTCACGATGACCCGGCCGGGCGGCTCGTACTACGTCATCGGCTACGGCGGGGAGCTCGTCGTGCCCACTCTCGACATCATCTCCACCGAGCGCAACATCGTCGGCAACATCGTCGGCACGTACAACGAGCTGTCGGAGCTGATGGTGCTCGCCCAGCGGGGCCGGGTCACCCTGCACACCAGCACGTACCCGCTGGAAGCGGCGGCCGACGCCCTCGCCGATCTCGATGCCGGTCGCGTCCGCGGCCGCGCCATCCTCGTCCCCTGATCTCGAGAGGTCTCCCTACATGGCCAAGGAACTGCGCTTCGGCGAGGACGCCAGAATGCGCTTGCTGGCGGGTGTGGACCAGCTCGCCGAGGCCGTCAAGTCGACCCTGGGCCCCAAGGGCCGCAACGTGATTATCGAGAAGATCACGGGCTCGCCGGTGGTGACCAACGACGGCGTGACGATCGCCAAGGAGATCCACCTGCCCGACCAGTTCGAGAACATGGGCGCGCAGCTGGTCAAGGAAGCGGCGATCAAGACCAACGACATCGTGGGTGACGGCACGACCACCGCCACGGTCATCGCGCACGCGATCATCCGCGAGGGCATGAAGGCGATCGGCGCCGGCGGCAACCCGGTGCTCGTCAAGCGGGGGATCGACCTGGCCGTCGGCGTGCTCGTGGAGCACCTGCGCAAGGTCGCCCGGCCGGTGGTCTCCGAGGCCGACTACGCGCGGGTCGCGGCGATCTCCGCCAACGACGACGACGCCGTCGGGGCGGTGCTGGCCAAGGCGCTCTACAACGTCGGTGACTCGGGCATCGTCACGGTGGAGGAGTCCGCGACGCCGGGGATGACGGTCGAGTTCGTCGAGGGCTTCGAGTACGACAACGGCTACGTCTCGCCCTACATGGTGACGCACCCGGCCAGCCTCGAGGCGATCCTCGAGGACCCGTACATCCTGCTGACCAACGAGAAGATCACCAAGATCGCGCAGCTCATGCCGCTGCTGGACAAGGTGATGCGGGCTCCCCGGCCGCTGCTCATCGTCGCCGAGAACGTCGAGGGCGCCGCGCTGTCGATGCTGGTGCAGAACCACGTCAACGGCGTGTTCCAGTGCGTGGTCACCCGCGCCCCGGGCTTCGGCGACCGCCGGCTGCGCAAGCTCGAGGACATCGCCACCACCACCGGCGGGACCGTGCTGTCCAAGCACTCCGGCGCGACGGTCGAGACGATCACGGTCGAGCAGCTCGGCCGGGCGGCGCAGGTGCGGGTCACCGCCGACCGCACGACGATCATCGGCGGGCACGGCGACAGCGACGACATCGGCTTCCGCGTCGCGCAGCTGCAGGCGGAGCAGACGAAGGCGACGTTCGGCATCGACGCGGACGTGCTGTCCGAGCGGATCGGCTCGCTGTCGGGCAAGGTCGCGGTGGTGAAGGTCGGTGCGCCGACCAACGCCGAGCTGGCCGAGCTGCAGCACCGGGTCGAGGACGCCCTGTCCGCGACCCGTGCCGCGATGGCCGAGGGCATCGTGGCCGGGGGCGGTGTCGCACTGCTGCACGCGGCGCCGGCGCTGGACGGCCTCGTCGTCTCGGGGGACTACGAGATCGGCGTCGAGATCGTCCGGCGGGCCCTGCCCGAGCCGGCCTACCTGATCGCCAGCAACGCCGGCTACTCCGGCCAGGAGGTCATCGCCCGGATCGCGGAGATGGGCCAGGACGAGGGCTTCGACGCCCTCGAGGGGCGGTACGGCGACATGATCGAGATGGGCATCCTGGACCCGCTGCGGGTATGCCGCTCGGCCCTGCAGAACGGCGCCTCGGTCGCGGGCCTGCTGCTCACCACCAACACGCTCATCGCGGAGGAGCAGACCCCGTGGGGCGGCAGCCGGGCGCTGATGACGGAGTTCGGTGAGCTGGACGGCGGGCTGCACCAGCCCTCGCCGGACTCGAGCACACCGCAGTCGCTGGGCCTCGGCCCGTCCATCGGATGAGCACGGACCAGCAGGGAGTGGACCAGCAGGGCGGCGCCACGGCGCCCACCCGGGTCAAGCGGCTCAAGAGCCCCGCGGCGCTGGCGCTCGCCGACCTCGCGGCGGTCTTCGAGGACCTGCAGACGGTCCTGCGCTGCTGCGAGCGGCTGGTCCTCGAGCTCGGCCCGGACCGCCCTGAGCCGGACGACCTGGCCCTGGAGGCCTTCTGGACCACCGCGGTCCTGTCGTACGCCCGGTGCTTCTCGGTCGGGCCGCGGGGGATCGGGCTGACCGAGGAGGACATCACCGCGACCGGGCTGGCCGGCGACGTGCTCGGCTGGCACCGGGCGCTGCTGGAGCTGCGGACCCGCTACGCCGACCCCGCCGTGAACCCGCGGGAGTCCTTCACCGTCGGGGTCGCGCAGGACACCACCGGGCACGCGGAGGGCATTGCCGTCGCGTCCTCCCGGCAGCCGCTGCTGGACGAGGTCAGCGTGCGGCAGACCGGGGCCATCGCCTTCGCGCTCAGCCGGGTCGTCGACGAGCGGCTCGCCGCCCAGCAGGGCGTCGTGTTCACCGCCGTGGCCGCGATGGCCCGGCCGGCGCTGGACAAGCTCCCGCTGCTGCACCTCACGGTGCCGGACCAGCCTGCCCCGGAGCAGCCGGCGGACGCCCCGCCCGGCTGACGGCCCGGCCGCGCCTCACAGCCCGGGCACAGCCGGGCCTCACGGCGGGGTCACGCTGCGCCGCGCAGGATGGCCTCTCGCCCGGGCAGGTCCCGTGACCGACGGGATCCCCGGCGCCGGGCGGGAGGAGGCGGGCTGTGACTGCGCTTGCCGCCGGCGCCAACACGGTGCTGCCGGACGGCCCGTGGCTGCTGTCGGTGACCGGGGAGGTCGACGTCTCGGCGGTCGTGCTGAGCTCGGACGGCAAGGTGGTCGGGGACGGTGACCTGGTGTTCTACAACCAGCCGTCCGCGCCCGGGATCCGGCTCAGCGGCAGCTCGGTGACGATCGACTCCCGGCGGCTGCGCCCCGGCGCCCGGCGGGTCGTCGTGGTGGCGACGCCCGAGGACGCGGGAGCGTCGTTCGGCCGCGCCGGCGCCCCGGCGCTGACGGTCGCGGCCGGCGGTCGACAGGTCGCCCGCTTCCGCCCGACCGGCCTCGGCCCGGAGACGCTCGTGCAGCTGGCCGAGGTCTACCTGCACCAGGACCGGTGGAAGCTGCGGGCACTGGGCTCCGGCTACGCCGACGGGCTGGCCGGGCTGGCCCGCGACATGGGCGTGGACGTCGACGACGAGCCTGCTGCCGCGCCCGTGGACGACCTGCCCGCCGAGGTGGTGCGGCTGACGAACCTGCGGCGCGCGGAGCACGGCCTGCACCCGCTGAGGGCGGAGCGCCGGCTGGCCGAGGCCGCCCGCGTGCACAACGACGACATGGTCGCCCAGGGTTTCTTCGCGCACGAGAGCCCGGACGGGTCGTCGGTGGCGGACCGGGTCCGGCGTGCGGGCTACGAGTACGCCGTCGTGGCGGAGAACCTGGCTGCCGGGCAGCGGACGGCGCAGGAGGTGGTGCAGGGCTGGCTCGACAGCCCGGGGCACCGGCGCAACCTGCTGTCCGCGGACGTCCGCGAGATCGGCGTCGCGTACCGGGCCGACGGGCCGTACGGCACGACCTGGACGCAGGTGTTCGGCACCCCGCGGTAGCGGTCAGCCGGTGACGTCGTCGAGGAAGCGCACGACCGTGTCGACGAACAGCTCGGGCACCTCGGAGTGCACCCAGTGGCCGACGCCCTTGAACCGGACGAGCCGCGCCCGGGGGAACAGCTCCAGCATCCGCGGGCGGTGCGCGTCGGTGACGTAGGCCGAGTCGGCCCCGGCGAGCCAGAGCACCGGTCCGGGGTAGGGGCGGACCTGCGCCGGCACGGGGAAGTCCGCGACCGCCAGCAGGTCGCGGGCCAGCACGTCGAGGTGCGCCCGCCACGTCCAGCCGTCGCCGTCGCGGGCCAGGTTCTGCAGCAGGAACCCGCGTACCCGCTCGTCGTCGACCTCCTGCGCCACGGCCGCGTCGGCCTCCGCGCGGCTGCCCAGGCTCGCCAGGTCGAGGCCGCGCATCACCCGCAGGTGCCGGACGTGCTCGGTCTCCCCGCCGGCGTACGGCACCGGCGCGATGTCGACCACGACCAGCCCGGCGAGCAGCTCCGGCCGGCGCAGCGCGACCTGCATCGCGGTCTTGCCGCCCAGCGAGTGCCCGAGCAGGACGACCGGCGCGAGCTCGTCGAGCTCACGGGCGACCGCTCCGGCGAGCGACGGGTAGTCGAGCCGGTCGGTCCACGGCGAGCGCCCGTGGTCGGGCAGGTCCAGGCTGGTCACCTCGTACCCGCGGGCGGCGATGCCGGCTGCCACGGTCGCCAGGTTGCGGCCCTGACCGAGCAGCCCGTGCAGCAGGACGACCCGGGGGCCGCCGGCACCGACCGTCCTGCTGAACAAGCGGGGGGCTGCGTCCATCCGCGGATCCTCCCGCAGCGCGTGCCGCGACGGCCGCCCCGGGTCAGGTCGGTCACGGTCCGGCGAAGGCCCCGTCACAGGCCGGCGGCCCGTGCCACAGTCGTCGAGGTCACCGAGCGACAGGGAGAGCACGTGCCCAGCACCGAGACCACCCCGGCTCTGCACCGCCTGGTCGGGCGCCGCGTCCTGGCCGTCCTGGTCGCCGCCCTGACCCTGGTCACCGTGGTGCCCGCTGCCGCGCTGGCCGCGACCGGCGCGGCCACCGGCAGGGTGCCCGCGTCCCGGCTGGCGCTGTCGCCGCAGGGCGCCTCGTTCATCGCCACCTTCGAGGGCTTCGTCGCGACGCCGTACAACGACCCGGGAGGGCACTGCACGATCGGCTTCGGCCACCTCATCCACCGCGGACCGTGCACCGACGCGGACCGGGCCACCTGGGGCACGATCACGCGCAAGCGGGGCCTGGCGATGCTGCGCAGCGACGCCGACTCGTTCGCCGCCGGGCTTCGGTCGCGGCTGGCCACGGTCCGGCTCAACCAGGGCGAGTTCGACGCGCTCGTCAGCTTCACCTACAACATCGGGCTCGGGAACTTCGACGACAGCTCGGTCAAGCGCGACCTGCTGGCGACCCCGGTCCGCTACCGCGCCGTGCCCAAGCACCTGAAGCTGTGGGTCTACTCCGGCGGCCAGTTCCTGTGCGGGCTGTACCGGCGCCGGGTGAACGAGGGTCACCTGTTCAGCACCGGGTCGTACCGGATCAGCACGCCCGACTGCCCCTCCGGCGCGACGCCCGCGACCGGCCCGCAGCCGTCCTCGCCGGACCGGCCGACGGTGGCACCCGGCACCCCGACCTGACCCTGACCGCGACGACCCGGAACGCTCTAGGGTCCGGGGGCGGCGTCCCGGACCTGGCGTCGCAGAGGAACGGGAGCAGAGCATGACGGTGACGCTGCCCGGGATCGGCCCGGTCGACCTGTCCGACACGGCCTTCTGGGCGCTGCCGCCTGCCGAGCAGGAGGCGGCCTTTGCCGCACTGCGTACGCACGAGCCGTTCGCCTTCTTCGCCGAGCCGGTGCTGCCCTACATCGAACCGGGCCCCGGCTACTACGCCGTGGTCCGCTACGCCGACGTCGACGCGATCAGCCGGCAGCCCGGGTTGTTCTGCTCCGGCCAGGGCGCGATCAGCATCGCGGACCTGCCCGCAGAGCTCCAGGAGTTCTACGGCTCCCTAATCAACCTCGACGACCCGCGGCACGCGAAGATCCGGCGGATCGTGTCGAAGGCGTTCAGCCCCCGCATGCTGGAGGCGCTCGTGACGGAGGTGGAGCGGCTCGCCCGGGAGATCGTCACCGCCGCCCGCGACAAGGCGCTCGCCGGCGACGGCACCTTCGACCTCGTACGGGAGATCTCGGCGCCGCTGCCCCTGCTCATCATCTGCAACCTCATGGGGATCCCCGAGCAGGACCGCGGTCTGGTGCTCGACGCCACCAACGTGATCCTCTCGGGCGGCGACCCGGAGTTCGTCCAGAGCCCGGACGTGGCCCTGACGGCGTTCCTCTCGGCCGGCGGATCGCTCGCCGACCTCATGACCCGGCTGGCGGCGCAGCGGCTCGCCGTGCCGACGGGCGACCTCACGTCGGCGCTGGTCAACACCGAGATCGACGGCGAGCGGCTGACCCACCAGGAGATCGCCTCGTTCTTCATCCTGCTGTGCGTCGCCGGCAACGACACGACACGCACCGCGATCAGCCACGGTGTCCACGCGCTGTCGCTGGCTCCCGGGCAGCGCGCGGCGTGGGCCGCCGACCCCGGGCTGACGAAGACCGCGGTCGAGGAGATCGTGCGGTGGTCGTCCCCGGTGCGCTGGATGCGGCGCACCGCGACCCAGGACGTCGAGGTCGGCGGCCGGCAGTTCCGGGCCGGCGACAAGTTCCTGCTGTTCTACAACTCCGCCAACCGCGATCCCGCGGCCTTCGACGACCCGGACGTCCTCGACCTGTCCCGGAGCCCCAACCCGCACGTCGGGTTCGGCGGGCCTGGTCCGCACTTCTGCCTCGGCGCGCACCTCGCCCGCCGCGAGATCGCCGTCGCCTTCCGGGTGCTGTTCGAACTGATGCCCGACCTGGAGGTCGTGGGCGAGCCCGACCGGCTGCAGTCCTCGTTCGTCAACGGCATCAAACGGCTCCCGGTACGCGTCGGCGCCGCCCCGGGCTGACAGCCCGCCGGCCGATCTGTCAGAGCCCGCCGGCCACCCTGATGCTGGCGCCGGTGACGTAGCCGGCCCCGGGTCCCAGCAGCCAGCCGATCGCCGGGGCTATCTCCGCCGGTTCGCCGACCCGCCCGAGGGGGATCCGCGACACCACCCGCTCCAGCCGGTCCGGGTCGCCGGCCGCGGCATGGATGCCGGTGCGGACCAGGCCCGGCGCGACCGCGTTGACCCGTACGCCCTGGCCGGCAAGCTCCTTCGCCAGGCCCACCGTCAGCGCGTCCACACCGGCCTTGGCCGCGGCGTAGTGCACGTACTCGTGCGGGCTGCCGAGCGTGGCGGCCGCGGACGACACGTTGACGATGGCGCCGCCCTCGCCGCCGCGGGTGGTCGACATGTCCTGGGCGGCGCGGCGGGCGCAGAGCAGCGTGCCGAGCAGGTTGACCTCCACGACCGTGCGCAGCACGGCGACGGGCGTGTCGGCGAGGTCGCCGAGGTGGGCGGTGACGCCGGCGTTGTTCACCAGGCCGGTCACCGTGCCCAGCTCCCGGGCGGCGTCGAACAACCGGTCCACGTCGCGCTCGTCCGTGACGTCCGCGCGGACGGCGAGCGCGCGGGCACCGTTCGCCCGTACGGCCGCCGCCGCGTCCGCCGCGGCGACGTCGTCCGCGAGGTAACCGAGCACCAGGTCGTGGCCGTCGCCCGCCAGGTGCACCGCCGTCGCCGCGCCGATGCCGCGGGTGCCGCCGGTCACGATCGTCAGGGGCCGGCTCACGTGAGGAGACTGCCAGGCGTCACCACGGGCCGGTGGGTGCGTCCAGGTCGAGGACCCGCCGACGGCGCACGACGGTGTACCGCACCAGGGCCGGCACGAGCAGGGCCAGGAACACGTACGGCAGCACGTTGTAGGGCCAGGCGGGCACCGGCCAGACACTGCGGTAGAAGACGTACAGCATGCCGAGGGCGGCCAGGCCTCCCACGACGACCGCGGCAGTCGAGGGCGCGCCGACCCGCCGCAGCCACACCGGCGTGGCCACCGACACCAGCAGGTAGGCGAGCATGTAGCCGAACGTCCCGACGGTGCCGACGTAGCCCAGGATCTCCAGCGCGGTCAGGCCGGTGAGGGTGAGCACCACCGGGACGGCCATCGCCAGCCCGGTCAGGGCGTACAGGGCGACGTGCGGCGTCCGGTGCCGGTCGTGCACGCTGCCGAGCTTGCCGCCGAGCAGGTCGTCGCGGCCCATGCTGAAAACGGTGCGAGCGGCGGCGTTGAGCGAGCCGGTGACGCAGGCGAAGAACGACAGCGTGGCGCCCGCGTCGATGACGTGGCCGAGCGGCGCGACGCCGGCGTTGCCTGCCAGCTCGTTCAGGGCCGACGCGCTGGTCGACAAGGCCTCGATGTCACCGTCGAAGCCGATCAGCTGGGTGTAGGCCGACAGCAGGTAGAGCAGCCCGGCGAGCGCCGCGCTGCCGATCACCGCGCGGGGCACCATCCGCCGCGGGTCGCGGGCCTCCACCCCCAGCGAGGCTGCCGACTCGAAGCCGACGAAGCCGAGGATGGCCAGCACCATCCCGAGCGCGACCCCGCTGGCGCTGATGCCCCCGGCCGGGTGCCACGGGGCGCTGCTCAGCCCGGACTGCGCCAGGACGACCACGACCACACCGACGATCGCGCCGATCGACAGGACCTCGAGCACCAGCCCGACGCGGGTGGACAGCTGGATGCCCCGCACCATGGCGAGCGCGGCCAGCGCCCCGAGGACGACGTACATCGCCAGCGACGCACTCGTCGAGGTGACGTCGACGCCGGCGGACCCCAGCAGCGAGCCGAGGAACAGCACCGCGCCGGCCAGCGAGGCGACGGCGATCCCGACGTAGCCGATCACCAGGCCGGTGCCGCCGAGGAAGCCGGTGCCCTTGCCGAAAGCCATCCCGATCCACTCGTACAGCGACCCGGCGCTGTTGTGCCGCCGCGCGAACTGCGTCACGCACCAGCCCACGAGCAGCAGGACCAGGGTGGCGGCGACGTAGGCGTAGAGCGCGCCGGCGCCCGCGCTGCCGGCGACGAGGGCAGGCCCGGTGGCCATCACGGCACTGGGCGCGATGCCGGCGACGGACTGGGCCATCACCTCCGGGCCGCTCATGGTGCCGGCCGCGAGGCTGCCGGTGTGCCTGCGCCGGGTGGAGACGGAGGGCGACGTGGCGGTGGGACGGGTCACGCGGGCTCCTGCGGTCGGGACCGCCGCGATCGCCCGGCGGCCGGGACCGCTCAGCGTGGGAGACGGGTGTTTCGGGCGGATGGCCGCCAGGTCACCGTCGAGGACAGACATGCGTTGCACCCACGCGTCGAAGGCGTGACAGCGCGGGCACCCGGTGCCACACTCCGGCCTCGCCGCCGACACCGTGGAGCCAGCCGACCATGACGCCAGCCGCCGCAACGTCAGACCTGCACCAGCCGTCGACCCGCCGTCGCGCCCGCCTCGTCCTCGGTGGCACCGCGGCGGCCGTGCTGGCCCTTGCCGTCGCAGCGGTCCCGGCCGGGGCCGCGCCGGTGGCTCCCGCAGACGTCGCGGCGGCCCAGCCGACCCCGGTCCCGACGGTGCGCGGGCCGCTGCCCGTCACGCCGACCAGCTATCCCTTCGGGGCCGCGGACCACCAGCGGGTGCCGGAGGACCTCGACCGTTACGGCTACGTCGAGGAGGAGTACCTCGTCAGCGGGACGGCCAACGTCTACCGATGGCCGGCGGGCGGGCCTGCGGTCGTGCGTACGGCCGGGGCGCCCTACACCACGCGCGTGCTCGTACGTCGCCCCGCCAGCCGGGACGCCTTCAGCGGCAACGTCGTCGTGGAGATGCTCAACCCGTCCAACCTGTACGACCTCAACATCGGCTGGGCGCTGTCGCACCGGCAGTTCCTGGACAGGGGTGACGTCTGGGTGGGGATCACCGCCAAGCGGTCGCGGTCGAGGCCCTCAAGAGCTTCGACCCGGACAGGTACGCCGACCTGTCGTTCGCCAACCCCCTGCCGCTGTCCGACCCGCGCAACTGCACCGACATCAACACCCTCATCGCGGGCGACAGCACCCGCCGCACGGAGAACGGCCTCATCTGGGACATCCACAGCCAGGTCGGCGCCTGGCTGAAGAGCCGCGCCGGCACCAACCCGCTGACGTACGGCGTCGGCCCGGCCGGCCCGAAGCCCGTGCAGCACCTCTACGGGTTCGGGTACTCACAGACCGGCGGCTACCTCTACACCTACATCAACGCGATCGCCCCGCTCGACGTGCGACGCAACGGCGGGCCGATCTTCGACGGGTACGTCGTCGGGGTCGCCGGCGGGGCCTTCCCCGGGACCGCCCCGATCAACCAGTGCGCGCCCAGCATCGGCGTCGACGACCCGCGCAACCAGATCAGGAACGCGGGCGTGCCGGTTATCCACGTCATGTCCCAGTCCGACTACCTGCTCGGCATCGACTCACGGCGGCCCGACAGCGATGCCCCGAGGGACCGGTTCCGGCACTACGAGGTCCCCGGCATGGGCCATGCGACCCCGGAGGAGCTGTACTACTCGGCCGCGCCGGAGGACATCGTCAAGGCCGGCCGCACGATCCCCAGCATCAGCTGCGGCGACGGCCCGCGCAGCCGCTTCCCGAGCAGCCTCGTGTTCGACGCGTCGTTCGCGAACCTCGACCGCTGGGTGCGCGACGACGTCGCCCCGCCCCGCACTGCCCGGATCCAGGTCCGCGACGGCGAGGGGGTCACCGACCGCTACGGCAACCTGGTCGGCGGCTACCGCACGCCGCTGGTCGACGTGCCCACCAGCACCTGGTACGGCAGCTCGTCCGGCGGTGGCTTCTGCTTCATCGCCGGTCACGAGGAGCCGTTCACCTCGACCCGCCTGACGAGGCTGTACGGCGACCACAGCCGGTACGTCGCCGCCGTGTCCCGCAGCGTGCGTGAGCTCACCGACGCGCGGCTGCTGACGCCGGCGGACGGCCGCCAACTGATCAAGGACGCGCGTTACTCGGACGTCCCGCGGTCGGCGTACGCCCCGGGGGCGCCAAGCCTGCCGTGACCCCGCGGTGGGTGGGCGATACAGGACTTGAACCTGTGACCTCTTCCGTGTCAAGGAAGCGCGCTACCAGACTGCGCCAATCGCCCGTGCTCTGCAGTTGTCGATCACGCTGTGCGGTTGTAGCCAGGCCGGCAGCGGCCTGCGAGGCCGGGGCGGGAATCGAACCCGCGTAGAGGGATTTGCAGTCCCTTGCCTGAACCACTCGGCCACCCGGCCGGAGCCGGGGGAGCGGCGCCGGCGAGACGCCAGCTGGCGCCCTCTCCGAGCGGACGACGGGATTCGAACCCGCGACCCTCACCTTGGCAAGGTGATGCTCTACCACTGAGCCACGTCCGCGTGCGGCGAGCGACCCGGGAGCCGCGTTGCCGGTAGGAGAACCTAGCAGGCCCCGCCGCCGAAGGCAGGTGGCGCGGTGCCCGTCGAGGTCATGCTCCCGGCTCGGCCCAGAGCAGGAGGGCCAGCTCGGCCTCGACGTCGACGTGGGCGCTCTCGCTGCCCGTCGGCACGGCCACGTAGGTCTGGGTGAGGAACTGCACCAGCTCGGGCAGCGGCACCTCGAACAGCGCCTTGCCGGACGGCGACGACAGCGACAGGCAGACCACCGGTGCCCCGCCGCTGGTGGACGGCCAGACCTGCACGTCGCCGTCGCCGGCCGGCTTGCCGACGCCGTCGGTGAGCAGCGACCGGGCGAAGGTCCACTCCACGACCTCGCCGTCGCCCTGCGCGCCGGTGTGGAAGGACACCTGCACGGCGTACGGGTCGAGGACGTCGTAGCGCAGGCCGGCCCGGACCGGGAGCGGCAGCGAGCCGGCGATGACCAGACGCAGCTGCAGGTCGGCCTGGACGCTGGTGGGTCGGGCCATGTGGACCTCCGGCAGTGTGCTGTGGTGTGGTGGGCCGTGCGGCCTCTGGTTGCGTGAGATCCCCGCCGCTCGGCTCTCTCAACCGCTCCTACGCCGAGCCGTGCGGGTGGTGTGGCAGTACCGTCGCGGGGGGCTGCACCAATCCGGTAGAGCGCCGCCAGCGAACGCCTTGCATGAGGACCGCCGTGACACTCCCGAGGAGCCGCCCCGCCGGCCCCGGTGTGCCCGGCTCCTCCGACAGCGGCAGCGGCCCGGACGTCGGCCTGGACGACCGGACGCTCATCGCCAGGGTCACCGAGGGCGACGGCAGGGCGCTCGAGGCGCTCTACGCCCGGTACGGCCGGGCCTGCTACGGGCTCGCCCGGCGGATCCTCGCCGACGACCAGTTCGCGCAGGACTGCGTGCAGGAGGTGTTCCTCACCGTGTGGCGGGATGCGTCGCGCTTCGACGCCGCCCGCGGGGGCTTCTCCACCTGGCTGCTGTCGATGACGCACCACAAGGCTGTGGACGCGGTCCGGCGCGAGGAGAACCTGCGCAAGCGGCGGACCGGCGCCGACGCCCTAGAGCACCGCGAGAGCGACGCGCCGCCGGTGGAGGACGCCGTCTGGTCGGGCATGCGCGGCGACCGGGTGCGGGCCGCCCTGCTCACGCTGCCGGAGCCGCAGCGCGAGGCGCTGACGCTGGCCTACTTCGGCGGCTACACCCAGCGGGAGATCGCCGGCCTCACGGCGACCCCGCTCGGCACGGTGAAGACCCGCATGCTGACCGGTATGCGGCGCCTGCGCGGTCACCTCGACGGCCTCGGCCGCGACGCGGCGGGTACGCCCGGGACCGTGTCATGACCGACCCGCACGAGCGCTACGAGGAGCTCGTCGTCGGGCACGCCCTGTCGGCGCTCGAGCCCGAGGACGAGCAGGCACTGCTCCGACACCTGCCGACCTGCGCCGCCTGCGAGCGCGAGCTCGCGCTGCACCAGGAGACGCTCGCCCACCTCGCGCACGTCACCGACCAGAGCGCCCCGCCGCCCGGCCTCTGGGACAGCATCCGCGCGCAGGTGGTGGCCGAGAGCGGTCCGGACGCGTTCGCCGAGGACGCAGCGTCTGCCGCCGGCAACGCGCCTGCAGCAGGTCCGGCGTCGTCAGCCGGCCCGGCGTCGTCTGCCACGGGCACGGGGTCTGCAACGGGCACGGGGTCTGCAACGGGCACGGTTCCCCAGCAGGGATCGGGCGGGGGCGCCGCACAGGTCGTCGACCTGCAGGCGGCGCGGGCCCGACGCCGGCTGAGCCCGCCGCGCGGCGCGCTCACCTGGGCGTCCGTGGCGGCCGGTGTCGCCCTGGTCGCCGTGGTGTCCGTCGGCGCCACCAGGCTGGTGCTCGACGACGGGCAGCAGGGCGGCCTGTCGCCGGCGCTCGCTGCCATGGTGCGGTCCCTCGAGACGGCCAACGCGCGGACCGTGCCGCTGGCAGGCAAGAACGGCGGCAAGGCCGTCGCCGTCGCGCTCGTCCAGGACGGCCGCATCAGCCTCATGGTCGACGGGCTCGCCGCCAACGACCGCGAGTCGTCGGTCTACGTCCTGTGGGGCCAGACCGGCGCCGAGCAGGCGCGGGCGCTCGGCACGTTCGACGTGGCGGGGTCGCTCGACGTCCGGACCGACCTGGCGGTGATGCCTCCCGGCAGCCCGATGCCCGAGCTGTTCGTCATCACGCGGGAGAGCGGTCGTACGGCACCGGTCGTGGCACAGGGCCCGGCCGTCGCCACGGGACGCGCGGCATGAGAGCCCACCCCCTGGAGCAGGCACCGGACCCGGACTATGGCAGGTCCCGCACGTACCGCAGACTGTGGCGATGACTCGCACTGACCCTGTGACCACTTCTGGCGACCGTGGTGGGGTCGGTGCCTCCTGGCGCAACCAGATCCGGCGCCGGCCCGGCGGCGCCCTGATCCTCAAGGCCGCCGCTCTGGTCCTGGGTGCCGCCTTTGTCGCCCTGGGCTTCGTCCTCGTCGTGCTGCCCGGGCCGCTCACCATCCCACCAATCATCATCGGCCTCTACATCCTGTCGCTCGAGTTCGACTGGGCGGAGCGGCTGTTCAAGCGCGCACAGGCCAGTGGCCGGGCCGCCTGGGCCAGCGCCAAGGCCAAGCCGGTGAGCAGCGCCGCCATCACGATCGGCGGGCTCGTCCTCGCCGGCCTCGCGTTCTGGGCGGTCGGGCACTACGACCTCGTCGCCAAGGCCAAGGACGCCGTCGGCCTCTGACGGCGTTCCCGGCATGCGGCTGCGGTAGTGTCGCCGCCGCACCGGGCGTATAGCTCAGTTGGTTAGAGCGCACGCTTCACACGCGTGAGGTCACAGGTTCGAGTCCTGTTACGCCCACTCCTCCCCGTGCAGGTAAGGACCCGCGGCGACGGTGGGAATGCGTGCACAGGCGCGGTGGCTGAGCACAGGGACCCACCCCTGCACCCGAGGAGTCCCGCAGATGCCCACGCGTACCGCACGTACCGCCTGGAACGGCACGCTCGAGACCGGCTCCGGCCAGGTCGAGCTCAGCAGCAGCAAGGTCGGGACGTACGACGTGTCCTTCCCCAAGCGCGCTGCCGACGAGGCCGGCGGCACCACCAGTCCCGAGGAGCTCATCGCCGCGGCGCACTCCGCCTGCTTCGCGATGCAGCTGTCGGCCGACATCGCCGGCGCCGGCGGCACGCCGCAGAGCCTCGAGGTCACCGCGGACGTGTCGCTCGGCCCGGACCCCAAGGGCGGGTTCATGCTCACCGGCATCGTGCTCAAGGTGGTCGGCGAGGTAGAGGGGCTGGACGAGGACGGCTTCAAGAAGGCCGCCGAGGCGGCCAAGGCGGGGTGCCCGGTCTCCAAGGGGCTCACCGGCGTGGACATCACGCTGGACGCCTCGCTCGCCTAGGTCGGTCGCTTTCGGGCCGGGCGGGCAAGGCCCGGGGGCTGCTCCTTCGTCGCTTTATGCCCCTACGCCTTGCCCGCCCGGCCCTTCGCTCGCCTGCTACGCGGGGTCCCCGTGCTGGGGCCTGGTTCGCTGCGACCCACAGGTCGGTCCTCGTTCGGGAAAGGGATGGGCGGGGGTCGATAGGCTTCCGGCATGTCCGCACCCGCCGCTGTGTTCTCCGTTGACGTCGGGCCGGGGCAGGCGGGGCGGACGGCGGGGGAGGTGCTGCGGGAGGCCGGGGTCAGGGACGCGGCGGTGGCGAGGGTCGGCGGGGAGCTGCGGGACCTGGCGTACGTGGTGGCGGACGGCGACGTCGTCGAGGCGGTGCCGTACGGCAGCGACGAGGGGCGGGCGGTGCTGCGGCACTCGGCCGCGCACGTGCTCGCGCAGGCCGTGCAGGAGCTGTTCCCGGGGACCCGGCTGGGGATCGGGCCGCCGGTGAAGGACGGCTTCTACTACGACTTCGCCCCGGAGCGGCCGTTCACCCCGGACGACCTGGGAGCGATCGAGAAGAAGATGAGCGAGATCGTCCGGCAGCGACAGCGGTTCAGCCGGCGGGTCGTCGACGAGGCGCAGGCGCGGCAGGAGCTGGCCGACGAGCCGTTCAAGCTGGAGCTGATCGGGCTGAAGGGGCCGGCTGACGAGGCCAGTGTCGAGGTCGGTGGCGCCGAGCTGACGATGTACGACAACCTGCGCGGCGACGAGGTGGCCTGGAAGGACCTGTGCCGGGGGCCGCACCTGCCCACCACCCGCGACATCCCGGCGTTCACGTTGATGCGGACCGCGGCGGCGTACTGGCGCGGCGACCAGGCGAACCCGTCGCTGCAGCGCATCTACGGCACCGCGTGGGAGTCCAAGGAGGCGCAGAAGGCGCACCTGACGATGCTCGAGGAGGCCGAGAAGCGCGACCACCGGCGGCTCGGCGCGGAGCTCGACCTGTTCAGCTTCCCCGATGAGGTGGGCAGCGGGCTGGCGGTCTTCCACCCCAAGGGCGGCGTCGTACGACGGGTGATGGAGGACTACTCGCGGCGCAAGCACGAGGAGGCGGGCTACTCGTTCGTCAACACCCCGCACATCACCAAGGGGCAGCTGTTCGAGACCAGCGGGCACCTGCAGTGGTACGCGGACGGCATTTACCCGCCGATGCAGCTCGACGCCGCGGCCGGCGGGCAGGGCGTCGACTACTACCTCAAGCCGATGAACTGCCCCATGCACAACCTCATCTTCCGGGCGCGCGGGCGGTCCTACCGCGAGCTGCCGCTGCGGCTGTTCGAGTTCGGCACGGTCTACCGCTACGAGAAGTCCGGTGTCGTCCACGGGATGACCCGCGCCCGCGGCTTCACCCAGGACGACGCGCACATCTACTGCACCCGCGCCCAGATGAAGGACGAGCTGACCTCGCTGCTGCAGTTCGTGCTGGACCTGCTGCGCGACTACGGCCTCGACGACTTCTACCTTGAGCTGTCGACCAAGGACTCGGTGAAGTACGTCGGGTCGGACGAGGCGTGGGAGGAGGCGACGCGCACGCTGGAGGAGGTCGCTTCGGCGAGCGGGCTGGAGCTCGTCCCCGACCCGGGCGGCGCGGCGTTCTACGGCCCGAAGATCAGCGTGCAGGCCCGCGACGCGATCGGGCGGACCTGGCAGATGTCGACGATCCAGCTCGACTTCAACCTGCCGGAGCGGTTCGCGCTGGAGTACCAGGCCGCCGACGGCACCCGGCAGGAGCCCGTGATGATTCACCGGGCGCTGTTCGGCTCGATCGAGCGGTTCTTCGCCGTGCTGCTCGAGCACTACGCGGGCGCGTTCCCGGCGTGGCTGGCGCCCGTGCAGGTCGTCGGCATCCCGATCACCTCCGAGCACGACGGCTACCTGCAGAACGTCGCGGCGCGGCTGCGCGAGCAGGGCATCCGGGTCGAGGTGGACACCTCCGACGACCGGATGCAGAAGAAGATCCGTACGGCGCAGAAGTCGAAGGTGCCGTTCATGCTGCTCGCCGGCGACGACGACGTCAGCAAGGAGGCGGTGAGCTTCCGGCTGCGCGACGGCAGCCAGGACAACGGCGTGCCGGTCGACGAGGCGGTGGCGCGCATCGTGCAGGTCGTCCGGGAGCGCCGGTGATGCCCGACCAGAACGACGAGCAGCGGGGCGCGGGGCTGCAGGACGCCTTCTCCCGGCTGTACACCCCGCACCGGATGGCCTACATCCGCGGCGAGGGCAAGCCGGCCGGTGACGGCTGCCCGTTCTGCGACATCCCGGGGCTGCCCGACCGCGAGGGACTGATCGTGGCGCGCGGCGAGGCGGCGTACGCGGTGCTCAACCTGTACCCGTACAACTCCGGGCACGTGATGCTGGTGCCGTACCGGCACGTCGCCGGCTACGAGGAGCTGAGCGAGCCGGAGGCGCACGAGATCGCCGGGATGACGCAGCGGACGGTGCGGGCGCTGCGGCACGCCAGCGGCGCGCAGGGGTTCAACGTCGGCATGAACCTCGGGTCGATCGCCGGCGCCGGCATCGCCGCGCACCTGCACCAGCACGTCGTGCCGCGCTGGGGCGGCGACACCAACTTCATGCCGGTCGTGGGCGGTACGAGGGTGCTCCCGCAGCTGCTGCCCGCCACCCGCGACCTGCTCGCCCAGGCCTGGTCAGAAGTCTGACCGGCGCCCTCGTGGGTCTCGCGGGCCCGACTACGTCATGTCGTCGTGCTGGAGCACCGCCGTGTGCCCGCTGACCCTTGCGAGGGGGAGGGCGTAGCCGACGGCCTCGGCCGGCGGGAGCTGCACGTCGAGCACGACGCCGTCGCCGTCGGCCCGCTCCTGGAGCACCTGGCCACCGCGGGCGAGCAGGTCGGTGCGGACCGGGCGTACGGCCCAGGCCGGCAGCTGCACGCGCAGCCGCACGGGCCGGGCACCGGGCGGCACGCGTACCGGCGCCGACGGCAGCCCGGCCAGCAGCGCCTCGGCGTGCTCCGGGCCGTACGTCCACAGCAGCAGCTGGCCGGTGCGGGGGTCGGTCTCGAGGCGGGCGACCGGGTCGCCGAGCACGCGGGCGGCGAGCGCGTCGTCGGCCGCGACCCCGACGGGGAAGGCGGCCGGCGGGACCCGCCACGCCTCGAGCTCCACCCTCGACAGGCCCACCGCGTCGCCCGGCGAACCGCCCACGTCGGCCGCTACCAGCTCGCCGGCGCAGGCAGCGGGTCCGTCGTACGTCGTCCGCCGCGGGCCGATCTGCACCGACATCCCGGGCCGGAGCTCGCCGGACCAGACGCGCAGCAGGCCGGGCCGGAGCACCTCGGCGACCAGGGCGTCCGGGTCGGGGGACAGCGGCTGGTCGGCCGCGGGGGGCAGGGCGCCGGCCAGCAGCTCGGCCAGCTCGTCGAGCCCGACGCCGCGTCGCGGCACGGCCACGAGCACCGGCTGCAGGTCGCCCCGGGCCAGCGCGGCGGCGAGCTCGGCCGCCAGGACCTGCCCGGACGGTTCGACGTCGGCGAGGTAGCCCTCGAACAGCTCGTCGTCCTCGCTCCCGGTCAGCACCGCCTCGACGAGCTCGCCGCGCAGCGCCTCGACGAGGGTCACGTGCTCGGGCTCGGCGGCCCGCCGTGCCCCGCCCTCGCTCACCGTCAGGTGCAGCAGGTCGAGCACCCCGCCGACCGAGCCGTCGTCGTCGTGCAGCGGCAGCTGCAGGGGGAGCACGTCGTCGCCGAGCAGCCGCCGGCACAGCGCGACCGCCTCGTCGGCGTCCGCGCCCGGCCGGTCGAGCTGGCTGAGCACGACCAGCCGCGGCAGGTGCGCCAGCGACTCCCACAGGGCGACGGTGCGCGGGTCGACGCCCTGCACCGGCGACACCACGAGCACCACCGCGCTCGCGCCGCGCAGCCCGGCGTGCAGCTCGCCCGCCAGCTCCGGCGAGCCGGGCGGGTCGAGCAGCGAGACCGTCGTGCCGGCGCGGACAAAGGAGCCGTACGCCAGCCGCCACGGCTCCGGGGCGGTGGCCGGTGGCGCCCCGGCCGACGCCAGCAGGGCCTGCGCGAGCGTGCTCTTGCCGGCTCCGGGCGCGCCGATCAGGACCACCGACACCGACCGCTGCGCGCTCATCGCGGCCCAGCCTGCCGCACAAGCGCCTCGCTAGTCTCAGCAGGCCGGGGCGCCCAGTCCCCGACCAGGCAGGGATGGAGCCGGATGTTCAACGCGCTGCGCCCTGGGATCAACCGGGTCGCGAGGCCGCTGGCGACGACGCTGCTGCGGTGGGGCGTCACCCCCGATGCGGTGACCCTTGCCGGCACCGTCGGGGTGGCGGTGGGCAGCCTGGCCTTCCTGTCCCGCGGCATGTTCCTCATCGGCACCATCGTGGCCGTGCTGTCGGTGCTCACCGACATGCTCGACGGCGCGATGGCCCGCGAGCGCGGCGGCACCAGCCGGTTCGGCGCCTGGCTCGACTCCACCTGCGACCGGGTCGCCGACGCTGCCGTCTTCTGCTCGCTGGCCTGGTGGTTCGACGGGGACGGCGACAGCCGGCTGCTCGCCGCCGTCTCGATGTACTGCCTGGTGTCCGGCGTCGTGGTGTCGTACGCCAAGGCCCGGGCGGAGGGGCTCGGCATGCAGTGCAACGTGGGCATCGCAGAGCGCTCGGAGCGCCTGGTGCTGGCCTTCGGCGGTACGGCGATCGTCGGGCTGGGCGGCCCCGACGTGGCCCTGCCGATCCTGCTCTGGGTGCTCGCGGTGGTCACGACGATCACCGTCGCCCAGCGCGCGGTCGAGGTCCGCCGGCAGGCCGGGCCGCTCACGTGATCACCAGGCGGGGGGCCCGCGGGTGGGTGTGAAGGGCCGGCTCAGCGACGCGGGGTACGCCGCCGGCTGGGCCGTGGTGCGCGCCCTGCCCGAGCCGGTCGCGCACGCGCTGTTCCGCGCCGGCGCGGACCTGGCCGCCCGCCGACCGGGTCGGGGCACCGCCCAGCTGCGGCGCAACCTGGCCCGGGTCGCGCCCGGCGAGGACCTCGTGCAGGCGGCGCTGCGCTCGTACGCCCGGTACTGGTGCGAGGTCTTCCGCCTGCCCGTCACCTCCCGCGAGCGGGTGGTCGCGGGCATGTCGACGACGGGGGAGGCGGGCTTCCGGGCCGCCGTCGCCGGCCCCACCGGCACCGTGCTGGCGCTGCCGCACAGCGGTAACTGGGACCACGCCGGCGCCTGGTGCGGGGCGACCGGCGTGCCGTTCACGACGGTCGCGGAACGCCTGCAGCCGGAGTCGCTGTTCGACCGCTTCGTGGCGTTCCGGGAGTCGCTGGGCATGGAGGTGCTGCCGCTGACCGGCGGACCGCGACCGCCGTACGAGGTGCTGGTCGAGCGGCTCGAGGCGGGTGGCACCCTGTGCCTGCTCGCCGACCGGGACCTGTCCGCCCGGGGCGTGGACGTGACGTTCTTCGGCGAGCGCGCCCGGATGCCGGCCGGGCCCGCCAGCCTGGCGCTGCAGACCGGGGCGGTGCTGCTGCCGGTGACCCTGTCGTTCACCGCCGACGGGTGGCACTGCCACTTCCACGACGCCGTCCCGCACAGCGACGTCCCCACCATGACGCAGGCGCTGGCCGACGCCTTCGCGGTGGGGATCGCGCGGCACCCGGCGGACTGGCACATGCTCCAGCGCCTCTGGCTCGCCGACCTGCCGGCCGACGACCCGCGCCGGGCTCCTGCGTGAGGATCGGCCTGGTGTGCCCGTACACCTGGGACGTTCCCGGCGGGGTCCAGGCGCACGTGCGCGACCTGGCCGAGTCGCTGCTGCGCCTCGGCCACGAGGTGTCCGTGCTGGCGCCGGTCGACGACCCCGACCTGCCCGGCCTGGAGCCGTACGTCGTCTCCGGCGGCCGCGCCGTGCCCATCCCCTACAACGGGTCGGTCGCCCGGCTGAGCTTCGGTCCGCTGTCCCTCGCGCGCACCCGGCGATGGCTGCGGGCCGGCCGGTTCGACGTGCTGCACCTGCACGAGCCGACCGTCCCGTCGCTGTCGATGCTCGCGATGTGGACCGCCCGGGGCGCCCTGGTCGCGACCTTCCACACCTCGACGCCGCGCAGCCGGGCCCTGCAGGTCTTCGGCACCGTGCTTCAGCCGGGCCTGGAGAAGCTCACCGGCCGGATCGCGGTGTCCGCGGCCGCCCGCCGGGTGATCATGGGGCATCTCGGCGGCGACGCCGTCCTGGTCCCCAACGGCGTCGAGGTCGCGCACTTCGCCGGCGCCGAGCCGCTGCCGGGCCGCGGGGACGCCCCGACGGTGGTCTTCCTCGGCCGCATCGACGAGGACCGCAAGGGCCTCGCCGTCCTGCTGGAGGCCCTGCCGGAGCTGGTCCGCCGGATCCCCGACGTGCAGCTGCTCGTCGCCGGGCCGGGCGAGGCCGGGCCGGTGCTGGAGCAGGTGCCGCCGGGGCTGCGCGACCGGGTCGAGCTGCTCGGCCTGGTCCCCGAGGCCGACAAGGCCAGCACCTACGCCAGCGGCACGGTGTACTGCGCCCCCAACACGCACGGCGAGTCGTTCGGCATCGTCCTGCTCGAGGCGATGGCCACCGGCACGCCGGTCGTCGCCAGCGACCTCGAGGCCTTCCGCACCGTGCTCGACGGCGGCCGGTACGGCGTCCTGTTCCCGGTCCGCGACGCCGCCGCCCTCGCGAGCTCGCTGGCTGACCTTATCCAGGACCCGGAGCGGCGGGCCGAGCTCGCCGCCCTCGGGCGCGGCGCCGTGCAGGCCTACGACTGGTCGGCCGTCACCCGGCAGATCGTCGCCGTGTACGAGACCGTCGTGGCCGCCAGCCCGGTCGACCTGGAAGCGGCCGTGCCGCTCGACGAGGGCGACGACGACGAGGGCGCCGACGACGGCTCGGCGCTGCGCCGGCTGCTGACCCAGCTGCGCAGCCGGTGAGCCCCGGGGCCTGGGCGCTCACCGCGCTCGTCCTGGTGCTGCTCGGCGTCTACGTCAGCTGGACGGCCGGTCGGCTCGACCGGCTGCACGCCCGGGTCGACGCTGCCTGGGCCGCTCTGGACGCGGCGCTGGTGCGGCGGGCCGCGGCCGCCCGGGCGCTGGTGCTGCACCTGCCGCCGCGCGCGCCGCAGACCCTTGAGCTGGAGCGCGCCGCCGCCGCGGCCCTGGTCGGCGGGCCGGTCGCCCGGGAGGCCGTCGAGAACGACCTGTCGGTGGCGCTGCGCGCCGCCCTGCCGCTGCTGCCGGCCGGGGGCAGCGCGGAGGTCCGCCGGGAGCTCGACGCGGCGGCGACCCGGGTCGGGCTCGCGCGGTCGTTCCACAACAGCGCGGTCGCCAACGCGCGGGTCCTGCGGGACAAGCGGATGCCCCGGCTGCTGCGCCTGGCCGGCCACCGGGTGCTGCCGCAGTACTTCGACATCGACGACGCGGCGCTGTCCCCGGACCTGCTCCGCGAGTGCGGCTGACGGCCGGTCGCGGATCTACGCTGTGGGCCTCCCACCGAACGCGAGGCCCGCCGTGTCCACCCAGCCCACTGCTTCGACCACCGGTACGCAGCTCGTCAAGCGGGGCATGGCGGAGATGCTCAAGGGCGGCGTCATCATGGACGTCGTCGACGCCGCGCAGGCGCGGATCGCCGAGGACGCCGGCGCGGTCGCGGTGATGGCGCTGGAGCGGGTGCCCGCCGACATCCGCCGGGACGGCGGGGTCGCGCGGATGAGCGACCCGGACCTCATCGACGGCATCCGGGCGCAGGTGTCGATCCCGGTGATGGCGAAGGCCCGGATCGGGCACTTCGTCGAGGCGCAGGTGCTGCAGGCGATCGGCGTGGACTACGTCGACGAGTCCGAGGTGCTCACCCCGGCCGACGACGCCCACCACATCGACAAGCGCGCCTTCACGGTGCCCTTCGTGTGCGGCGCGACCGACCTCGGCGAGGCGCTGCGCCGCATCAGCGAGGGCGCCGCCATGATCCGCTCGAAGGGCGAGGCCGGCACCGGCGACGTCAGCCAGGCCACCACGCACATCCGCACGATCCTGGGCGAGATCCGGCGGCTGACCGTGCTGGACGAGGCCGAGCTGTTCGAGGCCGCGAAGCTGATGCGCGCGCCCGTCGAGCTCGTGCGCGAGACCGCCGAGCTGGGCCGGCTGCCCGTCGTGCTGTTCACCGCCGGCGGCGTGGCCACGCCGGCGGACGCGGCGATGATGATGCAGCTCGGCGCCGACGGCGTCTTCATCGGCAGCGGCATCTTCAAGAGCGGCGATCCGGCGCAGCGGGCCCGCGCGTGCGTGGAGGCGACCGCGTACTTCCGGGACGCCGAGCGCATCGCCAAGGTCAGCCGCGGCCTGGGCGAGGCCATGGTGGGGATCGCCGCCGGCTCCCTCGGCGCCGGCGAGCTGCTGGCGCAGCGGGGCTGGTGACCGGGCCGCGGCCTGTGCTGGTCGGCGTGCTCGCGCTGCAGGGCGACGTCCGCGAGCACACCCGGGCGCTGCTGGCCGCCGGCGCGACGGTGCGCCCGGTCCGTGCAGCCACCGACCTCGACGGGCTCGACGGGATCGTCGTCCCCGGTGGGGAGTCGACGACGATCGGCCGGCTGCTCGAGCGGTTCGACCTGCTGGCGCCGCTGCGGGAGCGGCTGGCGGCGGGGCTGCCGGCGTACGGCTCGTGCGCGGGCATGGTGCTGCTGGCCGAGGAGGTGGTCGGCGGCCTGCCCGGCCAGCCGCTGCTCGGCGGGCTCGACGTCACGGTGCGGCGCAACGCCTTTGGCGGCCAGGTCCACAGCTTCCAGGCGCCGGTGGCGCTGGCCGGGGTGGACGGCCGGCTCGACGGCGTGTTCATCCGCGCGCCCTGGGTGGAGCGGGTCGGCGCGGGCGTCGAGGTGCTCGCCGCCCTCGACGGGCACCCGGTCGCCGTACGGCAGGGGAGGCTGCTCGCCACCTCGTTCCACCCCGAGCTGACCGGCGACGTCCGGGTGCACGCGCTGTTCGTCGAGCTGGTCCGCACTACTCTGCGGGACGCAGGGCCGCAACGGCAGGCAGGGCAGGACGGAAGGAGCACCGTGAGCGGCCACTCCAAGTGGGCGACGACGAAGCACAAGAAGGCCGTCGTCGACGCCAAGCGCGGCAAGTTGTTCGCCAAGCTCGTCAAGACCATCGAGGTCGCGGCGCGCACCGGTGGTGGCGACCTCGCCGGAAACCCGACCCTGGCCGACGCCGTCGCGAAGGCCAAGGGCCAGTCGGTCCCCAACGAGAACATCGACCGGGCGGTCAAGCGGGGCAGCGGCGAGCTCGGCGACGCGGCGGCGTACGAGGAGATCACCTACGAGGCCTACGCACCGGGCGGGGTGGCCGTGCTGGTCGAGTGCCTGACCGACAACCGCAACCGGGCCGCGGCGGACGTGCGTACCGCCATCACCCGCAACGGCGGCAACCCGGCCGACCCGGGCTCGGTGTCCTACCTGTTCGGGCGCAAGGGCATCGTGCTGGTCACCAAGACCCCCGACCTGTCCGAGGACGACGTCCTGCTGGCGGTGCTCGACGCCGGCGCGGAGGACGTCAACGACCTCGACGAGGCCTTCGAGGTGGTCTGCGACGCCAGCGACACCCACGCCGTACGGCTCGCGGCCGCGGACGCCGGGATGACCGTCGAGTCCGCCGACATCGCCTGGCTGCCCAGCGTCAGCGTGCCGCTCGAGGACGAGGTGGCCCGCAAGGTGCTGCGGCTGGTCGACGCCCTCGAGGACCTCGATGACGTCCAGAACGTCTGGGCCAACTTCGACATCAGCGACGAGGTGCTCGAGTCCGTCTGAGCCGCCGAAGGGCGCATCCAGGTGTAGGTTCTGTGGCGGTTGAGCACACAGCCGCGTCGTGCCGCCGTGGGCGGCGTCTCGACCAGGATGGTGACCATGACCCCACTGCAGCCTGCCCTTCAGGTGCCGCAGCCCCGTGCGAAGACCGCGACGTCCGAGTACGACCTCGCCGCACGCCAGCTCGCCGCCCTCGACGCCTGGCACGCCCGCCGCCGCGTCCAGCAGGAGGCGGCCGCCGCCGGTCAGCGCAGCCGGGAGCAGCGCCTCGACCTCGCCCGCCGCATGGACGTCATCCGTGAGCAGCACCGCGCGATCATCGCCCGCACCGACGCCCAGCTCCGGGCCAGCTGCGACGTGCTCGACGGCCGTCGCCCCCGCGTCCTCGTCGTCCACCGCAACACCTGGTTCGCCGACAAGCTGGGCTCGGCTCTGACCCAGCTCGGCGCGGAGGTGCTCCCGCGCCTGACCAACGGCGCCGAGGCGGTCGGCGTCGCCGTGGCCGAGCAGCCCGAGCTGCTGCTCGTCGAGGAGACGCTGCCGATGCTGTCGGGAGAGGCCGTCGTCCGGGAGGTCCTGTCCTACTCGCCCGCCTCCGCCATCGCCGTCCAGGTCGCCTACGACGCCACGATCCGGACCATGCTCGAGGCCGGTGCGCGGGCGACGTACGCCCGCCGCGTGCCGCCGGCCGACGTGGCCGCGGGCCTGCTGGGTCTGCTGGAGCGGCAGCCGGCGTGACGCCGCCGTCCCGGCTCCCCGCGGCCGACTCGTCCCGTCCGGATGCGGGTACCGACGCTCATGTGATCGAGCTGCCGACGCCGGACGACTGCCACGACCTGGTCGCCGTGGCGGCGTCGGCGGGCGGTGTCGAGGCCCTCAAGGTGCTGGTCGCCGACCTGCCGGCCGACCTGCCGGCGGCCGTCCTCGTCGCGCTGCACCTGCCCAAGGATGCGCAGAGCCTGCTCGCCCAGATCCTGGCGAGGAAGTCGCGGCTGCCGGTCGTCGTCGCCGTGCACGGCGCCCCGCTCCGCCGGGGCCACGTCTACGTGGCCACCCCCGACAGTCACCTGCTCGTCCGCGACGACCGGATCCTGCTCGGGCAGGGCCCTCGCGAGAACGGCCACCGGCCGGCGCACGACGCGATGCTGCGCTCGGTGGCCCTCGCGGCCGGCCCTCGCGCCGTCGGGGTCGTGCTGACCGGGCTGCTCGACGACGGCGCGGCCGGGCTGGCGGCGGTCCAGCGCTACGGCGGCACCTGCATCGTCCAGGAGCCGGCCGACTCCGAGTTCCCGTCCATGCCCCGGGCCGCCCTGGCGGCCGTGCCCGCCGCCCGGTCCGCCCCGCTGCACGCGCTCGCCAAGGAGGTAGCCCGCGCCGTGGAAGAGCCAGCAGCCGGACCCGTCCCGCACGTCGACGACGCCCAGCGGCACCTGGACGAGGTCGAGCTGTCCAGTGCCGAGCGGGGGAGCCCGGTCATGGCCGATGGCCGCACGCCCGGCGAGCCGTCCCCCTTCTCCTGCCCCGACTGCCACGGGGTGCTCAACCACGTCCCCGACAACGACCTCATGCGCTTCCGCTGCCGCACCGGGCACGCGTGGACCTCGCAGAGCCTCGCGGCCCAGCAGGAGGAGCAGGTCGAGGAGGCGCTCTGGATCGCGCTGCGGGTGCTCGAGGAGCGCGCCGACCTGAGCCGGCGGCTCGCGGGCGAGGCGAAGGAGAGCAGCCGGGACTGGTCGTCGGTGCACTTCTCCCGCCGCGCGGAGGAGGCCGACCGGTCGGCCGCGCTGATCCGCCGGGTGCTCGACGAGGAGCTGTCCTCGGCCGACCGCGCCCTGCCGGCGACCGGCCCGTAGTCTGCGGGCTCACCACCACCGCACCGGGGGGCCGCGCGTGCCGGACGAGCAGGACGAGCCGTTCGAGCGGCTGCTCGACTACCTGCGCGACAGCCGCGGGTCGGACTTCACCGGTTACAAGCGGCCGAGCCTGCACCGCCTGGTCGACCGCAAGATGCGCGCCACCGGCATCGACGACTACGACGCGTACCGCGACCTGCTGGAGGTGCAGCCGGCCGAGGCCAACGCGCTGCTCGACGCCCTGCTGATCAACGTCACGGCCTTCTTCCGCGACCCGGACGCCTGGCAGCAGCTGCGCGAGGAGCTGCTGCCGGCGGCGCTGGCATCGATCGGGCCGGACGAGCCCGTCCGCGTCTGGAGTGCGGCCTGCGCGAGCGGCGAGGAGGCTTACACCCTCGCAATCGTCCTGCACGAGCTGCTGGGGGACGAGGCCTACCGGCGCCGGGTCAAGATCTACGCCACCGACATCGACGACGCCGCGCTGGCGACCGCGCGGGCGGGCACCTACAGCGCCACGGCCGTCGAGCCGGTCGGCCCGGACCGAATCGCGACCTACTTCGAGCGCGAGGGTGAGCGCTACCGCTTCCGGTCGGACCTTCGCCCCAGCCTGATCTTCGGTCGGCACGACCTGCTCAACGACGCGCCCATCTCCCGGATACTGCTGCTGGCCTGCCGCAACGCGCTCATGTACTTCACCTCCGAGAGCCAGACCCGAGTGCTCGAGAGGTTCTCCTTCGCGCTGCACCCCAGCGGGCTCCTGCTGCTGGGCAAGGCGGAGATGCTGCTGACGCAGTCGCAGCTGTTCGTGCCGGTGTCGCTCCAGCAGCGCATCTTCAGCGCACGCCGCACCGCCTCCGGCTCACGGCTCGCGGCACTGGCCATGGGCGGCCGGGGCGGCGACCGCGAGCGCCGGCGCTTCACCGACGCGGCTTTCCACGCCGCTCCCGCCGCCCAGATCGTGCTCGACCAGCGCGGGACCCTCCTGCTCGTCAACGAGCGGGCCCAGCGCGACCTGCCGCTGTCCCGCAACGACGTCGGCTCGGCCTTCTCAGAGCTGCAGCCGGCCTGGCAGCCCGCCGAGCTGCGCGGGACGATCGCTGCGGTGCAGGCCGGCCGCGAGGTGGTCGAGCTGCGGGACGTGGACGGCCTGCCGAACGGGGGCACGCCCACGCGCTGGGACATCAGGGTGGCGCCGCTGCAGGAGGACGCCGAGCTGCTCGGGGTGCACATCGTCTTCAGCGACGTCACCGAGCGCTACGAGCTGCGGGAGCGGCTCGACCAGGTGCACCACGAGCTGAGCACGGCGTACGAGGAGCTGCAGAGCTCGGGCGAGGAGCTCGAGACCACCAACGAGGAGCTGCAGAGCGCGGTCGAGGAGCTCGAGACCACCAACGAGGAGTTGCAGAGCACCAACGAGGAGCTCGAGACGATGAACGAGGAGCTGCAGAGCACCAACGAGGAGCTGCAGACCCTCAACGACGAGCTGCGCGAGCGCACCAACGAGGTCGACCAGAGCAACGGCTTCCTGCAGAGCATCGTCGAGGGCCTGGAGATGGCGGTCGTGGTGGTCGACGCCGACGCCCGGGTGCAGCTGTGGAACACCGGTGCCGAGCGGCTGACCGGGATCCGAAGTTTCGAGGCCGAGGGTCTGCACCTGCTCGACCTCGGTCTCGACCTGCCCGCGGACGAGGTGCGCGGCGTGCTGCGCGACATCGTCGTGCTCGGCCAGCAGCGCGCCGAGCTCGAGGCCACGATCGTCAACCGGTTCGGGCGCCGGCACCAGCGGCGGATGCTCGCCCACCCGCTGCGCCGTCGGCAGGGCGACGTGCACGGTGCGGTGCTGACGCTGGTCGACCAGAGCGTGACGGACTGAGCGCTGCTGCTCAGTGCCGGGCCAGGACCGCCCAGACCGTCTTGCCGTCGGCCCGCTGGTCGACCCCCCACTGCTCGGCCAGCGCCGCGAGCAGGCCGAGCCCGCGGCCCTGGGCTGCCGGGCCGCCCAGCAGCCGCCGGCGGACGGGGGTGCGCGGGTCGCCGTCGGAGACCCGCAGCTCGACGACCCCGTCGTCCAGCCGGATCTCGAGCTCGGACGCCGTTCCCGCGTGCATCACCGCGTTGGTGACCAGCTCGCTCGTGATCACCAGCGCGTCCTGCAGCACGTCGCCGTCGACCTCGTCGCCGACGACCGCGCGCACAAAGGCACGGGCCTGCCGGGCGGCGGTGACGTCCGTCCCGAGGGACAGCACGCGGGTAGCGCTCATCGACGTTTCGTTGCCCGGTGGAGCGTTGCGCAACCGAGGCGTGGCGCGCCTCTCGCGACTGTTCCGCCTCGGGCCGTACTGTGCCGAACGACTGTTCGAACACAAAGGGGGCCGGATGCGCGTGCTCGGCGTCGACCCGGGCCTGACCCGGTGCGGCCTGGGAGTGGTCGACGGCGTGCCCGGCCGGGCCAGCCTGGTCGCGGTGGGCGTGGTGCGTACACCCGCCGACGCACCCCTCGGCGACCGGCTGGTCGCGCTCGAGCAGGCCTTCGAGGGATGGCTCGACCTGCACCGCCCCGACGCGGTCGCCGTCGAGCGGGTGTTCGCCCAGGCCAACGTGCGCACCGTCATGGGCACCGCGCAGGCCGGCGCGGTCGCGGTCGTGTGCGCCGCGCGCCGGGGCCTGCCGGTGGCGCTGCACACCCCGTCCGAGGTCAAGGCCGCCGTCACCGGCTCCGGCCGGGCGGACAAGGTGCAGGTGGCCCTGATGGTCGCCCGGCTGCTCCGGCTCGACGGGCCGCCCCGGCCGGCCGACGCCGCCGACGCGCTCGCCCTGGCCCTGTGCCAGCTGTGGCGGGGCCCGGCCCTCGCCCGGCTCGCTGCCGCCGGCGGCCCGCAGTGATCGCCAGCGTCGCCGGGGTGGTGACCGCCCTGCTCCCCGGCGGGCTCGTCGTGCGGGTCGGGGGGGTCGGCCTGGCCCTGCAGACCACACCCGGCACCCGGGCCCGGCTGCGGGTCGGCGACGAGGCCGAGCTGTTCACGTCCCTGGTGGTGCGGGAGGACAGCCTGACCCTGTACGGCTTCGGCGAGCCCGACGAGCGCGACCTGTTCGAGCTGCTGCAGACCAGCTCCGGGGTGGGCCCGCGGCTGGCCCAGGCCGTCCTCACGGTGCACGAGCCCGACGCGGTGCGCCGCGCGCTGCAGACCGAGGACCTGGTTGCCCTGTGCCTGGTGCCCGGCATCGGCCGCAAGGGCGCGCAGCGCATGGTGCTCGAGCTCAAGGACAAGGTCGGGAGTGTCGGCCTCTCGCCCGTCCCCCGCGCCAGGTCCGGCTGGGCCGACACGCTGACCGACGCGCTGGTCGGGCTCGGGTGGCCGCAGGCCCAGGCCGAGGACACCGTCGGCCGGCTCGGCGAGCTGCACCCCGCCGCCACGGAGGCCGAGGTGCCGGCGCTGCTCCGCGAGGCGCTCGCGATGCTCAGCCGGGCCCGATGACTGCCCGCGCGGGGCAGGAGCGGCCGTGAGCGAGATCGACCGGCGGGAGTCGGCGGAGCTGGCCCGGCGCGGGCCCAGCCTGGCCCGGCCGGAGGCGGTCGAGGACGAGCAGCAGGTCGAGGCGGCGCTGCGCCCGCGGCGGCTGGCGGAGTTCGTCGGGCAGGAGCGGGTCCGCGAGCAGCTGTCGCTGCTGCTGGACAGCGCCCAGCGGCGGGGGCGGCCGCCGGACCACGTCCTGCTGTCCGGGGCGCCCGGCCTCGGCAAGACCTCGCTCGCGCTGATCATTGCGGCCGAGCTGGGCACCGGCATCCGGATCACCAGCGGCCCGGCGATGGAACGGGCCGGTGACCTGGTCGCGCTGGTGACCTCGCTGTCGGAGGGCGAGGTGCTGTTCATCGACGAGATCCACCGGATCGCCCGGCCCGCCGAGGAGCTGCTCTACATGGCGATGGAGGACTTCCGGATCGACGTCGTGGTCGGCAAGGGGCCGGGCTCCACGGCCATCCCGCTCGACGTGCCGCCGTTCACCCTGGTTGGGGCCACCACGCGCTCCGGCCTGCTCACCGGGCCGCTGCGCGACCGGTTCGGCTTCACCGCGCACATGGAGCCGTACAGCCCCCGCGAGCTCGAGCAGGTGCTGGTCCGCAGCGCCGGCCTGCTCGGGGTGGCGCTGCGGCACGACGGCGCCACCGAGATCGGCGGCCGGTCCCGCGGCACCCCGCGCGTCGCCAACCGGTTGCTGCGCCGGGTCCGCGACTACGCCGAGGTCCGGGCGGACGGCGTCATCACCCGGGAGGTCGCCCGGGCCGCCCTGCACGTCTACGACGTCGACGAGCTCGGCCTCGACCGGCTTGACCGGGCGGTCCTCGACGCGCTGGTCCGGCACTTCGGCGGCGGCCCGGTGGGCCTGTCCACGCTCGCGGTCGCGGTCAGCGAGGAGCGCGAGACCGTCGAGGAGGTCGCCGAGCCGTTCCTGGTGCGGTCCGGCCTGGTCGTACGCACCCCGCGCGGCCGGGTGGCGACCCCGGCGGCCTGGCGACACCTCGGCCTGACGCCGCCGGCACCGGTCGGCGTCCTGCCTCTGGACCTGGGGTGACGCGCGAGGACGCACGTGCCTGCGAGAACGCAGCGTGAAGCCGGAACCACGCGCCGTGAGGTGCCGTTGACGCTGAAGAGGCTGCGTATGCTCTGCCGGTCGGGCCCGGGGCTCGCCGCCCTGCAGCCCGGCCCGCCGCCGCATCCACGGCCCCAGGTCGGCGATGCCGACCCCCCGCACGCCTGACGACGACGAAGGACACCTGCCCCGTGGCACGACCCGCGCCCACCTCCCGCGGCCGCATGCACGTCGGCCGCTACCTCGGCGCCCTGCTCGCCCTGATCATCGTGCTGTACGCCGTGGTCTTCCTCGCCGGCAACGGCGGCCCGCTGACCCCCCGCCTCGGGCTCGACCTCAAGGGCGGCGCGAGCGTCATCCTCGAGGCCCGTCCCACCAGCGGTCGGCCGGCCACCGCGGCCGAGCTGTCCACCGCCGTCGACATCATCCGGCAGCGCGTCAACGGGGCCGGTGTCTCCGAGGCCGAGGTCGTCACGCAGGGCCAGAACATCGTCGTCAGCGTGCCCGGCGGCAACCGCGCCTCCATCCGCAACGTCACCCAGACCGCGCAGCTGCGGTTCCGCGAGGTCCTCGACAGCGCGGCCGGCGCGCCGAGCGCCGCGGCTCCCGACCCCGCCGCACCCGAGCTGCTGACCCCGCCGTCGGCCGGACCCGCCGACCCGTCGGCCGCACCGGTCGACCCGTCGGCCGCACCGCCCGCCCCGTCGCCCTCGCCGCAGGGCCGGGCGCTGTCCCGGGCGCTCGTCGACCCGTCGGCGGTTCCGTCAGCTGCTGTCCCGTCCGAGCCGGCCGTCGAACCCTCGGCACCGGCCGTCGACCCGTCGGCTCCCGCCGTCGACCCGTCGGCGGCGCCCAGCCCGGCGGCCAGCGAGCCCGGCCTGGTCGAGCGCCAGCCCGGCGAGGTGCTGACCGGTGACCCGGCCACGGAGGAGAACTTCGCGAGGCTGGACTGCACGAAGGAGGCCAACCGCCGCGGCGTCGGCGCCAACGACAGCCCCGACCAGCAGATCGTGGCGTGCGACAAGGACGGCACCGCCAAGTACCGGCTCGACGTCGCCAAGGTCGTCGGCACCGACGTGGCGGGCGCGAACGCCGCGGTCGACTCCCAGGGCACCGGCCAGTGGCAGGTCAACATCCAGTTCACCGGCTCCGGCCAGAACAAGTGGACCGACCTGACGGCCGCGACCGTGCAGCGGCAGGTCGCCGTCGTGCTGGACGGCGTCGTGCAGAGCGCCCCGACCATCCAGCAGCGCATCGACGGCGACGCCCAGATCACCGGCACCTTCAACTCCAGCTCCGCCAACGCCCTCGCGAACGTGCTGCAGTACGGCGCCCTGCCCCTGACGTTCGCCGCGCAGGAGGAGCAGACGATCTCCCCGTCGCTGGGCACGGACCAGCTCCGCAGCGGCCTGCTCGCCGGCGGCCTGGGACTGCTGGCCGTCGTCATCTACTCGCTGCTCTACTACCGGGCCCTCGGCTTCGTGACGATCTTCAGCCTGGTGGTGTCCGGCGTGCTCACGTACGCCGCGATCTGCATCCTCGGTGACCTGATCGGCTTCGCCCTGTCGCTGGCCGGCATCGCCGGCTTCATCGTCGCGGTCGGCATCACCGCGGACTCGTTCGTCGTCTACTTCGAGCGGCTCAAGGACGAGATCAAGGAGGGGCGTACGCCGCGCAGTGCCGTGGACCGGGCGTGGGTCCGGGCCCGCCGCACGATCCTGTCCGCCGACACGGTGTCTTTCCTGGCGGCGATCATCCTGTACTTCGTGTCCGTCGGCAACGTCCGCGGGTTCGCCTTCACCCTGGGCCTGTCCACCCTGCTCGACGTGGTCGTGGTGTTCCTGTTCACCCGACCGCTGATCTCGTTCCTGTCCCGCTACGGCTGGTTCTCGCGCAGCCGGCCCACCGGCTTCCACGGCCCGGACGGCGGCGAGCCCGTGACGACGGTGGTCCCGACCGGGTCGCGCCGCCGGCCGCGACCCGGGGCCGACGTCGACGAGCTCCCGGTCGGCGCCGCCCCCTCCCTCCGGAAGGCCTGAGATGTCGCTCGCGCGCCGCCTGTACCGCGGTGAGACCACGTTCGCGCTCATCGAGAAGCGCCGGCGCTTCTACGGCCTCTCCGTCGCCCTGACGTCGATCGCCCTGCTGTCGATGCTGATCCAGGGGTTCAACCTGGGCGTGGAGTTCAAGGGCGGCGCGACCTTCCAGTTCCCGGCCAACGGGCGGACGGTCGAGGACGCCCGGCAGACGTTCGAGCAGCTGGACGTGGGCCAGGTCATCCCGCAGACCCTGGGGCGCAGCGGCAGCGACGAGGTGGACCTGCGCGTCGAGACCGAGCCGCTGACGCCCGCGCAGGTCGACACCGTGATCGCGGCGGTGCAGCGCGACTTCGACATCAGCGACCCCAACCTGATCAACCCCTCGTCGGTCGGCCCCGAGTGGGGCGACCAGGTGACCAACAAGGCCCTGCAGGGGCTGGGGCTGTTCCTCATCGCCGTCATCATCTACATCTCGATCCGCTTCGAGCCCAAGATGGCGGTGGCCGCGATCGTGGCCCTCGTCCACGACCTCATCCTCACGGCCGGGATCTACTCGCTGACCCAGTTCGAGGTCACGCCGTCGACGGTCATCGCCCTGCTCACCGTGCTCGGCTACTCCCTGTACGACACCATCGTGGTGTTCGACAAGGTCGAGGAGAACGTCCGGGGGCTGGCCGGCAGCAGCCGCTCGACCTACAGCGAGGCCGCCGAGCTGGCCGTCAACCAGACCTTCATGCGCTCGATCAACACGTCCCTGATCGCGCTGCTGCCGGTGTCCGGGCTGCTGTTCGTCGGCGCGTTCCTGCTCGGCGCCGGCACGCTCAAGGACCTGGCGCTGGCCCTGTTCGTCGGCCTGGGCGCCGGCGCCTACTCCTCGCTGTTCCTGGCCACCCCGCTGCTCACCGACCTCAAGGAGCGCGAGCCGCAGTACCGCGCGCTGACCGCCCGGGTGCTCGCCAAGCGCAGCGGCACCGGCCGGTCGAGCCTGCGGGCCAAGGCCGCGACAGCTGCGGCGACGGGTGCGGCACCGGCTGCGGCAACGGGTGCCTCGACGGGGCGTGCCGCCGGGTCCGTCGCCGTCGTCGGCCCGGGCGCCACTGACGACGCACCCGAGGCGCCCGCGGCAGTAGCACCGGCGGCGCCCCCGCGCCGACCGGCCCCGAAGCCGGCCAAGCGCAAGGGCGGCGGCGGCCGCCCCTCCGGCAAGCGCCGCTAGGTGGCCCTCGACCTCGCGGCGCTGCTGGCCGCCCGCATCACCGACGTCCCCGACTGGCCGGAGCCGGGCGTGGTGTTCAAGGACATCAGCCCGCTGCTCGCCGACCACGTCGCGTTTGCCGCGCTGGTCGACGAGATCGTCGCGCACGTCGGCCGGGACAACGTCGACAAGGTCGCCGGCATCGAGGCCCGCGGCTTCCTGCTGGGCGCGCCGGTGGCCTACCACTGCGGCGCCGGGTTCGTCCCGGTGCGCAAGAAGGGCAAGCTGCCGCGCCCGACGTACGGCGAGTCGTACGCGCTGGAGTACGGCACGGCCGAGATCGAGGTGCACCGCGACGCGTTCGCACCGGGGGAGCGGGTGCTGGTCGTCGACGACGTCCTGGCCACCGGCGGCACCGCTGTCGCCGCCCTCGCCCTGGTCGAGCGGGCCGGCGCGGTGCCGGTAGGCCTGTCGGTGCTCCTGGAGCTGACCTCGCTCGGTGGCCGCGCGCGGGTGTCCGCCGCGGCGCCGGGCGTCGAGCTCCACACGCTGCTGACGTACTGACCCCTCGGGCTCCTACACTGGCCTCCTGACCGCGAAGGAGCTGCCTGTGGCGACGGAGACCCCGCCCACCGCCCCGCCCGTGGTCGCCCCGGCGCAGGCCGCGGGGCCGCCGGTGGAGGACAACGGACCGCCCACCGGCCGTCGCGTGCGCGCCCGCCTGGCCCGGCTGACGGCGCCGTACGCCACCGCGACCCCGCCGGTCCTCGAGCCGCTGGTCCGCACGATCCGCGCCGCGCACCCCAAGGCCGACCTCCGGCCGATCCACCGGGCGTACGAGATCGCCGAGGCGGCCCACGACGGGCAGCGGCGGCGCAGCGGGGACCCGTACATCACGCACCCGCTCGCGGTCACGACCATCCTCGCCGAGCTCGGCATGGACACCACCACGCTGGTGGCGGCGCTGCTGCACGACACCGTCGAGGACACCCAGACCACGCTGTCCGGGGTCCGCGAGGAGTTCGGCGACGACGTCGCGCACCTCGTCGACGGGGTCACCAAGCTCGACAAGGTGAAGTACGGCGAGTCCGCCGAGGCCGAGACGATCCGCAAGATGGTCGTGGCGATGGCCCGGGACCCGCGGGTGCTGGTCATCAAGCTCGCCGACCGGCTGCACAACATGCGCACGCTGCGCTTCCTGCCGCCCGAGAAGCAGGAGCGCAAGGCCCGCGAGACGCTGGAGATCTTCGCGCCGCTGGCCCACCGCCTGGGCATGAACACGATCAAGTGGGAGCTCGAAGACCTCGCCTTCGCGACCCTCTATCCCAAGCGGTACGACGAGATCGTGCGGCTGGTCGCCGACCGGGCGCCCTCGCGCGACACGCAGCTGACGTCGGTGACCGAGCGGGTGCAGGCCGAGCTCAAGGCGGCGCGGGTGCGGGCGACCGTGACCGGGCGGCCCAAGCACTACTACTCGATCTACCAGAAGATGATCGTCCGCGGGCGCGACTTCACCGACATCTACGACCTGGTCGGCATCCGCGTGCTCGTCGACTCGGTGCGCGACTGCTACGCCGCTCTCGGCACCATCCACGCGCTGTGGTCGCCCGTCCCCGGGCGGTTCAAGGACTACATCGCGATGCCCAAGTTCAACATGTACCAGTCGCTGCACACCACCGTGATCGGGCCCGAGGGCAAGCCCGTCGAGCTGCAGATCCGCACGGTGGAGATGCACAAGCGCGCGGAGTACGGGATCGCGGCGCACTGGAAGTACAAGGAGGGCGGGCAGCCCGGCGCGGTCGGCGGCGACGACATGGCGTGGCTGCGGCAGCTGCTCGACTGGCAGAAGGAGGCGGCCGACCCGGGGGAGTTCCTCGACTCGCTGCGCTTCGACCTGCACTCCACCGAGGTGTTCGTCTTCACCCCCAAGGGCGACGTCGTCCCGCTGGTGTCCGGCGCGACCGCCGTCGACTTCGCGTACGCCGTGCACACCGAGGTCGGCCACCGCTGCATCGGGGCCCGCGTCAACGGCCGGCTGGTGGCCCTGGAGTCGGTGCTCGAGAACGGCGACGTCGTCGAGATCTTCACCAGCAAGGCGGAGGGCGCGGGACCGTCCCGCGACTGGCTGGGCTTCGTCAAGAGCCCCCGCGCCCGCAACAAGATCCGGCAGTGGTTCGCCAAGGAGCGCCGCGAGGACGCCGTCGACGCCGGCAAGGACGCGATCAGCCGGGCCGTACGCAAGCAGGGCCTGCCCCTGCAGCGCCTGCTGGGCGGCGAGTCCCTGCACACGATCGCCAAGGACATGCGCCTGGCCGACGTCACCGCGCTCTACGCCGAGGTCGGCGAGGGCCGGGTGTCGGCCCAGTCCGTCGTGCAGCGCGTCATGGCGTCGATGGGCGGCACCGAGGGCGCGGTCGAGGACATCGCCGAGACCGCCGTCCCCACCCGCCCGCAGCGCCAGGCCAACCCGGGCGACCCCGGCGTCGTCGTCAAGGGCGTCAGCGACATCTGGGTCAAGCTCGCCCGCTGCTGCACACCGGTGCCGGGCGACGACATCGTCGGCTTCGTCACCCGCGGCCGCGGGGTGTCGGTGCACCGCGGCGACTGCGTCAACGCCGGGCCGCTGCTCGCCACCGGCGAGCGGGTCGTCGAGGTGGAGTGGGCACCGACCGCCGGCTCGCGGTTCCTCGTCGCCATCCAGGTCGAGGCGCTGGACCGCACGCGGCTGCTGTCCGACGTCACCCGGATGCTGTCCGACGCACACGTCAGCATCGTCTCGGCGACCGTCACCACGACTCGCGACCGGGTGGCGGTGTCCCGGTTCACCTTCGAGATGGCCGACCCCAAGCACCTGGGGCACCTGCTCGCCCAGGTCCGCGCGGTCGAGGGCGTCTACGACGCGTACCGCGTCACGTCGTAGTGAGCGCCGAGCCGGACGGCCGAGCTCGAGGGGGCGGCAGCGCTACGGCGTCGCCGAGGCGGACGGTGCGGGGACCGGCGCCACGGGTTCCGAGGGCACCGGGGCGACCGGCGCCGCGTCGGTGGTGAACGTCGTGATGTTGACCGGCAGCTTGGGCTCGCCGTCCTCGGCAGGCTCCGAGCCGGCAGCGGCGACCTTGGTGAGCACGTCCAGGCCGCTGGTGATCCTGCCGACCGGCGTGTAGTTCGGCTGGAGCTCGGAGTCCTGGTACACCAGGAAGAACTGGCTGCCGTTGGTGCCGGGGCCGCTGTTGGCCATGGCCACCGTGCCGGCGGGGTACGTGGCGCCCTCGAGGTTCTCGTCGGCGTACGCATAGCCGGGGCCGCCGCTGCCGCTGGCGGTGGGGTCGCCGCACTGCAGGACGTTGAGGCCGCCGGTGGTGAGGCGGTGGCACTTGGTGCCGTCGTAGAACTTCTGGGCGGCCAGCGAGATGAAGCTGTTGCTCGTGCACGGCGCCTTGGTGGTGTCCAGGCTGAAGGTCACGACCCCCTGGTCGGTCGTCATCGTCGCGTTGACGGGCCCGGTCGCCGTCGGCTCGGCGGGCGGCGGCTCGACCGGCTTGCTCGCCTCGCCCTCGGGGGTGTACGTGCAGGTGCCCGCGGGCGCCGACGGCGAGGGCGGCGCGGCCGTGGTGTCGTCGTCCCCCCCGCGGGTGGTGAGGAAGGCGACCGCGCCGACCACCAGGAGCACGGCGAGCGCGCTGGCCACCATCGCGTTGCGCCGCTTGCGCCTGGCGGCCGCTTCGGCGCGCCGCGCGGCCTGCCGCTCGGCCCGCAGCCGGGCCAGCTCCTTCTCGCGCCGGGTGCTGGCCACGCGGAGTCCTCCAGAAGTCGTCACGGGGTGTCAGCGGCCGAGTGTAAGGAAAAATGCTGCGGGCTCGCCGGTAGGGTCGACCTGCTCCCAGATCCCCTTCAGCGAGAGGACGACCGTGCTCGTCCGCGGGTTCCCCGCCGGTTCGTTCGGCACCAACTGCTACGTCGTGGCCGCTTCCGCGCGGTCCGAGTGCGTCGTCGTCGACCCAGGGCAGGACGCCGTACCCGGCCTGGACGACCTGCTGCGCGAGCACCACCTCAAGCCGGTCGCCGTGCTCCTCACTCACGGTCACATCGACCACATGTGGTCCGTGGCGCCGGTGTGCGGCGCGCACGACATCCCCGCCTACATCCACCCCGACGACCGTGCCCTGCTGTCGGACCCGGGCCGCGGGCTGGCGCTGTCGGTGGGCCAGCAGCTGTTCGGCGGGATGACGTTCAGCGAGCCCGACGACGTCGTCGAGCTGCCCACGGCCGGGCCGCTCGAGCTGGCCGGGCTGCGCTTCCAGGTCGACCTCGCGCCCGGCCACACGCAGGGCTCGATCATGTTCCGGATGCCGGGCGACGAGGCCGGCGGCGAGGCGGCCGACCCGGTGCTGCTCGCCGGCGACGTGCTGTTCGCCGGCTCCATCGGCCGCACCGACCTGCCCGGCGGCGACCACGCCACCATGCTTCGGTCGCTGGCCACGGCCGTGCTGCCGCTCGCCGACGCCACCATCGTGCTCCCCGGCCACGGCCCGGCCACCACCATCGGCCGCGAGCGCGCGACCAACCCCTTCCTGCAGGGCCTGCCCGTGCCGCCGCCCACGCGGGGGCTGTGAGTGGCCGCCCTCCAGGGCCCCAAGGGCACGTACGACGTCCTGCCGGGCTCGGCGTTCCTGCCTGTCCGCGACGCCCTGCTCGCTCCCGCCACGCTGGCCGGCTACGCGTACGTCGAGGCGCCGGTCTTCGAGGACACGGAGCTGTTCGCGCGTGGCGTCGGCGCCTCCACCGACATCGTCTCGAAGGAGATGTTCACCTTCTCCGACCGCGGCGGCCGGTCGCTGACGTTGCGGCCCGAGGGCACCGCCGGCGTCCTGCGGGCCGCGCTGCAGGCCGGCCTGCAGAACGGCCAGCTGCCGGTGAAGCTGCGCTACGCCGGGCCGATGTTCCGGGCCGAGCGCCCGCAGGCCGGCCGCTACCGCCAGTTCCAGCAGGTCGGCATCGAGGCGCTCGGTACGCAGGACCCGGCGCTCGACGCCGAGGTCGTCGCGCTGGCGTGGCGGGCCTACGCCGACCTGGGGCTGACCGGCGTACGGCTGCTGCTCACCTCGCTCGGCGACGTCGCCTGCCGGCCGGCCTACCGCGAGCGGCTCGGGACGTTCCTGGCCGGGCTCGACCTCGACGAGGACACCCGCCGCCGGGCGTCGCTGAACCCGCTGCGGGTGCTCGACGACAAGCGCGACGCGGTGCAGCGCCAGCTCGGCGACGCACCGGTCATGGTCGACGCGCTGTGTGACGCCTGCCGGCAGCACCACGAGGCGGTGCTGACGTTCCTGGGCGACCTCGGCGTGCCGGTCGAGCCCGCGCCGCGGCTGGTCCGCGGGCTCGACTACTACACCCGTACGACGTTCGAGTTCCAGCACGACGGGCTCGGCGCGCAGTCGGCCGTGGGCGGCGGCGGCCGCTACGACGGGCTGTCGCAGGAGATCGGCGGCCCGCCGCTGCCCGGCATCGGCTGGGCGCTCGGCGTCGAGCGCACCCTGCTGGCCCTCGACGCGGAACGTGCCGCACCACCGGCCGGCGCCGCACTCGGCGTGTTCGTCGTCCCGCTCGGCGCCATCGCCAAGCGCTCCGCCGTGACGCTCGTCGCCGAGCTGCGCGGCGCCGGGATCGCCACCGACCTGGCGTACGGCGACCGCGGCATGAAGGGCGCGATGAAGGCCGCGGACCGCAGCGGCGCGACGTACGCCGTCGTGCTCGGCGACCGCGATCTCGAGGCCGGCAAGGCGCCGGTCAAGGACCTGCGCACCGGCGAGCAGACCACCGTGGCGCTCGACGCGCTCACCCCCTACTTCGAGGAGCTCCTCCCGTGATGCGCACCCACCCGGCCGGCACGCTCCGCGAGGAGCACGCCGGCTCGAACGTCGCGCTCGCCGGCTGGGTCGCCCGGCGGCGCGACCACGGCGGGGTCGCGTTCCTGGACCTGCGGGACGCCTCCGGGATCGCCCAGGTCGTCGTACGCGAGAGCGACGTCGCGCACGACCTCCGCGCCGAGTACTGCGTGCTGGTGCGCGGCGAGGTGCGGCTGCGGCCCGAGGGCAGCGCGAACCCCTCGCTCCCGACCGGCGCCGTCGAGGTCGCTGCTTCGTCCGTCGAGGTGCTGTCGGCCGCGGCCGCCCTGCCGTTCCAGCTCGACGACGAGCTACACGTGTCCGACGAGGTGCGCCTGAAGTACCGCTACCTCGACCTGCGCCGCGCCGCTCCCGCCGCCGCGCTGCGCACCCGGTCGAAGGTCACGAGCGCGATCCGGCGGGTCATGGACGAGCGCGGCTTCCTCGACATCGAGACCCCGACGCTCACCCGCTCCACCCCTGAGGGGGCCCGCGACTTCCTGGTGCCCGTACGCCTGCAGCCCGGCCACTGGTACGCCCTGCCGCAGTCGCCGCAGCTGTTCAAGCAGCTGCTGATGGTCGCCGGGCTCGAGCGCTACTACCAGATCGCGCGCTGCTACCGCGACGAGGACTTCCGCGCCGACCGGCAGCCGGAGTTCACCCAGCTCGACATCGAGATGAGCTTCCCGGACGAGGAGGACATCTACGAGCTGACCGAGGCCGTCATCACCCGCATCTGGTCCGAGGTGCTGGGGGTCGCGCTGCCGACGCCGTTCCCGCGGATGACGTACGACGAGTCGATGCGCCGCTACGGCGTGGACCGGCCCGACGTGCGCTTCGGCCTGGAGCTCGTCGACCTCACGTCGCACTTCGCGGACACGCCGTTCCGGGTGTTCCAGGCGCCGCACGTCGGCGCCGTCGTCATGCCTGGCGGTGCCTCGCAGGCGCGCAAGGTGTTCGACGCCTGGCAGGAGTGGGCGAAGCAGCGCGGCGCCCGCGGGCTGGCGTACGTCGCCTTTCTCGAGGACGGCACGCTCGGCGGGCCGGTCGCGAAGAACCTGTCGGAGGCCGAGCGCGAGGGTCTGCGCGCCGCGGTCGGTGCGTCGGTGGGCGACTGCGCGTTCTTCGCGGCGGGGCCGCGCACCGATGCGCTCGCGCTGCTCGGCGCCACCCGGCTGGAGATCGCGCGGCGGGCGGGGCTGATGGACGACGCGCGCTGGGAGTTCCTGTGGGTGACGGACTTCCCGATGTTCGAGCCGACTGACGCGGGCGGCTGGACGGCCGTGCACCACCCGTTCACCGCGCCGGCGCAGTCGCACGTCGACACCTTCCACACCTCGCCGGCGGACGTGCCCGCCCGGGCGTACGACCTGGTGCTCAACGGCAGCGAGCTCGGCGGCGGCTCGATCCGCATCCACTCCAGCGACGTGCAGCGGCGGGTGTTCGACGTCATCGGGCTGTCGCAGGAGCAGGCGCAGGAGCAGTTCGGGTTCCTGCTCGAGGCGTTCAGCTACGGCCCGCCGCCGCACGGCGGCATCGCGTTCGGGATCGACCGGATCGCGGCGATGGTCACGGGGTCGGAGTCGATCCGCGACGTCATCGCCTTCCCCAAGACCGGCGGCGGCGGCGACCCGCTGACCGGCGCGCCGACCCCGATCACCGCCGAGCAGCGCAAGGAGGCCGGGGTCGACGCCGACCCGGCCGCCTGACCCCCTGGGCTTTGTGTGCCCGGGTCGCCGGCGGGCGGGAGCGGGGGCACACGAAGCTGTGTGGTGCAGGACCGGATGTCCGGTTCAGGGCCCGGCAGCGGCCGGTTGGTGTGCCGACCGGACGGCCGCCGGCACACAAAGGGCCAGATCCTGCCCGGTGAGAGGCTCTTTGTCCGTTCCGGCTCGCGTTGGTGTGCCTGCCTGTGGACAACTCCTCGCCCCCGGCTGCGGCAGGCGAGGCTGCAGCCATGGAGGCCAAGGACGTCGCCGCGGCGCTCGGGCCGCGGGCAGCCGTCAGCCATGAAACTGCCGCGCGGTCCTGGGGGATCGAGCTGGTGCAGCACGGGAGCGAGCGGCTGACCGTGCCGCGCCATCGCGGTCGGGCGCCGGCGACGGGCTGGCGGGTGCACCGCAGTGACCTGGCCTCCGACGAGGTGGTGCTGGTCGACGGCGTGCGGTGGACGACGCCGATGCGCACGGTCGTGGACCTCGCCCATGTCCTGCCGCTGGCCGAGGCCGTGACCGCGGCCGACAGTGCCCTGCGCCAGGAGCTGGTCGACCACGCGGAGCTGGTGGCGGCCCTGTCGCGCCGGCGCGGTCCGGGTGCGGCGCGGGCACGCCGCGTCGCCAGGCTGGTCGACCCGCGCGCCGAGTCGGTGCTCGAGAGCCTGCTGAGGGTGCTCCTCCACCTCGCCGGGCTGCCGGCACCCGAGAGCCAGGTGACGATGCACGAGGTCGACGGCGAGGTCGCCGCCCGCGTCGACTTCGCCTGGCCGAGCTTCGGCCTGGTCGTGGAGGCCGACGGCTTCGCCTTCCACAGCGATCGCGCTGCCTACCGGCAGGACCGGCGTCGCAACAACGCGCTGGTGCGCCTCGGCTGGCGCGTGCTGCGTTTCAGCTGGGAAGACGTGCAGCACGAGCCCGAGGACGTGGCGCGCACGGTCAGGGCGTGCCTGACGCCCCGATAGCGTTGGCGGGTGACCGTTCAACAGCTGACCTCGGCCGCGGAGGTGCTGCTCGCGACCGGCCACGACGTATTCGCGCGGGCGTCCCTGCGGCGGCCCATCACGCAGGGCTGGCACAGCGGCGCAGCGACCCTGTGGTGGGGCGTTGACCAGCACGACCACAGCAGCCACGTCTCGGCGCTGGGTGAGCCGGGTGCCGTCGGCGAGCTCCTCGCGGAGCTGCTGCAGGAGCTGCCGCCGCGCCAGCGGGTCACGCTCCCGCGCGGGACCGGCGCCCGGCTGCCGGCCTGGGTCGGCCTTGACGGCACCGACTGGGACTTCCGCTGGACGGGCGCGGCGCCGCCGCTGCAGCCGGGGGAGGAGCGGGTCGTCGAGGTCACGGACGCGGCGGCTCTCGAGGCGCTGCTCACGGCGTCGAGCCCCACCGCCAGTGCCCTCCCGGGCGACGGCAAGGTCCACCGCTGGTTCGGCGTGCCGGACGGCAGCGGCGGCCTGCTCGCCTGCGCCGCGGACACCAGCACCTCCGGCTCCGTGGGCCACCTCAAGTCGATCGCCGTGCACCCGGACGCCCGCGGGCAGGGCCTGGGAAAGGCGGTCACCGCCGCGCTGACCCGCGCCCTGCTGTCGGGCGGCTGCGACGTGGTCACGCTGGGGATGTACGCCACCAACACCGCCGGCCGGGCGCTGTACGACGCGCTGGGCTTCGCCGACGACCACCGCGTGACCAGCGGCCTGCTCGAGGTCCGCAGCCGCTGGTAGCCGCCCCCTCGGCGGTGATCTTCGCTATCGCGTGTCGTTGGCCCGCTGCCGAGGATCGTCGGCGGTGGCGGGTCCACGGTCAGCCGTAGGGTCGACGCATGGACGGCGAGACGCTCTTCGACGCGGGGGAGCGGGCGGCGGAGGAGCGGGTCGCGCCGCTGGCCGTGCGGATGCGCCCGCGCACCCTCGACGAGGTCGTCGGTCAGCAGCACCTGCTGGGGCAGGGCGCGCCGCTGCGACGGCTGGTGGAAGGGGACGCGCCGCTGTCCGTGGTGCTGTGGGGCCCGCCCGGCACCGGCAAGACCACCCTGGCGATGGTGATCGCGAGGAGCACGCGGCGAAGGTTCCGCGAGCTGTCCGCGGTCACGGCCGGCGTGAAGGACGTGCGGCAGGTCATCGACGAGGCCCGGCGGGCGCTCGGCGACACCGGCGCGCAGACGGTGCTGTTCGTCGACGAGGTGCACCGCTTCTCCAAGACGCAGCAGGACGCGCTGCTGCCCAGCGTCGAGAACCGCTGGGTCACCCTGGTCGCCGCGACCACGGAGAACCCGTTCTTCTCCGTCATCAGCCCGCTGCTGTCCCGCAGCCTGCTGCTGAGCCTGCAGCCGCTGACCGACGACGACGTGCGCACACTGGTCCGGCGAGCTGTCAAAGACGAGCGCGGCCTCAACAACAGGGTGACCGTCGAGCCGGATGCCGAGGACTTCCTCGTACGGCTGGCCAGCGGTGACGCCCGCCGGGCGCTCACGGCGCTGGAGGCGGCCAGCTCGGCCGACGTCGTCACCCTGGAGCTGCTCGAGCAGGCCGTCGACCGGGTCGCGGTGCGCTACGACCGGGACGGCGACCAGCACTACGACGTCATCAGCGGGTTCATCAAGAGCATCCGGGGTTCGGACGTCGACGCGGCGATGCACTACCTCGCCCGGATGCTCGAGGCGGGGGAGGACCCGCGGTTCATCGCCCGGCGGCTGGTGGTGAGCGCCAGCGAGGACATCGGGATGGCCGACCCGGGCAGCCTGCAGGTCGCGGTCGCCGCCGCGCAGGCGCTGGAGCTGATCGGGATGCCGGAGGCCCGCATCAACCTGGCGCAGGCGGTGATCCACCTGAGCCTGGCGCCCAAGAGCAACGCCGTGCTGGCCGCGGTCGACACCGCGGTCGCCGACGTGCGCAAGGGGCTCACCGGCACGGTGCCGCCGCACCTGCGCGACGCGCACTACGCGGGCGCGAAGAAGATCGGTGTCGGTGGTTACCGCTACCCTCACGACTTCCCTGGCAGGGTCGTCGCGCAGCAGTACGCGCCCGACCCGGTCGTCGGGCGGGAGTACTACTCGCCCGGGGACCTGGGGGTCGAGCGCGTCGCGTCGGAGCGGCTCGCGGGGCTGCGCGAGGTGCTGCGCGGCGACCGCCGGGTCGTGCCCGAGGACGCCGCGTCCGGCTTCCGGCCACGGTGCAGGCCCGCACCACCCACCCGCGAGGAGCTCCTCGCGCTCGAGCAGAAGGAGCCCTAGGTGCTCACCGCCGGTCAGGTAGCAGGGCTCATCGTGGCGGTGTTCTTCGCCATCGCGGTCGTCGTCCTGTGCTTCATCCTGCTCAAGCTCGGCAAGATCCTGGAGGAGACCCAGCGGCTGGTCGCGGGCATCACCGACAAGACCGTCCCGCTGCTGGAGGAGGTCACGACCTCGGTCGAGCACGTCAACGCCGAGCTGACTCGGGTCGACGCGATCACGGCCAACGTGCAGTCGATGACCGGCAACATCTCCAGCCTGACGAGCCTGTTCGCGGCCACCCTCGGCAGCCCGATCATCAAGGTCGCCGCCTTCTCGTACGGCGTACGCCGAGCCGCCAACAAGCGCGACCACGACGAGATGACCAAGCGCGTCAAGGCCGAGCTGAAGGGCAGCACGCAGCTGTGAGCAGGCGGTGGCTCTACCTCTCGCTGGGGGTGGTGGCGGGCGTGCTGGCGGTGCGCGCGGCGGCGCAGGCGGGCGGGCAGCAGGGGGCCGGCGGGTCGCTCGGCGAGCGCATCGCGGACTTCCTGGCCGACGTGCGGCTGCACATGGCCGAGCGCGAGGAGGAGCTGCGGGAGGCGCTGGGCCTGGACGGCACCCACGACATGGTGGACGCGCACCTATGAGGTCCGACGAGATCCGCAGGCGCTTCCTGGAGCACTTCACCAGCCGCGGCCACACCTACGTCCCGTCGGCGAGCCTGATCAGCCCCGACCCGACGCTGCTGCTCGTCAACGCCGGCATGGTGCCATTCAAGCCGTACTTCCTGGGTGAGCAGCCGGCGCCGTACGAGCGGGCGACCAGCGTGCAGAAGTGCGTGCGCACGCTCGACATCGACGAGGTCGGCAAGACCACGCGGCACGGCTCGTTCTTCCAGATGGCCGGCAACTTCAGCTTCGGCGACTACTTCAAGGCCGGCGCCATCGACCTGGCCTGGGACCTGCTGCTCAAGCCCCAGTCCGAGGGCGGCTACGGCCTGCCCGAGGAGCGGCTCTGGGTCACCGTCTTCGAGGACGACGACGAGGCCGAGCGGCTCTGGCTGGCCAAGGGCGTGCCCGCCGGCCGCATCCAGCGCCTCGGCATGGCCGACAACTACTGGCACATGGGCGTGCCCGGCCCCTGCGGCCCCGACTCCGAGATCTTCCTGGACCGGGGGCCGGCGTACGGCCCCGACGGGGGTCCAGCGGTGGGCGGCGACCGGTTCCTCGAGCTGTGGAACCTCGTGTTCATGCAGTTCGAGCGCGGTGAGGGCGCCGGCTACGACTTCCCGGTGCTGGCGCCGCTGCCGAAGCAGAACATCGACACCGGCATGGGCATGGAGCGCATGGCGGCCGTGCTGCAGGGCGTCGACAACCTCTACGAGATCGACACCAGCCGGGCGATCCTCGACCGCGCGGCGGGGCTGACCGGCGTCCGCTACGGCGCCGACCGCGAGGCCGACGTGCGGCTGCGGGTCGTGACCGACCACGCCCGTACGGCCGTCATGCTCATCGGCGACGGTGTCACCCCCTCCAACGAGGGCCGCGGCTACGTGCTGCGCCGCATCATGCGCCGCGCCGTCCGGTCGATGCGCCTGCTGGGGGCTCAGGACCCCACGATGCGCGAGCTGGTCGACGCCAGCATCGGCGCGATGGGCCCGCAGTACCCCGAGCTGGTCACCGACGCCGGCCGGATCCACTCGGTGGCCGAGCACGAGGAGGCCAGCTTCCTGGAGACGTTGCGCACCGGCGCGCAGGTCTTCGACCTGGCGGTGCCGCAGGCCCGTACGAGTGGCGGGGTGCTGTCGGGCGAGCGGGCGTTCGCCCTGCACGACACCTACGGCTTCCCGATCGACCTGACGCTGGAGATGGCCGCGGAGCAGGGCCTGACGGTCGACGAGCCCGGGTTCCGCGCCCTCATGCAGGAGCAGCGCGAGCGCGCGAAGGCCGACAACCGGGCCCGCCGGACCCGCGGCGCCGACACCAGCGTGTTCCGGGAGCTGCTCGAGGCGGCCGGCGCCTCGACGTTCACCGGCTACGCCGAGGTACGCACGGAGGCCGTCCTGCGCGGGCTCGTCGTCGACGGCGCCGTCGCCCAGGCCGCTCCCGAGGGCGCCACCGTGCAGGTCGTGCTCGACCGGACGCCGTTCTACGCCGAGGCCGGTGGTCAGCTCGCCGATGCCGGCCGGCTGGTGCTGGCCGACGGCACGGAGCTCGAGGTTCACGACGTCCAGCGCACGCTGCCCGACCTGGTCGTGCACACCGCGCGGGTCGTCCGCGGGGAGGCCCGCACCGGAGCGACCGCGCTGGCGGAGGTCGACGTCGACCGGCGCCGCTCGGTCTCGCGCGCCCACACCGCGACCCACCTGGTGCACAAGGCGCTGCGCGACGCGCTGGGCGAGCAGGCCACCCAGGCCGGCTCCCTCAACGCCCCCGGCCGCTTCCGCTTCGACTTCGCCTCGCCGGCCGCCGTGCCCGCCGGGGTGCTCGCTGACGTCGAGCAGCAGATCAACGAGGTGGCGCTGGCCGACCTCGAGGTGCGGGCGTTCGTCACCACCCAGGACGAGGCCCGGCGGATCGGCGCGATGGCGCTGTTCGGCGAGAAGTACGGCGACGCCGTACGCGTCGTCGAGGTCGGCGACTACGCTCGCGAGCTGTGCGGCGGCACGCACGCCGCCCGGTCGGGCCAGCTCGGCATGGTCAAGCTGCTCGGCGAGGCCTCCATCGGCTCCGGCACCCGCCGGATCGAGGGCCTGGTCGGGCTGGACGCCTACAGCCACCTGGCCCGCGAGCACGTGCTGCTCGCGCAACTCGCCGAGGCGTTCAAGGTGCCGGCCGACGAGGTGCCGGACCGGGTCGCGGCGACCGTGGCGAAGCTGCGCGACGTCGAGAAGGAGCTCGCGCAGCTCAAGGCCGCCCAGGTGCTGCAGCGGGCCGGCGAGCTGGCGGGCGCCGCCCGCGACGTGTACGGCTTCGCGTACGTCGGCGTCGAGGCGCCGGCCGGCACGACCGGCGACCTCGTACGCGGGCTCGCCCTCGACATCCGCGGCCGGCTCGACCCGGGCCGGCCCGGCGCGGTCGTCGTGGCCGGCGGCGGCGCGAAGGTCGCGCTCGTGGCGGTCGTCAACGACGCCGCCCGGGCCCGCGGGCTGTCCGCGCGCGCCCTGCTCGACGAGGCCGGGCCGGCGGTGGGCGGCCGGGGCGGCGGCAAGGACGACATCGCCCAGGGCGGCGGCAGCAACGCCGCCGGCATCCCCGAGGCGCTGCGCCTGGCCGAGCACCTCGTCGGCCGGGTGGCCACCAGCTGATGCCCCCGCGCGGCGTGGTGGTCGCCGTCGACGTCGGCACCGTCCGGGTCGGGGTGGCCGCCAGCGACCCGGACCGGATCCTGGCCAGCCCGGTCGAGACCGTCCCGGCGCCGGGACACGCCCGGGTGGCCGAGATCGTCGCGGAGCGCCAGGCGGTCCTCGTCGTGGTCGGGCTGCCCACCTCGATGTCGGGCCGGTCGGGGTCCGCGTCGGCCGACATGGCCCGGACCTGGGCGGCCCGCCTGGCGCCGCTCGTCGACCCGCCGCTCGAGCTGGTGGACGAGCGGCTGACCACGGTGACGGCGACGGCGGCGCTGCGGGCCGCGGGCCGCAAGGGCAGGCAGGCGCGCGCGGTGGTCGACCAGGCCGCCGCCGTGGCGCTGCTGCAGGCCTACCTCGACCGCAGGGAGGCCCGGGGCGGTTAGGGTGTCGCGGGTGAGCGACCTGGTGGACCTCGTAGCGTCCGACGGCCGCCCGCGACCCCGGCGCCGCCGGCGGGGGGTGCGGACCCTGGCGATCGTCCTGTTCCTGGCCGTGCTCGCCGGGCTGGTCGTCGCAGGCCTGGTGGTCGGCCGCTCGCTGATCAGCGCCCGGAGCACCCCGGACTACTCGGGGGAGGGCACCGGCCAGGTGCTCGTCCAGGTGCGGAACGGTCAGACCGCCTCCGACATCGCGGTCACGCTGCGCGCCGAGGACGTCGTCAAGAGCGAGAAGGCGTTCCGCCGGGCGGCCGACGCGGAGCCCCGCTCCCGCTCGGTGCAGCCCGGCTTCTACCGGCTGCGCGCGCAGATGAGCGGTGCGGCCGCCGTCGCCCTGCTGCTCGACCCGGTCGCGCGCGCCCGCACCCGGGTGACGCTGCCGGAGGGGGTCACCCTCGCGGTGGCCCTGCAGCGGATCGCCGACGCGACGGAGGTGCCGCTCGCCGAACTGCAGAAGGCCGTCGCCGACCCGTCCGCCCTGGGCCTGCCCGACTACGCGGGCGGCCAGGTGGAGGGGTTCCTCTACCCCGCGACCTACGACGTCGAGCCGGGCACGTCCGCGGTCGACACGCTGCGCCTGATGACCGTCCGCTACGCGCAGGAGGCCGACCGGCTGCGGCTCGAGGCCCGCGCGGCCGAGCTCGGCGTGACGCCGTACGACGTGCTCAGGACGGCCAGCCTCATCGAGAAGGAGACGGCGTTCGCGCCGGACCGGGCCAAGGTCGCCCGGGTCGTGCTGAACCGGCTCGACGCCGGTATGCCGCTGCAGTTCGACAGCACGGTCAACTACATCCGCGAGGAGAAGAAGGCCCGGCTGAGCCTGGACGACCTCAAGCAGGAGTCGGCCTACAACACCTACGCCAACAAGGGCCTGCCGCCGACGCCGATCGACTCGCCCGGTACGGCCGCGCTGGAGGCCGCGCTGAACCCGGCCGACGGTGACTGGATCTACTTCGTCACCGTCGCGAAGGACGGCTCCTCGCTGTTCACCGACAGCTACGAGGAGTTCCTCGCGGCCAAGGCGAAGGCGAAGGCCGAGGGCATCTACTGAGCCGCACCAGGGCGGCGGTGGTCGGCACCCCGGTCGCGCACAGCCTGTCGCCCGCGCTGCACGGCGCCGCGTACGCCGCCCTGGGCCTGCCCTGGACGTACGGCCGGGTGGAGCTGGCGCCGGCGGACCTCCCCGGTTTCCTGGCCGGCCTCGGCCCGGAGTGGGCGGGCCTGTCGCTGACGATGCCGCTCAAGCAGACCGTGCTGCCGCTGCTGGACGACGTCAGCGAGCTGGCCGCGGCCACCGGCGTGGCCAACACGATGGTGCTCGACGGGCGCGGGCGGCACGGCGACAACACCGACGTGGCCGGCATCGTCGTGGCGCTCCGCGAGGCGGGCGTGACCCGGGTCCAGCGGGCGGTCGTCCTCGGCGCCGGTGCCACCGCTGTCTCCGCCCTGGCCGCGCTCGGTCAGCTCGGTGAGCCGGCTCCGCTCGTG
>DASTLY010000029.1:0-26659 GCA_035714445.1 Mycobacteriales bacterium
GCCTCGGACCCGGCGGCCCCTGCCCCCACTGCGACGAAATCGTCGCCATCACAGACCTCCAGGAGCAGCCCCTGGACTAACCTGCAAACGCCGAGGAACACGCGGTGGAAGCCCTCATCCACCACGTCTCAGGACGCGACCCCGCCGTGCTACTGCAGGGGCGACGCAGGCCGGGCGATGCAGGCGAAGCTCGCGCAAGCTGCCATCGACCTTCGTCAGGCCGCTAATTCCCCCGTTGCCTACTACCGCTGCCCGGGTCGCAAGGTGCCGCGCGGGCAGCGTGAGGCCCTGCGTTGTGGGCGCGACGACGCAAGCGGCAGTGGCCCGGCCCGAGGTAGCCGGGCGGACTGAACCGCGTACGTGCTTCGCCACGCCGCAACACACAGCCCCAGCCGACGGGCTTGCGCCGGGCAGGACATAGGGCTCAGATGGCACCGCACAGGCTGCCCCGGCAGCTCGGCTGACACCGCGTCGCCTGACCCCGGCGCACCCGCACGGCAGGAAGGGGCACCGTGTTCGAGCGGATCGCAGTGGTCAACCGGGGCGAGCCGGCGATGCGGCTGATCCGCGCCGTGCGGGAGCTCAACGCCGAGCACGGCACGGCGACGCGGGTGATCGCCCTGCACACCGAGGCCGAGCGGCGGGCGCTGTTCGTCCGGGCCGCGGACGACGCGGTGCTGCTGCGCGCCACCGGGCCCGGCAGCCCCTACCTCGACCACGACGAGCTGGAGCGGGCGCTGCGGACCAGCCGCGCCGACGCCGCCTGGGTGGGCTGGGGGTTCGTCGCCGAGGACCCGGCGTTCGCCGAGCTGTGCGCCCGGATCGGGGTGGTGTTCGTCGGCCCGCCGCCGGAGGCGATGCGCCGGCTCGGGGACAAGATCGAGGCCAAGATCCTTGCGGAGAAGTCCGGGGTGCCGGTCGCGCCTTGGAGCGGCGGACCGGTCGAGGACGTGGCGGCGGCCCGGCGGCACGCCGAGGAGGTCGGCTACCCGCTGATCCTCAAGGCCCGCAGCGGCGGCGGCGGCCGGGGCATCCGCATCGTGCGGGCGGCGGACGAGCTCGAGGACGCGTTCCTGCGTACCCGGGCGGAGGCGGAGCGGACCTTCGCCGACCCGGTGGTGTTCCTCGAGCGGCTGGTGGAGGGCGGCCGGCACGTCGAGGTGCAGGTCATGGCCGACGCGCACGGCACGGTGTGGACACCCGGTGTGCGCGACTGCTCGGTGCAGCGGCGCAACCAGAAGCTCATCGAGGAGTCGAGCTCCCCGGCGCTGCGGCCGGAGCAGGACGCCGACCTGCGGGCGGCCGCGGCCGCACTGGCAAGCGCTGCCGGCTACGTGGGCGCCGGCACGGTGGAGTTCCTCTACGAGCCGCAGGAGGAGGTCTTCACCTTCCTGGAGGTCAACACCCGGCTGCAGGTCGAGCACCCGGTCACCGAGGCGACGACCGGCCTCGACCTGGTCAAGCTGCAGCTGCACGTCGCGGAGGGCGGGGCCCTGCTCGGTGCGCCTCCCGCCGAGTACGGCCACGCGGTCGAGGCCCGGCTCAACGCCGAGGACGCCGAGCAGGACTTCGCGCCGTCGCCGGGCACCGTCGAGCTGCTGCGCCTGCCGACCGGTCCCGGCGTACGCGTCGACACCGGTATCGCCGTCGGCGACGTGATCCCGCCCGACTACGACTCGATGGTCGCGAAGGTGATCGCCTGGGGGCGCGACCGCGCGGAGGCGCTCGCGCGCCTGCGGGTGGCGCTGCGGGAGACGACCGTCGTCCTGCGCGGCGGGACCACGACCAAGGCGTTCCTGCTCGAGCTGCTCGACCGTCCGGAGGTCGTCGCGGGCACGGCCGACACCGCCTGGCTCGACCGGGTCGGTGCCGGCGCGCCGGCGGGCACCCGGCACGCCGACGCCGCGCTGCTGTCGGTGGCCGTCCAGGTCTACGACGCCGAGGAGGCGGCCGAGCGCAGCGCCTTCCTCGCGTCCGCGCGGGGCGGCCGGCCGCGGGCCAGCCACGACCTCGGCCGGGCCGTCGAGCTCGGCTGCCGCGGGCAGGTCTACCGGCTCGGGGTCGCCCAGACCCGCCGCGGCCGCTACCGGGTGGAGCTGGACGGGCGGGCCGTCGAGGTCGAGGTCGACCGGCGCAGCCCGCTGGAGAGCCAGCTGACGCTGGGGTCGGAGCGGCTGACGGTGGTGGCCGTGCACGCCCAGACCTCGCACCTGGTCGAGGTCGAGGGCACCTCCCACCGGGTGGTCCAGGACGAGGCCGGCGTGCTGCGCGCGCCGGCGCCGGCGGTGGTCGTCGGGCTGCGTACGGCGGTCGGTGAGGACGTGATTGCCGGCCAGCCGCTCGTGGTGCTCGAGAGCATGAAGATGGAGACGCCGGTCCGGGCCCCGTACGCGGGTCGGGTGCGCGAGCTCCTCGTGCAGGTCAACGCGCAGGTCGACGCGGGCGGTGCGCTGCTGCGCCTGGACCGGGTCGCCGACGGCGCGGAGGTCGTGGCCGGCGAGCGGGTCGTCCTGCCCGACACCCGGGACGCCGCCGACCCCGACCCGCGCAGCACCGCGCTGGGGGTGCTGTCAGCCCTCGAGGCGCTGCTGCTCGGCTACGACGTGAGTGCCGCCGAGGGCGTGCGGCTGGTCGCCGACTACGACCGGGCCCGCCGCGAGCTGCCCGCGGGCGACGGCGAGCTGCTCGCCGGCGAGCTGGCGGTGCTCACGACCTTCGCCGACCTGTGCGAGCTGTCCCGCAACCGGCCGACCTCCGACGAGGAGGCCGCCGACGAGCAGGTGCACAGCCCGCGGGAGCACTTCCACGCCTACCTGCACTCGCTGGACGCGGAGCGCGAGGGCCTGTCGGTGGGCTTCCGGGCCCGGCTGGCCCGGGCGCTGCGGCACTACGGGGTCGTCGAGGACACCGCCGAGGGCGTCCCGGAGCCGGAGCGGGGGCCCGCGCTCGAGGAGGCCGTCTACCGGATCTTCCTGGCGCAGCAGCGCGCCACCGGCCAGCTGCCCGCCGTCACCGCCCTGCTCGACCGCTGGCTGGCCGCCGACGACCTGCCGGAGGGCCCGGCCCGGACCGCGGTGGGCGAGGTGCTCGAGCGGCTGGTGGTGGCGACGCAGCTGCGCTACCCGGCCGTGGGCGACCTGGCGCGGGCGGTGCGCTTCCGGCACTTCGACGAGCGGCTGGTGACGCAGGCCCGCGAGCAGGTGCTTCAGGAGGCGCAGCGGCTGCTGGCCGAGCTCGACGAGCATCCCGACCGGGCCGACGCGGTCGCGCGCACCGAGGCGCTCGTGGCCAGTCCGCAGCCGCTGATCCGGCTGCTCGCGCAGCGCTTCGGCTCGCCGGGGCCGGCTCCCGAGCCGGTCCTCGAGGTGCTGACCCGCCGCTACTACCGGGTCCGGCACCTGGAGGACGTCCGCGCCTTCCGGGTCGACGGCCGGCCCTGCGTCACCGGTCGCTACGAGCTGGCCGGCGCGCAGCTCCACCTGGTGACGCTGATGGCCGAGATCGACGAGCTGCCCGCGGCGCTGGCCTCGCTCGCCCCGATCGTGGGCACCGCCCCGGAGTCCTCGCGGGTCGTCGACGTCTACCTGTCCTGGCCGGGCCGCCCGGCCGACCCCGACGAGCTGTCGGAGCGGCTGCGTGAGGTCCTGCTCGACCACCCGGCGCTGACCGCCGGCCGCCGGGTGACCCTGACCGTCTGCACCCCTGAGGGCGACGTCGAGCACCTGACCTTCCGGCCGGGTCCGGACGGGCCGGCCGAGGACCGCGTCATCCGCGGGCTGCACCCGCTGACCGGTCAGCGGCTGAACCTGTGGCGGCTCAAGAACTTCGACGGCGTACGCCTGCCGTCCGCGGAGGACACCTACCTGTTCGAGATCGTGGCCAAGGAGAACGCGGCCGACGTACGGCTGGTCGCGATGGCCGAGGTGCGTGACCTCACCCCGCAGCGGGACGCCAACGGCGAGATCGTGGGCTTCCCGACCGTGGAGCGGCTGCTCGCGACCTGCCTGGACGGCATCCGCCGGGCCCAGGCGCAGCGCGGGGCCGGCCGCCGGCTCGACCACAACCGCGTCCTGCTGTACGCCTGGCCCTCCATCGAGCTGCCGCTGTCGGAGGTCGCGAGCTTCGTGCGCACCGCGGCGCCGATGACCGTCGGTGCCGGGCTCGAGGAGATCGTGCTGCTGTCGCGCATCCAGGAGCAGCCCGGCGAGACGCCGCGCGACGTGGCGGTGCGCTTCTCCTTCCGGCCGGGCGCCGGGGTCGGGATCGCCGTCACCGACCGGCCGACCGAGCCGATGCGCCCGCTCGACGAGTACACCCAAAAGGTGCTGCGCTCGAGGGCCCGCGGCACCGTCTACCCGTACGAGCTGTCGTCCCTGCTGTCCGGGCCGGGCGGCAGCTTCGTCGAGCACGACCTCGACGCGGACGGCCGGCTGGTGCCGGTCGACCGGCCGCCGGGGCGCAACCGGGCGGGCATCGTCGCCGCCGTCGTCAGCACCCCGACGCCGCGCTACCCCGAGGGGATGCGCCGGGTGGCGCTGTTCGGGGACCCGACCAAGGCCCTCGGCACGGTGGCCGAGCCGGAGTGCGCCCTGCTGATCGCGGCGCTGGACTACGCCGAGGAGCACGGCCTGCCGCTGGAGTGGTTCGCGCTGTCCTCCGGCGCCCGCATCTCGATGGACAGCGGCACCGAGAACATGGACTGGGTCGCCCGCGGCCTGCGCCGGCTGATCACGTTCACCCAGGCCGGCGGCGAGGTCAACGTCGTGGTCGCCGGCATCAACGTGGGCGCCCAGCCGTACTGGAACGCCGAGGCAACCATGCTCCTGCACACCAAGGGGATCCTGGTCATGACGCCGGACAGCGCCATGGTGCTCACCGGCAAGCACTCCCTGGACTACTCCGGCGGGGTCTCGGCGGAGGACAACTTCGGGATCGGCGGCTACGACCGGGTGATGGGCCCGAACGGGCAGGCGCAGTACTGGGCGCCCAACCTCACCGCCGCGTGCGAGCTGCTGTTCGCGCACTACGAGCACACCTACACCGCGCCCGGCGAGCGGTGGGCCCGGCCGGCGCCGACGCAGGACCCGCGCGACCGCGACGTCCGCAGCTACCCGCACGTGCACCCCGCGAGCGACTTCACCACCGTCGGCGACATCTTCTCCGCCGAGACCAACGCCGACCGCAAGAAGCCGTTCGACATCCGCACGGTGATGCGAGCGGTGGCCGACCAGGACCATCCGGTGCTCGAGCGCTGGGCGGGCATGGCCGACGCCGACACCACGGTGGTGTTCGACGCGCACCTCGGCGGCCTGCCGATCTGCCTGCTGGGCATCGAGTCGCACCCGATGCCGCGCCGGGGGAGCTTCCCCGCCGACGGCCCGGACCAGTGGACGGCGGGCACGCTGTTCCCACGGTCGTCCAAGAAGACGGCGCGCGCCATCAACGCGTGCAGCGGCAACCGCCCGCTGGTGGTGCTGGCCAACCTGTCCGGCTTCGACGGCTCCCCGGAGTCGCTGCGCAACCTGCAGCTGGAGTACGGCGCCGAGATCGGCCGGGCCATCGTCAACTTCGAGGGCCCGATCGTGTTCTGCGTCGTCTCGCGCTACCACGGCGGCGCGTTCGTGGTCTTCTCCGGCACCCTGAACGACAACATGGAGGTGCTCGCCGTCGAGGGGTCGTTCGCCTCGGTGATCGGCGGCGCACCGGCCGCCGCCGTGGTGTTCGCCGGCGAGGTCAACAAGCGCACCGCCGCCGACCCGCGGGTCCGGGCGCTCGACGAGACCCTGCGGGCGGCCGACGAGGGGGAGCAGGCCCGGCTGCGGTCCGAGCTGGCGGACCTGCGGGCCGCGGTGCGCTCGGAGAAGCTCGGCGAGGTCGCCGCCGAGTTCGAGGCCGTCCACGACATCGAGCGGGCCCGCGAGGTCGGCTCGGTGCACGCGATCATCCCGGCCGCCGAGCTCCGGCCCCGGCTGCTCGACGCCGTCGAGCGCGGCATGGCCCGTACGTCCTGAGCCGGCAGAGCAGGCACCCCCACCTCGTACGCCCCGGAGGCAGCACATGCAGGCGTTCGTCCTCAACCGGCACGGCCGGATGGTCTTTCCCTCCAACCTCATCCCCGAGCTCGACTTCTCCACGGTCGAGAGCCTGGACCAGCTCGACCGGGTGATCCGGCGCGACTTCGAGATGAAGGCGCCGACCGGCACCGACATCCTGGAGCGCATCACCAACGGCGGCTACGACAGCCGGTACACCCTGATGCGCGACCTCGCGCTCAACCTGTTCTGGGCCAACCGCTTCGCGATGACGATGTACGACAAGCGGCCGACCCGGTGGGCCGACGTGCCGCGCCAGCGCTCGGACGTCTTCCTGCCGGTCCTCACGCCCTGGGAGGGCGGCGACGAGAAGGTGCAGGCCGTGCGCAGCGCCTACGACGCCCTGCCCGCCGCCTGGGACGACGCCGCGGAGGACCGCATCTTCACGCTGCTGTTCGACGTGTTCGGCCACCGCAAGCACCACGCCACCACGCTGCCGGCGGTCAAGCCGACGGTCGCCGAGCTGCTCGAGGCCCCCGACAGCCTGACCTTCCGGCTCCCCACGTACGACCCCGACTTCCCGGTCTACGACTACACCGACATCGTCGACTGCGCGGAGGACGTCCCGGAGCTGGAGGCGCTGCACCGCTGGGCGATGGTGCTGCACAACCAGTACCCCTGGGACCGCTCCCAGGTGGAGCTGGCGGCCGTCGGCACGCTCAAGGACGACGACTACGTGGTGGTGTTCCACCCCAAGGACAAGCACGTACGCGCGTTTCTGCGCCGGCTGGCCGCGGGGGAGGCCGTGCCCGCGGTCGCGCCGGCATGGGAGTCCAAGGCCCCGACCACGCCGTACGCCGCGGTCGACGTGCAGCGCTCGTTCGCCGTGCAGCCGCGCCTGGAGTCGCTGGCCGTCGTGCACGGCGAGCAGGTCTGCAGCAACCAGGACCTGATCCGCAACGCCGCCTACAACTGGTCGCCGATGGGCGCCGACGAGATCCGCGACAAGACCGGCATCGAGGAGCGCCGCTACAGCTCGCTGAGCCTGGAGGAGCTGGGCCTGTCGGCCGCCCAGGCGGCGCTCGCCAAGTCCGGCCGCGGCCCGGAGGAGATCGGCGCGGTACTGGTCTGCACCTGCACCAGCTCCCGGCTGATCCCCTCCGCCGCCACCTACATCTCCGGGCAGCTGGGGATGGCCCAGACGTACGCGTCCTACGACATCATCGCGGCCTGCGCCGGCATGTCGTACGGGCTGGCGGAGGCCACCCGGCTGCTGCAGGAGGTCCAGCGACCGGTGCTGGTGGTGTGCGTGGAGAAGTTCTCGGACAAGATCGGCAACGTCCGGCCGTCCCGGATGATCTTCGGGGACGGCGCGGCGGCGATGGTGCTCGGGCCGGCCGGCGACGGGCAGCCGACCGACCTGCTCTACCTCAAGACCTACGCCAGCGGGCCGGCCGAGCAGGTCAACTCCATCCTGTGGCCCAACCCGGTGTTCGACAACAACATCACGGTGTTCGGCCCGCAGGTGAAGGCGCTGGCCGGCCGCTACCTCAACCAGATGATCACCGAGCTCCAGGAGCTGCCCGACCCGGACGGGGCGGCCGCCTCCCTGCTCGACAGCATCGACCTGATCGTGCCGCACCAGGCCAACAAGACGATGGTCATGCAGCTCGCCGCCAAGGCCGGGCTGAGCGCCGACAGCCTCTACTTCAACATCGAGAAGGTGGGCAACGCGTCGTCCGCGAGCATCCCGCTGGCCATCCACGACGCCGTGCGCGACGGCGTCATCACCGAGCCGGTACGGCTGTTCGTCCCCGGCTTCGGGGCCGGGGCCGTCGCCGGCTACGCGGTGATGCGGCTCGACCCGGCCGTCGTCGCGGTCTCCGGGACGCCCGGTCCCGCGGCGGTGCACGACGGCGCGGGCGCGCAGGAGCAGGACCGCGCCTCGACCGCGTCGGAGGACGTCCAGGCGGCATTCGGCTAGTCGGGCAGCGGCGGGGGCCGGCGCGGGCGAGACTGGGGGGTCGCCGACCTCCGGCGGGGAAGAGGGCCGTCGTGACGCAGCAACCCCTGGCTCCCGAGATCGAGTCCACCGCGTCCCTGTGGCGGCCGCGGATCCGCTGGGTGCAGGTCGGCCCGGCCCGCCTGCGGGTGTCGGTGATCGGCGACGGCCCGCCCCTGCTGCTCGCCAACGGGATCGGCGCCAACATCGAGATGTGGCAGCCCGTCGTGGAGCGGCTGCCCGGTCGTCGCCTGGTGCTGTTCGACATGCCGGGCACCGGCCAGTCCCCGCCGCTGCACGTGCCGAGGCGGATGCGGGGCTACGCGGCGATCGCGACCGGGCTGCTGGACGAGCTGGGGATCGAGCGGGCCGACGTGCTCGGCTACTCGTGGGGCGGCGCCCTCGCCCAGCAGCTCGCCCACCAGGCCCCCGACCGGGTCCGGTCGCTGGTGCTCGGCGCGACGATGCCGGGCCTCGGCGGGCAGCCGCCGTCGCCGCTGGTGATGGCCCTGATGGCCACCCCCGCGCGCTACTACTCAAAGACCTACCTCAGGCTGGCGTCGCCCTACATCTTCGGCCGGGCCGGTGGCGAGGTGGACTCCCGGCACAGCCAGAACCGGGTGGCCCGGCCGCCGAGCACCCTGGGCTACCTCCACCAGCTGGCGGCCATCACCGGTTGGTCGAGCCGGCGCTGGCTGAGCACGCTCTCGGTGCCCACGCTGGTGATCGCAGGGTCACGCGACCCGCTGGTGCGTCCCCGCAACGCGCGCATCCTCGCGAGGGCCATCCCCGGCGCCCGGCTGCACATCGTCGACGGCGGGCACCTGTTCCTGCTCGAGCAGCCCGACGAGGCCGTGCCGGTCATCGAGGACTTCCTGCTCGAGCAGGACGCGCGGGCGCTCGCCCGGGTCTGACAGGCGGCCTGGCCCCGAGCCCGGCTCAGCGCTCCGCGTCGACGACCCGGCCGGGCTCGATCGCGAGCCGCAGCGGCTGCTCGGGCAGCGTCTCGGTCAGGTGCCCCTCGACGATGGCGGTCTTGCGCCGGCGGCTCACCACCGGTCCGGCGTTGGCCATGACCACGCCGAACCAGGGCAGGACCAGCGCCCCCACGAACAGCAGCAGCTTGACCGCGACCGGCACCGGCAGGGTGACGCCCAGCACGACGCAGACGACGCGGACCAGCTGCGTCCGCACGTACCGTCGCTCGCGCAGGTTGATGTCGTCCGAGTGGCTGAGGCGGGCGGTCGTCACCATGACGACCTGCTCGTCGCCGCCGGGACGGGCCAGGTGGCGGCCGGGGGACTGCGCGGGCATGGGCTGGGCTCCGCTCACGGGGTGCTGCTGGAGAGTGTCGGTGCTCTGTACAACAGTGTGCGGGGCGGGCGGCATCCGCGCCGGGCGGGACCCGGCCGCGGGACGGGGTGAGATGGGGCACAGGGCAGGGGGACGGGGGACGGGGGACGATGACGGACAGCGCCGGCGGCGAGCTGATGTGGCAGGACTCGCTGTTCGGCACCGCCGCGCCCGGCGGGCGGCTGTCGTTTGCCGGCCTGCGCCACGAGCCCCTCGACGACCGGTCCTGGATCGACGTGGTGCCCGGCTGGGTGCCGGAGCACGAGCGGCTGTTCGAGGAGCTCCGGCGGACGGCGCCCTGGGCGCAGCGGACCCGCGAGATGTGGGACGAGCAGGTGCTCGAGCCGCGGCTGGTCGCCGCGTACGCGTCGGTCGCGGACCTGCCGGCCTCGCTGGAGGAGCTGCGGGCGGTGCTGTCCGAGCGGTACGCCGTCCGGATCGACTCGTGCCTGGTCAACCTCTACCGGGACGGCTCCGACGCCGTCGCCTGGCACGGCGACACCGTGCGCAAGGTGCTGCGGGAGCCGCTGGTGTTCACCGTGTCGCTCGGTGCCCGCCGACGCTTCCTGGTCCAGCCCGCCGCCGGCGGCGCGACCGTACGGGCGTACGTCCCGGGCGAGGGCGACCTGATCGTGATGGGCGGCCGGACGCAGCACGAGTGGCTGCACGCGGTGCCGCGCGACCGGCGGGTCTCCGGCGCCCGGATGAGCGTCACGTTCCGGCACAGCCGGCCGCGGGCCTGAGGTGCTCGACGACGTCCTGCCGCTGCTCGCCTGCCCGCACTGCGAGGGCGCCCTCGCCCGTACCGCCGGCACGGTCCGCTGCCCGGCCGGCCACAGCTTCGACGTCGCCCGGCAGGGCTACCTGAGCCTGCTGCCCGGGGGCGCCGGCACCGCGGACACCGCGGACATGGTCGCTGCCCGCGACCGCTTCCTGGCCGGCGGGGCGTACCGGGCGATCGGCGACGCGCTGGCCGCGGCGGTCCGCGAGGGGCCGGTGGTCGACGTGGGCGCCGGCACCGGCGCCCACCTGGCCCGGGTGCTGGCCGACGTCGACGGCCCCGGGCTCGCGCTCGACCTGTCCCGGCACGCCGCGCAGCGGGCCGCCCGCGCCCACCCGCGGATCGGGGCGGTCGTCGCGGACGCCTGGCGGGCGCTGCCGGTCCGGTCCGCGGTCGCGGGGGCGGTGCTCAGCGTCTTCGCGCCGCGGGGCGCGGCCGAGGCGGCCCGGGTGCTGACCCCCGGCGGCCGGCTGGTCGTCGTCACGCCCACCCCCCGGCACCTCGCCGAGCTGGTCGGGCCGCTCGGGCTGGTCACCGTCGATCCCGACAAGGACGTGCGGCTGGAGCGGCAGCTCGCGGGGTTCCGGCTGCGCTCGGCCGAGCCGGTCGAGCGCGCGCTGGTGCTCGACGCGCAGCAGGTGCGGGACGTGGTGGCGATGGGACCGAGCGCCCGGCACGTGGGACCGGACGGGGTCGGCGCGGCGGCGGCGACCCGGCTGGCCGGCGAGGTGACGCTGTCGGTCCGGGTGGCGGTGTACGAGCCGCGGTAGCCGGCGCGCCGGCCCTGCCAGGGGGAGAGCTAGAGCCCGCGCGGCTGGGGCAGCAGCTCGTCGAACACCGGCACCCGCTTCTCGGCCCGGGCCCGGAACGACTCCTGCATGTCCTGCGGCTGGAACATCCCGGACTGCCACGTCGCGATCTGGTCCAGCGACTCGTCGACCCCGTGGTCGCGGGCGAAGTTGAGGGCCACCTTCGTGCCCCAGATCGCCAGCGGCGACTTCTCCGCGATCTCCCGGGCGGTGTCGAGCACGCCCTCGAGCAGCGACTCCTGGTCGGCGTAGACCTCCTGGACCAGGCCGACCTCGTACGCCCTGGAGGCCGGCACCCGTCGGCCGGTGTAGGCCATCTCGCGGGCGAAGCCCTCCCCGACGATGCTGCCGAGGCGCTGCAGCGTGCCCACGTCCGCGGTCATCCCGATGTTGATCTCCTGCACGCAGAAGAAGGACTCGACGGTGGCGTAGCGCATGTCGCAGGCCGTCACCAGGTCGACGGCGCCGCCGATCACCCCGCCCTGCACGGCGGCGATCACCGGCATCCGGGCCTTCTCCAGCGCCGTGAACGACCACTGCAGCACCTTCGCGTGGGACCGCAGGCGGGCCTGGCGCCGGCCGAGCTCGGCCTGCTGCCCGCCCAGGGCGTCGCCACCGAAGACCGCGAGGTCCATGCCGGCGCTGAAGTGCCGGCCGGTGCTCGACACGACGACCACCCGGGCCGTCGCATCGTCGCTGATCGTCGTGACGATCTCAGGCAGCTCGCGCCAGAACGCGGCGGTCATGGTGTTGAGCTCGTCCGGGCGGTTGAGGCGCACGTGCGCGACCGCGTCGCTGATGTCGACGTCGAAGCAGGTGTAGGGCATCCCCGGAGCGTACGACTCGGTCAGCGTCCGCGGCGGCTGCCCACACGCAGGCCCTCCCCGCGACACCGGGAGGTCGCGCTCCTATCAGGTCCGTCTATGGGCGGCATCAGCACTGGCATCTTCCCGAATGCGTGTCGGCGTCGCAGAGTGCACGTGACCTACCTCACCGCAGCCGGGCCGCCGGGAGCAGTACGGCGTACGGGTGTGCCAGGTCGGCGACGTCCCGAGCCCGACGTCGCCCACCCGTGGGGGCGGCGTGCCCGTGGACGCGGGTGCACGGTGCAGACATGCTCGTTGGACCACGACGGAGGACGCAGCCATGACGCACGTGTTGCAGACCAAGGACCTGGCGGCCGGCTACGCGGACGTCGCGGTCGTCCACGACCTCGACCTCCATGTGGACGCCGGCGAGGTGGTCGCCCTGCTCGGACCGAACGGAGCCGGGAAGACCACCGCCCTGCTGACGCTCGCGGGTGACCTGGCGCCGCTAGGCGGCACCGTGGCGATCGCCGGCCGGACGGTGACCGACCGGCTCTTTCGCCGGGCCAGGCGCGGCATGGCACTGGTGACCGACGACCGGGCCGTCTTCCGGGACCTCACGACCGCGGAGAACCTGCGGCTGGGTGACGGCGACCCCGACGAGGCCGTGCGGATCTTCCCCGCCCTGGCCCGGCTGATGGACCGCCCGGCCGGGCTGCTGTCCGGTGGCGAGCAGCAGATGCTCGGGCTGGGTCGGGCGCTCGCCCGCAAGCCCGCGCTGCTGCTGGCCGACGAGCTGTCGCTGGGGCTGTCCCCGCTGGTGGTGAAGGACCTGTTCGCCGCGGTGCGCGCCATGGCCGACGCCGGCACAGCGGTCCTGCTCGTCGAGCAGCAGATCCGGCTCGTGCTCGGCATCTGCGACCGCGGCTACGTCCTGCACCGCGGCCGGGTCGCGATCGCCGGCACGGCGCGGGAGCTGCTGCGCGACGCCGACGACATCGAGCGGAGCTATCTCGCGGCGAGCCTGTGAGGCGCGTCGTCGCGAGCCGAGGGGGCCGATGGAGCGCAACCTCGATCTGAACCTGCTGGTGGCCCTGGACGCCCTGCTCCAGGAGCGCAGCGTGACCCGGGCCGCGGCCCGGCTGGGGCTGACCCAGCCGACGCTGTCGCACTCGCTGGGCCGGCTGCGGCGCCACTTCCGGGACGACCTGCTCTACCGCTCCGGGAACAGCTACGACCTGACGCCGCTCGCGGTCCAGCTGGCCGCCCGTACCGCCGTCGCGCTGGACGGCGTGCAGCGCATCTTCGCGGTTCAGCCGCCGGAGATCGCGACGTCCACGCGGCAGTTCGCCCTCGCGTGCTCCGACTACGGCGCGTCGGTGGTGGGGCCGCTGCTGTCGGCGGCCGTCGCGGCCCAGGCACCGCACGCCCGGGTGCACTTCCGGTTCGCCGACCCGACCCCGTTCGCGGGCGACGACGACCGCCTGCGGGCCGTCGACGGCCTGATCATGCCGCACGGCTTCCTGCGCGGGCTGCCGCACATCGACCTGTTCTCCGACCGCTGGGTCTGCCTGGTCTCCCACGACAACGCCTCGGTCGGCGAAGCCCTCACCATGGCGGACCTCCAGAGGCTGCCCTGGGCCGCCGCGTTCACCGGGCCCTCGCCGGGCACGACCGGCCTGCGCCAGCTCGAACAGCTCGGCGTCGAGCCGCAGGTGCAGGTCGTCGTCAACGGCTTCGTGACCCTGCCCCTGTTCATCACCGGGACCGACCGCATCTGCATGCTGCCGCAGCGGGTGGCGGGCCTGATGGCCTCGTCGACCGGGCTGCGCGTCCTGGAGTGCCCCTTCGATGCCGTGCCGCTGGTCCAGGCGCTGTGGTGGCACCCCGTCTTCGAACGCGACGCCGAGCATGCCTGGCTGCGCCAGCTGCTGACCTCGACCATGCGCGACGCCGCAGGCTGACCGGATCGACGATGTCGATGTCGGCCATCGGAAGGAACGTCTTCCTCAATGCGCCGGGCGATGTCAGCGTGATGCGCGTCACCGGGTCTCCAGGCCCCGAGGTGACCCCACCCATCGCTCGAGGAGGTCCGTCGTGCACGTGTCCGTCTTCATGGGGCCCGCCGCGCTGACATCGGCGCAGGACGGCCCATTGATCTCCCAGTGCCTGCGCCTGTCCGAGCAGGCCGCGCAGGCCGGTTTCGCCATGGTCACCTTCGGCGAGCAGCACTTCAACAACTACGAGCCCTACTCCAACCCGTTCCTCATGGCCGCCCGGCTGGCGCCCGTGCTGGGCGACTGCTGGTTCGGCACCACCATCGTGCCGCTGCCCTTCCAGCACGTCCTGCGGCTGGCCGAGGAGTCGAGCATCGTCGACGTGCTGACCGGCGGCCGGCTGCTCATGGGCATGTCGGCCGGCCGCGTCGGGATCGGCTCGGACTGGGTCAACTTCAACGCCGACGAGACCCGCCGGCAGGAGGCCTTCGACAGCAAGCTCGACCTGCTGCTGAAGGCCTACCGGCAGAAGGCCGGGGACCCGCCGCTGGTCTTCGACAACGACTTCGACCGCGGCCGGCTGACCGGCCGGATGATGCCGGCGCCCTACCGCGACGGTGGCCCCCAGCTCGCCATCGGCACCAACACCGACGCGACGATCGACGACGTCGCGGCCCGCGGGCTCGCGCTGTTCCTCGGCCCGTGCCCGCTGCCGGACGCCCTCGCCAAGTTCGCCCGGCACCGGGCGGCGCTGGTGGCGGCCGGGTTCTCGGCAGCCCACGTCGACGACGCCACCGCCAAGTCCCTCGTGACCCGCTACGTCATCGTCGGGCCCACGGAGGACGAGGCGTGGCAGGCCGCGGAGCGGCTGGCCGGCCGCAGCCCCCTGATCGACCGCTCGAAGGATCCCCGCTCGCTGCGCGAGCTCTCCCAGGTGCCGCTCGACGAGGTCGCCCGGGACTTGTTCCCGCGCAACGTCCTGCACGTGCGGGGGTGGATGACCGTCGGGACCCCCGACAGCGTCACCACCCAGCTTCGAGCCTACGTCGAGCAGGGCGTACGCCACCTCAACACGCGTTTCACCGTCGGCACGTACAACCCCGACCTGGTCCAGCGCTCGTTCGACCTGTTCGTCGACGAGGTCCTGCCGGCGCTCGAGCCGGAGCTGTTCCGCGGGCCGTCCCTGCAGCAGATCGCGCCGGAGCACCGGCCCGACGCCGACGTCATGGCGGTGCCGGCGCAGCCGCGTGCCGACCTGCCCAGGCCCACCTTCGTGGCGGGCTCGCCCGTTCCCGCCAACTCCTGACTCCGGAGCACGCCGTGCGCATCGATGTCCACGCCCACTACTGGCCCGCCGCCTACATGGACGCCCTGGTGGCGGCCGGTCGACCCGACCTCGCGATGATGGGGCGCCAGCCCGACGACTTCGACCGCAGGGTCGAGACGCTGGACCGCAACGGGGTGCAGCTGCAGGTCCTGTCCGCGATCGGGCTCAACGTCGAGCTGCCCGACGTCGCCGCGGCGGTCGCCACCACGCAGCTCATCAACGACCTGAACGCCGAGGTCGGGCGCCGCTACCCGGGCCGCTTCGCGGCGTTCGGCAGCGTGCCGCTCCCGCACGTCGAGGCGGCGATCGCCGAGACCGAGCGGTGCTTCGACGAGCTCGGCGTGGTGGGCATCGGCCTGCCGTGCATCGTGGGCGGCAAGCCCATCGACGCGCCGGAGTACGAGCCGTTCTGGGCGAACCTCGCGCGGCACGACGCCGTCGTCTACGTGCACCCGGTGGGGAGCGAGTCGGCCGTGCACCCGGGCCTGAAGGAGTACGGCCTGCACACCGGCTTCGGCAGCCCGCTGCAGATCTCCGTGGCCCCGATCCGGATGCTGTACTCCGGCCTGTCCACGCGCTACCCGACGCTGCGCTTCGTCTTCGCGATGTGCGGCGGCTTCATGCCCTTCCTGTGGCCCCGCACGGAGCGCAACCTGCGGCGCGGCTTCGAGCAGAGCGCCGTCGTCGCGGCCGGCAAGGGCTTCATGTCCTGGCTGGCCGACTCGCCGCTCGAGGCCTCGGACCCGATGGCCGGGCTCAGGCGCTTCTGGTACGACGTCGGCATCCAGGACGTCCCCGCCGCGCTGCTCGCGGCCCGCGACAGCTACGGCGCCGACCGCCTCCTGCTGGGCAGCGACGAGATCTTCGCGTCGCTGGACGACGCGGTGGCCTTCGTCCGCGACTCGCCCTACCTGAGCGAGGACGACAAGGCCGCGATTCTGGACCGCAACGCCGAGCAGATGTTCGGCGCCACCCTCGCGAAGCGCGTCGAGACGGTACCGGCATGAGCACCGTCGCGATCGACGACGGCGCGCGGACCACGACGGCCGAGCGGTTCGTGGCAGCCATGTCCACGGTCTGCACCCCGGTGGCCGTCGTCACCGCCATGGCCGGGGCGCGGCCGCACGGCACCACCGTCAGCGCCTTTGCCTCGCTGTCCCTGGCGCCGCCCATGGTCGTGGTCGCGCTCGACCGCGCGTCCGCGCTGCTGCCCCTGGTGCTCGAGACCCGGCGCTTCGGGGTCAACCTGCTCACCAGCGAGCAGGCGGGGCTGGCCGACGCCTTCGCCCGCAAGGGCGCGGCCAAGTTCGACGGGGTGGCGTGGCACCTGGTGGCGGGGATGCCGCGGCTGTCCGGACCCGGTGGCTGGCTCGCCTGCGACCTGCACGACACGGTGGACGGCGGCGACCACGTCGTCCTGCTGGGGGCCGTCGCCGACGCCGTGCCGTCGGTGTCTGCTCCGCTGACCTATTCCGGCCGCCGCTTCGGCACCCACCTGGCCCTGCCGTGAAGGCCGTCCAGTTCGCGGCGTACGGCGGGCCCGAGGTGCTCGAGGTCGTCGAGGTCGACGAGCCGCAGGCCGGCCCGGGACAGCTGCGGATCAGTGTCCGCGCGACCGGGGTCAACCCGTTCGACGCGAAGCTGCGCAGCGGCGCGCTGGCGCAGCGGATGCCCGTCGCGCTGCCGCGCACGGTCGGCACCGACGTCGCCGGCATCGTCGACCAGGTCGGCGCGGGAGCCGCTGGCGAGGTCGGCGACGCGGTGGTCGGGTTCGCGGACGACGGCGCCGCCGCCGAGCTCGCGCTCGTGACGGCCTGGATCCCCCTGCCGGCGGCCCTGTCCTTCCCGCAGGCCGCGGCCCTGCCGGTGGCCGTGGACGCCGCCACCCGGGTCCTCGACCTGCTCGCCCTGCCCGCCGGGAGCACCCTGCTCGTGAACGGCGCCGCCGGCGGGGTCGGGGTGTTCGCCGTCCAGCTCGCGGTCGCCCGCGGGCTCACCGTGATCGGCACGGCGAGCCCGCCCAACCACGCCTTTGTCCGGTCGCTCGGCGCCACGGCGGTCGCGTACGGCCCGCACCTGCGCAGGGACGTGCAGGCGCTCACCGGCACCGTGCACGGCGCGATGGACGCCGCCGGCGCCGGAGCCCTCCCGGACCTGGTGGCCCTCACCGGCAGCGCCGACCGGGTGGTCACGATCGCCGACCCGGCAGCGGCCGCCCTCGGCGTGCGTTTCAGCGGCGGCGCCGGGCCGCGGGGCACCGCCGGGCTCACGGCGGCCGCCGCCCTGGCGGCCCAGGGCCGGCTGATCGTGCCCATCGCCGCGACCTACCCGCTCGACGGCCTGCCCGACGCGCATCGCGAGATCGAAACCGGTCACGTGCGCGGAAAGCTCGTCGTCGAGCTGTGACCTGTCCAGCCCGAACCGGCACGACCCCTTCGACCACCCACCGCCACCGCTCGACGAGGAGACAGACATGACCGACACCGCCGCACGCCCCGACGCCGGACCGCAGATCGCCAAGCAGGGCGGCGGTCGACCCGACATCGAGATGCCCCACCTGTCGTACCAGCCGGCGGACTACGCCGACGGCCCGTCGTCCCCGGGGCTGGCCAACACGGTCCTCGAGTACACGTACAGCAAGGGCAACCAGTACCGGCTGAGCTTCGACGGCGACTTCGGCGTCAGCTTCCAGATGATGAACGACGGCAGCGAGCCCCGCGGCCCGCTCCCGTACCGCTGCCGTGAGCTCCGACCCGGCCAGTACCTCGTCCACTGGCTGGTCAAGGAGTTCAGCATCCACGTCTCCCTGGTCATCGACCTCGAGATGGACCAGATCAGCGCGGCCGCCGTGATGCCCCCCGGGCAGTGGGAGTTCTTCGACAAGGCGACGAACATCCGCGTCACCCGCACCGCCTGAGCCCCGGTCCCGCCCCACCCCCGCCCGCGACGAAGAGGATGTCCACCCCGTGACGGAGTTCCTGCAGCTGCTGGTGCTCGGCATGGCCACCGGCGGCTTCTACACGATGAACGCCCTGGGCATCGTCGTGGTGTTCCGCAGTTCCGGCATCATCAACTTCGCCAGCGGCGGGGTCGCGATGGTCGGCGGCTACCTCGAGTGGCAGCTCGCCGACGTGTGGGGCGTGCCCAAGGGGGCGGCGGTGCTCGGTGCGGTTCTCGCGGCCGCCCTGGTGAACCTGCTGATCTACGTCGTGGCGGTCCGGCCGCTGGCCACCGCGGCGGCCCTGACCAAGGTGATCGCCACGCTGGCGGTGCTGGTGAGCATCCAGCAGGCCATCGTGCTGATCTTCGGCGGGCTGCCCAAGGTGCCCAACCCCTTCCTGCCGATCGGGACCACCCGCATCGGCTCCCTGCAGGTCGGCCAGGACTCCCTCATCGTCCTGCTGGCCGCCGTCGTGCTGACCGGCGCCCTGTGGCTGGTCTACCGGTCGACCCGGTTCGGCCTGGCGACCTCCGCCCTGGCCGAGGCCCCGCGGTCGCTGAGCGCCCTCGGGTGGAACGTCGACCGGCTGCGCGCGGCGAACTGGGCGGTCGGCGGTGCCCTCGCCGGGCTCGCGGGGGCCGGCCTGGGCCCGATCCTGCAGCTGACGCCCGGGAGCTTCACCAGCCTGCTCATCCCGACGCTGGCCTGCGCGATGATCGGCGGGCTGCGGTCCTTCCCGCTGACGCTCGCCGGCGGGATGCTCGTCGGTGCCGCCCAGGTCGAGGCCAGCCGCTACCTGAGCTGGAGCGGCTCCGCGCAGGCCGTGCCCTTCCTGCTCATCATCGCGGTGCTCGTGCTGCGCGGTCGCTCGCTGCCGCTGCGCAGCTACGTGCAGGAGCGGCTGCCGCGGGTGGGCAGCGGCGAGGTGCGCCTGCCGGTGCTGCTGGGCGCCGTCGGACTGGCCGCCGTGCTCGCGTCGGTGGTCCAGGAGGAGTGGGTCATCGGCGCGACGATCAGCATGATGACGGCGACGGTCCTGCTGTCACAGGTGGTCATCACCGGCTACGCCGGCCAGCTGTCGCTCGCCCAGCTCACCCTCGGCGGGGTCGGCGCCGTCGTCGCGGCGAACCTCTCGGCGTCGTACGGCACGCCGTTCCTGGTCAGCCTGCTGGTCGGCATGCTCGCCGTCATCCCCGTCAGCCTGCTGGTGGGCCTGCCCTCGCTGCGGGCCCGGGGCGTGAGCCTCGCCATCGCGACGCTCGGGCTCGCCGTGGCGCTCAACGCCGTGGTCCTGACCAACAGCCGGTTCGTCGGCGGGCTGGCGGGGCTGCGGGTGGAGCCGCAGACCCTGTTCGGCGTGGGCATCAACTCCACGTTGTACCCCCGGCGCTACTTCCTCGTCGTGCTGGCGGTGTTCACGTTGCTCGCCCTCGCCGCGGCCAACGTCCGGCGCGGTCGCTCGGGGCGTCGCCTGCTCGCGGTGCGCAACAACGAGCGGGCCGCCAAGGCGCTCGGGATCGACGTGACCGGCGCGAAGCTCTACGCCTTCGTCCTGGCCGGCGTCATCGCGGCGGCCGGCGGCGTGCTGCTGGTCTTCAACCAGGCGCTCCCGCAGTTCACCAGCTTCGACCCGCTCGCCGGCCTCAACAGCCTCGTCGGCGCGGTCCTCGGCGGCATCGGGTTCGTGCCCGGGGCGATCGTCGGGGGCCTGTTCAACAACAACGGCCTGCCCAACGCCATCCTGCACCCCGTGGTCGGCGACTGGACCTGGTGGACCCAGGTGTTCCCGCTGATCATCGGCCTGGCCCTGGTGCTCCAGCTGATCGCGAACCCGGACGGCCTGGCCGCTCCGCTGACCCGCAGCCGCCGGCAGTCCGGCAAGGCGACAGCCGGCTCCGGCCCGGCGACAGCCGGCTCCGGCCCGGCGGCGGACGGCTCCGTCCCGGCGGCAGACGCGCCAGGCGCGGCGGCGGGCGGCTCCGGCGTGGCGTCGCGCCTCGGCCGGCTCAGCGCCACCGCCCAGCGTTCAGCGGCGGAGGAGCGCCGCCGCAGCGGCTACGCCCGGGAGCTCGCGCAGGTCGACCCGGCTGCCCGTCGCTCGCGCGGCTGCGCGCTCTCGGCGACCGGGATGCGCGTGGAGTTCGGCTCGGTGGTGGCCCTCGCCGATGTGGACATCACGGTGCAGCCCGGCCAGGTGGTCTCCGTCATCGGCCCCAACGGCGCCGGCAAGACGACCCTGATGGACGCGATCACCGGCTTCGTCCCGTCGAGCGGCACCGTGGTGCTCGGCGAGCAGCGCATCGACCGGCTGGGCGCCCACCGCAGGGCCCGCGTCGGCCTGGCGCGCTCCTTCCAGTCACTCGAGCTGTTCGAGGACATGACGGTGATGGACAACCTGCGCTGCGCGAGCGACCCGCAGGACCGCGCCTCGCTGCTGATCGACCTGGTCCACCCGAGCCGGGGCGCCGTCACACCGGCGACGGCCGCGGCCATCGAGGCCTTCGGCCTGCACGACAAGCTCGACCGGCTGCCGACCGAGATCGCGTACGGCGACCGACGGCTCGTGGCCATCGCCCGAGCGCTGGCCGGCGAACCCGCCGTACTGCTCCTGGACGAGCCGGCGGCCGGGCTGTCGGAGTTCGAGCGGGGGGAGGTCGCCCGCATGATCACGTCGATGGCCCGCGACTGGGGCATCGCCGTGCTGCTGATCGAGCACGACGTCCAGCTGGTGCGCCAGGTGTCCGACCACGTCGTGGCCCTGGACTTCGGCCGCACGATCGCCACCGGGACTCCCGAGCAGGTCCTGTCCCACCCCGACGTCGTGCGCGCCTACCTGGGCACCGCGCCCGCCGTACCGGCTCCCCTGCCAACGGAGACGGGGCTGATCGGCAGCGTCGCGCTCGAACAGCGCACCGGCTCCGCACCCGCCCACACGACTGCGCCTCGTCGATGACGACCGGCGACCCCACTATGGAAGGCGACACATGAACGCACGCAGAACTGTCCAGCTGGGCCTGCTCGCGGCGGTCACGGTCGCCGGGAGCGCCGCCTGCGGGGGCTCGGGCGAGAGTGCCGAGGCCGGCACGGGCTCGTCGAGTCCGATCCGGGTGATGGCGACGGGCGCACTCACCCCCTCGTCCTCCTTTGGCGGGATCTCCTTCCCGTACGGGGTCACGGGGGTGAAGGCTGCGGCCGAGGCCATCAACGCGAAGGGCGGCATCAAGGGACGCAAGATCCAGGTCGACACCTGCGACACCAAGGGTGACCCCAACGTGTCCGCCCAGTGCGCCCGCGAGGCCTTGTCCAACAAGGACATCGCGGTGCTCGGCGCGTTCGACCCGCTGGGCGCTCCGCAGCAGCTCGGCGTGCTCGAGGCGGCGGGGATCCCTTACATCGGCGGGCTGCCGACGACCCCGGCCGAGTACAGCAGCCCGGTGTCCTTCCAGTTCGACCCCGGCCCGGTCCTGGCGAGCACGGCGATCGCCAAGCTGTGGGTCGACAGCGGCTGCACGACCGTCGTCGCCATCCTGCCGGCCAACCCCGGCAACGACCAGCTCGCGGCGCAGCAGAAGCAGCAGGCCCAGGCCCTCGGGCTCAAGATCACCACGCAGCTCGTGCAGCCGGGGATCGCCGACGTCACACCCAGCCTCACCACGGCACTGGCCACCAAGCCGGACTGCTTCACCTACGGCGGTGACGGTCAGACCAGCGTGAAGTACATCCTCGCCGCCCGCAAGCTCGGCTACACCGGAAAGTTCCTGACCAGCTCAGGGAGCCTGCTGCCGCAGTTCCTCGCGCCGCTTGGCGCCGCCGGCGACGGGATCATCGTGCTCAACTCCGCGCTGCAGCCGACGTCCGACGACCCGATGGTCAAGCAGTTCGCGCAGGAGCTCAGCGACCACCTCAAGGGCAACCCGGGCGAGATCGCCAAGAACTCCAACGAGTTCGCGCAGGTCGGCTGGTCCAGCGTCCAGCTGCTCAAGCAGGCGATCGAGGGAGGGAGCGACGCGAGCGCCAAGGGGCTGCTCGCGCACATCCCCACCATGTGCGACGTGAACGTCGGCAACGTCTACCCGCACGTCAACTTCTGCAAGACGGTGGCGACGAGCAAGAGCCTGACCCGCGTCTACAACAACCAGTGGCAGTACTTCGTGGCCAAGGACGGGAAGTACGTGCCGACCGACAACACCTGGCACGACCTGACGTCCACCTTCCCGCGGTCCTGAGCCCCGCGGCGTACGTGCCGCCTGCCCGCGGCAGCAGGTCCCCCGTGAGGTCGGCCGACCTGCTCCCCTTGCGGGCTCGGCGCCGCGGGCCGGTCTAGGTTCGTGTCGTGCCTGTTGCCGTACCCCCTCTGACCGCCCCTGCCGGCAGCCCCGTCCTGCGGATGGCGGGGGTGGCCGTGGAGCGCGAGGGCGCCACGTTGCTCACCGACGTCGACTGGACCGTGCGCGAGGGCGAGCGCTGGGTGGTGCTCGGCCCCAACGGCGCGGGCAAGACGACCCTGCTGCAGGTCGCCGGGGCCGCGCTCCTGCCCAGCCGCGGGGAGGTGGATCTGCTCGACGAGCGCTACGGGCAGGCCGACCTCGGCGAGCTGCGCACCCGCGTCGGCCTGTCCAGCGCCGCGCTGGCCGACCGGGTCCCGCCGCACGAGACGGCCCTGGACCTCGTCGTGACCGCGGGCTACGGGGTGGTCGGGCGCTGGAGCGGCCGCCACGACGACGGCGACCTCACCCGGGCCCGAACCCTGCTCGCCCGGGTCGGCCTGCGGCAGTTCGCCGACCGGCGGTTCGGCTCGCTGTCCGAGGGCGAGCGCAAGCGCGTCCTGCTCGCCCGGGCCCTGATGACCGACCCGGAGCTGCTGCTGCTGGACGAGCCGGCCGCCGGGCTCGACCTGGGCGCGCGCGAGGCGCTGCTGCGGCTGCTGGCCCGGCTCTGGAGCGACGCGGCCGGTCCGCCCGTCGTGCTGGTCACGCACCACGTCGAGGAGGTGCCCCTGGGCACCACGCATGCGCTGCTGCTCGCGCGGGGCCGGGTGGTGGCCTCGGGCCCGGTCGAGCAGGTGCTCACCGCGCCGCTGCTGTCACGCGCCTTCGGGTTGCCCCTGGTCGTGGAGCACAGCGTCGGACGGTTCACCGCCCGCGCCGTCTGAGCCGGCGCCCTCCGGGCTGCCGCCGTGCAGCCCCGGCGTCCCCCGGACACGAAGGCGGCCGCCCACCTCGTCGTGGACGGCCGTAGCGGGGGTGGAGCAGGTCAGCTGCGCAGTGCGCCGGTCTCGTCGACCCAGTCGACCGCCGTCGCCTTGAGCTTCTCCTCGTAGGCGTGGGCGTGGTGCGCACAGAACAGCAGGTCGCCGCTGACGAGGACGACACGGACACGGGCCTGGGCGCCGCAGCGGTCGCAGCGGTCGGCAGCGGACAGGGTGAGGGAGGGGGCAGTTGACGTCACGGTGCCGGTCATGCCATCCACAACACCACATCCCGGGCCGACGTTCCCCCTGAAGCGGTGAACCGCGCCGGGGGACACTGCGCACATGGTTGTTGCCGCCCCCGAGGGCCCCCTGTCCGGTCTGCTGGTCGCCGACTTCTCCCGCGTGCTCGCCGGGCCGTTCGCCACGATGCTGCTCGCCGACCTCGGCGCACGCGTGGTCAAGGTGGAGCACCCCAGCGGTGGGGACGACAGCCGCGGCTACGGCCCGTTCGCCGACGGCTCGTCGCTGTACTTCGCCCGGGTCAACCGCGGCAAGCAGTCCGTCGCCCTCGACCTCAAGGACCCGGTCGACCTCGGGGTGGCCCGGTCGCTGGCCGGCCGGGCCGACGTCGTCGTCGAGAACTACCGGCCCGGGGTGATGGCCCGGCTCGGCCTCGGCGCGCCGGCGCTGCTCGAGGCCAACCCCGGCCTGGTCTACTGCTCGATCTCGGGCTTCGGCCACACCGGGCCGTGGTCGCAGCGGCCCGCATACGACGCGGTGGTCCAGGGGATGAGCGGCATCATGTCGATCACCGGCGCGCCCGGCGGGGAGCGGCGCAAGCCCGGCATCCCGGTCGCCGACCTGTCGGCAGGGGTCTACGCGTACGGCGGGATCACCGGCGCCCTGCTCGGGCGGGCCCGCACCGGCCGGGGCACCCACCTGGACCTGGCGATGTACGACGCGACGGTGAGCCTGCTGGAGAGCCCGGCGCTGTCGTGGCTGGCCACCGGCGTGGAGCCGGAGCCGATCGGCAACGCGCACTTCTCGATCGCCCCGTTCGACACCTTCCGGTGCGCCGACCGCGACATCACGGTCTGCGCGGCCAACGACACCCTGTTCGCGACGCTCGCCCGCGCGCTGAGCGCCCCCGGGCTGCCCACCGACCCCCGCTACGCCAGCAATGCGCTGCGCCACCAGCACCGTGACGAGCTCAAGGCCGACCTCGAGGCGGTGCTGGGCACGGCGTCGGCCGAGCACTGGCTGGGCGAGCTCGACCTGGCCGGGGTCCCGTGCGGGCCGATCGCGACGGTGGGCGAGGCGGTCGGCTCGGCGCAGGCCGCCGTCCGGCGGATGGTCATCGACGCCGGCGGGGTGCGCGTGCCCGGCAACCCGCTGAAGATGTCCGGCTGGGAGGACCCGCTCGAGCGGCCCGCCGCCCCGGCCCTCGACGAGCACGGAGCTCTGGTCCGCGCCGAGTTCGGCTGAGGTCAGCCCAGGACCCGGACGAGGGCCTGGACGCGGCGGCGGGACAGCTGCTCGACCAGGCTGGTCTGCCCGGACACCAGCCGCACGAACAGGTCCCACATGCCGGGCAGCCCCTGCATTGCCGTGTGCACGGTCCCCGGGTGCCGGGTGAATACCCGCAGCGCGGTGCGCCCGGCGGCCATCTCCGGCCCGAGCTCGCGGGCCACCGCGCCGTCGTACGACGCCACGTCCCCGGCGGCGGCCGCCCCCGCCAGCGCACCGCTGCGCAGCGCGAACGAGATGCCCTCGCGGGTCCAGGGCTCCAGCAGTCCGGCGGCGTCGCCGGCGACCAGCACCTGCCCGCGGCGCAGCGGCGAGCCCGGCGCGCGCACCCGGGTGAGGTGCCCGCCGTCGTGCAGCGCGTCCGCCGGGTCGAGGTGCAGGCGGGCCAGAAGCGCCCGGTAGTACGCCCGCAGCGCCGGGCCCTGGCCGCGAGCGCCGATCACGCCCACCGTCAGCGTGTCGCCCTTGGGGAACACCCAGCCGTACGACCCGGGCACCGGCCCCCAGTCCAGCAGCACCCGGCCCCGCCACGGCGAGCCGGGTGGGGTGGGGAGCTCGGCCTCCAGGCCCAGGTCGACCTGCTCGCTGACCACCCCGACGTGGGCCGCCGCGCGGCCCTGCGAGCCGTCCGCGCCGACGACGGCGCGGGCGCGTACCGGCCCGGCGGAGGTGCCGAGGGTGACCAGGCCCCGGTCCTGCGCGTACGACAGGACGGTGACCCCCGTGCGCACCGTGGCGCCCTCGCGGACGGCCGCCGCGACCAGGGCCGCGTCGAGCTCGGAGCGCAGCACCATCGGCAGGAACGGGTCCGTGGCCCGGGTGAAGCGCCGCCGGCCGTCGGAGGTGAACGTGATCCGGCCGACGCGGTCGCGGGACAGCGCGGGCAGGTCGACGCCGGTCGCCGCGACGGCCCGCTGGGACGCGCCGATCAGGCCCCCGCCGCAGCGCTTGTAGCGGGGCAGCTCGGCCCGCTCCAGCAGCAGGACGCGCGCGCCGGTCGCTGCAGCCGCCCGGGCGGCCGCGGCGCCGGCGGGCCCGGTGCCCACGACCGCCACGTCCCAGGGGTCGCTCACCGCCGGCTGCCCGCCGTCGCCGGCCGGGGGCCGGTCAGGACACCTGCAGCAGGCGTGGGCGCTGCGCCAGCAGCTCGGAGGTGCTCCGGGCCGCCCGGTGCAGGACCTGCTCGAGGCCGTCCCGCCGCATCGCGTTGGTGCCCATCACCGACAGGTCCTGGGTGCCCGGCTGCACGACGACCACCCGGCAACCGGCGGTGCGCAGCCGCAGCACCTCCGCCGTCAGCAGGCCGGCGGAGGCCAGCCGCAGCCCGGTGTCCGCCCGCAGCCCGACCCGCGCCGCCGACATCGGGCTCACCACGACCACCAGGTCGGGCCGGTCGCGCAGCACGACATCGGCGTTGGTGGGGGAGTGCGCGCCGCCGTCGACGTAGGTCTCGCCGTCGAGCGTCACGGGGGTGAACCACCCGGGGATCGCGCAGGACGCCGCAACGGCCCGGCCCACCTCGGCGGGCCCGCCCCCCGGCCCGCCGAACACCACGCGCCGGGCGTCCCGCGCCCGCACCGCGCAGACCCGCAGGTCACGGGCCGGCCAGCCGCCCGGGTGCAGCCGCTGTACGCCGCGCGCGATGCCCTCGGTGCTCAGCCGGCCGGCAGGCAGCAGGCCGGCCAGGACCGCGCCGGGCCGGGTGCTGAACGGCCGCCGGGCCGCGGCCAGCAGGGCGCCGGGGGCGAGCGGCCCGCGGCCGGGAGCCGGCGCCGGCGCCTCCGGCAGGTGCAGCGCCGCGCCGCGGCCGGCGGCCCGGGTGCGCCGGCCCTGCTCCGACATCGGCCGGCCCAGCAGCTCGGCGGCCAGGTCGGGGGCGGACAGCCCGCCGGC
>DASTLY010000030.1:0-59431 GCA_035714445.1 Mycobacteriales bacterium
AGCTGGTGGCCGAGCTGGAGGAGCGGGCGGCGGCGCAGCACGCACCGACCGTCGACGGGGTGACGCTCGCGTCGCTGCACGCCGCCAAGGGGCTGGAGTGGGACGCGGTGTTCCTCGTCGGCCTCGTCGACGGCACGCTGCCGCTGGTGCACGCCGACACCCCGGCGCAGGTCGAGGAGGAGCGCCGGCTGCTCTACGTCGGCATCACCCGGGCCCGCGAGCACCTGTCGCTGTCCTGGGCGCTGGCCCGCTCCCCGGGGGGTCGCGCCACCCGCCGGCCGTCCCGCTTCCTCGACGGCATGCTCGGCAGCGCCACCAGCACCGGCGCCGCTCCCGCCCGGCCCGTGCGAAAGAGCGCCGGCAAGGCCTCGGCGACCTGCCGGATCTGCGGGGCCGGGCTCGTCGCCGCCGTCGACCGCAAGCTGGGCCGCTGCGCCGGCTGCCCCTCCGACCGGGACGACGCGCTCTACGACGCGCTCCGGGACTGGCGCGGCAGCCGGGCCAAGGAGCTGGGCCAGCCCGCCTACTGCGTGTTCACCGACGCCACCCTGGCGGCGATCGCCGAGCAGCGACCGACCACGGTGGCGGCACTCGTGTCGATCCCGGGCATCGGCCAGGCCAAGCTCGACAAGTTCGGGGACGACGTCCTGGAGCTCACCGCAACGCGTTCGCCATAACCCCTTGCACGCGTCCGCGCACCTCTCTAACCTCCAGACATCGCCAGCGGCGCCCGCCGCCCTACCACGCAGCCGATCGAGGAGGTGCCCTGTGAAGACGACGATGCTGATCCTGCCGATCGCGCCTGCCGCGACCCCGGGCGCCTGCGCCCCTCGTTCCGAGCGGGGCCGCACGTGGGCCGTCGCGCCGTTCAGCGGCGTCGACGCGCGCGCGCCGTTCCAGGCCGGGCCCTTCGCGCCGCAGGGCGCCCCGGGCCAGGGCACCCGTGTGCCGTTCGCCGGGCTGGTCCGCGAGGACGCCACCGGCCTGGCCGTGACCACGCCGCCCGTCACCACCGTGCTCTACACCCTGCTCGACACCCGCCACGACGCGACGGGTCTGCTGCCTGCTCGAGGTGCCCCGGTCTGACTCCAGACCAGCGCGCTCCTTGAGGCCGCGGACCCCGTTCACCGGGTCCGCGGCCTTTTTTGGTCTCTGCGGAACCGCATCTACCGACCAGGAACGCGCTCTGAACCAGTACCGATCGACCGCCCCGGCCCCGATCCCACCCGGCCCCGATCCCACCCGGCCCCGATCCCACCGCACGTCCGCGGCTCCGCAGCCGCACACCGGAGGTGACCCCATGACCGCACCCGCACTCGAGATCGTCCTCGACGAGGGGACCGACCTGCCCTGTTGGACCGCACCGGCGGATCTCTGGTTCGCCGAGCGGCCCGACGACGTGGAGGCCGCCAAGGCGCTCTGCGGGCCGTGCCCGATGCGCGAAGCGTGCCTGACCGGTGCCCTCGAGCGCCGGGAGCCCTGGGGTGTCTGGGGCGGCCAGCTGGTCGTCCTCGGCGTCGTCGTTCCCCGCAAGCGGCCTCGCGGCCGGCCGCGCAAGGACGCCGTCGCGGCATGACGGCCCGCACCCACACACCTGTTCACACCCATTCGTCAGGAGAACGTCCCGTGTACGTCGCCCTCGCCCAACCCCTCCACCAGGTCGCCCGTGAGCGCCAACAGCGCGCAGAGGCGGTCAACCTCGCTGCACGGCTGGCCGTAGCCCGCAAGTGGGAGCGTCGCGCGGCCGCAGCCTCCCGGCGCGCTCGGCTCGCCCGGGCGGCTGTCAGCTGATCCCACCCCCTCCGGCGCCCCCGTCCTCCGGGACGGGGGGCGCCGGCGCGTTCGCCGCGTCTCGCGCTGCTGCCCGGACAGCGACTGCTGCCGGTGGCGGAAGCAGCAGCCTCCCGCAGGCCGTAGCGTGTGCGGCCATGACCACGAACTGCGCGCCCTGCATCACCGACCTCGCCCTGATGCGCGAGGCTGTGACGGCGGTCGGGGGCACCGCCTGCTGCGCCGCCCACGCGGTGCTGCTCACCCACCCGCACGACGCGCCCGGTCGCCGTCGGGCCAGGTTGCAGCAGCTCCGTCAGCTCGCGGAGTCCAAGGCCACCACGGCGCCCGTCGAGGAGCAGCCCGGCCTGGAGCTGCTCGTGCACGAGTACACCCTCGCCGGCGCCATGGACATGTCCGGCCAGCCGCGGCCCGACGGCTCGGCCCCGCCCCGCGGCCCGCGGCCCGAGCGCGGGGACCGGCCCGAGCGCGGTGACCGGCCGGAGCGCGGGGACCGGCGCGAGCGCGGGGAGCGGCCGGACGGCAGCCCCGCCGGCGAGCGACCCGAGGGCGCGGGCACGCCCGGCGAGCCCGGGCGCACCGGCAAGCGACGCGGCCGGGGACGGGGCGACCGCCTGGACCGAGCAGGGTCTGTCGCGGCTGCCGTCGGCGCTGCCCTGGTCGGTGCCGCGGCGCCTGCTCCCGACACCGGCACCGGCGTGCCGGACGGAGGGCCCGGCGGGGCACAGGTGCCCCCCGCGGCTCCGGTCGACTTGGGGAGCTCCTCTCTGCCGGCCGACTCCGGCGCCGCTGCACCGGCCGACGCGGGCGCGTCCACGACGACGCCGGACCTGGGGAGCCCGGCCGCTCCGGCCGCGTCCCCCGACCCGGTCCCGGCGCCGGCTGCCGACTCGTCCAGCGTCCCGGCACCGGCTGGCCCGGCGCCCTCGACAGCTCCGGTCGAGCCCGCCGCGGCTCCGGCCGCTCCGGCCCCGGTCGCGACCGCCCCGGCGCCCGAGGTCCCGCCGCTCCCGCAGACCCCGGCAGGCCCGGCAGCGCAGGAGCCCGCCGGGGAGTAGGTGCGACCGTACGACGGCGGGTACGAGCCGCACCGATCCGTCTGCCGTGACCCGCAGTCGTTCTCCTTCGAGCCGACGAGGACACGCGTGACTGTCACCCCGTACACCGTCGTCAGTGCTGCCGAGCAGGTACGGGAGTCGCCCAAGCGCGCCCTGGTAGCGGTCACGCGCGGCCTCGAGCGGGAGGCGCTGACCGATCCGCCACGGGCCGTGGCCGCCACCCTGCAGGATGTGCGCTTCCTGACGCCGGCCACCCGGGCGGTGTACGCCAGGCTGGCTGAGCGCGGTGCGCCCGCCCGGCTGTACGCGCGCTCCCTGCAGGCCTGGCTTGCGCCCGGCGTCACCGGCATCGCGCTGTCCGACGACGACCCGCTGGTGGACGAGTGGACCGTCGTGCTGCCCAGCCCCACGCACCCGGTGGTGTTCGCGGCGACGGACTGCGGGCTCACCGGGGTCGAGGACGGCGCGCGCACGTTCTGCTGGGCGGTGTCCCGCGAGCCGGAGGTCGTCCGCGCTGCGGCACGGGCACTCGGGCTGTCGACCGGGGACGACCTGGTCGTCTGAAGCCCCGGCCGGGGGAATCCTCGGCGCCGGCATGTAGTTCACTACGGGTGCCGACCCGATACATGGCCCCCGGTCCCAAATCAGTCGCCGAGAGCGACGCGCCGCCGTGAGGCGACCTGACGGGAAGGCACACGAGAGCCGTTCCGGGTGACCGGGGCGGCTCTCGTGCCGTCCGCCGTACGACCTGTGTGTGGGAGCTGCGTGACCGACCGACCGCCGCGTTGCCGTCCGCTGCCGCCGCACGTCGTCGACGCGCTCAGCGACCCCGGGACCGGGCTGTCCGAGGCCGAGCTGATCGACCGGCTCGAGCGGGCGCTGGCCGCGCTGCCCGCGCCGGAGCGGACAGCCGTGGTGGCTGCCGTGGGCTACGACGAGGGGGCGGTCGGCGCGGCCATGGAGGTGGAGCTCGACCCCGAGCAGGCCCAGGCCCTGGCCCAGAGCGGCCTGCAGCTGCTCCGGGCGGCCCTCACCGAGCCGGACGACAGCTCGTGACGCCGGCCACGACCTGTGCGGTGTGCGCCGTGACCGTCGAGGACCTGCCGGCCACCTGGTCCCTGCAGGTCACCGACCGCGAACGGCAGTGGCTGTGCGAGGGGTGCACGCGCAACAACGTCCGGGCAATCGAGGGACGGCTGGACGAGGCGTGGTGGTGACCGGCCCGGTGAGGGCGGGTCGGGGACCGGTCGACCCGCGTCTGTCACGAAGGGGCTCAGCTGAGCAGCGTGTCGTCCGTCGGCGGCTGGACGATCGCGGTCTGCTCGGGGGTGGGGATGGCCGGCGGAGCATCGATGCGGCGGGCATCGGCGGCGGCCGCCTCGGCGGCGAGGTCGCTGCCCGGCTCGGCGAAGCCCGGCTGCCAGCGCATCATCTCCTCGCGGAACGAGGCCTCGCCGGCGAGCTGGCACAGCACCCCGATCGTGCCCAGCGTCACCCGGTGGATCAGCAGGTACGACGGCGGCAGGTTGAGCTGGCGGCCGAGCTGCGCAGCCGGTGAGCGGGGATCGCCGAGCCGCATGGCCTGCGTGCGCAGCCACTCGCGGGTGAAGCGGAACTGCGGGACGGCGACGGGCTCGAGCAGCGGCAGCAGGTAGTCGAGCACCTCGTCCGCGTCCACCTCGATGGTGGGCTTGACGAAGCCCTCCGCGCGCAGCGCCGCGAGCACGCCCTCGGCCTCGCCGGCCAGCGCCATCCGGGCCAGCCTGCCGATCGGCTCCGGTGACCCGTCGGGCAGCCGGTTGACGGCGCCGAAGTCGATGACGCCCAGCCGCCCGTCGGGCAGCAGCCGGAAGTTGCCGGGGTGCGGGTCCGCGTGCAGCAGCCCGGCCAGGACGGGGCCGCTGAACAGGAACCTGGCCAGCAGCAGGGCGGAGCGGTCCCGCTGCTCCGGCGTGCCCTCCTTGATCACGACAGACAGGGGCGTGCCGTCCATCCACTCCGAGACGAGCACGCGCTCGCTGCCCGTGAGGACGTCGGGCACCTTGATCTCGGGGTCGTCCTCGTAGGCCAGGGCGAAGGTGGCCTGGGCCTCGGCCTCGAGCCGGTAGTCCAGCTCCTCGGTCACCCGCGCGGTCAGCTCGGTCAGCAGCGGCTTCACGTCGAGACCGGGGGTCAGGGACGAGAACAGCCGGGCGAGCCGGCCCAGCTGCTTGAGGTCGCCCAGCAGGGCGTCGCCCGCTCCGGGGTACTGGATCTTCACGGCGACGTCGCGGCCGTCGGCCCACACCGCCCGGTGCACCTGCCCGATGCTGGCCGCCGCGGCCGGCACGTCCTCGAAGCTGCGGAACTGTGCGCGCCAGTCGCGCCCGAACTCGGCGTCCAGCACCCGGTGCACCGCGGCGGCCGGCAGCGGCGGCGCCGCCTCCTGCAGCTTGGTGAGGGCAGCCCGGTAGGGGGCGGCGATGTCCTCGGGCAGGGCAGCTTCGAACACGCTGAGGGCCTGGCCCAGTTTCATCGCGCCGCCCTTGAGCTGGCCGAGGACCTGGAACAGCTGGTCGGCGGTACGTGCCTGCAGCTCCAGCGCCACGGCCTCGGCCGGCTTGCCGCCGATCCGCTTGCCGAGCCCCAGCGTGGCGCGCCCGGCGACCCCCAGCGGCAGCGTGGCCAGCTTGGCGGAACGGGTGACGGCTCGGCGCGGGATGTCGGACACACCTCAGCATGACTCCGCTGCCCCCCGTTTGCGCGACAGCCCCCGAAACAGGCGTCGGCCGGTCATCCGGTGCGCTGCCAGCGGCACGAGCACGACGGGTGGGTGGGCCAGCTGCGGCGGCGCCAGCGCCAGTCCGGCAGGGCCAGCTCCAACGTGCCGTCGACGGCCGCCGGCTGCTGCCCGTCGAGCAGGGCGAGCACCTGCTGCGCGGCCTGTGCGCTCACGGCAGCGGCCAGGACGGCGTCGCAGGGCGGGGACGAGCGCGCGCCCCCGCTGAGCTGGACGGACAGGAGGGGCCAGTCCGGGTCGCGCTCGGTGCGGGCGTGGTCGAGGCAGCGCAGGCAGGCGCTGCGGCCGGGCAGGACGAACGGCCCGACCACGCCGACGGTGTCGCGCACCTGGGCGAGCAGGTGCGGGAGCCCGTCCTCGACCAGCGCGGCCACGGCCGGCTCGTCGAGGGCATCGACGGGCGCGAGGACGACGGCGTCGGGGCGGGCTACCGGGCCGGTCCCGGTCGTGGGGGCGATGTCCCTGAGCCGGTCGCGGGCGGCCTCCCCCCTGCTGCGCCCCGCGTCGGCCGGGCGGAGCCCGCCCACGGCCGCGTCGGCCGGTCGGGCGGTCGAGCCGTCGACGACGTCCACCGTCCCCACCCCGGCGGCGGCGAGCAGCGCCGCGACCGGCGCACCGACCCGGCCGCCGCCGAGCACCGTCACGCTCGCCAGGTCCCGCCTGCGCAGCGCCGACAGCCCGGCGCCCTCGTGCAGCAGCTGCAGCGAGGCGACGTCGGCCAGCAGCCGGTCGCGCTCGGCGATCCCCAGCCGGGGTGGCCAGCGCTCCGCCGCGTCGACGAGCACCCCGGCCTCCTGCAGCAGGTCGAGCAGCTCCAGCAGGCGCGCCGCGGGGCAGCCGGCCGCGACCGCGGCGCGCCCGAGCGCAGCCAGGTCGCGGGTGCCGTCGAGAAGGCCCAGCACAGCCCGGGCGCCGGGATCGAGCCCGGCGAGGACCACGGCGCGCGGCGCCGACCGGCCGAGCTGCAGGGTCTGCTGGTCGCGCCAGAGCCGACGGCTCGCGCTGGACAGGACAGGGTGCACGGGTCTGCTCCTCCGGGGGTCGACCAGAGGCTGGCACCCGGCCGGGCGAAGCGGGTCCTGTCGTCCACAGCCCGGCACGTCGTCCACAGCCGGGCCGGCCGCACTGGCGCGCCGGCGGCGCTGCCCGGTCCGCCGCGCGACCCGGCGCTGCGGGCGACCGCGGCCCGCGGCGGAGCGCGGTGCCGGCGCAGCCGGAAGGGCGGCCCCGCGGGACCCGCCCTTCGGCTATGCGCGTGCTGGTGTCAGGCGGGTCCGCGTGCTGGTGTCGGGGCCCGTCCGCTCGCTGGTGTCAGGCCTTGCCCAGGATGCGGTTCATCTTGGTCCCGCACACCGGGCACAGGCCCTGGGCCATCCGGCGGCCGGACTCGCTGACCTTGACCTCGCCGTCGAAGTCGCGCTTGTCCTTGCACTTCACGCAGTAACCGTTGTAGGACTCGGCCATCGCCGGCCTCCTTCATGTCGGCGGGGCCAGCCCCGGCCCGCTCCGCCACGCCGGCTGGCGCGCGGTGTTGGTGGATCAGCGTAGCGTCCGGCCCCCTGCCGGCGAAGAGGGCGCGCGACGGCGCGCCGGGCGCCCGGCGCGCGTCCGGACGCCGGGCCCGCGCTCGGTACGGTCGCGACCCCCACCTTCGAGGAGCAGCCGTGTCCGGACCCCTGCGTATCGACCGCACCACCACCGGCCCCGACGCCGGCATCGTGGTGCTCACCCTCGACCTGCCCGACGTCCGGAACGCGATGAAGGACGAGCTGACGGCCGCATGGGCTGACGCCGTCGCCGCCCTGCGCCGCGACCGCTCCGTCCGGTGCGTCGTCGTGACGGGCGCCGGCAAGGCCTTCTGCGCGGGCGGCGACGTGGGCTGGCTGGCCTCGGAGCCGGACGCCACGGTGGACGAGCTGCGGGACCGGATGCTCCCGTTCTACGAGACGTGGCTCTCGCTGGGGAGCCTGGACGTGCCGTCGATCGCGGCGGTCAACGGTGCCGCCGTGGGAGCCGGCGGGATCATGGCCCTGTCCTGCGACATCCGCTATGCGGGTGCGTCCGCGAAGTTCACCGTGCCGTTCGCCCAGCTCGGGATGCACGCCGGCATGGCCTCCACCTGGCTGCTGCCGGAGGTCGTCGGCCTCGCGCAGGCGCGCGAGCTGCTGCTCACCGGTCGCGTCTGCGACGCGCAGGAGATGGTGCGGCTGGGCCTGGCCACCGAGGTCTTCGAGGACGCGGAGCTGCTCGAGCGGACGATGGAGCGGGCCAGGATGGTCGCGGCGGGCGCACCCGTGGCCCAGCGCCTGCACAAGGTGGCGCTCGCGCGCGGCGGGCACGCGACCTTCGCGGACGCCCTGCAGTGGGAGTCGGTCGTGCAGCCCGTCACGCTCGCGACCGCCGACCTCCAGGAGGGCCTGCTGGCCCGCAAGCAGAAGCGCGCGGCGGTCTTCACCGGCCGCTGACATCGGCCCGGGGCCCGGCGCACACCACGGAGCCCCCGGTCCCCAGGCCCGCTCGCCTTCCCCTTGCGCGCGGTCCCGGGGCCCGAGGGCTCCGTTGCCGGCGACGTTAGGCACGCCCGCGGCGGGGGTCAACGCGGCCTGTGGACAACGCTGGGGACAGCGTGGGGACGTACGGGCGCGTCCCTGTGGACGCGACTGCGGCCCGCTGTGGTTATCCGGCCGGCCGGCCCGGGCCCGTTGCGCCGGACCTGCACGAACGCCCGGCTGTCCCTGTGGAGGGCAGAACGTCGGTCAGGACTGCTGGGGCCCACCGTCCTGGGGCCCACCGTCCTGGGGACCGACGTCGCCGTGCGCGTCGTCGTCGAGCTCGCCGTCGAGGTCCTTGTCCAGGTCGCGCAGACCGGCGTCCCAGTCGGTGCCGCCGGTGCCGACGAACGCCGCGGGGTCGTCGAGATCGCTGGGTCCGGGCAGCAGGTCGGGGTGCGCCCACAGGGCGTCCCGGCCCTCCGGCCCGCGGGCCTCGGCGACGGCGGCCCACAGGGCAGCGGCCTCCCGCAGCCGCCGGGGGCGCAGCTGCAGCCCGACGAGCGCGGCGAAGGTCTGCTCGGCCGGGCCGCCGGTGGCCCGGCGCCGGCGCACGGTCTCGCGCAGCTGCATGGCGGAGGGCAGGCTTCGCGACGCTGCGTCGACGACCGCGTCGACCCATCCCTCGACCAGCGCCAGGGCCGTCTCGAGCCGGGCCAGCGCCGCCTGCTGGGCCTCGGTCGGCTGCAGGTCGAACATCCCCTCGCCCATCGCGCGCTGCAGGCTCTCCGGGTCGGCGGGGTCGAAGGAGCCCACCGCCCGTTCGATCGCCTGGGGGTCGACCTCGATCCCGCGGGCGTACGCGTCGACGGCGTCGTACAGGTGGGCCTTGAGCCACGGGACGTGCGCGAACAGCCGCTGGTGCGCCGACTCCCGCAGCGCCAGGTACAGCCGGACCTCGTCCGCGGGCACCTCGAGGCCCTCGCTGAACGCCGCGAGGTTGGCCGGCAGCAGCGCCGCCCGCCCGCTGTCGCCCAGGGGCAGCCCGACGTCGGTCCCGCCCAGCACCTCGCCGGCCAGCGCGCCCAGCGCCTGCCCGACCTGGGCGCCGAACACCAGCCCGCCGACCTGACCCATCACGCCGCGCAGTGCACCGCCGAGGTCCGCCCCGGACATCCCGCCGAGCATCCCCGCCACCTCGGGCGGCAGCCCGGCGGGCAGGTCCTCGCCGAGCATCCCGCTCGACAGGCCCTGCTCGAGGGCGCCGCCCATCGCGGTCACGACCCGGGCCGCGACCGGGTCCACCAGCTGCCGCCAGGCCGGCAGCGTGGAGGTCAGCCAGCCGGTACGCGTCCAGGCCCGGGCCTCCGCGCCGCCGGCGGGCAGGCTGGTGACCGGGTCGAGCCACAGGTCCGCCAGCCGGCAGGCCTCGGACACCTCGCGCGCCTCCACCGCGGTGACCGGGCGGTCGCCCTCCCGGGCCGCGGTCTCGGCAACCTGGGTGGCGAGGTCCCAGTTGACCGGCCCGCCGGTCCAGGACATCAGCCGGCTCAGCGTGGCGAACACGTCCCCGCCGCCGAACATCGCCGACAGCCCGAACGGGTCGTTGCCGCCGGAGCCGAACGGGTTGTTGCCGGATCCTTCGGGGTCGTCCGGGCGGTCGGGGGGGCCGAAGCCGAACGGCGGCCTGCTCACGGTCGGCTCGTGCTGCTCATGGCGACCACGCTAGCCCCGCCGGCCCGGCTCGGCCCGGCCCGCGCCTGCGCCCTGGGCGGACAGCGCCGCGGCCGGCACCCGTCCCGGCGTACGGGCGACCGCACCTAGGGTGGTGCCCGTGAGCCGCCCGGTCCTGCGTCTGCTGGCGCTGCGCGACACCCCGCTGTCGGTCGACGAGGTGCTGGCGGCGGTGGCCGACCCGGCCGCCGGTGGGGTCGTCTCCTTCACCGGGCTGGTGCGCGACAGCGACGGCGGCCGCGGCGTCAGCGAGCTGGAGTACGTCGCCCACCCCGACGCGGCGCAGGCCCTGGAGCGGGTCGCGCAGGCGGTGGCCGACGACCTGCCCGTCATCGGGCTGGCCGCCGTCCACCGCACCGGCCTGCTGCGGGTCGGCGAGGTCGCGGTCGTCGTGGCGGCCTCGGCCGCCCACCGGGGGGAGGCCTTCGACGGCGCCCGCCGGCTCATCGACGACCTCAAGGCGACGGTGCCGGTGTGGAAGCGGCAGGTCTTCGCCGACGGCGACGAGGAGTGGGTCGGCACGCCCTAGTCTCGGGCGGGGGAGCCCGCCGCTCCCGCGACGCACGCTTGAGGGCGAGGAGCACGTCGGTGCCGGCTTGGCTGCTGTGGCTGTTGCCCGTCCCGCTGGCCACGGTCGGCGCCATCTGCTGGACGGCGTGGACCGGCCGGCGCCGCGGCCCCGAGCAGGTGCAGGACAGCGTGGCGGCGCACCAGCGCTTCCGTGAGGCGCTGGCCGCGCCGCCGAGGGACGGCGGGCCGGGGTCTGCGCGGCTACCGTGACCGGGTGTCCCGGCGCACCCTGACCCTGCTGCTGTCGTCGGTCCTGGCGGCCGGGCTGCTGCTCGGCGCGCTGGTGGGGCAGGTCCCGTACGTCGCGCTGGGGCCGGGTCCGACCTTCAACACCCTCGGCGTCAGCGACGACAAGCCGGTCATCGACGTGCAGGGCCGCGAGGTCTTCCCCGCCGACGGTCACCTCGACCTGACGACCGTGGGCGTGCGGTCGAGCCTGTCGCTCGGCGAGGCGCTGGTGGGCTGGCTGCGGCGCGACGAGGCGGTGGTCCCGCGGGAGCTGGTGTTCCCGCCCGACCAGAGCGACGAGGAGGTCGACGCCGAGAACGCCCGCGAGATGACCCAGTCGCAGGACGCGGCCACGACCGCGGCCCTGGGACAGCTCGGCATCCCCGTCTCGGTGGTGGTGGGGGAGGTGCAGCCCGGTTCGCCGGCGGCCGGCGCCCTGCGTACGGGCGACGTGCTCACCCGCGTCGACGACGTCCCGGTGACCAGCCCCGGCCAGCTGCGCACCCTGGTGTCCGACCGCGCCGTCGGAACGCCCGTCAGCCTGGGCTACCGGCGGGACGGGGCCGACGCCAGCGCGACGTTGACCACCGCCGCGTCGCCGGACGACCCGCCGCGCTCGGTCGTGGGCGTCGCGACGACGGTCACCTACCCCTTCACGGTCACGATCGCGCTCAAGGACGTCGGCGGGCCCAGCGCGGGGCTGATGTTCGCGCTCGGCATCGTCGACAAGCTGGAGCCGGGCTCGCTCACCGGCGGCGCGTACATCGCCGGCACCGGCGAGATCACGCCGGAGGGCGTCGTGCGACCGATCGGCGGCATCCAGCAGAAGCTGCGCGGCGCTCGGGAGAAGGGCGCCACGGTGTTCCTGGTTCCCGCGGAGAACTGCCCCGACGCGGCCGCCAGCCGCCCCGACGGGCTGGGGCTGGCGAAGGTGTCGACGCTGGACGAGGCCGTCCGGGCGCTCGAGGTGCTCCGCGGGGGCGGCACGCCGGCGGCCTGCTAGCCCGGCCGGCTCAGGACAGGGTCGCGAGCAGGGCCTCGGCCAGGGCGGGCGCCAGGTCCGGCCCGGTCACCCGGTCGTCCTCGCCCTCGCCGGTCGCCCGCAGTCGCAGCACGGCGGCGCGGGTGCCGTCCCGGACGACGCCGACGACCATCCGTACCTCGCGGGCCTCCGGGTGGGCGGCAGCGGCGGCCGCGTCGAGCTCGTCCAGCGCCTGCTCGGCCGACGGCGGCAGGACGAGGACCTCGTGGGCGAGCACCACCCCGAGCACCGCCTCGCCGAAGATGATCCTGGCGAGCGCCTCGTCCAGCTCGCCCGAGCCGAGCGGGTCCTGCGCCACCGGGGTCAGGGCGCCCGGCTGCCCGCCGACGATTCCCATCGTGGTGGCCAGCTGCGGCTCCGCGCGCAGCAGCTCCTCGGTGTCCACCAGCGCGAACAGCTGCGGCGGCTGGTCCCAGCCGGCTTCGGCCACGTGCGACTCGACCTCGCCGATGACGGCCTGCAACGCGCTCATCCCGACATTCTCGCGCAGGCAGGAACCGGCGCGGCTGTGGCAGGGTTGAGCCGTGTGCACGGGGGTGCCGAGCCCCCGCCCGTCGTGAGAGTGAGCCGAGTGGCCGTCCGCACCTCCCGGGCGGGGCTGCCAGCCCGTCCCCGCCTGCTCGCACCCGTGCTCGTCGTCGTCGCGCTGCTGCTCGTCCTGGGCGGCGTGGGGGTGTCGCTCTACACCGACCTGCTCTGGTTCCGCAACGTCGACTTCGTGCGCGTGTTCACCACCGTGCTGCTCACCAAGCTGGGGCTGTTCGTCGGGTTCGGCATCCTCATGGCCGTGGTGGTCGGCGCCAACATCACGGTGGCCTACCGCGTACGGCCGCCGTTCCGCCCGATGAGCCTGGAGCAGCAGAACCTCGAGCGCTACCGGGTCGGGGTGGAGCCGTACCTCGTACCGCTGCTGCTGCTCGCGTCCGGCGTGATCGGGCTGTTCGCCGGGCTGTCGGCGGCCGGGCGCTGGCAGACGTGGCTGCTGTGGCGCCACCGCACCGACTTCGGGGTGGCCGACGCGCAGTTCGGCCGGGACGTCTCGTACTACGCGATGACCTATCCGTTCCAGCGGTTCGTGCTGGGCTTCCTGCTCACCGCGCTGGTCCTGTCGTTCCTGGTCGCGGCGGCCACGCACTACCTGTTCGGCGGGCTGCGACTGCAGACCGCGGGGGAGAAGGTCAGCCCCGCCGCGCGCGCCCACCTGTCGGTGCTCCTCGGGCTTTTCGTGCTGCTCAAGGGGGTGGCCTACTACCTCGACCGGTTCGGCCTGGCGTTCTCCCAGCGCGGGGCCGTGCAGGGCGCGTCCTACACCGACGTCAACTCGGTGCTGCCGGCGAAGAACATCCTCATCGGCGTGGCGGTGATCTGCGCCCTGCTGTTCTTCGCCAACATCGTGGTGCGCAACATCCTGCTGCCGGCAGGCGCGATGGCCCTGCTGGTGCTGGCCGCGGTGGTGCTCGGCGGCCTGTTCCCGGCCTACACGCAGCAGTTCCGGGTGAAGCCCAACGAGGTCAACCGCGAGGAACAGTTCATCAAGCGCAACATCGACGCGACACGGGCGGCGTACGGGATCGACGACAGCGAGATCACCCAGTACCCGGCGAGGCAGACGACGACGCCCCAGGCGCTGCGGGCCGACACCGGGACGATCCCGAACGCGCGGCTCCTGGACCCGAGTGTGCTGGCGCCGACCTTCGAGCAGCTGCAGCGCTTCCGCGTCTACTTCGGCGTCACCAACGACCTGGACATCGACCGCTACACCGTCGACGGCCGGGCGCAGGACTACGTGGTGGCGGTGCGCGAGGTCGACCAGTCCGGCCTGCAGCCCAACCAGCGCAACTGGGTCAACGAGCGCCTGACCTACACGCACGGCAACGGCATCATCGCCGCACCCGCCAACCAGGTGGACGAGCGGGGCGAGCCCGTCTTCGCCGTCGGCGACCTACCGCCCCGCGGCCCCGACGGCGCTGCGTTGCCGTTCCCGATCGACGAGTCGCGCATCTACTTCGGCGAGCTCTCGCCCAGCTACTCCGTGGTCAACACCACGCAGGGCGAGATCGACGGCCCGAGCACCACCGGCCCCAACGGCGACCAGCAGGTCACCACCAACTACGACGGTGACGGCGGCGTGCAGCTGGGCAGCAGCCTCACCAAGGTCGCGTACGCGCTGAAGTTCCGCGAGCCCAACCTGCTGCTGTCCGGCTCGATCCAGGACGACTCACGGCTGATGTACATCCGCAACCCCCGCGAGCGGGTCCAGAAGGTCGCTCCCTTCCTGGAGCTCGACAGCGACCCCTACCCCGCCGTGGTCGACGGCCGGGTCACCTGGATCGTCGACGGCTACACCACCAGTGCCGGCTACCCGTACGCCGAGCGCCGCAACTTCGGCGACGTGACCCAGGACAGCACGCGCACCAGCCAGCAGGTGCAGCAGCAGGTCAACTACATCCGCAACTCGGTCAAGGCGACGGTCGACGCCTACACCGGCGAGGTCACGCTCTACAAGTTCGGCGAGAGCGACCCGGTGCTCGAGACCTGGGCCAAGGCCTTCAAGGGCATCCTGCAGCCGGAGAGCGCCATCAGCGCCGAGCTGCGCGCGCACCTGCGCTACCCCGAGGACCTGTTCAAGGTGCAGCGCGACCTGCTCACGCAGTACCACGTGCAGGACGCGCGTGCGTTCTTCAACCGGGAGGACCAGTGGCGGGTGCCGGTCGACCCGGCCACCGTCGCCAACCGGGTCGCCAGCACCATCGACCCGACCCAGCCGCAGGCCTCGCCGGCCGCGGTCCAGACGGTGTCCAACTCCAGCACCGACGACCAGCCGCCTTACTACGCGCTGCTGCAGTTCCCCGGGCAACCGGCGGCCCGGTTCACGCTGTCCACGTCGTTCGTCTCGAGCAACCAGGCCAACCTGGCCGCGTTCGCCTCCGTGAGCGCCGACGAGGCCGACTACGGCAAGATCCGGATCCTCCAGGTGCCGCGGGGGACGGCGATCAACGGGCCCGGGCAGGTGGCCAACCAGTTCCTGTCCAACCCGGAGGTGAACGCGGCACTGTTCTCGCTCCGGAGCAACGGCACGGTGACCTTCGGCAACCTGCTGACGCTGCCGGTCGCGGACGGGCTGCTGTACGTGCAGCCGGTGTTCGTACAGGCGCGCTCGGGTACTACGGCGTTCCCGACGCTGCAGAACGTCATCGTCAGCTTCGGCTCTGAGACCGTGCTGCGGCCCTCGCTCTCCGAGGCCCTCGACGCCCTGTACGGCCGCTTCGGCGACGCCTCGCCGCCGCCGACGACAACGCCGCCCACCACGTCCGGCCCGGGGGCGCCGCCCCCGTCGACCGGTCCGGCGCCCGACCTGGCGACAGCGATCGCCGATGCCGACCGCGCCTTCCGCGAGGCCCAGGAGGCGTTCGGCCGGGGCGACTACGTCGCGTACGGCGCTGCCCAGCAGCGTCTGCAGCAGGCGCTCGCCCGGTTGACCCAGCTGCAGGGGGCTCCCGCGTCCGCGGCCCCTGCCGGCGCGGCCTCGCCGAGCCCCGCTGGCTGACGGTCGTTTGCACCCCGGGCCGCCGGTCACCTATGCTGGCGTCACACCAACGCGGGGTGGAGCAGCTCGGTAGCTCGCTGGGCTCATAACCCAGAGGTCGCAGGTTCAAATCCTGCCCCCGCTACCACGAAGTAGCAGGTCACGAGGGGTTCGGCTGCCAAGCCGGACCCCTCGTTGCCGTCCGGATGCCTGCTGCAGCGGGAGCACGCAAGCCCGCACAGCAGACGCCACTCGGCGTCTGGCGTCGGGGGCACCTCGCCGCGTTGGGCTGCGCGAGCGGGACAGCCAGCTGGGTGCTCAGCGCTGGCGTGGTCACCGAGCCGGCGGAGCGGGTGTCGCTGCTGGCTGTCCTGTTCGTGGTGTCGGGCTGATCGGGCATCGCTCGGTTGAGCATCGAAGCGTCCGGTGGTCAGTGCGTGACGTCACAGGCTCGTTCGGCGCGGCGCAAGGCCCGGTACACCGTCGAGCGGGAGACCCCGAACAGCTAGCGCTGGTCCGCGCGGGTCCCCAGTGGTCCTGGCTTGAGTTCGTCCCGACGAGCGTTCGTCTATCGACACACCCTTGAGCGTCGCGCGCTCGGCCGGCGGTCGCAGTCGGGATCCGGCGTTACCGCTGCAGACGCCTGGCCGCGGAGTGCCCGGGCTACCCACGTCTGATCCCGCGCGGCTACGCGGCGGTGACCGTGATGGGCACAGAGGCCGTGTCCGATCCGCGCTTGACGCGGAGCACCCACTTGCCCGGCTCATCCAGGCGGAAGAAGGTGCCCCATTCTTCGCCCGGCTTGATCCAGTTGGAACTTGCGTGCGCCTCCGGGCCGACTGTGGGCTTCACCTGCTGCGACGCCGGTCCGACCGCGACAACGTCGAAGTGTCCTGCACCAGTCGAACGCCACACGACCTTGACCTCCTGCCCAGAAGCCCACGGAGACGCTTGGTACAGCAACGCCCATGCTTCCAACGTCTCGCTCGTTGCGCGCACCTCGTGGCCGGGCACGCTGTCCGCCTGCTGGCTCGGTGTCCCGACCGCCGCAGGCGAGCTGCTGCCGGCTGCAGGGGTCCGCTCCGACGTGCAGGCGGCCGGGGCGGCCACCAGGACCAAGCCGAGCGACACCCGCACCCATGACTGCACAGCGTGCAACGTAACGGCGCAAGGACACGTACGGGGTGGTGTGCCCCGAACTTTGGATCTACGGTTCGGACGTGAAGGTGCGAGCGTCGGCCGACCCGCGGGATGTGCGCTGGGAGACCGACGTCCACAGGTATCGCGTGCACTTCTGGTCCCAGGACGGTGGCGTCTGCTCCGAGTACGAGCTGTTCGACGCGCCGGATGTGGCGAGTGTTCTGTCCTGGGCTGAGGAGCACGCTCAGGGGCGCGTGCCGGAGGTCTTCGCGTACCTCACATGCAGCGGAGAACCGGGCGTGGCCAGGCTGCTCGGTGGGCGTCCCAACGGCGGATAGGTACCGTCAGTCGATCCCCGTCTGGGACGGGTGTTCCGGTAGGCACGGATGACGACAGACCGGGGTGACGTAGATGGCTCCCGCATTCCTGGAGAGGCGAGCCGGATGACCGAGGAGGTGGGCTATCCCGGGGCTGTGGCGTCCGCTGCCGCAGGCATCACCTATCGCCTGCTTGACTACTGGTCGAGAACCGGGTTCGTGAAGCCGTCCGGGCCTGCGGATGGTCAAGGCAGCCCTCCGGCCTATTTTCGGCGGGACGTACTGAAATTGGCGCTCGCGCGGCAACTGGTCGCGCTCGGCGTTTCGCACGACAGCTTGCGGGCGTCCTTCAAAAATCTTGATGGCTTGCCTCCTGGCATGCTCTCCCGCGCTGTCCTCATCGTTGACGGATCTGTTGTCAGACTTGCCACGGCCGGTGGGGACGCGGGGACCGACGGGGAGCAGGTCCTCATCGACGTTGAGGCGGTGTGGGACGAGGTCGGCCTTGGACTGCAGCAGCGCTCCCCCGACTAGCGGCCGTGGAACTCGAGTCCCGGTAGTCGTTCCGCTTGTGGGACGTCCGGATCTGCCCGTTGAAAGCCGTTGTCCCACAGTAGGAGCGGGCATGCGGGTCGCTCGCGCATCTCGCATACGGAGCGGGTGACAGCCGGGGCCGCATCCCGCGCAATGTCGTACGGTCCGGTCGCAGCGGCGACCGGACCGCAGCACGCGGTGTGTGAACTGGTGCACCGGCTATTTGACCTCGGAGCGGCGCAGCAACACCAGACCGATGACGAGCGGGATGATAATCCACATCGTCGTGGTCGATCCAAGCTGGGCCCACTCCCGTGCCGAGGAGGTCTGACCGTCGAACAAAGCGACCTGCGTGTAGTTCCAGTCGATCCAGGGCTGGAGCTCAGTGAACCATTCCCGCACCTGGGCCAGCAGCGCCAGGACGCCGGGGAGAACCAGGGACACCACGAAGTAGCCGACGATGGCGGCTGCGGAGTTGCGCAGCACCACGCCCAGGGTGAAGCCGATGGCCATCCCCACCAAGTTGCCCAGGACGATCTGAGGTGCGTCGGCCAGTCCGATGTTCCACACCGTGTCGACCCCGGCGAGGGCCGAGCCGACGACGTTGCCGATGGCTCCAATGGCGAACGCCACCAGCATGGAGACGATCCCGACGATGATGGTCGCGATCGCCTTGGCGCCGATGACCCGCCCCCGGCTGGGTACGAGCGTGAACGTGGTCAGTCCGCTGCGCTGACTCCACTCGCTGGTGACCGCGAGGATCGCGATCATGGGAAGGATCACCGACATCGGGAAGCCGATCGCGGTGGCGAAGGTCTCGTAGCTGATCGCGCTGTCGGGGGCGAAGATGATGGCGGCTGCGGCCGCCACGACCGAGAGGACGCCGATGCTCGTGAGCAGCCAGAGGCCCGAGCGCGTGTCGAACATCTTGCGCAGCTCGACGCCGATGATTCGGCTGATCAGAATCGGAGGCACGGCGCGGCGGACGTGCGGTGTGACGACGACCTCGCGGTCGGCGGTCGTAGCGGTCAGGGTGGTCATGCTGCTGCCCCTCCTTCGGGAAGGTTGTTGTCGCGCTGGGATTCGGCGGTGAGCTCGAGGAACATCTCCTCCAGACCGGCGCTGTCCGCGGAGCGCAGCTCGGTCAGGGCGACGCCGGCCGCGAGGGCGACCCGGCCGACGTGGTGGGGGTCGGCGTGCGTGTGGAGCGAGCCTCCGCCCGAGAGTGAGGCGCCGATGCCGGCGTCCGCGAGGGCGCCGGCCAGCCGGGCGTTGTCCGCGGACGAGACGACAGTGCCAGCCGCCGACAGCAGATCCTCCTTGGTCCCCTCAGCGACGATCCGGCCGTTCCCGATCACGACCAGGTCGTCGGCGATGACCTCGATCTCGTGCAAGAGGTGCGAGGAGAGGAGCACCGTGCCGCCCTGGTCGGCGTACCCGCGCAGCAATTCGCGCATCCAGCGGATGCCGGCGGGGTCGAGGCCGTTGGCGGGCTCGTCGAGGACCAGGACGGCGGGGTCGCCGATGAGAGCGGTCGCGATGCCGAGCCGCTGCCGCATGCCGAGGGAGTAGTTGCGGACCCTGCGGTCGGCCTCCTTCTCCGTCAGCGACACCCGGCGCAGCATCTCGGGCACCCTGCTGGTCGGCAGCCCCATGGTGCGGGCCGCGACGGTGAGGATCTCGCGGCCGGTACGGCCGGCGTGCTGGGCCGAGGCGTCAAGGAGTACGCCGATCTCGAGGCCCGGGTTCGGCAGGTCGGCGTACCGGTCGCCGAGGACCTCGACGTGGCCAGAGGTGGCCGGGGTCAGGCCGACCATGATTCGCATGGTGGTCGACTTGCCGGCCCCGTTGGGGCCGAGAAAGCCGGTCACGCGGCCCGGTCGGGCGGTGAACGAGACGTCGTCGACGGCGGTTACGCCGCGATAGCTCTTGGTCAGGTGGTCAACAGTGATCATGGCAGGAAGCCTCGCAGCGACCGGTCTCCCGCCGCATCGGGGACCGCACCCGCGCCTACCCCCGTGCGACCCTGATCCTGACTCAGGGACGCGGGCGCGCGCCCCCGCAGGGACTCTGCGCCCAACGTTGGCGACCCGTGCCACCCGGGATGTCGCTTGCCAGGTTGATGGGACCGGGGCCTTGCCGCGACCTCGTGTTGCGTCAGCTATGTAGGGGCGAAGAGGGGGAGCCGGTGGGCGAGGGGTCCTCGTGCGGCACTTCGACTGGCTGGGTTCACCGCCTCCACCAGAGGTGATCTTCCATCATCTCACGCCACGGTGTGACGTCGATGAAGGAGATGGTCCACGTCCACGCCACCCCGCCGCAGGACCGCGACCCGGCTCCTGTAGGGCCCGGGCGGTGGTCCGCCACGACCCGCTGGAAGTCAGGCCTTCGGGGCACAGGCGCCCGTGACGGCAGGAGCGGCTCACGAAGCCTGAGCTGGCGAAGGTCATGGGCGTCTTCGGTGGGTGCGGCCGTGGCAGGGTGCGGTGATGGTCAGGTTGAAGCGCCTCGAGGTTCTGCCGACGACGCGTGCGCGGGAAGGCCGGTGGAGTGCGGAGCCGGCGATCGACGTCTTCCTGAGTGCAGCCCGCGGCGTGTGCGAGGCGCTGTCAGTGGAGTTGTCCGCGGCAGATTTGTCGGGTCGACGCAGTTGGCTGGAGTTCTACGCCAGGAGCACCGACGGCGAGCACGCGGTTGCTGAGGTCGCGAGGTCGCATGACGCGTCCTTCGGCGACGGGAACCTGTACGTGCCACCGCGGTTCGCGTCGTTGACGCCCGACGAGGCCGCGTCAGCTGTGCTGGACCTGCTCGGGGCAGCGCTGCGTGAGCTGGCGGCCGCCTACCAGTGGCCCCGGGAGCGCCTGGAGGCGTTGCGCGAACGGGTCGAGGACGTCGGGCTTCGCTTTACCTGGCGCAGCCCGTGGAAGGCCGCTCCCGGTCGCAGGCACGAGGCGTCAGGCGTCTACCGGATCGCCGACGACGGGCTGGGTCGGGTCCAGCTGGAGGTTCGGTGCCGAGGGCAGAGCGAGGTCCTGGCGCGGACGGAGGAGGGCGTGACGTGTGGCACCGCCAAGGCCCTGCAGGCCAGCGCAGCCACCCTGCGCTGGCGGGATGCGGGCAGCGTCGCGGTCGTGCCATGGGTGGACTTGGCCGGGCAGCAGCAGGGGCTGCTTGAGGTCGTGCTGAACCAACCCGTGGTGGCCCCCCTCGTCGCGGGACGGCCGGTGAGGCCGACGCGCGCGTTCCCCACCAGGACGGTGCGGGTGCACTACGGGGCTCTGGCCCATATGGACGAGGAAGCTCGGCGGGAGGCCGTGCTCTGGCTGCACGAGAGCGTCTCGATCGGGTACAAGGTCAAGTCGAACAAGATCGAGTCGTCCTGGGCCCGAGCTGCCGACAACCTGCGGGACACCGTCGATGGGGCCGCCTGGATGGCCGGGACGCCGTACGTGAGCCTTCACGTCGTCCTGGAGATCGACCACGACGACAACCCTCTGGTCGGCGGCGGCGAGATCTGGCACGACGCCGTCGGCGACCACCTCCTCATCAGCTTCCCCGTGAACGCCGCTCGGCTCAACGCGCTTTCGGACGAGCAGCGCCAAGCGGAGCTCATCGAGCTGCTTCGGAAGAACCTCGAGCGCATCGCCGCCCGACGCCACCTCGGAGCTCCGCCCTGGACACAACAGGCTCACAGGGCCACGAGCGCCACCGAGGCCTAGCAGCGCTCAGCACGGGCTCGGCTGACAACCACGTCCAACACCCCCAACGTGGGACGTCCTGGTCGGAGGTGGAAGAGCCTGCCGCCGACCAGTGCCGCGCTTTCGTCGGGGTGATCCTCGGCGAGAACGGCCGCCGCGAGAAGGCACACGCCCGGGTCAACCGCTCTTGTTGCTCCTGACCCCGACGTACGCGGTTCGGCGTGTGGGACACCCCAGCCTGCCGCTCCGCCGTCGAAGGGGACAGACCCCGGCGCTGCAAGCCCGGCACACCGCGCAGACGCACCCTCCGCGTCTCCTGCTTGACGCCTCGACGCGCCACCACGCACGTGGGACCTTGCGCTGATGGGTGAGCAACTGATCGAGCCGGGCATGTACGTGCGCTTCAGCGAGCGCGTGCTGAGCGATGACCCGGCCGGTGGAGGTGGCACCTTCGGGCTCGTTGGCGATCCACTGGCTGTGGGCGGCTTCGTCACGCTGCGGGCGTGGAGCGGCATGGGGGTCTACGGCCAAGAGGACATGACGCCCGTATCCCCTGCCGAAGTCCCTCCCGACCAGCTCGCCGACCTAAAGGCTCGCGCCCACGGACCAGCCCCGATCGATGGCATGTAGATCGATGGCGTAGGTGGCGTGGGACCCCCAGTGGGCGCCGATACCGGGCAGCAGTGGTCAGCTTCTGCGCTGCGTCCCACGCGTCACCCTCGCGCCGGCGCTGGCGGCGGCGGCTTATGAAACCAGGCGCACGCGGGCTCGCCTGGACAGTTCCGTTACTGGGACCAGCCGATCATCCCGCTCGGCGACCTCGTACTGGGACGCGACGGTGGTCCACCCGCAACAGCAACCCTCCGTGCCGCGACACAACGTGCCGCACGCGTGCACCGCCGGGACGATGGGCTTGTCCGGCTGTCTTCCCGAGTGAGTAGATGTGCTCATGCGGGGGAGCTTTCCTAGGCCGACGATGACGACATGCCGACAACGCCTCGCAGTTGGCCCAGACCTCGCACGGTCAGGGCGGCCGTCGGTTGGGCCGTAGCGGGTGTTCTGCTGGTAGTCACCTACCACGTGCTGGCAGCACTCGAGGTCGGCAAGATCGGGGCGCCGACGGACATTGGTGGCGGTGGGATCTTGTTGGCCGGCTACATCCTGATCCTGGTAGGTGTCGTCCTCGCCGTTGTCGCTTTGCGGACCTTTCTACGTGATCGTCGGTCCGCCCCCTAGTCAACGCGGAGCGGCGCCTTGTAGTCGTGGATCACGTCATGCCCGGCGGCTCCGGCGGACTGCCCTTCCGGTCCGGGTCGTGTACCAGTTGGGGTTCGGCTACTGGGACTCGGTTCGATCAGCTCCAGCTGAGCGCCGGGACCAGCTCCTGCCGGAGAGGGAAGCGGACGACGTCGTCGGGTCGCCAAGCGCTCCTACAGCGCGTTCTTCGGCACGGACCTGTCGGTGGAGCTGGCGCGCCGCATGCGCGACCAGCCTATAGTTATTGGCGTCTTCGCGGCCGCCGGCGTTACCGCCACAAGCTTCGACGCCCTCGCCCACGACGTGCAGCCGTTCGTGGCCGTCGAGGCGAGCGCCGACTACACGCGCGACCGACACGCTGTCGCTCTGACACATGACGCAACGACCACCGGGCGGGTGCTCCGCACCACCGCGATGAGAGGCGTTGACGTGGCAGGGCGGCTGGTCGCTGGGCAGGATCACCGGGTGACGCAGCGGCAGGTCGTGAGCTCAGGAGCAATGTGGGAGCCCGTGGTCGGCTACTCGCGGGCGGTGAGGGTCGGCTCCTGGGTCTGGGTGGCCGGGACCACCGCAGCGGAAGAGGGCGGCGGCGCTGTCGGGGGCGACGACATGACCGCCCAGGCGCGCGAGGCGCTGCGTCGCGTCGTGGCTGCTCTGCAGCAGGTCGGTGCCCGGCCCGAGCACGTTGTCCGTACGCGCATGTTCGTGACCGACATCAGCCGGTGGGAGGAGGTCGGCCGGGCTCACGGCGAGGTGTTCGGCGCCGTCCGGCCCGCCACGACGATGGTCGAGGTAAGCAAGCTCATCGACCCGGCGTTGCTCGTGGAGATCGAGGCCGACGCGGTCATCTCGTAGGACGACGTTCCACCAGTGGCACACGGATGGCGTCAGGCAGCCGCGGCGTCGATGGCACTCGCTGGCCAGCCGGCTGTCGGGGCAGTTGAGGCAGGATGCCAGCGAGGAGGTGGCGGCGATGGAGCTCGTGCCCGAGGGCCCCGAGGCGGACGCCGCTCGGGCCCGCCTGCGCGACATCATGAGCAGCCGTCGTGCGGAGGTGGACCGGCGGAGGCCCGTCTACGGCCTGGGTCGTCCGGACCTGTCACCCCGCCTGCTTGGTGCCTCTGACATCACCAGCGTGACGCTGCACGCCGGGGAGCTCCTGTCGGCAGAGGGACCCATGATCAGCGTGCGTACCGCCTGGCCCCACCCGCAGGGACTGCACGACTGGGGGGTTCTGGATCAGCTGGCCGACGAGCATGCGCGCCTGGCTGAGCACACCGGCTTTGAGGACCCGTTCGACGAAGCGGCGCCGGCCGCGCCTGACCGACTGTTCGTCGGCGAGGACGTCGTTGACGCGCAGGTGTACCGCGAGAACCTGCTGTGGGGGGCGCAGGCCATGGTGTCCCTCGACGCGGGGACACCGGTCATCGTCACCGTCGTCTCCCGTGGCGTTGCCCTCGATGAGGTCCGCCTCGCACTGGTCGATGACCTGGAGCCATATTGGCAGGGCCGGGAGACCCAGATCGCCATGCTCGCGGCTCGGCACAAGGTGGTCCGGCCGCAGGACCTGGACCTGCCACCCACTCAGGGGCTGGACGCGCATCGTGCGCTCGTCGCGTTCTGCCTGCAGGAGTCCGAAGCGATGCGCGCACGACTGCAGGCTGGCCAACGGCCACGGTCGGTGCCCGGCCGGGCGACCGAGCGCGCGCGCATGTGGGAGATGGCCGTCCGGGCCCAGATGCACCTGGCGGACCAGGACCGGCGTGATGCGAACAGGCAGGTCACGTCGATCGTGAACCAGCTGCTGTTCCTCTCCACGCACAGCTCCTGGTTCGGGGACCAGGCACTGCGGGCGGCCGCCGTAGAGGAGGTCCTCGGCTTCCAGGTCTTCGGGGCCGACGTCGCCAGTCGAAGCGCACAGCAGGCCTGGTTGCAGGCACGGTCGGGACGACGGGGCCGACCCCCGATCGGCCCCGCGCCGCTCCCTCCTGATATCAGGGCGGAGCTGCGGCAACGCGCCCTCGACGATCTCGCCCTCGAACGCCAGGCACAGGCAGCCTGGGACACCTGGGCAAGCACCATCCGCTGACTCGATCGCAAAGCGATCAGCGCCTTGCGCAGGGGCGCTTTGATCCCACTGAACGTTCCCCCTGTCGGCACAGTCCTCGGACCCCTCGCGTTCGCAGCTCACTGGGGTGTGGAGGTCGTTCCGCAGTGCTGCGCGACGAGGTCTCAGTCGAGGCAGCCCGGGAGGTACCCCGTCCTCGAGGTTGACCGTCGCGTCCGGTCAGCGGCCTCCGGTCGAGTCCGGGCTTCTCATACCAGGACCGGGACGAACCGGCTCGCTTGCTACATCAGACCGATAACCGCGTTTCGACGTGCGGCCGGAGGTGCGGACCTAGGGTGGGTCTCAGGCCCACGGCCTAGCTGGTCCGGGGCCGAGGAGCGCACCATGGCAGTCACGGCACACGAGGTCCAGGCCACCGGTGAGCAACCTCGTCCGCTCCGCAGCGCGGCGGCCGCCCTCGTCGAGGGTCTCGAGCTGCACGGCGTGCCCTTCGTCTTCGGCATCCCCGGGGCCAAGATCGACGCCGTCTTCGACTCGTTGCTCGACCGCTCGCCACGGATCATCGTGTGCCGGCACGAGCAGAACGCGGCGTTCATGGCTGCTGCGGTGGGGCGGCTCACCGGGTTCCCCGGGGTCTGCGTGGCGACGTCGGGCCCCGGCGCGTCCAACCTGGTCACCGGTCTCGCGACGGCGACCACCGAAGGTGACCCGGTGATCGCGATCGTGGGGTCGGTTCCGCGGCTCGAGCGCCTCAAGCGGACGCACCAGTCGATGGACACCACGGCGATGTTCGCAGCAGTCGCCAAGCACAGTGTGCAGGTCGACGACCCCGACGACGTGCCGGAGGTGCTGGCGAACGCCTTCCGGACCGCGGTCGAGGGCCGGCCCGGGGCGGTCGTGATCAGCCTGCCCCAGGACGTTCAGTCGTCACTCACGCACGTGCCGGCGATCGGCTGGACCCCGCCGCCGGCTCTGGGGTCCGCGCCCCCCGAGCTGGTACGCCGGGCAGCGGATGCCCTGCGGTCGGCGGCGCTGCCGGTGCTGCTGGTGGGAACCCGGGGCAGTGTGCCGGCGGTGGTGGACGCGATCACCTTGCTCCTGACCGACTTCCCGATGCCCGCCGCCGAGACGTTCCAGGGCGCCGGTGCCCTGGCCGGGGCGCACGAGTCGTTGTTTGTCGGCCGGGTCGGGCTGTTCCGCAACCAACCGGCCGACCGGGTGCTCGCTGCCGCGGACGTGGTGCTGACCGTGGGCTACGACCCGGTGGAGTATGGCCCGCACGCGTGGAACCATGGAGCGCCGAAGACCATCGTCCACCTCGACGAGCTGGCGGCCGACTGGGACACCGCCTACCAGCCCCAGATCGAGTTGCGCGGCGATCCGGCCGCCACCCTCAACGAGCTCCAGCACCGGCTCGGGCGGCGCGAACTGCCCACCGAGCTCGGCGTGATCGTTGCAGCCAACCGACCCCAACTCGGCAGGGATCTGCACGTGGACCTCACCGACGCGAGCCCCGCAAGACCCTTGGCGGTGGTCTCCGAGCTGCGCAAGGTGGTGCCCGAGGAGGCGGTGGTTGCCTGCGACATCGGCTCCAACTACATCTGGATGGCCCGGCACTTCCGGGCCTCGGGTCCCCGGCAGCTGCTGTTCAGCAATGGCCAGCAGACCCTCGGCGTCGCCATGCCGTGGGCGATGGCGGCGAACCTCGTCGGCCACCGGGCGGTGTCCGTGTCCGGGGACGGCGGTTTCCTGTTCTCGGGCGCCGAGCTGGAGACCGCGGTGCGGTGTGGGCTGAGCTTCGTCCACATCGTGCTGCGCGACGACTCCTACAACATGGTGGCCTTCCAGCAGCAGGAGAAGTACGGGCGGACCTCCGGTATCCAGCTCGGCTACTACGACCTGGTGAAGTTCGCCGAGGCCTTCGGCGCCACCGGCCTGCGCGTGCGCTCCGAGAGCGACCTGCCCCGGGTGCTCGAGGCGGCCTTCGCGGCGCAGGGTCCGGTGCTGGTCGACGTACCGGTGGACTACCTGCACAACGCCGACTTCCTGGCGGACCTGCTCCCCGACGACTTCCACTGAGCTGAGAGACCTTCCCCATGACCCTGCTGCCCTTGAGCGAGACCTGCTGGGACTTGGCCGTCTCCCTCGCCGCGCACCATGCCGGAGGTCACCAGGTCACCGCCGAACCCGTCGAGAGGGACATCTTCCAGGTCTCGACGATCAGCGCTCTGATGGCCGGTGTGTTGGACGGTGACACGCCGTACGCCGACGTCATGCGCCACGGCGACTTCGGGGTCGGCACCTTCAACGCCCTCGACGGCGAGATGGCCGCGCTCGACGGCAACTACTACCACCTGCACACCGACGGCAGCGTCACGGACGTGCAGCCGAGCGACCTGACGCCGTTCGCCGCGGTGACCTTCTTCCGCAGGGATGCCGAGATCGACATCGGCACGCCGTACGACCGCGCCGGCCTGCTCGAGCTCGTCGACGGCACCGTGCCCTCGACGAACCTGTTCTACGCGATCCGGGTCGACGGGGACTTCAGCTCCGTCACGACCCGTACGGCGGCTCGGCAGAGCAAGCCCTACCCGTCGCTCGCGGAGACCACGACGTCGCAGGTCGAGCACACCCTGGACAGCGTGTCCGGGACCATCGTGGGCTTCCGTGCGCCGCAGTACGCCCAGGGCATAGCGGTTGCCGGATACCACCTGCACTTCATCGACGACAGCCGCACCGTCGGTGGGCACGTGCTCGACTTCACGATGCGGTCCGGCCGGGTCACGCTCGACCGGGACGCGGACCTGCACGTCGAGATGCCGACCAGCGCCAGCTTCCTGGACGCAGACATCGACAGCGGCGACAGCCTGGGCGCGGCCATCGAGAAGGCCGAGAACGCCGTCCACGAGCCATCGGACCCTGCGCGCTGACCAGGTCCCGGACGGCGTCGGCGGGCAAGACCTCGAGAGGCTGGTGATCCTGGCGCTGGTGCCCTCCGGTCGCTGACACGGCGGCGCGACCGGACGTAGCCGCAGCTGATGCGGGCGGCGCCGTCGCCGGTCCTGCACGTGCTACTCGACTCGGCGGGCGAGGAAGACGAGCTCGAGTCCGGGGCGATCTGGCGCGTCACGGACGTCGATCACCTTGTATCCGGCGGACTGAAGATCGGACACGACCTCGTTGCGGTCCCGAAAGCGCAACATGGACTCGGACGTCAGCGTGGTGCCGTCGGCGTGGAAGGTCCACGTCCAGCGGAAACCGACCAGCGGCCCCTCCACTTCGGTCAGCTCGACCCAGCTGGTCACCGCTCCCACTCCGCGGATCTCCACGGTGCGGTTGCTCCCCGCTCTAGTCCAGCGCTCCCAGGCGCGGGCTGCGGGATCGCGCGTCTCGAAGACCAGGTGACCACCCGGACGCAGCGCTGAGCGGATGCTCGTCAGGGTCGCGGCCCATTGCTGCGGATCACCGATGACTTGGGCGGTGTTGCCTGTCATCGTGGTCAGGTCCCGGTCGCCGAGGGACAGGTTCGTGGCGTCGCCCTCGACCCAACGCACGCGTTGCGCGCCACGCTTGGCGCGGGCGATGGCCAGCGAGGCGCCGGCCGGGTCGACGGCGACCACCTCGCAGCCGCGCCTGGCGAGCTCCAGCGCCAGCGTGCCGGTACCGCAGCCCACGTCGAGCACTCGTCGGGCCCCGAGCTCGCGCGCGACGCCGAGATAGGTCTGCAGGTCGCTGCGGTCGGGGTCCAGGGCGTCGTAGATCGCGGCCAGCCGCGGGTGCCCGAACTCCTCATCAGCCACGAGGACGGACTCAAGCACAGCTGCGGCTGCGTTGATCGGGCGGAGCTGCCGGACGGCGTCCCGTTGAGACGGTTTGGCCTCGGGGGGTGGCTCCCGGAGGTGTACCTCCGGGACAGCGGGCCGCTGCGGCGCTCAGGTGTTCGGCCGCTGCCTGATCTGGTCGCACCGGTCTAGGTAGCGCGTCGCGAAGCCCAGGTAGTACGCCGGCTCCTTGGGGGCCGACGGATCGGCGTGACCGTGTGCATCTGCGGTTACCCGGCGTAACCACAAGTCGATCCAGTAGAGCGCGGACCCGAAGAGTGTCAGCGGCTCCCACTGCGCAGCCCGCTCGACGATCCGCGAGCGCGAGGCAGCGTCCAGGTCCTGGCTGTAGCCGCGCCAGAAGCTCTGCCGCTGATCAGGGCGCAAGTCGTTTTGCCCAAACAGGTATCCGATCTCATCCGCTGGGTCGCCCAGGCGCGCGTACTCCCAGTCGATCAGCACCGGCTGTGGCGTCCAGAGCACGTTGCCGGGTGACACGTCGCCGTGCAGCAGCCGCAGCGCTCCCGGATCCTCCGGGGCATGCAGTGTGCCAGCCGTCTGCCGAGCCCACATCGCCTGGTCCGCGCACTGGGTCTGCACGGGAAGGGGCAGGGGATCTCGAATCAAGGACATCCGGTCGAGCATGCTCTGCAGGCGGCCGTTGACGTAGCCCGACAGGTCGCGGGGACCGTTCAGCACGTCGGCCAGGTCCTGCACGGGCAGCTCGTGCGTTTGTCGCACGACTCGACCGAGATCACTCAGCCGTTCCGCCGACGCTGCGTCCAGAGATTCATGCGCGCCTTCGACATGCTCCATGCACATGACGGGGGTCCCGGCGATCGGGCCGTGCGCCTGAAAGTCGAGCAGTCGCGGGCCCGAATGGCCACCCACACGCTCCAGGACCGCAACCTCACGCGATGCCCTAGCCCGAGCGGCCTCGGAGTCCGCGTTGGAAACCCTCACGACGACTTTCCGCTCGACATCATCCGCGTCCAGGTACAAGACCCGATAGACCGCGTGGTTCTCCCCGGCAGTGAACCGAGTCGTCGCCATCACACGATCAGGCAGGCAGCCGGGGACCACCGAGGCGACGTACGCAGCAACCGCAGCCACGATCATCATCGACTTCAGCGGTAGACGGTGGAGGGGGCGGCGCCAGGACCTGTCGCCCAGCAGCCACTTTCTCGCGTCATCTGTGGAGACTGGCACGAGGCTCTGCGTCATGTCCCCTCGCCATCCCTGGCGACACGGCCGGCTGGGCGCGGGTCGGCGTCCCGTTCATGGTTCGGCTACTGGCACAGGATCAAGCTTCATTGCCGACGCGGCGGCGGTCGCTGGACTGTCGGCTACTGGGACAGAGTTGAGTCGGTGGTTGGACGAGCCGCGAGGTCGAACGCTGGTCTGCGGCTGTGCGAAGTCGTCGTGGCTGGTGTGTCGATCTGGCCGGAGCGGTGCGTCTGGTAGGTGTCCGTACCAGCCGAAGTGAAGGAGCCATCGTGAAGTACATGCTGCAGGTCATCGGGTTCGCCGACGCCACGTTCCCCGAGGGCGAGGGTCCGACGGCTGAGGAGTTCATCGGCTACCAGCAGGCGCTGGTCGGCGCCGGGGTCCACGTCGACAGCGGGTTCCTCGACGACTACCAGCTGGCGACGTCTGTCCAGGTCGACCGCTCCGGGGAGCGGATCATCACCAACGGCCCGTTCCCCGAGACCCGCGAGTACCTCGGCGGCTGGATCGTCATCGACGTGCCCGACCTCGACGCCGCGCTGGACTGGGCCACGCGCAACCCCGGCGCCAAGTACGGGCGGGTCGAGATCCGTCCCGTCATGGGCTGAGAGATGGAGCCGCGAGCAGCCGAGCTTGTCGAGGCCGTGTTCCGGGAGGAGCGGGGTCGGCTGATCGCCGCCCTGGCGGCGCGCTTCGGCGATCTCGACCTGGCCGAGGAGGTCGCGCAGGAGGCGGTTGAGGCGGCGTTGACGCGATGGCCGATCGACGGAGTCCCGGAGGTGCCACTGGCCTGGCTGTTGACCACCGCGCGGCGTCGCGGCGTCGACCGGATCCGGCGCCAACGGGCCCAGGCGCAGCGGTTGGCGGTGTGGGCGGCGGAGGTCGACCGGACCGGTGCCACGTTCGTCCCCGCCCACGCCGGCGAGCTGCCGGACGAGCGGTTGACGCTGTTCTTCACCTGTTGCCATCCCGCGCTGCCGCTCGAGGCCCAGGTCGCGCTCACCCTGCGCTTCCTGGCCGGCATGACCACCCCCGAGGTGGCCGCCGCGCTGCTGGTCCCGGTCCCGACGATGCAGCAGCGGATCGTCCGCGCGAAGCGAAAGATCACGCAGACCCGGATCCCGTTCCGGATGCCCGACAGCGAACAACTGCGGTCCCGGCTCGCTGCGGTCCTTACCGTCGTGTACCTGCTCTTCGCCGAGGGCTATGCCAGCAGCGAGGACGAGGAGCTGATACGGACGGAGCTGAGCGACGAGGCGATCCGGCTGGGTCGGATCCTGCACCGCCTGCTGCCGCAGGAGCGCGAGGTGACCGGCCTGCTCGCGCTGATGCTCCTCACCGACGCCCGCCGTGACGCCCGGACCGGCCCGGACGGCGTCCCGATCTCGCTCGAGGACCAGGACCGCGGTCGCTGGGACACCGACAAGATCCGAGAAGGTCGATCGCTCGTGACGCAGGCCCTCGCCGCACCGCCGGCCGGGCCGTACGCGGTGCAGGCCGCGATCTCCGCCTTGCACGACGAGGCGCCCGACGTGACCACGACCGACTGGCCGCAGGTGGTCGCCCTCTACGACGTCCTGCTCCGCCTGACCCCCTCGCCCGTGGTCGAGCTGAACCGGGCCGTCGCCGTGGCGATGCGGGACGGCCCAGCAGCCGGGCTGGACCTCATCGACCGGCTCGCAGCCGCCCCCGAACTGCGCGGCTACCACCCCCTGCCCGCGGCACGGGCGGACCTGCTCGCCCGCCTCGGCCGGGCAGACGAGGCGGCCCAGGCGTACCGGGCTGCTCTCGAGCTGGTCGGCAACGAGCCAGAGCGGATCTACCTGACCAGACGCCTCGCCGCGCTGCACACGTAACACTCTTCGACGTGCCTACGGGCGCGGTGGCGGCGTGCTCCGGGGCGTGCCAGCAGCCGTTCGTCCGACGGGCCGAGTCCGCCGCCCAGCGATCGCTTCGAGGCGCCTCCCGCGCGCATGATGAGTGACGGCGGTAGGCGGGACGCCCTCCACGAGCGCGTAGGCCTCAAGTCGTTGGCAGAGGGTGCTGTCGCCGGGGAAGACGGCGGCCTGCCCGCTGGGGGGGAGGACGCAGCCGACCAGGGGCGGCGACGGCTGTCGTTGCCGGAGCAGGCCCGTCCGGCGGCAGCGCCTCGGCCGAGTATCCCGTCGAGGGTGAGAAGCCCTGCCGGCCAGCGGCTGACGCAGGTCGTCACAGCTGCTGGTGGCGTGTCGGCGGGGGCCCTGCGCTTGAGCGACTGCGATGGTGGTGCCGCCGAAGTCGTCGTCGGCGGCGGTGGTGGCATGCGCAGCAGCAGCGGCGCTCGTGCGGTCGGTGGCGCTCTGCGGGCTGAGCAGGGTGCACGCGGTCGCGGCGGCACGTTCCGGACGTCGATCATACTTGGTCCTCGGGGTTGTCATCGGTATGCGGGTCGGGCCGGGTCGGCCTGCTGCAGCCGCGCGGGAGCGCCGGACGAGCGGGACATGGCAGTCCGACGCTGATGCCCAGGGCGGCCGCGACCTGGGCGTGGCTGGGTTCGGCCCACGCGCTCAACGCCAGACGTCCTGCTCGTGGCGGGGAAGCTGGGCAACGGCCTTCAGCACCTGCCGGATGGGCCGTTCCTCGTCCTCGCCATCGCGTCAACGTCAACCTGCACCGGCGAGGAGTGCGCCCTCGCGGCCGCTGGAGACATTCCGCCTGTCTATGTCCCACCTGGACAACAGTCATGTGCCATCCGCCACGGAACGAGCACACGCGGTCACATGACCACGACCGCCGTTGGGCCCGTGCCGCACGTGCGCCTGGAGCTCGGGCCGGGAGCGGTGACGCTCACCCGAGTCGCGCTGCTGATGCTCGCCGGTGCGCTGCCGGTGTCGGCGATCCCCCTGTTCGTCGTCGGCTGGCTGCCGATGAGCGACGCCGCGCTGTTCCTCGTGCTGCCGGCCGGCGTGCTCGCCCTCGGTCTTCTGCTGCACGGCTCGCCAGAAGCGGTCTGGGCCGGCCGTGGCGCCGGCGCGGGGTTGGCGGGGGTGTTCGCGTACGACGTCGTACGGGTGCCGCTGGTCTGGGCGGGATCTGGCCGGACTTCATCCCCAAGCTCGGCGGCTGGATCCTCGGGACCGGCCGCGACCACGTCGCCGTGGGGTACGCCTGGCGGTACGTCGGGGACGGCGGCGGGATCGGGATGGCCTTTTTCGTGTTCTGCGCCGTCGTCCTGGCGATCCGGCCGGGCCTGGTCACCGCGCACCCCGTGGCGCTCGCGATCGGCTACGGCGTGTTCGTCTGGTCGGGCCTGCTGGGGACGGTGGTGTTGCTACCGCGCGGACGCGAGTTGATGATCCCGATCAGCGCCACGGGCGTCTGCCTCACGCTCGTCGGGCACCTGATTTACGGGACGGTGCTGGGGCTCTTCCTCCGGCGCGCTGCGGACGACCGTGCTGGTGCAGGGCGCTTCAAGGCAGCCGATCCCCTCGGGCAAGCGCGAATTCCGGGAGACCTGCAGCGATGGCCCAGACGGTGAGCGTGCACCTGGTCTGTGACCGGCACGACGAGCAGGACGTCGAGTCCGCGGGGACTGCGATGCTCGGCGTCGATGGTGAGACCTGGGAGATCGAGCTGTGGCGCGGACGTCCGCCAGGTCCGTCAACCCGTGTACTCCCAGTGCCAGGGCTCGGGTCGGCTGCCGCCGGGCTCGGCCCAGGAGGGGTGCGTCCAGCCGTACGTCGGGCCGTTGGCCTTGAGCCACTGGTAGGCGGCCGTGCCGAAGCTCTCGGCGCCGCAGGCGAAGTCGACGGCCACGCCCCAGCCGTGGTTGCTGGTGCCCGGGACGGCCGCGAGGTTGGGCTTGATCCGGTACAGCGCCACCTGCTCGGCGTAGCTGCGGTAGGAGTTGCCGGCGCAGGGCATGCCGCCCGCGGCGGCCATCCGGTTGAACGCGGCGGCGGCGTCTGCCCGCAGCACCAGGCCGTTCGTGCCGTTGAGCGGGCACAGCGCGCTGAGCGGCAGCATGCCGTTGGGGTAGCCGGAGACGTTGCCGCCGCCGCACACGGCGCCGCCGGCGAGCACCACCGCGGCGGGCGGCGGGGCGACGGCCGGCGCGCGGTCCCGGCTGGCGCGAGCCTCGGCAGCCGCGCGGGCGTCGTTCTCGGCCTGCAGCGCCGCGGCGGCCTGGGCGAGCTGGTCGTTGGCGGCCTGCGCGCGGGCGCCGAGCTCGGCGACCTGCGCGGCGAGGGCGTCCTTCTCACGTACGGCATCTGCGGCGAGCCGGTCGGCCTCTGCGGCCAGCTGGTCGGCGACGCGGCGCTGCCCCTCTGCCTCGGCGAGCGTGTCCTGCTGGTTGCCGCGGACCTGCTCCAGGCTCACCAGCCCGCGTACGGCGTCGCTGAAGCCGTCGGCTCCCGAGCCGAGCACCAGGGCGGCGATGCCGGGCTCCGGGTTGCGGTACTGGGCGCCGACCATGTCGCCGAGCCGCAGGCGGGCGGCCCCGGCGCGATCCGCGGCGGCCTGCGCGGCCGCGTCGGCGGCGGCCTCGCGCGCCTGCAGCTCGACGAGGCGGGCCTCGCCCTCCTCCAGCCGGCGGCTGCCCTCGGTGAGCTCGGCGACCGTACGGGCGACCTGGGCGTCGAGGTCGGCGACCGTCGCCGGCGTCACCTCGCCGACCGCGGAGGCGGCGGGAGCAGCGACCAGGCCGACGGCGGCGCTGCCGGCAAGTGCCAGCGCGAGCAGGCCCCGGGTGGCAAGGGGGAAGGAGACGTGCTTGAGCAACGGGTGCCTTTCCGATGCCTCCGGGGTGAGCTGTCGGGTTCGGGTCGGTACCCGGTCGCGTAGGCGCGACTACACCCCAAGAAGGCGCGGAGCCTTCGTCGTGCCGGTGGGTCCCCCGGTCCCGCCCGCAGTGCTTGCGGGCCTGCGGACGCCGGGCGGGACTCGGCGATGGCGTCGCAGGACCCCGAGGAGCGGGGCGCTGCCAGCATAGCTGCGGGGGTGCTGGCGCGCGGCGCGGGCCGCACGGCAGCGGTCTTGGGCGCTTCAGCCGGACGGCGGACCCGCCGAGGAGGCAGGGGAGTGCTCCGTCCGCTGCCGGCACCGTCCTTGAGGAGATCCGCGTGGTCCGCCCGCTCTCCCGGCACCTGCTCGCCCTGGCGCTGGCCGTCGCCGGCGTGGGCGCGGGGGCGACCGGGCCCGGGTACGCCGCGGGCCCGCCGGTGCCGAGCGCGCAGGCGGCGCTGGCAGCCGCGCAGGCCGGGCTCGTCGCGGCCGACCGGGCCATCGTCGACGCCGCTGCCCGGCTGCAGGAGGGCACCGCCCGCTGGGAGGCCGGTGTCGAGGCGTTCGGGACCTCGCAGGCCCGCACGGTGCAGGCGGAGCAGGCCGCGGAGCTGGCGGTGGACGCCGCCGGGCGCAGCCAGCGCCTGCTGGACGACGCGGTCGCGTCCCGTTACCGGACCCCGGAGCTGCCCGCCGCCCTGCTCGTGCTCGGCGGCGGCGTCACCGGTGTCAGCGAGGCGCTGCGCGCCACCCAGGACCTACGGCGGGTGTACGGCCGGCAGCAGGCGTCGCTGGTGGACGCCCGCGACCTCCGGGCCGCGGCCGAGGTGGCGGCGGACGCGGCGCAGCGCCTGCGCGACGCGGACGCGGTGCAGGCGCGCGCCCTCGCCGCCGAGCTCGCCGAGCTGCAGGCGCTGGCCGAGCGGACCAACCAGCAGGCCCAGGCCGCGACCGCGCTGGTCGACCGCCGCCAGGCCGAGCGCGACGTCGAGGTCGCCGAGCAGCTCGCCCGCGAGCAGGCGGCCGAGTCGGCCCGACAGGCCCGGCTCGCCGCCGACCGGACCGCGGCGGAGCAGCGGGCTGCCGAGGCCCGGCGGCGCGCCGCCCCGGCGGCAGGCCCCGGCACTCCTGCCACCGGCGGCCCCGGCGCCGGCGGCAGCTGCGCAGGCAGCTCCCTCGCCGGGTACACGAACGGCCGCCTTCCGGTAGCGGCGCTGTGCCCGTTGCGCTACGCCCCGGGCCTGGTCCTGCGGGCCGACGCCGCGAGCGCCTTCAACCGCCTGACCGAGGCCGCGCTCGCCGCCCGCGGGACCCCGGTCTGCGTGACCGACGCCTACCGCACCTACGCCAGCCAGGTCGAGCTCTACCGCACGAAGCCGAGCCTGGCCGCCGTGCCCGGCACCAGCAACCACGGCTGGGGGGTGGCCGTCGACCTGTGCGGCGGCGTCCAGGACTTCGGGACGAGCGCCTACATCTGGATGACCGCCAACGCCCCGCGGTACGGCTGGGTCCACCCCGCCTGGGCCGACCCGGGCGGCAGCCGTCCCGAGCCCTGGCACTGGGAGTACGTCGGCTAGGACGTCCTCGACCTCCGCAGCGTCAGGGAGCCGGCACCCGGCTGCAGGTGAGGGCGTAGCCGATGGCCTCGTCCGGGGTGAGCGAGCGACCGGCGTCGAGGCTGTCGCCGTACACGTCCTCGCCGAGCGCGGCCTGCGCCGCGGCGGCGGCCCGCTCCCGCAGCGCCTCGTCCGGCTTGTAGTAGCCGTACACGTGCGGGCCCACGCTCTCGCGTACGGCCTCGGCCGCGCCGAGCAGCACCGCCACCCGGTGCGCCTCGCCCTCGGCCGCCTCGACCACGGCGAGAGACTCCAGCAGGTAGACCAGGTTGGGCAGGTCGCCGGTCTCGTCGGTCAGCCGGATCCCCTCCGACAGGTGCTGCCGCGCCTCGTCGTGCCGGCCCTGCGCGATCGACGCCTGGGACAGGTTGTACAGGGCGACGTACGCGGTGAGCCGGTCCCCACGCCGGCGCGCGGAGTCCAGCCCCCGCAGCATGGGCAGCACCGCGGCGTCGACGTCGCCCCGCAGCAGCTGCACCGTCCCGAGCCAGACCCAGGTGAGGGACTGCATCCAGTCGCCGTACAGGCCTTGGCCGTCAAGGTGCGGGAGGGCGCGCACGAAGCACTCCTCGGCCAGGTCGAGGTCGCCCCGGGCCAGCGCAGCCAGCCCGACGCCCGCGCTGGTCTGGCCCTTCGCGACCTCGTCCGGCCCGGCAGCCGCCAGCTCCCGGCCGTCACGCCAGTAGCGGTCGGCGGCCGGCACGTCACCCGTGGCGAAGCACATGCAGGCGGTCGCCAGCAGCGTGCGGGTGCGCACCAGCGGCGACATGTCCAGCGCGGGCGCCTGCTCCGCGAGGCGCCGGCCGACCACCGACCGGCCGCGCAGCCACCAGTACAGCCAGAGCGCCCAGGCCAGCCGGCCGGCCCGCTCCCCGTCGCCCGCCTGCAGCAGCCAGGTGAGGGCCGCGATGAGGTTGGCGTCCTCCCGCTCGGCCCGGTCGAGCCAGGTCACCTGCTCGGCCGCCTGGTACTCCGGGGCCGCCCGCTCGGCGAAGGCGAGGTAGCAGGCGGCGTGAGCGGCGCGCAGCCGGCCGCTCTCCTCGTCGGCGGTCCGGCTCCTGGCGTACTGCGCGACGGGTTCCAGCAGGCCGAAGCGCGGCCGTCCCTCGCCGTCGGTCGCGGCGACCACCAGGGAGTGCTCGACGAGGACCTCGAGCAGCGGCAGGACCGACCCGTCCGCGCCGGCCGCCGACGCGACGGCCTCGACCGCGTCCAGACCGCAGCCGCCGGAGAACACCGCGAGGACCCGCAGCAGCCGCTGCTCGGCGGGCGTGAGCAGGTCGTAGCTCCAGTCGAAGGCGGCCCGCATCGTCCGCTGCCGGACCGGCAGGTCGGGCCCGCCCGCCCGGGCCATGGCCTCGTCGAGCCGGTCGAGCAGCGCGGCCGGGTCCAGGAAGCGGATCCGCGCGGCGGCCAGCTCCAGGGCGAGCGGGATGCCGGCCAGCCGGCGGCACAGCGCCGCCACGGCGTCGGCGTTCGCGGCGGTCACCCTGAACTGCGGGGAGACCGCCCGCGCGCGGTCGACGAAGACCTCCACCGCCGGGTAGTCCTCGGCCTCGGCCGGCTCGGCCGCCTCCGCCGGCGGCACCGCCAGCGGCGACACGGGGTGCTCGGTCTCCCCGCGCACACGCAGCGGCGCCCGGCTGGTGGCGAGCACGACGAGCCCCGGGCACGCGCCGACGAGGGCGGCGATCGCCGGAGCGGCGCCGAGCAGGTGCTCGAGGTTGTCGAGGACGAGCAGGAACCGCCGCGCGCGCAGGTGCTCGACCAGCTGCGCCGCCGGGTCGGGCCCGTCCTCGCCGGAGCTGCCCACGGCCCGGGCGATCGCCGGCAGCACGCCGGCCGGGTCGGACAGCGGTGCCAGGGACAGCACCGCGACGCCGTCCGCGAAGCTCGCCGCGACCCGCTCCACCACGGCCATCGCCAGCCGGGTCTTGCCGACGCCCCCGGTGCCGGTGAGCGTGACGAGGCGGCGGCCCTCCTGCAGCAGCCCGGCGAGCTCCCGGGTCTCCTCGTCCCGGCCCACCAGCCGGGTGGTCGCGACCGGCAGCGCCGGCAGCCCGGCCGGCAGGGCGCCGGCCGGTCCCGCCGGCGCGGTCGCGCCGCCGCGCGGCGGGACGGCCCGCAGCAGCTCCGCGCGCTGCTGCTCCTGCAGGCCCAGCGCCTGGGCCAGGGCGCGCACGGTGTGCGGGTAGGGGCGCCGCCGTCGGCCGCGCTCGAGCGCGCTGACCGCGTACGACGTGAGGCCGGCCCGCTCTGCCAGCTCCTCCTGCGTGAGCCCGGCCGCCTCGCGCAGCGCCCGCAGCCGGGCGCCGAAGTCCTCGTCCGGCGGGTCCGCGTCGTTGCTGGCTGCCATGCCGGGGAGCGTAGGGCCCGATCTGCCCCGCAACCTGCCGATCCGGCGTTGTCGCCGAACCGGGACTAGAACCGCGCGTGTGAGCCGCGGATGGTGGGAGCCGCCCCCGTCGGCACCCAGCGCAGCCCGCCGCCCAGCCGCAGGATGGCGAAGCCGTCGCGGTCGCGCTGCTGGAAGGCGACCCGCTGCAGCCCGGGCGAGACGACCGGCACGACCACGCCCTTGACGTCGCTCAGCGGCGTGACCCGCCCGGAGTCGACGGCGATCCGCACCAGCGTGCCGACGTACGTCCCGTCCGGGGTGCGCGACTGCCGTACGGCGACCAGGTGCTCGTCGTCGCTCCAGGCCAGGTCGGTCCACGACGTGGCGCAGGAGCCGTGCAGGAGGGTGCGCGCCGGGCCGCGGGCGGTGCCCATCACCAGCACGTCGGACGCGCGCCACCCGAGAGTGCCGCAGTCGGCGACGTCCCTGGTCACGGCCAGCCGGGCGCCGGCCGGAGCCAGCGCCGGATACCGGCTGCGGCCGCCCGTGGTCCGCCGCTCGACGGCACCGGTCCGGGTGTCGAGCAGCCACACGTCGTAGTGGAACAGGTCCACGTCGTTGCCCTCGGTGATCGCCACCCACCGGGCCGCGTCGTCGGTGACGACCTGGAGCGGCGCGACCGCGTCCAGACCGGTCGGGACGCCGGGCAGGCCGGGCCCGTTGGAGAACTGCACGAGCTTGCGGGTCGTGCCCGCGCGCAGGTCCCGCAGCCACACCGAGTTGACCTGGGGGTCGCGGTGGCCCATCCGGTCGCTGCCGAACAGGACCGCCGCGCCGTCCCGGACGACGGCCGGCCCGCGTGCGTGCCGGATCCGGGTCAGGGTGCTGCCCGTGACCGCGTCGCGGACGGTGAGCGTGTCGGTCTCGGCCCGGTCGTCGTAGACCGAGGACGCCAGGACCCGGCCGTCCATCGAGTAGCGCTCCGCCCACGGGAGCCGGCGCAGCTGCTGACCACCGGGCCCCGCGAGCACCAGGGCGTCGCCGGAGACGTACGCCACCGCGGGCCGGACGGCGGCGGCGCCGGCAGACCCGGCGGAGGCAGCGAGCAGTCCGGTCGCCAGGCAGGCGGCGACGAGCAGGTGGCGGACGCGGGACGGCATGCGGTGCTCCTGACGGCAGGGCGAGTGCCGCCAGGCTTGCTGCCGCGCCGGCCCCGCACCACGGCCACTCCCGGGACACCACCCGGACAGTTGGCCCCGACGGCGTCAGCTCCGGCGGGGCTACCGGGTCAAGGCTGCCGAGTGCTGCCGCAGCAGGGTCTTCCCCGCTGCCCGGCCGGTCTGCTCCGGCAGGTCGAACAGGTAGAACTCCGTGCGGTGGGCGGGGTCCTGCAGGTAGTCGAAGACGTACACCAGCTTCTCGGTCGACAGCCCTGCCTCGAAGTCGGCCAGGCTGATCTCGGGGTGGTCCACGGACTGCGGGTCGGTGACCCTGTAGAACGTGTCGTTGTTGTCGTAGTCGAACGACTGCTTCGCGTCGCTGACCTGGAAGCGGTTGTCCTCCCTGTCCAGCCTCGACGGCCAGTGCAGCAGCGAGGTGATCAGCGCGCCCATCCTGGGTGTCCACTCGACCGTGCCGAACTCGAAGGCGTTGCCGCGGCCCTCGGGCGGGCCGCTGTCGAGCTCGTCGGTGATCGGGAAGCCCAGGGGGGAGTTCTCCCAGCCGATGTCGGCCCACCGCTCGCGGATCGCGCCCTCGATCTCGGCGGCGACCCCGGTGTCCGGCGACCAGTAGACGGCGCCGCGCTCGAACGCGCTGAACGCTCCCAGGCGCTCGGGCGTGGCGGTCTCGTTGGTCAGCGGGAAGCCCAGCCGGCCGTTCTCCCAGCCGAGCGCGGCCCAGTCCTCGAAGATCGCGCCGTGCACCTCCCACGCGCCGGTGGCCGCGGTCCAGTAGATGGAGCCGCCCTCGAACACGCTGTAGCGCCCGGCCGGGTTGGGGGTCGTCAGCTCGTTGCTGAGCGGTCGCCCGAGGAAGCCGCGGGCACCGCCGAGGGACTGGTAGCGGGCGAGGATCGCCCCCTGGACGACGTACGTCGTGGCCGCGGGGCCTACTGCGGGAACGGGCGTCGGCCCGGGCGCGGCCAGTGCTGCGCCGGCCCCGTTCAGCAGGGCGACGGCGACGACGGCGGGAAGGAGCGTGCTGCGGGACGGGCGCACAGGGGGTGTCCTCTCGAACGGGCAGGACCGTCAGTGTTACACGCACCGTGACCGTTGTGTGACTAACTGCCAGCAAAGGGTCAGTCAGACCAGTTCGGTGCGCAGCTCGTGGGCGCCGTCCGGCCGGGCGACCTCGTAGTAGAGCCGGGTGCGGTCGCCGTCGCCCGGCACGGCCGACAGGTAGCGCAGACCGCCGAGCGCGTGCGGGCTGCGCAGCGGGGCGTCGTCGCCGGCCACGAGGGCGCCGAAGCGGCCGTCGACGGCCTGTCCGGTCGCGGTGCCGGTGAACTCCTCCCAGTTCTGCTCGGCGGTCGCCCGCCCGTCGTACGTCGCGACCAGGGCGTCGCCGTGGACGTGCACCGAGCTCACACGTACGCCGCGGGCGTCCCACTCGCCCGGCCGGCCGGCCAGCACCGTGCCGTGCCACGTCCACGCGATGCCGTCCGGGCTGGTCGCGTAGTCGGTGGTCATCCGGTCCGCCTCGTCCCAGACCTCCGTCGGGTGCACCGACGCCCACAGGTGCCAGCGACCCCCGTGCAGCAGCAGCACCGGGTCCTTGACGGCACAATGGCTGTCGCCGGCCAGCACGGTGACGGGCTCGGCGAGCGGCAGCTCCTCCGGGCACGACGCCTCGAGCAGGTCGACCCGCCAGTGCTTGGAATCGGGAGTGGCGCAGCTGACGTAGAGCCGCCAGCGGCCGTCGTCGGTGCGTACGAGGGCGGGGCGCTCGAGCGACGCGGCGTCGAACATCGTGCTGCTGACCTCGGCGACCGTGGTGAAGTGCACGCCGTCGGTCGAGGCGGCGACGACGTTGCGGATGCCCCGGCCCTGGCCGATCGGCCGGCGCAGCCGGTAGGCGAGGTGCACGACGCCGTCGCTCAGCACCGCGCTCGGCGCGCCCGCCCAGCTGCCCGGGCCGCTGTCGGGTGGGGCGACGACCAGCTGCGAGCCGGTCAGGTGCGGGAGCGGAGCGGTCAGGACGGGCACGGGCGAGCACCTCTCGTCGGGTACGCGTAGCATTCCACACTGTCCCGATAGGATTCGAGAGAAGGTTGCCGACGTGGCTCTGCCGGATTTCCTGGTGATCGGCGCGCCCAAGGCCGGTACGACCGCGCTGCACGTCGCGCTCGCCGCGCACCCGCAGCTGTGCCTGTCGGCGAACAAGGAGCCCAAGCACTTCCTGGTCGACGGCCCGCCGCCCACGCGCGGCGGCCCCGGCGACGCCAGGACCTACGCGGAGTACGTCTGGCGCCGCGCGGACTACGAGGCGCTGTGGGACCACGCCGAGCCGGGCCAGCTGCGCGGGGAGTCCACGACGCTCTACCTGCGCGACCCCGCTGCGCACGAGCGCATCCGGGCTGCCGTACCGGGCGTGAAGCTGGTGGCGGTGCTGCGTGACCCGGTGGACCGCGCGCACTCGAACTGGTCGCACCTGCGCTCGGCGGGGCTGGAGCCGGAGGCGGACTTCCTGCGGGCGTGCGCTCTGGAGCACCGCCGTGTCGAGGACGGCTGGGGGCCGTTCTGGCGCTACCTCGGCCTCGGGATGTACGGCGCGCAGCTGCAACACCTGTACTCGCTGTTCCCGCGCGAGCAGGTGCTGGTCCTGCTGTACCGCGAGCTGCGCGAGCAGCCCCTCGAGACCCTCGACCGGATCTGCGCCTTCCTGGGCGTCGACACCGGCCTGCTGCGCCAGCTGCCGGCGGAGAACGTGACCGCGCACGTCAGCGACACCGCGGTGAACCGGCTGCTGCACGGCGCGCTGCGCCAGGCGGGTGCGCTCGGCGCCCTCGCTCCCGAGCCGGTGCGCAGGCTGGCGTCCGCCACCGCGGTCCGCCTGCTCCAGCGCGAGCAGCGCACCCGCCCGGCGCTGTCCCCGGACGAGCGTGGCCTGCTCGTGCCGCACTTCCTGTCCGACATCGCCCTGCTCGAGGAGATCACCGACCGCAGCCTCCAGCACTGGCGCGACCCGCGGAACACGCTGTCCCGGCGGGCACTCGACGTCGACCGGCGCTTCGGCACGGCCTTCTCCAGCATCGACAGCCCGCTGCAGCGGCGCCGCTCCCCGGCCTGAGGCCGCCCGACGCACCGCCGTCGGCCGCGTCGCGCCCCTGTCAGGGCCAACACCCCCTAGTTTCTCTGCAGGTGGTACGACATTCCGCCGGCCGGAGGGGCTGATTGTGAACAAGAGCGAGTTGGTGGACGCGGTCGCCGGCAAGGTCGGCGACCGGGCAACGGCATCGACGGCGGTGGAGGCGGTGCTCGCGACCGTCGTTCGCACGGTGCTGGCGGGTGAGCGGGTCGCCCTGTCCGGGTTCGGGGTCTTCGAGAAGGTCGACCGGGCGGCGCGGACCGCGCGCAACCCCTCGACCGGGGCCGCCGTCGACCTGCCGGCGACCTCGGTCCCGAGGTTCCGGGCCGGTCAGGCGTTCAAGGACGTGATCAGCGGCGCCCGCTCGGTGCCCGACGAGGAGCCGGCTGCGCCGCCGCGTCCCCGCGCCACCCGGGCCGCGGCCGCCCCGGCTCGGTCCGCTGCGGCCACCCTGACCGAGCAGCCGCCGGCACCCGCGGCACCGGCCCCGGTCGAGCAGGCCGCGCCCGCGAAGCAGGCCGCGCCCGCGAAAAAGGCCGCGCCTGCGAAGCAGGCCGCGCCGGACGAGCCGGTCAAGAAGGCCGCCAAGGCGGCCAAGGCCGTGCTCAAGGACGCCAAGGACGCCGCGTCGGGCAAGGGCGGCAAGAAGAAGGCCGGCAAGGACAGCAAGGACGGGAAGAAGGCCGGTCGCTCCAAGAAGTAGCCGGCCCGTGCCCGGCCCCTGGGTCGCAGGGACCGGGCACGGCGTTCAGGGGACTGCGGTTTCAGGGACTGCGACTGCGGTTTCAGGGACTGCGGTTCGGGGGTCTAGGCCGACAGCGCCGGGTAGTCGGTGTAGCCGGCCGCGCCACCGCCGTAGAAGGTGGCCGCGTCCGGGGCGTTGAGCGGAGCTCCGAGGCGCAGCCGCTCGACCAGGTCCGGGTTGGCCAGGAAGGCGCGACCGAACGCCACCAGGTCGGCCGCGCCGGTGTCGACCAGCTCCTGTGCGGTCTCCAGGGTCGAGTCGACGCTGAACCCGCTGTTGAAGACGTAGGCGCCGGCCCAGCTCTTGCGCAGCTGCTCGCCGTACGTCGTGTCCGGGCCCTCCAGCACGTGCAGGTAGAGCAGGCCGAGGGGCTCGAGGCCCTCGAGCAGGGCGGCGTACGTCTGCTCGACCTCGGTCTCGACGATGTCGCCGAACGGGTGGCCGGGCGAGATGCGGATCCCGACCCGGTCCGCGCCGATCGCCTCGCTCACGGCCTGCGCGACCTCGACGACGAAGCGGGCCCGGTTCGCCGGCGAGCCGCCGTAGGCGTCGGTGCGCCGGTTGGTGTTGTCGGCGAGGAACTGGTGCAGCAGGTAGCCGTTGGCGGCGTGGAGCTCGACGCCGTCGAGGCCGGCCGCGACGGCCCGCCGGGCCGCGTCGACGTACTCGGCGACCAGCCCGGGCAGCTCCTCGGTGGCGAGGGCCCGCGGCTGCTGGTAGTCGGCCATGCCGGTACCGGTGAAGACCTGCCCGGCAGGGGTGACGGCCGACGGCGCGACGGACTGCGTGCCGCTGACGTCCGGGTGGCCGATGCGCCCGCCGTGCATGAGCTGCACCACGATGTGTCCGCCGCGCCCGTGCACGGCGTCGGCGACCAGGCGCCAGCCGGCGCCCTGCTCGTCGGTGTGCAGGCCGGGGGTGTGCGGGTAAGCCTGGCCGACCGCGGACGGCTGCGTGCCCTCGGCGACGATCAGTCCGGCGCCGGCGCGCTGGGCGTAGTACTCGGCGGCCAGGGCCGTGGGGGCCTCGCCCTCGCCGGCCCGGTTGCGCGTCAGGGGCGCCATCACGAAGCGGTTGGCGAGCTGGAGGCGGCCCAGCTGGTACGGCGCGAACAGGTCGGTCATGGGGCTCCCTCAGGGTCAGGCGGTTGCACGTACAACCGCCCCCCGACCGGGACCTTCCGGCGCGCGCCTGTGACGCGCGACTCCCCGGCCCGTGGCAGTCTGCCGGCATGCCGACGACGACGATCCCCGGCGGGACCAGCACCCCGACGCTTCGCGCCCACCTGGCGGTCCCGCCGGTCGGCGACGGCCCGTGGCCGGGTGTGGTAGTGATCCACGAGGTCTTCGGCCTGAACGACGACACCCGTCAGCAGGCCGACCGGCTGGCGGCGGCCGGCTACCTGGCGGTCGCCCCCGACCTGTTCAGCGCCGGCGGCGCGCTGCGCTGCCTTCGGTCGACCTTCGCGGCGCTGGGCTCGGGCAGCGGCCCGGCGTTCGGCGATCTCGAAGCAGCGCGGGCCTTCCTCGCCGACCGGGCGGACTGCACCGGCCGGGTCGGCGTGCTCGGGTTCTGCATGGGCGGCGGCTTCGCGCTGGTGGCCAGCACCCGCGGGTTCGACGCCGCCGCGCCCAACTACGGCCCGCTGCCCACCTCGACCGACGTCCTGCGCGGGGCCTGCCCGGTCGTGGCCAGCTACGGCCGGCGCGACCCCGGCCTGCGGGGCACCGCCGGCCGGCTGCGGGAGGCCCTCGAGGCGGCCGGGGTGGTTCACGACGTCAAGGAGTACCCGGACGCCGGGCACTCCTTTCTGAACCGGCACAACGCCGGGCTGCTGTCGGTGGTCGAGCGCATCGCCGGCTTCAGCTACCACGAGCCGTCGGCAGAGGACGCCTGGGCGCGGATCCTGCGCTTCTTCTCAGCGCACCTGTCGACGCCCTAAGCGCGCCGGGTGTCCCGTGCGTCGTAGTCGCACCTACGACCTCCCCGGGGGGAACACCATGACACCGACCGCGACCCGCACCGCCACCCGTACCGCCGTCGGCCTCGCGACCGTTCTGGTCGCCGGGTTGCTGGGCACCGCGCCGGCCGCCCACGCGGCGCCGTACTGCGGGCTCACCTGGGGCTCGCTGGCCAAGACCGCGCCGGCGACGACCAGCCCGTCGCTGGTCGGGGTCCGCAGCGGCCGGCAGACCTGCTTCGACCGGCTCGTGCTGGACCTCGGAGCCGGCCGGGTGAGCGGGTACGACGTCCGCTACGTCCCGCACATCGCCAAGGACGGCTCGGGCGACATCGTGCCGACCCGCGGGGGCGCCGACCTGCAGGTGGTCGTGCACGCCCCGGCCTACGACGACCGGGGCGCCACGACCTACGCGCCGGCGAACCCCGCCGAGATCGCGCCGGTCGCGGGCTTCCGTACGTTCCGGCAGGTGGTCTGGGCCGACAGCTTCGAGGGCCAGAGCACCGTCGGCATCGGCGTGCGGGCGCGCCTGCCGTTCCGGGCCTTTGTCCTGGCCGGCCCGGGTGGCGGCTCGCGCCTGGTCGTCGACGTCGCGCACCAGTGGTGAGGCCGGGCGCCCGGGTGCGGCGGGGGCCCGGGGGAACAGCGCGAGGATGACGTTCCCCAGGGGGTGGCCGACCTGACGCGGGCTCAGTCCCCCGTAGACCCCGGCAGGGTGAATCCGCACCAGACCGCCTTGCCGGCGGGGGTCGGCCGGGTGCCCCAGCGGTCCGCGAGCAGCGACACCAGCAGCAGCCCGCGACCGTGCTCGTCGTCGTCGGTCGCCTGCTGACGGCGCGGCAGCACCGTCGCGGCGTCGTGCACCTCCAGCGACAGGGACGCCGCGCCACGGCGCAGCCGCACCGCGACGGGCGCCCGGCCGTGCAGCAGCGCGTTGGTCGCGAGCTCGGTGAGGACCAGCAGCACGTCGTCCCGCAGGTCGGGCCGCAGCCCCCAGGTTCTCAGGGACTGGTCGGCCCGGTGCCGCAGGTCCGGGACGCCCTCGGCCCCGCCGACCAGGGCGAGGGTGGCGGTCGGCGGCCGCTGCCCGCGCTCGACCTGGGCCAGCAGCAGGGCGATGTCGTCGTCGGAGCCCTGCGGCAGCAGGGCCGCCACCAGCCCGCCCGGCGTGTCCCGGTCCACCTCGTCGGGGAGCTCCGCCACGAGTGCCCCGAGCTGCCCGATGCCTACCTCGATGTTGCTGGAGCGGTCCTCGACCAGCCCGTCGGTGTAGAGCACGAGCAGTGAGCCCGGCTCCAGGTCGAGGGACTGCTCGGTGACGGAGCCGGCGGCGGTGCCGAGCGGCGCGCCGTCCGCGTCCTGCAGCCGGTCGAGGCGACCGTCGGGGGAGCGCACCAGCGGCGGGAGGTGGCCGGCGTTGGCGTAGGTCAGGCGGCCGTCGTACGGGTCGTAGACGGCGTAGACGCAGGTGACGATCTGGTCGTCGCCGAGCTCGCGGACGACCCCGTCGAGGTGCTCCAGCACGTCCGCCGGCGGCAGGTCCAGGCGGGCGAAGGCGCGCACCGCCGACCGCAGCTGCCCCATCACGGCAGCCGCGCGCACGCCGCGGCCCATCACGTCGCCAAGCACCAGCGCGGTACGCCCGGCGCCGAGCTCGATCACGTCGTACCAGTCCCCGCCGACCTGCGTGCCCTCCGCGCCGGCCCGGTAGTACGCCGCGATCCGAAGCTCCTCGGCGGTGACGTCCGCGGCGGGCAGCAGGGAGCGCTGCAGCTCCTCGGCGATGCTGTGCTCGCGCGCGGCGGCCTGCTCCGCGGCTGCGGCGGCGGCGACCGCGCGCTCGGCCTCGCGCTGCTCGGTGACGTCCTGGTGGCTGCCGCGCAGGCGCACCGGGCGGCCCTCGTCGTCGCGGTCGAGCTCACCCACGGTGCGGAACCTGCGGGTCTGCCCGTCCGGCAGCACCAGCCGCAGCTCGTAGTCCAGCGCCGCGCCGGCGACCGCCGCGTCGAGTGCGGCCCGCACCCGCTCCCTGTCGTCCGGGTGCACCCGCGTGGTCAGGGCGAGCTCGAAGCCGTTGCCCCGGAGCTCCTCGTCGGTCAGCTGGATCTGGCGGACGAACTCGGTCGAGGCGGTGATCGCCCCACTGGCGAGGTCGATCTCCCAGCTGCCCACCCCGGCGAGCCGCTCCGCCTGGTCGAGCAGCTTCCCGCTGCGCTCGAGGGCGCGCCGGGTGCGGCGCCCCCGCTCGAGCTCGAGGTTGGCGCGCACCCGGGCCAGCAGCTCGCGCCCGGAGAAGGGCTTGGCGAGGTAGTCGTCGGCGCCCGCGTCCAGGCCCTCGACGGTGGCGTCCTCGCCGGCCCGCGCGGACACCAGCACGACCGGGATCTGCGCCGTGAGCGGGTCGTCGCGCAGCGCCTGCAGCAGGCCGACCCCGGACAGCCGCGGCATCATCACGTCGCTCAGGACGAGGTCGGGCGCGGCCCGCCGGGCGAGCTCGAGCCCGGCCCGCCCGTCCGCCGCTGCCAGCACGTCGTACTCGCCGGACAGCAGCCGGGTCATGTACTCGCGCATGTCGGCGTTGTCGTCGACGACCAGGACGCGCGGCAGGGCGCCGTCGCCGGTCGGGCCGGTCACCTGCGGGCCGGTGTCGACCAGCCACCGCATCGCCTCGGCGAGGAAGCCGCGGGCGCTGCGCAGGACCCCGGCCGAGGCGGCCGGCGCGGCCCGCTCGACGACCTGCTCGGGGGGCAGGTGCCCGCGGCCGAGCGGCACGGTGACCGTGAAGGCGCTGCCGCGACCGGGCTCGCTGTCGACGGCCACCGTGCCGCCGTGCGCGGCGGCCAGGTCGGCGACCAGCGCGAGCCCGATCCCGGACCCCTCGTAGCTGCGCGACTCGGCGCCGGCCACCCGGGTGAACCGCTCGAACAGCCCGGCCTGCTGCTCCTTGGCGATACCGGTGCCGGTGTCCTCGACGACCAGCTGGACGCCGTGGTCGCCTGCGGACAGGCGTACGGCGATGCCGCCCTCGAAGGTGAACTTGAGCGCGTTCGAGAGCAGGTTGAGCACGACCTTCGCCCACATCTCGCGGTCGACGTAGACCGGCTCCGCCAGCGCAGGGCAGCTGACGCTGAACTCCAGGCCGACCCGCTCGACGGCCACCCGGAACGCGTCCGCGAGCTCCGCGGTGTAGGCCGCCAGGTCGACCGGCTCGTACGCCGCGTGCAGCGTGCCGGACTCCAGGCGGGAGAAGTCCAGCAGCGTGTTGACGAGGCGGAGCAGGCGCTCCCCGTTGCGCCGCACGATCTCCACCCGCTCGCGCTGCGCCGGCGCGAGCGGTGCGGCGGTGTCGGCCAGGGCGTCCTCGGTCGGCCCCAGCATGAGCGTCAGCGGGGTGCGGAACTCGTGGCTGACGTTGGTGAAGAAGGCGGTCTTGGCCCGGTCGAGCTCCAGCAGCCGTTCCGCCCGCCCGCGCTCGTCCTGGTAGGCCCGCGCGCTGGCCAGGGCGGCCCCGACCTGGCCGGCGACGAGCTCGACGAACCCGCGGTAGTCGTCGTCGTACACCTGGAACGGGCTGAGCGCCGCCACCAGGAACCCCAGCGGCTGCACCTGGTCCTGCTGGCGGAACGGCACCAAGAGCGCCTGCTTCGGCGGCTCGCCCCACGCCCCGCCGGGCAGGTCGTCGAACCGTTCCCCGAGCCGGTCGACGAGGGCGGTACGGCCCTGCAGGACCTCCTCCAGCGGCCACGGCGCCGGGCCCGTGCCCGCCGGGGAGGCACCGGCGGGGTCGAGGACCGGGCGGGCCGCGGCCGCGCCGTCCGGCAGCCCGCTGCTGGCGGCCTGCACCGCCGTGCCGGTGGCCTCGTCCAGCAGGTAGGTCAGCGTGAAGGGCAGCGCGCCGACCCCGGCGGACAGCTGCCGGGCGGCGGCGTCCAGCACCTCGCTCTCGCTGCGCAGTGCGGTGACGGCGGCGCCGAGGTCGCGCACCAGCGACATCCGGGCGGCACCGATGACCCGCGGGGTGTCCTCGCTGACCACGCACAGCATGCCGACGATCGCGCCGTCGTCATCGGTCAACGGGCTGTACGAGAAGGTGTGGTAGGTCTCCTCGCGGAAGCCCTTGCGCTCGAGGAACAGCAGCAGCGCCTCGTCCCAGGTGGCCTCGCCGGTGGTCATCACGTGCGCGATCCGGGGCCCGATGTCGGGCCAGATCTCCCGCCACACCTCGCCGGCCGGCCGGCCGAGCGCCCACGGGTACTTGCCGGCGAGGGTGTCCCGCCGGTAGGTGTCGTTGCACAGGAACGTGAGCTCCGGGCCCCACGCCATCCACATCGAGAAGCGCGAGGTGAGCAGCACCCGCACCACGCTCTGCAGGCTCTGCGGCCAGGTCTGCGGCGGCCCCAGCGGGGTCGCGGCCCAGTCGACCTGGGCGAGCGCCCGGCCGACGTCCCCGCCCGCGGCGAAGACGTCCGCACCGGCCGGCAGCGGCTCGGCCCCCGCGGGGAGCCCGTCGGGCGCGGCCGACGGCCGGCGTCGGCGCGCTCGTTCAGCCACTGCTCCGCGCACCCCCGTCGCCCGGGCCGATGCCGCCCCCGCCGCCCCCGAGGCTACCGCCGTACGCCCCTTCCTGCTGGCGAGTGCGCCCTTCCCGACGGGTTGAGTGCCCCCGCGGCCGGGGACGCCGGGGACCCACGTACGGCACCGAACGGCGGGCCGGGCGCGCAGCGAACTCCCAGGAGGCACAGATGGCCGTCATGGACCGGTTCTCGCTCGACGGCAAGGTCGCCGTCGTGACGGGGGCGTCGTCGGGGCTCGGCGTGGCGTTCGCCAAGGCGCTCGCCGAGGCCGGCGCCGACGTGGCGCTCGGAGCCCGCCGCGTGGAGCGGCTGGCGGACACCGCCACCCTTGTCCGCGACGCGGGGCGCCGCTCCATCGAGGTGGCCACCGACGTCGCGAAGCAGCCGGACTGCCAGGCGCTGGTCGACGCCGCGGTCGCCGAGCTCGGCCGCGTGGACATCCTGGTCAACAACGCCGGCGTGGGTACGGCCGTGCCGGCGACCCGCGAGACCGTGGAGCAGTTCGAGCAGGTGATCGACATCAACCTCAACGGCTGCTACTGGATGGCGCAGGCCTGCGGCAAGGTCATGCAGCCGGGCAGCAGCATCATCAACATCAGCAGCGTGCTGGGGCTGACGACCGCCGCCCTGCCGCAGGCGGCCTACGCCGCGAGCAAGGCGGGCCTGATCGGGCTGACCCGCGACCTCGCCCAGCAGTGGGGCTCGCGCAAGGGGATCCGGGTCAATGCCCTCGCGCCGGGGTTCTTCGCGTCCGAGATGACCGACCAGTACGCCCCCGGCTATCTCGACGCGATGATGCAGCGGGTGCCGCTGACCAGGAAGGGCGACCCCGAGGAGCTGGCTGCCGCGCTGGTGTTCCTGGCCAGCGACGCCGGCGGGTACGTCACCGGTCAGACGCTCGCCGTCGACGGTGGCATGACCATCACCTGACCCGCCCCCGCCCCCCCGCTTGTCTGCTGGCAGCGACCGTTTCGGGCCGGCTGTACGTCGCTGCGGGCAGACAAGCGGGTGAGGCGACGGGCTACCAGAGCTCGAGCGAGCCGCGGAAGATGCCGGCGACGTCGTCCTCGGTGACCTCGCGCGGCGCGACGGCGAGGATCCGCTGCTGCTTCATCGTCCCCTCGACGAGGTCGTCGACGTCGTCCCTGCCGTAGCCGACCCCGCCGATCCCGTTGGGGATGCCGATGTCGCGCATCAGCTGCACCAGCGCGGCCGGCAGCTGCTCGGCCGGGTCGTCGGCCCGGTCCATCCCCGGCGCGAGCAGCTCGGCGGCGCGCAGGTGGCGCTCCGGCGAGGCCGAGAAGGTGAAGCGGAACGCCTCCGGCGCGGTCAGCGACACCGACATGCCGTGCGGCACGATCGGCTCGTCGCCCGGGTAGCCGGGCGGGTGGTACTCCTTCACCCGGCCGGCGATCGGGTAGGCGTTGGCGTGCGGGATGTGCACCCCGGCGTTGCCGAAGCCCATCCCGGCGAAGGTCGCCGCCATCGCCATGTCCATCCGCGCGTCCTCGTCGGTCTCGCCGTCGTGCACGGCTCGGCGGAACGACGTCGCGAGCAGGGACAGCGCCTTCTCCGACCACATGTCGGCCACCGGGTTCGCGCCGCAGTAGGGCACCCGCTGCTCCGCGGTCTTGCGTACAAAGGCGGTGTAGGGCTTGGCGGTGTAGCTCTCCAGCGCGTGGCAGAGGATGTCCATGCCGGAGGCGGCGGTGACCATCGACGGCTGGGTACGCGAGAGCCGCGGGTCGACCACGGCGAGCGTCGGCCGCAGCCGGGCGTGGCTGATGCCGGTCTTCACCTTCAGCGCGAGCACGTCGAGCACGCAGATGGTCGTGCTCTCCGAGCCGGTGCCGGAGGTGGTGGGCACGGCCACCAGCGGCTTGAGCGGCTGGGTCGGCGCCTGCCCGCCGCCCACCGGCTTGTTGATGTAGTCCATGAGCTCACCGGGGTTGGTGGTGAGCAGGTTGATGGCCTTGGCGGTGTCGATGCTCGACCCGCCGCCGACGGCCACGTACGCGTCCCAGGGCCCGCTCGCGCGGGCCGCGTCGATGGCCTCGCGCAGGCTCACGTCGGTCGGCTCGACGTGCGACCCGTCCCAGACCTGCGCCTCGATCCCGTACGCCGCCATCGCGTCGGCGACCCGCTGCGGGGACCCGGTCGCGGACACCCCAGCGTCGGTGACCACCAGCACGCGCTTGGCACCCATGGTGGACAGGTCGTAGCCGATCTCCTCGGCGGCACCCGGCCCGAACTTCAGGCTCGGCGAGCCGTACGTGAAGACGCCTTCCTGCTCCGTCACGTGGTCCTCAGCTCGCGCCGCAGGATCTTGCCCGTGACCGTCTTGGGCAGCTCGTCCATGAGCACGACGCTGCGCGGGTACTTGTACGCGGCCATCCGCTCCTTGCAGTGCGCGATGAGCTCCTCCGGCGTGACCTGCGCGCCCGGCTTGAGGCTGACGAACGCCTTCACCGTCTCGCCGCGCTTCTCGTCCGGGACGCCCACCACCGCCGACTCGCGGACGGCGGCGTGCTCGGCCAGCACGTCCTCGACCTCGCGGGGCCACACCTTGTAGCCGGACGCGTTGATCATGTCCTTCTTGCGGTCGACGATGAACACCCAGCCCTCGGGGTTCATGAAACCCACGTCGCCGCTCTTGAGCGCGCCGCCGGGCAGGTTGGCCGCGGTCTCCTCGGGCTTGCCCCAGTAGCCGGCGACCACCTGCGGTCCGTCGGCGACGATCTCGCCGACCTCGCCGATGGGCAGGTCGGTGCCGTCGTCGGCCTGGATCCGCACGATGGTGTTGGGCGCGGGCAGGCCCGTCGACAGGGCGCCCGAGGTGGGGTCGACCGGGGACGGCGAGCCGAACGGCGTGACCGTCATGGGCGACGTCGTCTCGGTCAGACCGTACGCGTTGTGGACCTGCTTGCCGGTCGCAGCCTTGAACCCCTGCTCCGCGGTGGGCGAGATGGCCGCGCCGCCGGAGTAGACCGAGGTCAGCGAGGAGAAGGCGTCCTTGGTGAAGCCCGGCGCGTTGAGCAGCGCGCTGAACGCGGTGATGGCGCCGATCGTGAACGTCGGCCGGTGCTCCACCAGCGCGTCCAGCACCACCTGCGGCTCGAACCGGTAGGCCAGCACCAGGTTGTTGGGCCCCAGCAGGCTCACGGCGATGTGCCCGATCAGCCCGGTGATGTGGAACAGCGGGGCGATGCCGAGGATGGTGCCGCCCGAGCCGACCCGCACCCAGTCCCGGTAGACCTGCGCGGTGTAGACGACGTTGCGGTGGGTGTTCATCGCGCCCTTGGGCACGCCGGTGGTGCCCGAGGTGTAGGTCAGGAAGGCGACGTCGTCGGGGGTGAAGCTCACCGGCGGCGGCTCCTGCCCGCGGTGCGACTCGACCAGCTCGGAGAAGTCGGTGGTGCCCTCGTGCCGCTGCCTCGTCATCCCCTTGAACACCCGCTCGTCGCCCCGGGTCTGGTACTCCAGCTCGCTGGTGGTCAGCACCAGCTGCACGTCGGTCTCCGGGACGACCTCCCGCCCGACCTCGTCGTACAGCGCCTCGAGGGCCACCAGCACCTTCGCGCCGGAGTCCTTGAGCAGGTACGACAGCTCGCGTCGGCGGCTCATCGGGTTGATGGAGACCATCACCCCGCCGGCCTTCCAGGTGGCGACCATCGAGATGACGAACTGCGGCACGTTCTGCAGGTACACCGCGAGCCGGTCGCCGCGCTGGAACCCGTTCGCCAGCAGGCCGCTGGCCAGCGCGTCGCTCTGCGCGTCGAGCTCCTCGCGGCTGAGGACGCCGTCGAAGTAGGTGATCGCCGTGCCGCCGGGGTCGCGGGCCAGGCCCGCCTCGAACATCTCGAGGGCGTGGGCGAACTCGAGCTCGTAGTCGGCGGGCTGGTCGCCGTACAGCTTCAGCCAGGGCCGCTCGTCGTAGACGCTCATCGGGCCTCCTACTTGATGACGACGGGGTTGACGGGGGAGCCGCTGCCCTTCGCCACCTTGAGAGGTGCGGCGACATAGAGGAAGGCGTACTGCTTGTCCTGCTCGCAGTCCGCGGCCAGCTTCTCGAGGTCGGCGATCTCGGTGAGGGTGATGCCGAGGTTGCGCATCAGGGCGTTGTGCAGGACCAGCGCGACGCCGTTGTTGGGGTCGGTGGTGACCTCGTTGGCGATGGTGTCGGTGACCAGGTTGGGGATCTCCATGTCCTGGAACCACTGCACGAGCTCCGGGCTGTAGACCAGGCCCGGCTCGCAGAAACCCTCGTAGAACTTGTCGCCGAGGTCGAAGAAGAGCTTCAGGAAGTTGGTCCGGATGATCAGGATGTCGCGCTTCTGGATCTCGGTGCCCTGGGCCTTCGCGCAGGCGAGCAGGTCCTCGTGCGTGAACGTCTCAGCGGCCTCCAGGTTGTCCTTGCCCTGGAAGCGCGCCATGTCGAGCAGCACCGCGCGGCCGACGATGCCCCGCTCGGCGATCGGCTGCACGCTCGCCTTCTCGAGGCCGCCGACCGTGGTGCGGGCGTCGTAGCCGTTCCAGAGCTTGCCGCCGTACCAGACGTGCCCGAGCGCGTCGTACTGGGTCGAGCCCTGCAGGAAAGCGTTGATCTTGTCGTCGGCGTAGTGCAGGCCGCCCGGGAAGGCGGGCGCGTCGGCGGCGTCCCAGGTGGACTCGTCGAGGATCTGGGTGCGCTCGGCCGGCGTACGGCCCGGCCAGACCGGGTCGCCCTTCGGGTCGCCGATCAGCCGCTGCAGCGTGAAGACCTTGCCGGAGGAGACCAGCCGGGCGGCCGCGAGCACCTGCTCCGGCCCGAGGTAGTTGAGCGACCCGACCTCGTCGTCGTCGCCCCACTTGCCCCAGTTGCTCGGCGAGTCCGCGAGCAGGTCGGTCAGGTCGGGGACAGCGGGGGTCTGAGTCACAGGGACGCTCCGGGGACAGGGTGAGGCCGGCGCCGGAGGGCCCGGGACCGGTGGGCGGGAGTTTGTCCACGGTCTCGCTGCCGTGTCAATCACGTGGCACCGCGGTGTCGGCGGCGCGCTTCGGGTCAGACCTTGGGGCGCGCCACCAGGACCGGGCAGGGAGCGGAGTGCTGCACCCGCTGCGCGGTGCTGCCCAGCAGAATCGTGTCGCTGAGCCCTCCGCTGCCACTGGCCACCACGATGAGGTCGGCCCCGGACTCCTTGGCCGCCTTCACGATCTCCGGCGCGGGTGAGCCGCTCAGGATGCGTCGGTGCACGGCCGCCACCCCCCAGCCCTGGAACTCCGCCATGACGATGCCGGTCGCCGAGTGCGCCTCCTGCCGGAAGCTCAACCGGGTCGGGTCGTCGGGTCCCTCGCCGCCCAGCTCGTTGGCGAAGGGAACGGTCGCCAAGGGACTGATGACGGCGACCACGGAGACCTCGTCGACCTTGGTCACGTCCGCGAAGGACATGAACACGCGTGCGGCGACCAGAGACTGCCTGGACCCGTCAGTGGCCACCAGGACGTGCATCTCAGGTCCTTCCGGGTCGTGTCGCGCCTCTGCCGCCGCTGAGCCGCTGCGCCAGGTAGAGGGCGCCGCCGAGGGCGAGGAGCCCGACGACCCAGAACAGCGAGCGGGGGTCGTCGATGACGACGTAGGCCAGCAGGACGACGTTGCCCACGATACCGATGTAGAGCAGCAGGGTGTTGGCGCGGTAGGAGTCCGCCACCCCGGCCTCGCCCCGCAGCTTCAGGGCCGAGACGATGACGAGCGCGTAGATGAACAGCAGGAACACGACGGTCACCGTGGCCAGCCGGCCGACGACGTCGAGGTCGGGGTCCACGCTGCTGAGCAGCTCGCCGAGGATCAGCAGGACGGCCACCACGACGGCCGAGAACATCAGCGCGATGTGCGGGCTGCGGCGGGTGGGGTGGACGCGGGCGAAGACCGCCGGGACGACGTCCACGCGGCCCATGCCGTACAGGATCCTCGACTGGGTGACCACCGAGACCAGCGTCGTGTTGGTGATCGCGATCATCGCGATGACCGCGAAGATCTTGAGAAGGACGTCGACGTTGCCGGGCAGCACGTCGGCCCTGACCACCTCCAGCAGCGCGGCGTCGGCCCCGGCCAGCGTGGCCACCGGGACGACGAGGGCGGCCGACATCGCGACCAGGACGTAGATGACCCCGGCGGCGACCATCCCGCCGATGAGGGCCCGCGGGAACGTCTTGGAGGGGTTGATGGTCTCCTCGGCGACGTTGGCGGCGTTCTCGAAGCCGGTCATGGCGAAGAACGCCAGGGCGACGCCGGCGACGATCGCGAAGATCGGGTTGCCGTCGGCGGTGAACGAGGTCAGCACGCCGAAGTCCGCGTCGCCCCGGACCACGACGATGATCCCGATCGCCATGACCACCAGAAGGCCGAAGACCTCCACGAAGGTCATGAGCATGTTGATCACTACCGACTCGGTGATGCCGATGTAGTTGACGACGGTCAGGACCACGATGAACACGAGGGTGACCAGCAGCGCCGGCGGAAGGTCGAAGATCGAGCCGAAGTAGCGCGCGAAGCCGGTCGCGAGCGAGCCCGAGGCCGCGAAGACGGCCGAGAGCGAGCAGATGGTGATGAAGAACGTCAGAACCGGACTGCGGAACGCCTTGTTGACGTAGAGCGAGGCGCCCGCGGCCTGCGGGAACTTGGTCGCCAGCTCGGCGTACGCCAGCCCTGTGATCGTGGCGATCGCGACCCCTGCCGCGAAGGCGATCCAGAAGGCACCGCCGACCGCGCCGGCGACCAGGCCGATCAGGACGTAGACGCCGGAGCCGAGGACGTCGCCGAGGACGTAGAAGAAGAGCAGTCGACCGGTGATGGACCGGGTCAGCTCCTCCTGGGGCTGGGCAGGCTCGGTGGCCGCGTGGCTGGACATGCGCAGGTTGTACTCGCACCGCGTCTCGCTGGTGTTAACGCCCCCCTCTGCGGGTTGCCCGGCCGGGTCAGGCCGCCTCGCGCAGCGACGCGGCCAGCCGGCGGAAGCCCTCGTCCAGGCCGACGCCCGGCTGGTAGCCGAGGTCGCGGCGGGCGGCGGAGATGTCGAACCAGTGGTCGGTGGCGATCTGCCGGGCCAGGAAGCGGGTGAGCGGCGGGTCGTCGCGCCGCCGCAGCAGGTGCCAGACCAGCTCCGCGACGGCGCCGGCACCGACGCCCACCGCGAGCGGCACGCCGCGGGTCTCCGGCGGCAGCCCGGCCGCGGCCAGGATGGCGTTGACGACGTCGCGGATCGGGCGGGGGTCGCCGGAGGTGATGAAGTAGGGGCGGCCCGAGCAGGCGGCGCCGGGCGCGAGCCGGTCGGCCGCGCACAGGTGCGCGGCCGCCGCGTCGTCGATGTAGGTGGTGTCGATGACCGCGCCGCCGCCGCCCACGAAGCGCAGCCGGCCGGAGCGGGCCCGCGACAGGATCCCCGGCACCAGCTGGGTGTCGCCGGGGCCCCACACCAGGTGCGGGCGAAGGGCGACGGTCGCGAGCCCGTCGTCTGCTGCGGCCAGCACCAGCCGCTCGGCCACGGCCTTGGTCCGCGGGTAGGCCGAGCTCCAGTGCGTGGCGTACGGCAGGGACTCGTCGCCGCCGGAGATGTCGGCGCCGGCGTGCACCACGCTCGGGGTGCTGGTGTGCACCAGCCGGCGGATGCCGAGGGTGCGGCAGGCCGCCAGGACGCTGCGGGTGCCGTCGATGTTGCTGCGCTCGTAGTCGGCGGCCGGCCCCCAGATGCCGGCCTTCGCGGCGACGTGCAGCACGACGTCGCAGCCCTCGGCGGCAGCCAGGACGACTCCCGGGTCGGCGAGGTCGCCGCGCACGGTGCGTACGCCGAGCTCGCGCAGCGCGGGATAGTCGCCGCGGGCCAGGCTGACGACACTGTCGCCGCGGGCGAGCAGCGCGCGCACGACGGCGCCGCCGAGGAAGCCGCCGCCGCCGGTGACCAGCGCCCTCATCCTGCGCCCGCCCAGGCCGCCAGCGCCGGCCGGTCGATCTTGGAGTTGTGCCGGATGTCGACGGGCAGCCGCGGGTGGTACCGCACGTCGAGGACGGCCCGTGTGCGCGCGTCCGCGGCCCCGAGCCCGAGCAGCTCCCGGGTCAGTCCGGGCGAGGCGCTCTCGCCGGGCTCGAGCTCGACGACCAGGACGGGGGTGCTGGCGCCGGCCGGCCCGACGCCGACGAGGGCGCTGCGGCGTACGGCCGGGTGCAGGTTGAAGACCTCCTCGCACGGCACGCTGTACATCGGCCCGGTCGCGGTGTGCACGACGTGCGCCTTGCGGCCGGCGAACCACAGCCGGCCCTGCGCGTCGCGGCTGGCGAGGTCGCCCATCCGGTGCGCGACCTGCCCGTCCCACAGCACCTTCGCCGCGGCGGTGGCGGCCGGCCGGTCGGCGTAGGCGGGGCTCACGACCGGGCCGCGCACGAGGACCTCACCGACCTCGTCGACCCCCTCGACCAGCAGGTGCGGCGTGAGCACCGGCAGAGTCTCGTCGGTCACGCGTACGAGGCAGACGTCGACCCCGGGCACCGGGCGGCCGACGCAGATCCCGGTCTCGGGCAGGGCCAGCAGCTCGTCGCTGGCGATGGTGGCGACCGGCAGGGCCTCGGTGGCGCCGTACGGCGTGTGCACCCGCGCGCCCTCGCCGAGCATCGCCAGCGTGCGGCGCTGCACGCTGCGCGGCACGGGCGCGCCGGCGGAGATGACCTGCCGCACGGTGGGCATCCGGCCCCCGCCGCGGCTGACGGTGTCCAGCAGCGCGGGGGAGCCGAACATCACGGTCGCGCCGAACCGGTTCGCGGCGTCGACGACCCGGGCCGGCACGACGTCCGCCGGTCGGGTGGGGTCCATCCGGGGGACCACGGTGGTCATCCCGAGCACCGGCCCGAACAGCGCGAACGGCGGGAACGTCGACAGGCTGACCTCGCCGGGACCGAGGTCGTAAAGCGACCGCACGAGCTCGGCCTGCGCGAGGAGCTGGTCGGGCCCGTGCTCGACGCCCTTGGGCGGGCCGGTGCTGCCGCTGGTGAACAGGATCGCGGCGGGCGCCCCGGGGACCGGCTCGGGCGGCACGAACGGCAGCCGGCGACGGCCGTCGTCCTCCACCCGGCGCAGCCGGCGGGCGCCCAGGGCGGGGCCGGGTCCGGCGGTGACCAGCACCCGGGCGTCCGGCGCCCAGCCGAGCAGCCGGCGGGCGAGGTGCGCCTTCGCGACGCCGACGAACGCCGCCGGCGCCGCCTCGGCCAGGCACCCCTTGACCTTGTCGCGCCCGATCCCGGGGTCGACGAGCACCGGCACGGCGCGCAGCCGCAGCAGCGCGAAGGCGAGCGCGAAGAAGTCCTCGGTGGGCGGGACGAGCAGGGCGGTGCGCATGCCGGGCCGCACCCCGGCCCGCAGGAGGCCGCCCGCGACGGCGTCCACCCGCCGGTCCAGCCGGGCGTACGTCGTCGTACGAAACTCCCCGGAACTCCGGAAACTGCGGCCGGGCAGGGCGAGGGCCACCCGGTCGGGCTCGGCGCGGGCGCGCTCGGCCAGCCGGCCGTCGAGCGTGTCCCTCACGCAGGCGTCAGGAACGTCGACACGAGCGGCACGATCCGCTCGGCAGCGTCCTCGAGCACGTAGTGGCCGGCGTCGGCGTAGCGGTGGACGTCGGCGTTCGGCAGCAGCGTGAGCAGGTGCTCCAGCACGACCGCGTCGAACACCGGGTCCTTCATGCCCCAGCACACGGTGGTGGGGATGTCGGCCAGCAGCGGCAGTCGCTCCTCGGTGCGCGCCAGCACCGAGTACGCCGGGTCGCTCGGCTGCAGCGGGATGTCCTGCACGAACCGGGAGACCGCCACCCGGTGGGCCGGGCTGTC
>DASTLY010000031.1:0-43358 GCA_035714445.1 Mycobacteriales bacterium
GGACAGCCCGCCGGCGAGTGCGGCCGCGACCAGCGAGCCGGCACTGGTCCCCACGAGCACGTCCGCGTCGCGGCCGTCGAAGCCGCTGTCGTGCAGCGCGGACAGCACCCCCAGGTGGTAGGCCTGGCCGACCAGCCCGCCGGCGCCGAGAACCAGCGCGGTGCTCACGACCCGGCCGCCGGCCAGGGCACCGTGGCCTGCAGCACGGCCTCGGTGAGCGACGACGTACGCAGGTGGGAGCCGCTCTGGTAGGCGGGGTCGCGGACCATGTCGCTGAACGCCTGCCGGCTCGGGTAGCGCACCAGCAGCACCGCGTCCCAGGCCTGGCCGTCCTCGGCGACCAGCGCGGTGGACCCGTCGCCGACGTAGAGGACCTCGGCGCCGTACCGGCCGCTGGTCGAGCGGAAGTGCTCGAGGTAGTCGGCGTAGCCCGCCCGCCCCCCGTCCTCGGCGAAGCGCAGCAGGTTGAGCATCACCACCGGCCCGCCCGGGTCCTCGGCCAGGTAGCGCTTGAGGTCCTGGCCTTTGGGGTCGATCACTGGACACCTCGCAGGAGGGGGGTTAGGCCGCCCGTCGGGACGTCCGCGGCGGGTGGCAGTGTCGGGGTCATGAGCGCGTTCGCGGACTACCAGAACGAGGTCTACCTCAAGGGCCTGCTCGGCGAGCCGCCGACCCTGCCCTTCGGCTGGCGGGAGGTGCGCGACGCCGCGTACGCCGTCATGACGCCGCAGGCGATCGGCTACGTGGAGGGCTCGGCCGGGACGGAGGACACCGCGCTGGCCAACCGGGAGGCGTTCGCGCGCTGGCGCCTCGTCCCGCGGATGCTGCGCGGCATCCCGGCGGCCCGCTCTCACGAGACGACCGTGCTGGGCACGACGATGCCCGCGCCGGTGATGCTCGCGCCGGTGGGGGTGCTGTCCATCGTGCACGAGGACGCCGAGCTCGGGACGGCCCGCGCCGCGGCCCGGCTGGGCGTGCCGATGGTCGTGTCGACCGCGGGCTCGCACGCGATGGAGGACGTCATGGCGGCGTCCGAGGGGCCCAAGTGGTTCCAGCTGTACTGGCCGGCGGACCGCGAGCTCGCCGCGTCGTTCGTGCACCGCGCCGAGGCGGCCGGCTACTCGGCGCTGGTCGTCACCCTCGACACCTGGCAGCTCGGCTGGCGGCCGCGGGACCTCGCGACCGCGTACCTGCCGTTCCTGCAGGCGATCGGCGTCGCCAACTACTTCTCCGACCCGGTGTTCCAGGCCGACCTGCCCGCCGGCGACCAGCAGGCGGCGGTGCTCAAGTTCGTGCGCGTGTTCAACAACCCGACCCTCACCTGGGAGGACCTGGCCTGGCTGAAGGGGCAGACGTCCCTGCCGATCGTGCTCAAGGGGCTGCAGCACCCCGAGGACGTCCGCCGGGCCGCGGACGCGGGCGTGCAGGGCATCGTGTGCAGCAACCACGGCGGCCGGCAGGTCGACGGCGCCCTCGGGTCGCTGGACGCCCTGCCGGGCGTCGTCGAGGCGGCCGGGGACCTGCCGGTGCTGTTCGACAGCGGCATCCGGACCGGCGCCGACGCCTGCAAGGCGCTGGCCCTCGGCGCCTCGGCGGTGCTGCTGGCGCGGCCGTGGGTGCACGGCCTCGGCCTGGCCGGCGAGGAGGGCGTGCACCACGTGCTGCGCTGCTTCCTCGCCGACCTCGACCTGCAGGCCGGGCTGTCCGGGCACCGCTCGACCGCCGAGCTGTCGCGGGAGTCCGTCGTCCGGCTGTGACGACGGTGCCCGGCGCAAATGGCCCCGCGTCAGGTGCCCGGCGCTCAGGTGACCGTGAAGGTGCCGACCATCCTCGGGTGCGGGTCGCAGATGTAGGTGTAGGTCCCCGGCTGCAGCGTGACGGTCCACGTGACGTCGCGCTTCTCGGGCACGGTCGTCTCCTGGTCCACCCCGGGGCCGGTCAGGTGGTAGTTGTGGATCGCCGTCTGGTCGCTGACCATCACCTGGTAGGTGCCGGCCTTGAGGGTGGTGACCTTCGCGCCACTGGCGTCGTTGAGCCCGATCGTGTAGGCGTCGCCGGGGCCCAGGACGGCCATCAGCATCGTGCCGCCGGACCCGCCCGCGGACGGGCTCACGGCGCTGGCCAGGGCCGAGGGCACGGCGGAGGGCACGGCGGAGGCCGCCGCCGACGCGGCCGAGGAGGCCGTGCCGGCCGCCTCGCTGACCGGGTCGTCGCTCCCGCAGCCGGCGGTGACGAGCACCAGCGCCGCGGGCAGGGCGAGCGCCAGGGGGCGCCAGGGGGTGGTCGGGCGGCGGCCGCTGCGGGCGTCGGCGGGTGTGGCTGCCTTGGTCATGGGTCCTCCGGTCGGGGCGGTACGGATGTCGTCCCGCCGTAGGTCGACCGTGCCAGTCGGCAGGTCGCCCGGAAAGGGCCCAGTGGTCCTACGACCCGGGGTACGGCGAGCGGTGCAACCACAGTATGGAGCAAGCCGGACATCCGGGCAGGCGGGGCGCGGCCTCGACGCTCGACGCCGAGCCCGCCCGGGAGTCAGGTCAGGGTCAGGTCAGGTCAGGTCAGCCCATCCCCATCGGCACGCCGGTCGGGTCGACCGGGCGCGCCGGGTTGCCCTCGGCGTCGAGCGGCCCGGGGATCCCGCGGAACTTGTACTGCATCGGCTCGCGGCCGGCCTGCAGCAGCCACGCCTGTCCGGTGTCGGGGGAGTCGAAGGCCTGCAGGATGGCCCGGCCGGCGACGTCGATGCCGATGATCGGCACCCCGCTGCTGTTCAGGTGCGTCCGGATGTCTGTGATGATCTTGGTCTCGGCGAAGCCGGGGCAGAACGCGTTGACCCGGATGTTCTCGTGCGCGAGGGCTGGCCCGAGGGCCCGGACGAGGCCGACGACGGCGTGCTTGTTGGCGCCGTAGATCGGGTCGAACGAGGTCGCCGTCAGCCCGGCCATGGAGGCGGTGGCCACGATCGAGCCGCCCCCGCGCCGGCGCAGCGCCGGGATCGCGGCGTGCGCCCCGAACACGACGCCGTCGAGGTTGATGCCCATCGCCCGCCGGTACTTCAGCAGGTCGAAGTCGTCGGCGACCCCGCAGCCGCTCGAGATGCCGGCGTTGAGGAACACCAGGTCGAGGCCGCCGTGGATCTGCTCGGCGGCCTCGGTGGTTGCCATCACCTGGTCGAAGTCCGACACGTCGCAGCGCAGGAAGTGCCCGCCGACCTCGTCCGCCACGGCCTGACCGCCGGCCTCGTCGATGTCGACGAGCACGACGGCGTCGCCCCGCCGGACGAGCTGGCGGGCGACCTCGGCACCGAAGCCGGACGCGCCACCGGTGATGAGCGCGATCATGCCGCACCCGCCGCGACGCCGGTGCCCTGCACTCCGGAGGAGCCGCCGGGGTTGGCGCCGGTGATCGATGCGCCGCCGCGCAGCGTGTCGACCGCCAGCTGGGCGATCCGCTCGCGGTGCTGGGAGGCGTCGCCGTACGCGAACTGCAGGCGCTTGGCGCGCTTGAAGTAGAAGTGCGCGTCGTGCTCCCACGTGTAGCCGATGCCGCCGTGGTACTGGATCATGGCGGAGGTCGCCTCGTCGGCGGCGTCGCTCGCCTTCGCCTTGGCGATGGAGGCGGCCAGCCGGCGGTCGTCAGCGTCCGAGTCCTGGGCGTACGCGGCGTACAGCGCGGCGTGCTCGGCCATCGTGACCGTGACGTGCAGGTCGGCGAGGTCGTGCTTGATCGCCTGGAACGACCCGACCGGCTTGCCGAACTGCACGCGGGTCTTGTCGTACTCCACCGTCTCGGTGAGCGCCTTGCGGGCGATCCCGACCAGGTCGCCGGCGGCCAGCACGGCCGCCCGGTCGAGCAGGTCCCGGTGCGCCTCGTCGTCGCCGGCCTCGAGCCGCTGCCCCGGGGCGCGCTCGAGCACCACGGTCTGCAGCCGCGTGGTCCGGTCGAGCACCTCGTGGTCCGTGATCGTGACACCGGCACCGCGGGGGTCGACCAGGTAGAGCCCGGTCGTGCCGTCGGACGAGGCGGCAGCGACCACGAGGGAGTCGGCCACGGACGCGTACTCGACCAGGCCCAGGTCGCCGGACACCGTCTCGCCGTCGGCGGTCGCGGGCGGCGTGGTGGCCGAGCCGGGGCGCAGCAGCGCCACCGCGCCCTTGACCTCGCCGGCCGCGATGCCGGGCAGGCTCTCGCCCTGCTGCTCCTTGCTGCCGGCCAGGCGCAGGGCCTCGCCGAGCAGGATCGTGCCGAGCCACGGCCCGGGCACGGTGCCGGCGCCGAACGCGCGCGCGATGACCGCCGCGTCGAGCAGGCCGAGGCCGATCCCGTCGTGCTCCTCGGGCACCAGCACCGCCAGCCAGCCCTGCTCGCCGACCGCCTTCCACAGCGCGGCGGGCACGCCGTCGGAGGCGGGGTCGTCGTAGAGGGCGCGGACCTGGGCCGGGCCGAAGCGGTCCCGCAGGTAGGAGCGCACGGCGTCCTGCAGTGCGCGCTGCTCGTCGTCGAGGGCGAACTCCATCAGTACGAGACCTCTCTAGCGGGGGAGGCCGAGCACGCGCTCGGCGACGATGTTGCGCTGGACCTGCTGAGAGCCGCCCCAGATCGTGCAGGAGCGCGACCACATGGCCATGGTCGTGAGCTCCGCGAGCGACATGCCGGGCTGCGGGTCGGGCACCTGGAAGCCGGTCCCGAGCACCTGCTCGTACGTGTCGCTGGTCTGCCGGAAGGCCTCCGACCACATCATCTTCGTCATCGACGCCTCGAAGCCGAGGTCCCGGCCCTTGGAGGTCTGGGTGAGGATGTGCCAGGAGTGGTACTTCAGGCACTCGAGGTCGATCAGCGAGGCGGCCAGCTTCTGGCGCAGCACCGGGTCGTCGGCGGCCTTGCCGGCGTCCCGCTCGATCTCGTGGGCCAGCCCGACGACCTTCTGCCACTGCTTGTGGAACTCGGTGTACTGCCCGATCGCGGAGCTGCCGCGCTCGAAGGACAGCAGCAGCATCGCGACCTGCCAGCCGTTGCCCTCGCCACCCAGGATCTCGTCGGTGGGGCAGGTCGCGTCGGTGAAGAAGACCTCGCCGAACTCGCTCGCGCCGGTCATCTGCTTGAGCGGCCGCGCCTCGACGCCCTTCTGGTGCATGTCGACGAGCAGCATCGAGATGCCCGCGTGCTTGCTGCCGCCGCTGTCGCCGGTACGCGCCATCGTGAAGATCTTGTCGCCGTGCATGGCGTTGGTGGTCCAGATCTTCTGGCCGTTGAGGACGTACTCGTCGCCCTGCTTCTCGGCCTTCATCTGCAGCGCGGCGAGGTCGGAGCCGGCGCCGGGCTCCGAGAAGCCCTGGCACCAGATGACCTCGTTGTGCAGCAGCGGCTTGATGATCGCCTTCTTCTGCTCCTCGGTGCCCAGGGCCATGACCGTGGGGGCGAGGAAGGTCAGGCCCAGCGGGTTGACGGTCGTCGGCGCGTTGGCCAGCGCCATCTCGCGGTCGTACACCGCCTTCATCGTCGGGCTGCCGCCGCGACCGCCGTACTCCGTCGGCCAGACGATGCCGGCGAAGCCCGCCTCGGCCTTGCCGGCCTCCCACTCGCGGCGGATCTGGAAGCGCTCGTCGTCGCTCCTGCCCGCCCAGTAGGCCGGCTCGCGCATCTCCTGGGGCAGGGCGGTCTTCAGCCACGAGCGCAGCTCCTGGCGGAAGTCCTCGTCCTCCGGGCTGTAGCGCAGGTCCACGGGGTCTCCTCGAGCAGCGGTGGAAAGGTCTGAAACCGAATGCCGTTCTACTACGAGCAGCCCTGTCGCGCTTACCCGGGGGGCCGTCACCGACACTGGCGGGGTGACCGACGACCTCCACGACCTGCTCGAACTCGCCACCGGGCTCGCCCGGCAGGCCGGTGAGCTGGCCCTGTCGATGCGCGTCGGCATCGCCGCCGAGGCCACCAAGTCGAGCCCCACGGACGTCGTGACGGCCGCCGACCGCGCGGTCGAGCGGCTGCTCGTCGACAGCATCCGGGCGGCGCGTCCGGACGACGGGCTGCTCGGCGAGGAGGGGGCCGGCCGGCCCGGCAGCACCGGGCAGCGCTGGGTCGTCGACCCGATCGACGGCACCGTCAACTACCTGTACGGCCTGCCGCAGTGGGCCGTGTCGATCGGCATCGAGCGCGACCGGGAGACGGTGGTCGGCGTGGTGTTCGACCCGGCGAAGGACGAGCTGTTCACCGCGGTACGCGGCGACGGCAGCTTCCTCGACGGGGTCCGGCTGCGCTGCAACGGGGTCGACGACCTGTCGCAGGCGATGGTCGCGACCGGCTTCGGGTACGACGCCCGGCGCCGGGCCGTCCAGGCGGCGCTGCTGCCCGAGCTGCTGCCCGCCGTCCGCGACATCCGCCGGGTCGGCGCGGGCGCCCTCGACCTGTGCGCGGTGGCGTGCGGACGGGTGGACGCCTACTACGAGCAGGGCCTGTCGCCGTGGGACCTGTCGGCGGGGGGGCTGGTCGCGACCGAGGCGGGCGCGCGGCTCGGCGGGCTGCGCGGCCGGCCGGCCGGCTATCCCATGGTGCTGGCGGCCTGCCCGGGCGTGTTCGACGCCCTGCACGACCGGCTGGTCGCCGCCGACGCCGACGCCGACCCGGTGGGCGACTTCCGCTCCCCGGACCCGTTCGACTGGTGAGTGGGAGCGGCGACCGGTGGGTCAGGCCGGCAGCAGCGCCCGTACGGTGCGGGCGACCGCGTCCGGCCGCTCCTCCGGGACGAAGTGGCCGCAGCCCGGCAGCACCTCGACCTGCATGTCGTCGGCGGCGAGCTCGTAGCCGCCGAGCAGAGCGGGCGTCACCACCGGGTCGTCCGCCCCGCCGACCAGCCGGGTGGGCACGCGCAGGCGCTGCCCGCGGTACTGCCCGAGCAGCACCGGCAGCGCCTCCGCGAGCACGAAGGTGCGGTACAGCCGGGAGCTCGCCCGGGCCCGGGCCGGCTCCTGCAGGACCCTCGCGTACAACGCCGCGTCCGCCGGCGTGATGGCGCCCTTCATCGACGTGCCCAGCCGCAGGACGGTGCCGACCGCGTGGGGGCTGCTCCGGAGCAGGCTCTCGCCGAGCAGCGGGGTGCCGAGCACGACCTGGTAGGTCCCGCGCCAGGTCTGCAGGAGCCGCCGGTCGGGCTGCTGGAAGGGGTGGGGCACGCTCAGCGGCACGAACCCGCGGAAGCGCTTCGGCGCCCGCAGGCAGGCCAGGAAGCCGACCCAGCCACCCCAGTCGTGGCCGACCAGGCCGACCTCGGGCAGGTCCATCGCCTCCAGCAGCCCGAGCAGGTCGAGCGCGAGCTGCTCCTTGTCGTAGCCGGTGGCGGGGGCGCCGGTCCAGCCGTGACCGCGCAGGTCGGGCATCACCAGGCGGTAGTCCCTGGCCAGCAGCGGGACGACGTGCCGCCACACCCACCAGTGCTGCGGCCAGCCGTGCAGCAGCACGAGCGGCTCGCCCTCCCCGGCCTCGGCCACGTGGACGTCCAGGCCCCCTACCCGGACGTAGCGGTGGGTGACGCCCTCGAGCGGGGGCAGCGGCAGGCTCATGCGCGGGCCCCTGCCCCGCGGGCGCGGGAGAAATGCCCCGCGGGCGCGGGTGAGATGCCCCGCGGGCGCGGGTGGAATGCCCCGCGTGCGCGGGTCGAACGCGCGTCCGCGCGCGTTCCGCTGCCTCTACGCGTCGACTCGCTCCGCGTCGGGCAGGCTGCTCGCGTGACGAGCCTGCGCAAGGACAGCCCCCGCGTGCCGGAGGCGCTCGAGGCGCTGCGCACCGCCGTGGCCGGTGTGCGGCTCGGGCTGGCGACGCCGGGGGCCGCGGCGGCGGGCAAGAGCGCCAGGGCCATCGTGACGCAGATCGACGACTACCTGCTGCCACGGCTGCGCCAGCTCGACGCGCCGCTGCTGACGGTGGTGGGCGGCTCCACCGGTGCCGGCAAGTCGACGCTGGTCAACTCCGTGCTCGGCGCCGAGGTGTCGCCGGCCGGGGTGCTGCGTCCGACCACACGGGCGCCGGTCCTGGTGTGCGCGCCGGCCGACCGCGAGTGGTTCGCCGGCGACCGGGTGCTGCCCTCGCTCGCCCGGCTGACCGGTGCCGGCGCCGACGCGGGGGCCGGCGCGCTGCGCCTGGTGGACCTTCCGCAGCTGCCGGTCGGGCTCGCGCTGCTCGACGCCCCCGACGTCGACAGCGTGGTGACCGCCAACCGCGACCTGTCCGCGCAGCTGCTCGCGGCCGCCGACCTGTGGGTGTTCGTGACGACCGCGGCCCGCTACGCCGACGCGGTGCCGTGGGACCTGCTGCGGACGGCGCAGGAGCGCGCGACCGCGCTCGCCGTCGTGCTCGACCGGGTGCCGCCGGGCGCGGCCGGGGAGATCGCCGACGACCTGCGGGGCATGCTCACCCGGGCCGGCCTGCCGAGCGCGCGGCTGTTCGTCGTCGAGGAGCGGCCGCTGACGGCGGGCCGGCTGCCCGAGGACCAGGTCGCGCCGCTGCGGGACTGGCTGCACGGCCTGGCCGCCGACGCCGAGGCCCGGGCCGCCGTCGTACGACAGACGCTGTCCGGCGCGCTGGACAGCCTCACCGGCCGGGTCGCCCAGCTCGTGGAGGCCGTGGCGGCGCAGGAGGCCGCGGCCCGCGCGCTGACGGAGGCCGGCACGGCCGCCTACGACGGCGCCCGGGACGAGGTCGACGACGGCGTACGGTCCGGCACGCTGCTGCGCGGCGAGGTCCTGGCCCGGTGGCAGGACTTCGTCGGCACGGGGGAGTGGATGCGGGGCCTCGAGTCCCGCGTCGGCCGGCTGCGCGACCGGATCACCGCGGCGATCACCGGGCGCGCGCAGGCGGCCGACGACGTGGCCGGCGCCCTGGAGGGCAACGTCGAGACGCTGCTGCGGGCGGCGGCCGACCGCGCGGCTGAGCGCACCGCCACCGCGTGGCGCGGGACGGCGGGCGGGGCGGCCCTGCTGGCCGGCCGCGAACGGGAGCTGGAGCGGGCGTCCGAGGGCTTCGGTGAGGCCGCCGCGCGCGAGGTGCGCGCCTGGCAGGGCCGGGTGCTCGAGCTGGTCCAGGACGAGGGCCAGGACAAGCGGTCCACCGCCCGGGTCCTGTCGTACGGCGTCAACGGGGCGGGGCTCGCGGTGATGGTCGGGGTGTTCGCCCAGACCGGGGGCCTGACCGGCACGGAGGTGGCGGTGGCCGGCGGCACCAGCGCCGTGGGCCAGAAGGTGCTCGAGGCGGTGTTCGGCGACGCGGCCGTGCGCGCCCTCGCGGCGCAGGCCCGGCAGGACCTCGCCGAGCGCACCGACCGGCTGCTGGCGGCCGAGCGGGCCCGCTACACCCGGCTCGTCGAGGAGGCGGTGCCGGCTCCCGACACCGCGACCGGCCTGCGGGTCGCCCTGGCCGCGCTCGCCGTCGCCCGGCGGGAGCAGGCGTGAGCCCCCTGGGAGCAGGGAGCAGGAGAGGTCGCGAGGTGACGCTGGAGGAGCGCCTTCAGGGCCTGCGGGACGCGGTCGAGGCCGCTGACGGGCACCTGCCGCCCGGCACCGTGGCGCCGGCGCGCACCCTGCTGGCCAAGGCCGGGGCGCGTACGGCGCTCGGCGACGCGACCGTCGTCGCCCTCGCGGGGTCCACCGGCAGCGGCAAGTCCTCGCTGTTCAACGCCGTCGTGGGGGTGCAGGTGTCGCCGCCCGGCGTACGCCGGCCGACCACCGGCACCGCGCACGCGGCCGTCTGGTCCGCCACCCAGGACCGCGCCGCGCTGCTGGACTGGCTGGGCGCCCCCCGGCGACACCTGGTGACCAGCCCCGCGCGCACGCTCGACGGGCTGGTCCTGCTCGACCTGCCCGACCACGACTCCACCGCCGTGGAGCACCGCCTGGAGGTGGACCGCCTTGTCGAGCTGGTCGACGTCCTGGTCTGGGTGCTCGACCCGCAGAAGTACGCCGACGCGGCTGTCCACGACACCTACCTGAGGCCGTACGCCTCGCACGCCGACGTGCTCGTCGTCGTCCTCAACCAGGTCGACCGGCTCGACCCGGCCGCCCGGGCGGCGTGCCTCGCCGACCTGCGCGGCCTGCTCGACCGGGAGGGGCTCGCCGCCGTTCCGCTGCTGGCGGTCTCCGCCCGGACGGGTACGGGTATCGCCGAGCTGCGCGGCGAGCTCGAGCGCAGGGTGAGCGCACGGCGGGCCGCCAGCGAGCGGCTGGCCGCCGACGCCCGCTCGGTCGCCCGCGGCCTGGTGCGCGGCAGCGGCACCGCGCACGAGGTCGGCGCGCAGGAGCGCCGCGCCCTGGTGGACGCGCTGGCCGACGCTGCCGGGGTGCCGGCCGTCGTGTCCGCCGTCGAGGGGTCGGTACGCCGCACCGGCACGGCCGCGACCGGCTGGCCGGTGGTGCGCTGGACGGCCGGGATGCGGGCCGACCCGCTGCGCCGGCTGCACCTGACCGGGCCCGCCGACGAGCGCGGCCGGACCTCGCTGGCCGCCGCCTCGAGCGTGTCGACCGCCCGGGTCGGCACCGCCCTGCGCCAGGTCCGCGACGTCGCCGGCAACGAGCTGCCTCCCGCCTGGCGCGACAGCCTGCGGCGCGAGCTCGACGCCCGCGAGGCGGCGCTGCCCGAACGGCTCGACCGCGCGGTGGCCGGCACCGACCTCGGCGCGGAGCGGGTGCCGGGCTGGTGGTCGGTCGTCGGGGCGGCGCAGACCGCCCTGCTGGGCGTGGCGCTGGTCGGCGTCCTGTGGCTGCTGGCGCTGGTCGCGCTGGGGGCGCTGCAGCTCGACGGTGTCGTGCCGGTGCCGCGGGTCGGCGCGGTACCGCTGCCCACCGCCCTGCTGGTGCTCGGCCTGCTCGGCGGGCTGCTGGTCGCGCTGCTGTCCAGACCGTTCGTGGCGCGTACGGCCGCCCGCCGGGGCCGGCAGGCCCGGGCCCGGCTGCTGACGAGCGTCGCCGGGGTCGCCGACACCGAGCTGCTGGGGCCGCTGGCGGACCAGCGCGCCTCCCACGAGCGGTTCCGGGCCGGGCTCGAGCGGGCGTCGGCCTGACGTCGGCGCCCGGGCGGGATCACCCCACCGCCGGTCCGCGACCACCCGTGCGGAGCAGGGCCGGCCGACCCGGCGCGTGGCAGGCTGCGACCGGCAGGGGCCGGCGGACAGGAGACGGGGTGGACGAGCAGTCGGTGCTGCGTGCGCTCCCGCACGCCGTCCTGGTCCTCGATACGCACGGCGTCATCTCGTACGCCAACCTGGCCGCCGAACGACTGCTGGGCGACCCGGCGCCCGGCGACCCGGCCCCCGTCGAGGGCGGTCCGGCCCTCGTCGGCCGGCCGGCTCTGGAGCTCGTCGCCCCGGCGCACCGCCGGCGCGCCCAGCGGATGCTGCGCGCCGGCGCGCTCGCGTCAGGCGGCCCGGTGTCCCTGCGCCTGGCCGGCGAGGCGGACCGCTGGGTCGCGGTCACCGGCGCCCCCGCCGGAGCCGGTGACCAGAGCGGCGCCGGCGATCTGCACGTTGCTGCTGACGATCCCCGCGGGTTCCGACAGCACCGTGCGACTGCGCCGCCGGGCACCGGTCCGGGTGTCGTGCCGGCACCGCCGGGCGCCGGTGAAGGCGACGTGCCGGCGCCGCCCGGCGGCGGTGGGGGTGTCGTGCTGGCCCTCACCGACGTGACGGCCGCGACGCTGGCCCGCCGCCGGCGGCGACGCAGCGAGCAGCGCTTCCGCGCGGCGTTCGAGGTCGCGGCGCAGGGCGCGGCGCTGGTCGGCGAGCGGGGCCGCATCGTCGACGCCAACCACGCCCTGGCGGAGCTGCTCGGCCGTCCGCGCGCCGAGCTGGTCGGGGTGCACGTGGCGGCGCTGCTCGACCCCTCGGAGGTGCCCCTGGCGCCCTGGTCCCGGCACGGGACGCTGCCGCGCCGGCTGCGCCACGCCGACGGCCGGGTGGTGCACACGGTGGTCACCAGCACGAGGGTGTCCGGCGACGAGGGGGAGCGGCTGTCCCTGGTGCAGGTGCAGGACGTCACGGAGCGCCGGCGCAGCGAGCAGCGGCTGCGGCACCTGGCGCTGCACGACCAGCTGACCGACCTGCCGGCCCGCACCCTGCTGCTGGAGCGGCTGCACACGGCGCTCGAGCTCCGTACGCCGGCGGCGCCGCTCGTCGCCGCGCTGTTCGTGGACCTCGACGGGTTCAAGCTCATCAACGACGCCCTCGGGCACGCCGTCGGTGACCTGGTGCTGCGCGAGGTGGCGCTGCGCCTGCGGCACGTCACCCGGCCGCAGGACACGGTGGCCCGGCTGTCGGGCGACGAGTTCGTCGTGGTCTGCCCGGCGCTGCTGTCGCAGGACGAGGCCGTCGCCATCGCCGACCGGCTGTCCGAGGCGCTGCGGCCGCCGGTCACGACGAGCTCCGACGAGGTGCTGGTCTCCGCGAGCATCGGGGTGGCCTTCGCCGGCCCGGGCGACGACTCCGCCGAGCAGCTCCTGCGGGACGCGGACATCGCCATGTACCGCGCCAAGCGGCTCGGCCGGCGTCGCTACGAGGTCTTCGACTCGGCCCTGCGCGCGCTCGCCGCCGAGCGCAGCCGGCTGCGCGACCTGGTGCGGCGCACGCTGCCGGAGGACCGGCTGGTCGTGCACTACCAGCCCGTGGTCGAGCTGGCCAGCCGCCAGGTGGTCGCGCTGGAGGCGCTGATGCGGATCCGCGACGACGACGGCAGCCTGCTCGGGCCCGAGCAGGTCCTCGACGTCGCCGGGGAGAGCGGGCTGCTCCCGCAGCTGGACCACGCCGTCCTGGAGCGGGCCGCGGCAGCGGTCGCCGGCTGGTCGCAGGACACCGACTGCGCCCTCGGGGCCGCGGTCAACCTGTGCCCCGGGCAGATCGACGAGGGGCTGGCCGACCGGGTGGCGCAGGTGCTCAAGGGCACCGGCCTGTCCGCCGGTCAGCTCGTCGTCGAGGTCAGCGAGCTCACCCTCGCCGGGGCGGGGGAGCACGCCGAGCGGCACCTGAGGGGGCTCCAGTCACTCGGGGTCCGGGTCGCCCTCGACGACTTCGGCACCGGCTGGGGCTCGCTGACCTACCTGCGCCGGCTCCCGGTGTCGATCCTCAAGGTGGACCGGTCGTTCGTGGCCCTGCTGCCCGAGGACCCCGACGGCCTGGTCCGCGCGGTGCTCGCGCTGGCCACCCAGCTCGGCCTCGACGCCACCGCCGAGGGGGTCGAGACCGAGGAGCAGTACGCCGCGCTGCGGGCGGTGTCGGCGCCGTACGCCCAGGGCTGGCTGTTCGGCCGGCCGGTGCCCGAGGAGCAGGTGCCGGAGGTGCTCCGGCGCCTCGGTGTGCACGAGGCCGGCCGCCGGCCGTTCCCGCCGGTCAGCCGGTGACCGCTCGCGCCGCCTCGTAGACCTCGCGGGTGCGTACGGCGATGGCGTCCCAGCCGAAGTCGGCGACGGCCCGGTCGCGGCCGGCCGCGCCCATCGCGGCGGCGCGGGCCGGGTCCGACAGCAGCTCGGCGGTGCGCGCCGCCAGGCCGGCCTCGAAGCCGGTCGGGTCGCGCTCGTCGTACGGCACCAGCAGGCCGGTGCCGCCGTCGACCACGACCTCCGGGATCCCGCCGACGGCGGAGGCGACGACCGCGGTGCCGCAGGCCATGGCCTCGAGGTTGACGATCCCGAGCGGCTCGTAGACCGACGGGCAGACGAAGACCGTGGCGTGCGACAGCAGCTGCACGACGTCCTGCTTCGGGAGCATCTCCCGGATCCAGAGCACGCCCGTACGCCGGGCCTGCAGCTCGGCGACCAGCGCCTGCGCCTCCGCCGCGATCTCCGGCGTGTCAGGGGCCCCGGCGCACAGCACCAGCTGCCCCGGGAGGTCGGCTGCGGCCCGCAGCAGGTGGGCGAGCCCCTTCTGCCGGGTGATCCGGCCGACGAAGATCGCGTACGGGACCGTCGGGTCGACGCCGTGCCGCTCCAGCACGTCGGTCGCCTCCGTCGGGGCGTACACCGCCGGGTCGATGCCGTTGTGCACGACGTGCACGCGGGCCGGGTCGAGCGCCGGGTAGACGTCGAGCACGTCGGCGCGCATGCCCTCGCTCACCGCGATGACGGCGGCGGCGCCCTCGACCGCGACCTTCTCCACCCAGCTCGACACGCGGTAGCCGCCACCGAGCTGCTCGGCCTTCCACGGCCGGTGCGGCTCGAGGGAGTGCGTGGTGAGGACGTGCGGCACCCCGTGCAGCAGCGCGGACAGGTGCCCGGCCATGTCGGCGTACCAGGTGTGGGAGTGCACCAGGTCGCAGCCGGCGGTGGCGGCCGCGATCGACAGGTCGACCGACAGCGTCTGCAGCGCGGCGTTGGCCTGCGCCAGCCGGGGGTCGGGCCCGTGCGCGGTCGCGTCCGGGCGGGGCGGGCCGAAGCAGTGCACGTCGACGTCGAGCCCGACGGCCCGCAGCTGCGGGACCAGCTCGTCCACGTGCACCCCGGCACCGCCGTAGATCTCCGGCGGCCACTCCCGGGTGAGGATGCCGACCTTCATCCGGGCGCTGGGCGGGCTGTCGCTCATGCCGGGCAGGCTATGGGACAGGATGCGGGCATGGACGGGGTGCCGAGGGTGCTGGGGATCGTGCTCGCGGGTGGCGAGGGCAAGCGCCTCGCGCCGCTGACCGCCGACCGGGCGAAACCGGCCGTGCCGTTCGGCGGGATCTACCGCCTCATCGACTTCGTGCTGTCCAACCTGGTGAACGCCGGCTATCTGAAGATCGTGGTGCTCACGCAGTACAAGTCGCACTCGCTCGACCGGCACATCTCGACGACCTGGCGGATGTCGACGCTGCTCGGCAACTACGTGACGCCGGTGCCGGCCCAGCAGCGGCTCGGGCCGCAGTGGTACCGCGGCTCCGCCGATGCGATCCACCAGAGCCTCAACCTGGTCTACGACGACCAGCCCGACCACGTGGTGGTGTTCGGTGCCGACCACGTCTACCGCATGGACCCGCGGCAGATGGTCGAGCAGCACATCGCCAGCGGGGCGGGGGTGACCGTCGCCGGGATCCGGGTCCCGCGCAGGGACGCGTGGGAGTTCGGGGTCATCCAGACCTCCGACGGGCGGCGCATCGACGCGTTCCTGGAGAAGCCGGCCGACCCGCCCGGGCTGCCGGACGACCCCGACACGGCGTACGCGTCGATGGGCAACTACGTGTTCTCCACCGCGGCCCTGCTGGAGGCGGTGAAGGCCGACGCCCTCGACGAGAGCTCGAAGCACGACATGGGTGGCAACATCATCCCGATCCTCGTGGCCCAGCAGCGCGCCGAGGTCTACGACTTCGCCGACAACGACGTACCGGGCTCGACGGTGCGCGACCAGGGCTACTGGCGCGACGTCGGCACCCTCGACAGCTACTACGACGCGCACATGGACCTGATCTCGGTCCACCCGGTGTTCAACCTCTACAACAGGTACTGGCCGATCTTCACCAGCGGGCTGGCCCACCCGCCGGCGAAGTTCGTCTTCGACGAGCCGGGCCGGGTGGGTCAGGCGCTCAACAGCCTGGTCAGCCCCGGGGTGATCGTGTCCGGCGGCCGGGTGCGCGACTCCATCCTGTCGCCGGGCGTGCGCATCCACTCCGCCGCGGACGTCTGCGGCGCGGTGCTCATGGACGGTGTCGACGTCGGGCGGGGGGCCCGGGTGGGCCGGGCGATCCTCGACAAGAACGTGCGCGTGCAGCCGGGCGCGGCCGTCGGGATGGACCCGGCTGCCGACCGCGCCCGCGGCCTCACGGTCACCGACGGCGGCGTCACCGTCGTCGGCAAGGGGGCCCGCGTCGAGGCGTGACGGTCCCCCTAGGACGCGACCTCGAGGGTGACGTCGATGTTGCCCCGGGTCGCGCGGCTGTACGGGCACACCTCGTGCGCGTCGTGCATCAGCGCGTCGGCGGCCGCCGCGTCCAGGGTCGGGAAGGCCCCGACCAGCGTGACGGCGAGCCCGAACGCCTGGCCGTCGACCCCGAGGCCGACCTGCGCGGTGATGCTCGAGCCCTCGACGTCGATCTTCTTGCCGCCGGCCACCCGCTTGAGCGCGGAGTGGAAGCAGGCCGCGTAGCCCGCGGCGAACAGCTGCTCCGGGTTGGTGTGGTCGCCGCCCGGGCCCCCCAGCTCCTTCGGCAGGGTGAGCGAGAGGTCGAGCACGCCGTCGTCGCTGACCACCTCGCCCTCGCGACCGCCGCGGGCCGTCGCGCGGGCCGTGTACAGAACGTCGACCACGGGTTCTCCTTCGTCGGGGACCGCGCGGGTGCGGCCCGGGTGACCGTAACCCCCGCCGCTGACAGCCGGGTCAGGGAGCGGCGCGCAGCCGCCCGGTGAGGCTGCCCGGGTCGAGCTCGACCGGCTCGGTGGTGGCGACCCAGTCCGCCAGGACGCCGGCGAGCCGGTCCGGCTCGGTGAGGTGCGGGAAGTGCCCGGACCGCTCGAAGACCTCCAGGCGGGCGGCCGGGACCGCCTCGGCGAGCGCCAGGCCGTGCTCCACCGGGATGATCGCGTCCTGCCGTCCCCAAACCACGAGCAGGGGCAGGTCCGCGGCGAGGTAGAGCCGGTCCCGGGCGTCGACCCGCTGGCCGCGCACGTCGAGGACCGAGCGGGCGGTGTGGATAAAGGCCTCGCGGGTGGCCGGGTCGCCGAGCGAGTCGTAGCCCTGCATCGCCGCGTCGACGGCCGGCGAGACCGGGACCCCGGCGCCGCCGAGCAGCCGGCCGAGGCGGGCCCCGGCGGTGCGTACCCAGCGGTGCGCGATCACGGGCAGCACCATCTCGCTGCCGGGCAGCGTCGCGGCCCGCAGGAAGGGGCTGACCTCGGGGCCGAGGCCGCCGGCCCCGACCAGCGCCAGGCGCTCGACCCGCTCGGGGAACTGGTAGGCGAACTGCATCGCGATGCCGCCGCCCAGGGAGTGCCCCACGACCGTGACCCGGTCGTGCCCGAGCGCCGCCAGCAGGTCGCGGATGCCGCAGGCGTGCGCGCCGAGCGAGTAGTCGCCGCGGGGCTTCGCGCTCCCGCCATGGCCCAGCAGATCCGGGGCGAGCACGTGGCAGGTCGCCCCGAGCTGCTCCATGACGCGCTCCCACTGCGCGGCGCGGGAGGCGATGCCGTGCACGAGCACGACGACGGGGCGCGCAGGGGTTCCCGGCTCAGGGGCTCCCGACTCAGGGACGCCCGGCTCAGGACCGCCCGGCTCGGGGGCCCCCGACTCGGCGTACCGGACGAGGTGTCCGTGCACCACCAGCTCGCCGTAGCGCAGGGGCACGGGAGTGATCACCCGGTCATGGTGTTACCTGCGGTAACAGGTCGTCAAGGTGGGCTCCGCCACGGTCGACATCTCCGCCCACCCGCCCCTAGTGTTACCAGCGGTAACCCCAGACAGACGAGAGGGCACCTGTGGCCGGCTTCACGCTCGAGCTCACCGAGGACCAGCAGACGCTGCAGAAGTGGCTGCACGGGTTCTCGACCGACGTCCTGCGGCCGGCCGCCGCGGAGTGGGACGAGCGTGAGCAGACGCCGTGGCCGATCATCCAGGAGGCTGCGAGGGCCGGCATCTACTCCCTGGACTTCTTCGCCCACGCCCGCGAGGACGAGACCGGGCTCTCCCTGCCGATCGTCATGGAGGAGTTGTTCTGGGGCGACGCGGGGCTCGGGCTGTCGATCGTCGGCACCACGCTCGCCGCCGCCGGGCTGGTGGCCAACGGGACGTTCGAGCAGATCGTGGAGTGGGCGCCGGCGATGTTCGGCACCGAGAGCGACGTCAAGCTCGGCGCGCTCGCGGTGTCCGAGCCCGGCGCGGGCTCGGATGTGTCGGCGATGAAGACCACGGCGGTGTACGACGGGGCGAGCGACGAGTGGGTCCTCAACGGGGTGAAGACCTGGATCACCAACGGCGGCATCGCCGACGTGCACGTCGTCGTCGCGGCCGTCGAGCCGGCGCTGAAGGCGCGGGGCCAGGCGTCGTTCGTGGTCGGTCCGGAGTGGAAGGGCAGGGGGCTGTCGCAGGGCCAGAAGTTCCGCAAGCACGGCATCCGGGCCTCGCACACCGCCGAGGTGGTGCTGGACGACCTGCGCATCCCCGGCTCCTGCCTGCTCGGGGGCAAGGACAGGCTCGACGAGCGGCTGGCCCGCGCCCGGGAGCGGCTGTCGACAGCCGGTCTCGCCGGCGGCATCGACGCCTCGTCGGGCGGCCGCTCGCAGGCCGCGATGGCGACGTTCGAGGCGTCCCGGCCCAGCGTCGGCGCGCAGGCCGTCGGCATCGCCAGGGCGGCGTACGAGTACGCCCTGGAGTACGCCGGCAACCGCGTGCAGTTCGGCCGGCCGATCGTGGCGAACCAGGGCATCGCCTTCCAGCTGGCGGACATGAGGACCCGGCTGGACGCCGCGCGGCTGCTGGTCTGGCGCGCGGCCTGGATGGGCCGCAACAACGTGCCGTTCACCAGCGGCGAGGGCTCGATGAGCAAGCTGTTCGCCGGGGAGGCCGCCGTCGACATCACCGAGAAGGCCATCCAGATCCTGGGCGGCAACGGCTACACCCGCGACTACCCGGTGGAGCGCTGGCACCGCGACGCGAAGATCTACACGATCTTCGAGGGCACCAGCGAGATCCAGCGGCTGATCATCAGCCGGGCGATCTCCGGGCACCCGATCCCGTGACCGCGGCGCGCGTCCGGTGACCGATCCCGTACGCCTGCCGGACCGCTCCGCCCGCCGGGAGGCCCTGATGGGTGCCCGCCGGGAGGCGCTGCTCGACGCGGCCGACCGGGCCGTGCGGCGGGACGGCCCGGCGACCTCGATGGCGGCCGTGGCGGCGGCGGCCGGCATCACCAAGCCGATCCTGTACCGGCACTTCGGCGACAAGGGCGGTCTGGTGGCGGCCCTCGCCGAGCGGCACACCGGCCGGCTGCTGGCGGTCCTGCGCGACGCCCTCGCCCGGGGCCGGACCCGGCGCGAGCGGGTCGAGCTGACGATCGACGCCTACCTGGCGCTGATCGAGGCGGCCCCCCAGCTCTACCGCTTCCTGGTGCGGCCCGAGGGCGCGCTCACCCCGGCGCAGGTGCGTACGTTCACCCGCCGGCTGGGCGACATGCTCGCCGACGGTATCGCCGCCGAGCTGGGCGTGGGAGCCAGCAGCCCCCGCGAGCAGGCCTGGGCGCACGGCATCGTCGGCATGGTGCAGACCGCCGCCGACTGGTGGCTGGACGAGCAGCCCTGCCCGCGCGAGGAGCTGGCCGGCCGGCTCGCCGACCTCGTGCTCGGCGGGTACGCCGAGGACCGGCCCGGCTAGAGCCCGCGCAGCGCCGGCTCCAGCTCCTGCTGCCAGAAGGTGAGGAAGCCCTGCTGGTCCGGCCCGATCTGGCTGATGTACACCTCGTCGAAGCCGGCCTCGACGTACGGCCGCAGGCCCTCGACGAAGTCCTCGACCGCGCTGCCGGTGGCGGCCACCGCCCCGACCGCCATCTCCTCGGTGACGATGCCGCTGATCTGGGCGAACTGCTGCGGGCTGTACAGCACCTGGGCGACCTCGCCGGGCACCGCCTGGTGCGGCCACAGCCGGTGCACGGTCTGTCGGGCCTGCGCGGCGTCCCGCGCCCAGCAGACCTTCGCGCCGGCCTGCGTCACGCCGGCGCCGCCGGAGCTGCGGTACAGCTGCACCAGGTCGCCGTCGGGCTGCACGTTCAGGTAGCCGTCGCCGATCCGGGCGGCCAGCTCGGTCGCCTTCGGCCCGAAGCCGCTCAGCAGGACGGGGATGGGCTGCTCCGGCAGGGAGTAGATCCGGGCCGTGTCGACCGTGTAGTGCGTCCCCCGGTGCCGGACGACCTCGCCGCTCCAGAGCCGGCGCATCACCTCGACCGCCTCCTCGAGCATCTCCAGGCGGATCTCGGCGTTGGGCCAGCCGTCACCGAAGATGTGCTCGTTGAGGGCCTCGCCGCTGCCGACGCCGAGCTGGAAGCGGCCGCCGAACAGCAGCTGCGTCGTCGCGGCGGCCTGCGCCAGCACCGCGGGGTGGATGCGGATCGTCGGGCAGGTCACCGCCGTCGTGACCACCATGCGCTCCGTACGCGCCGCGATGGCGCCCAGCACCGACCAGACGAACGGGGACTGGCCCTGCTCGTCGAGCCACGGGTGGAAGTGGTCGCTGATCCACAGCCGCTCGAAGCCGGCCTGCTCGCCGCGGGCCGCGCTGTCGACGAGCTCGCCGGGCGGCAGCTCCTCGCTGGACAGGAAGTAGCCGAAGGTCGTCACGCGCCGGGGCTACCCCGCCGGCCCGCGCGTACGCCGCCGGGGGCTGTGCTGCTCCTGCCGGGGGCTGTTCTGCTCCTGCCGGGGGCTGGGTGCCGCTACCCTCTGGCGCTCCCACCCGGGTCCCCGCGCCGCGCGGGGACCCCGGGCACAACCCGGAGCCCCCGTGCGTTGTCCCGGCGCCGGAGACGACTGAGAGGGGCCGCGCAATGGCCACCGACTACGACCAGCCACGCCGCAACGAAGCGGACGACCTCGGCGAGGACAGCCTCGAGGAGCTGAAGGCCCGCCGCGCGGAGGCGCAGGCCAGCAGCGTCGACGTCGACGAGGCCGACCTGAACGAGGCGCTCGAGCTGCCCGGCGCCGACCTGTCCGGCGAGGAGCTCACCGTGCGCGTGCTGCCCAAGCAGAGCGACGAGTTCACCTGCTCGTCCTGCTTCCTGGTGCACCACCGCAGCCAGCTCGCGTCGGACAAGGGCGGCCGCCTGGTGTGCCGCGAGTGCGCGGCCTGAGCTGACCGCCGCGACGTCTCGGCCATGACCACGCCGGAGGCCCCCGCGCCCGGGTTGAGCCCGACCGACGTCGTGCTCGCCCAGCTCGCGGGGCTGCGCAGCGAGCCGCGGGTCGGCGCCGCGGCCGGCCGCGGGGTGCACCAGGTGTGGGCGTTCGCCAGCCCCGGCAACCGCGCAGCCACCGGGCCGGTGCAGCGCTTCGCCGCGATGCTGCGCGGTTCGGCGTACGCCGCCCTGCTCGAGCACCGTGCGGCACAGCTGGGCCCGCTGGTCGACCGGGGCGACGAGGCGCAGGTGGAGGTGCTGGTGCTGGGGACCGACGACCGGACGGTGGGGTTCACCTGGGTGCTGGCCCGCCAGCGCACCGGGGCGTACGCCGGCTGCTGGCTGACCGAGGGCGTGGTCCGGCACCCCGACGAGGGGGAGCTGTGAACTCCGGCCGGCCGGTGTCGAAGGACCTCGCGCGCCGGGTCGAGGTCGGCGAGATCGTCGACCGGCTGGGCGCGGACGACGTCGGCAGCGCCGAGCGTGGGCGGCTGCTGGCCCGCCTGACGGCCGCCCTGCTGAGCCGGGCCCGGGCCGCCGGGGGCCGGGCGGTCCTGACCGGGCGGGCGCTCGCGGACGCGGTCGCCGAGCTCGCGCCCGCCGTCCCGGTGCGCGACCTCGACGCCCTGCGCGCGCGCCACGACGGGCTGACCGGCGACGCCCTCGCGGAGGCCCTGGTGGGCGCCGCGTGCCGTACGACCGCCGGCATCGGTGCGGCCGGCGGGGCGCTGTCCGCCGCGCAGCTCGCCGCGCCGCCGTCGCTGCTCGTGTCACCCGTCCAGGTGGCCGCCGAGACCCTCGCGGTCGTGCTCGTCGAGATCAAGCTGGTCGCGGAGCTGCACGTGGTGCACGGCTCGGCCGCCGCAGGACCGCCCGCCCAGCAGGCCGCGGAGTACCTGCATGCCTGGGTGGCCCGCAGCGGGGTGGACGACGCCGGGGTGGCCGGCGTGTCGGCGGTGCTGAAGACGGCGGCCCGCCAGCAGCTGCGCGGGCGGCTGGTACGCCGGTTCGGGCGCAACCTGTCGACCCTGGCGCCCTTCCTGGCCGGCGCGGTCGCCGGCGCGGAGCTCAACCGGCGGGAGACCCGCGCGCTCGGCGACGCGGTCCGCGAGGACCTGCGCAGGCGGCTGCCCGGCAGGCCCTGACGCGGCCCCACCACGGGCAGCGGGGCGTCAGCAGCGGTCGCAGCGACCGCAGGGCACGACCACCGGCTCGCCGTAGGGCGCGAGCAGGGCGGCCCGGCGGCACCCGGGCGTGGCGGCGAGGTCCGCGACGTCGCCCGGGGAGTCGGGGCCGACGACCAGCACCGCGCGGGCCGGGTCCAGGGCGGCGACCGCGTCCCGCCACTGCGTGCGGTCCGTCGGCGGGTCCGCGGTGAGCAGCAGCGGCACCCGGGCCCGGCCGAGCGGGACGTCGCTGCCGGCGACCACGACGAGGGCGTCCAGGCGGCGGGACCGCCAGGCGCCCACCGCGGCCGCTGCCCGGCCGGCCCGCATGCCGGGGGCCCAGCCCGCCACCCGCAGGCCGTCCGCGCGCAGCGCCGCGACCACCCGGTCGAGCCGGTCCCGGCCGGCCGTCGCCACCAGCGCCGGCCCGAGCTCGCGCACCAGCGCGGGCAGCAGCCGGCGCTTCGCGGGGTGCGTCGCCGCCTCGCGGATGCCCAGCCAGCTCGCCGCGGGGTCCCAGCCCCCGCCGGCGTGCACCGGGTCCCGCAGCCCCAGGGCGGTCGCCAGCCCGGCGCGCTGCTTCTCGTCGGCGCGCGGCACCACGACCAGCGCGGGCGGCCGGACCGCCGGCAGCGGGACTGCCGGCAGCCGGTCGGCGCCGTCCAGGACGACCAGCGAGCAGTCCGGAGGCAGCGGGGCGTCCCCGAGCGGGCCGAACACCACCTCCGGCGGCGCCGCCTCGGCCCGCATCGCGTCGAGGTCGACCGCCGACGGCGGCCGGGCGAGCGGCGGCGGCCGGTCGGCGTCCGGCCCGGACCCGGGCTCGGCCTCGGGCACAGCGCGGGCGGGCACCAGGGTGACCTCGGGCACCTCGGTCGTGACCGGTCCCAGCGGCGGTGCGACCCAACGGGTGGTGCCCGGCAGGACCAGGCCCGCGAGCAGCCCGGCGGTGCTGCCGCCGTGCCCGGGCGCGGCGACCAGCAGGCAGTCCCGGCCGGCCTGCACGGCCGCCACCGCCTCGCCCTGCCCGCTGCGGGCATCGGGAAGGCCCAGCACCTGCAGCGCGCCGGCGAGGTCGAGGTCGCGGCCGGCCCGGCGGACCGGCCAGCGGGGGAAGGTGTCCGGCGGCCAGAGGTAGGGCAGGTCGTCCGGCTCGTCCGGCCCGAAGACCGGCCGGTAGTACGCCGGGTCCTTGCGCAACAGCGCCGAGCGGTGCGACAGGTGCAGCTCCACCAGCCCGAACCACGGGGGCAGCGGCGGGTCGTCGGGAACCTGCCCGCCGGTCCACCCGAGCAGCTGCGGCAGGACGCTGTCGGCATGCCCGCGGCGGGTCCACTCCCGGCAGTTCTCCACGCCGTACCGGACCAGGCCGGGCACGAAGCCGCGCCACATCCGGACCGCCGGGTGGTTCTTCCAGGCGTACTCCGGCCACGTCAGCGCCCGCAAGATCTGGAAGGTCTCGACCCGCTGCTTGCCCAGGCGCGGGGAGTCCAGGACCTGGCAGCTCGCCCGCAGGTCGGGGTACGGGAGGAACGTCTGCACGGTCCGGCACTACCGCGGTGCAGCTGTCCCTACACCGTGACCGTGAGCCGTGGCCCTGGACCGTGGCCCTGGACCGTGGCCCTAGACCGTGTCGAGGAACCCCCGGATCAGCGCCATCGTCTCCTCCGGGTGCTCGAAGTGGGGCACGTGCCCGCAGTCCTCGAGCACGATCGACGCGGCCCCGGGCAGGGCGTCCGCGACGTGCCGGGCGAACGAGGCGGGCACCAGCCGGTCCCGGTCGCCCCACAGGAACAGCGCCGGCGGCTCGAGGCCGGGCAGCCGGTCCCAGAAGCCGCGCCGGCCGTGGGCCTCCTCGAGGTAGATCTGGCGCGCGCAGGAGAGCATGGCCACCCGGTGCGCCGGCGAGCGCAGCACCCTGACGGCCTCGTCGGCGGCGGCGTCGTACCACGCCTTGGGCAGCCGCTCCGGCACGCTGAACATCCCGCGGATGCCCTCGACCGCCAGTCCGTGCGGCAGCGGCAGCGTGGGCAGCCGGCCGAGCTGGGGGGTCAGCAGCCGGACGAACGGCACGTACTGCCGCAGCCGCCGGAAGGCCGGCGACGGGGCGAGCAGGATCAGCGCGCGGACGGCGCCGGGGTGCTGCAGGCCGGCCTCCAGGGCGATCCGGCCGCCCATCGAGTTGCCGATCAGGACGGCGCCCCGGGTCTCGGTGCGGGTCTGGAAGGCCTCGAGCCAGGCGGCGAACCACGAGGAGCTGTACGGCGACGGCGGCGCGTCCGAGCTGCCGAAGCCGGGCGCGTCGGGCGCGAGCACGCGGTGGTCGCGGGCGAGGTCGGCCAGGATCGGCAGCATCGAGGCGTTGGTCGCGCCGAGACCGTGCAGCAGCACCACGGGCGGGGCGTCCGGTTCGCCGGCCTCGATCCACGAGGTGCGCGTGCCCATGACCGCGGCCTCGTGCGCGCGGGGGTGCTGGGCCGGCCGGTCGACCAGGCTGGTGAACATCCCGTCGAGCTGCAGCGCGAGCGCGAGGTGGCCGCGTACGACGACCCGGCCGTCGAGGAACGCGTCCACGCCCGACACCCGGCCCGACACGATGTCGGCCAGCGTGCCCGTAGTGGTCTGCACGCGCAGCGTCGGCGCGGGCGCCGGTCCGCGGCGGGCCCACGCGCGGCCGCCGGCCAGCTCCACGGTCCAGCGGTCCCCGTGGCCGCAGTCGAACTCGACGGTGGCGGTGCGACCGGCCAGCACGGTCCCGGCCAGGCCGCGGCGCAGGCGCTGGGCGAACAGCACGTCCAGCTCGGCGCCCGGACCGGGGGTGCGGGGCCGCCGGGACGCCCGCGGGGCCTGCGGCGGCGCCGCCCGGGCGGCGTCCGGCAGCGCGCTCTCGGAGGGGGCTGCTGACGTCACGGCGTCACCGTACCCACCGGTAGCCGCCCGGCCGGGAGGATCGCCCAGTCCGTCGCCCGTCGCTAGTTGCCGACGTCCTCGACGCCGGGCGGGAGCTGCCCGGTCGCCTTGACCCAGGTGCTCGCCACCCCCTTGGTCGCGACCAGCCGGGCGACGGCGACGGCGACGCCGCTGGCGACCGCCCAGGTGAGGGCCTCGCTCCAGCTGGTGCCGGGCACCGCCGGGTTGCGCGGGGGCTCACCGCCCTTTGTCCTGGCCCAGCCCTTGTCGAGCGCCGAGCGCGCGACCTTGGCGGCCAGCACCCCGCTGCCGATCCCGACGACCTTGTAGACGACCTTCGCGACTGCAGACATGCCGGACTGGTGCCCGCTCGGCCCAGGTGCACACCCCGCTCCGGGCGGGTAGGGCGACCGGGCAGCACGTCCCCTGACCCGGAGGCAGCGCGATGAGCGAGTTCAGCAAGGGCGACCACGTGTCCTGGAAGAGCCACGGCGGCAAGGCGGTGGGCGAGGTCGAGAAGGAGATCACCTCGGAGACCGAGGCCGGCGGCCGCCACGTGAAGGCGAGCAAGGACGACCCGCAGTACCTCGTGAAGAGCGAGAAGAGCGGCGGCGAGGCCGTCCACAAGCCCGGCGCCCTCACCAAGGAGTAGGTCGCCTCAGCGCCTGAGCATTCAGCGCGGCAGGAACGGCACCTTGAGCGGGGTGCGGCGCAGGCCGGACGCCACCGACTTCACGTAGTCGGTGACGACGGTCGGCACGAAGGTCTCCGTCAGCAGCCCGCCGACGGCGTCCGCGCCGACCAGGTAGCGGGCCAGCGGCACCGGGTTGGCCAGCGCCACCCGCACGGTCCGGGCGACCCACACCGGGTCGGGCAGCCGGTCGCTGCGGCCCGCGAGCGACTCCGCCCTGGCGTACGCCGCTGCGTACTTCGCGCTGGTCGGCTCCGGGAAGCCGCCCTCCTTGGCCGCGGACCAGACGTCGGTGCCGAACATGCCGGGCTCGACGAGCACCACCCGTACGCCGTCGCCCTCGACCTCCATGCGCAGGGCGTCGGTGACGGCCTCGAGGCCGTGCTTGCTCGCGCAGTACCAGCCCATGAGCGGCTGAGACAGCCGGCCGGCGATCGAGCTGATGTTGATGATCACGCCCTCGCGGCGGGCCCGCATCCCGGGCAGCACCAGCCGGGCCAGGCGCACCGGCGCAACCAGGTTGGTCTCCAACTGGCTGCGCACGAGCTCGTCGGTCACGTCCTCCACGGCGCCCGACTGGGCGTAGCCCGCGTTGTTGACCAGCGCGTACACGCCGCCGCTGCGCTCCTGCACCTCCGCGACGCCGCGCTCGCACGACTGCGCGTCGTCGACGTCGAGCAGCACGGTCCGCACGCGCACCCCGCGGTCCTGGGCGGCCTTCTCGACCGCCTCGGCCTTGGCGGGGCTGCGCACCGACCCGTACACGTCCCAGCCGGCGGCCGCGAGCTCGAGTGCGGTCACCAGGCCGATCCCGCTGTTGGCTCCGGTGACGAGAACGGACTTGGGCACGACGACTCCTGGGATGCTGGGTGGGCGGCATGCTCCGCGAGCGAGAGTACGGCGGTCGCCACGGGTAGCGTCCCTGCCCGTCCGGAGGGCTACACGAACGGGGGTCGGCGTGCTGGAGGTCCTGCTTCGCCGGCTCGACCCCGAGGTCCCGCTGCCCGCGTACGCCCGGGCGGGTGACGCCGGCTGCGACCTGGTGACCACGGTGGCGGTCGACCTCGCCCCGGGAGAGCGCGCGCTGCTGCCGACCGGCGTCTCCATCGCGCTGCCCGAGGGGTACGCCGCGTTCGTGCACCCGCGCTCCGGGCTGGCCGCCCACCACGGTCTCGGGCTCGTCAACGCCCCCGGGACGATCGACGCCGGCTACCGCGGCGAGATCCAGGTGGTGCTGGTCAACCACGACCCCCGCGAGCACGTGCGCCTGGACCGCCTCGACCGGGTGGCGCAGCTGGTCGTGCAGCGCGTCGAGCAGGTGGCCTGGCGCGAGACGGCCGAGCTGCCGGGCTCCGCGCGCGGCACGGGCGGCCACGGGTCGACGGGCGGCTACCGCGACCTCCGCAGGCCCGCCGGCACCACCACCGACGACCAGGCAGGAGCGTGAGCATGTTCGGCAGGCGCAAGCGGGGCAAGGACGAGCCGGACGGCGCGGAGGCCGTGGCAGCCGTCGACGAGGCGGACCCCGCCGACGACCGCGCCGCCGCCGACGACGCCGACGACGATCTCGAGTTCGTCGACGACCTCGACGAGGAGGACCGCGCCTACGAGGACGCGCTGCTGCTCGCCGAGATCGAGGCGCGGGAGGCCCGGCCGGTGGTGGCCCGCCCGCAGGGACCGTGGGACGCCGCCGACGCGCCCGCGGACGACGTGGTGCGGATCGACCTCGGCGGCCTGCTGGTGCCGGTGCCCGACCAGACGGACGTGCGCGTCGACGTCACCAACGAGGGCGTGGTCTTCGCCGCCACGCTGGTGCACGCCGGGTCCGCGGTGCAGGTCAACGCGTTCGCGGCCCCGCGCACCGAAGGGATCTGGGCGGAGGTCCTCGACGAGATCGCCCAGTCCCTGGCGGGCAGCGGCGGGCGGGTCGAGCGCCTCGACGGCCGGTACGGTCCCGAGCTCCGCGCCGACGTGCCCACCCAGCTGCCCGGCCAGGAGGGCATCGTGCTCGCGCCCGCCCGCTTCGTGGGCGTCGACGGGCCGCGCTGGTTCCTGCGGGCGATGTACACCGGTCCGGCCGCGGTAGACCCCGACGCCGCCGCGCCGCTCGAGGCCGCCGTCACCGCGGTGGTCGTGGTGCGCGGCGCCGAGCCGATGGCGGTGCGCGACCCGATCGCGCTGCGGCTCCCGGTCGACACGCAGGCGGCGCCGGCCGAGGCCGAGGACGAGGACGACGACGACCCGCTGACGCTCGCCGAGCGCGGCCCGGAGATCACCGAGATCCGGTGAGCGCGGGGACGGGTGCCCGGGTGACCGGGCGGGGCACCGGCTCGGGCTGCCGGCAGACGGTCGGCGACAACGCGCCTACCCTGGTCGCGTGAGCACCACCACCTCCAAGCCCGGACGCAGCGACAAGCCCGGCCGGCTGCGGCGCGCGCTGCACCGGCTGACCGCCGACGACGTGGAGATCGAGGCGGAGGACCTGCAGGACGAGGTCGAGCAGGCCGGCGCCACGGCCGTCTCGCACTGCTCGTTGGGCGGCGAGGTGTGCATCGCGGGGGTCCTTCGCGCGGTCGTGCTGCGCCCGCTGGCGGGCGTGCCGACGCTCGAGGCGGAGCTCTACGACGGCAGCGGCAGCGTCACCCTGGTGTTCCTCGGTCGCCGGCGGATCCGGGGCGTCGACCCGGGACGCAGCCTGGTCGCCCGCGGTCGCCTGACGAAGCGGGAGGGCCAGCCCACCCTCTACAACCCGTCGTACGAGCTGCGGCCGACGGGTGCCTGAGGCCCGCGGCGGCTCCGCGCGGGAGGGTCAGGACCTGCCGCCGACCGCCCTCATGGAGGCCATGGGCGGCACCCGCGGCCTGATCGACAGCGCCGTGCCGGCCACCGTGTTCGTGCTGGCCCGGCTGGTCACCGGCTCCCTGACCACCGCGATCGTGGTGTCCCTGCTGAGCGGGGTGCTGCTGCTCGGGCTGCGGCTGCGGCGCGGCGAGCCGCTGCAGCACGTGGGCAGCGGCTTCTTCGGCCTGGTCGTGGCCGTGCTCGTCGCACGGGTCACCGGCACCGGCAAGGGCTTCTTCCTGCCCGGCATCCTCACCACCGCCCTCACCGGCGTCGCCTTTGTCGTCTCGCTCGCCCTGCGGCGGCCGGCCGTCGGCCTGGCGCTGGCGGCGTACGACGCCCGCTACCGCGGCTGGGCCGAGCACCCGGCGCTGCGCCGGGCCTGCACGATCGCGACGGCGTTCTGGGCCGGCACCTTCTTCGTCCGGGCCGGGGTGGCCTACTGGGTCTACTCGCTGCCCGGCGACCGCGACGGCCTGCTGCTCGTGGTCATCAACGCCGTCAAGTGGCCGCTGATCGTCGCGGCCGCGGTGCTGACGGTGGTGCTGGTGCGCCGGTCGGGCTACAGCCGGGAGCTGCCGGCCGACCCCGGGCCGGCCTGACCGCCGGACAGGTCGCGGGCCACCCGGTGCCCGCCGAGCAGCGCGTCGAGCTCGTTCTCGACCTCGACGGTGGCCACCAGCAGCAGCTCGTCGCCGCCCTCGAGCGCGTCGTCGGGGGTCGGGACCAGCACCCGGCCGTCCCGCAGGACCGCGACGAGGGCCGCGTCGGTCGGCCAGGCGATGCTGCCGACGGTCTGGCCGACGATGTGCGCGTCGTCGGCCAGGGTGAGCTCCACGAGGTTGGCCTGGCCCTGCCGGAAGGTCAGCAGGCGCACGAGGTCGCCGACCGAGACCGCCTCCTCGACCACGGCAGCCAGCAGGCGGGGTGAGGACACCGCCACGTCGACCCCCCAGGACTCGTTGAACAGCCACTCGTTCTTGGGGTGGTTGACCCTTGCCACGACGCGGTCGACGCCGAACTCGGTCTTGGCCAGCAGGCTGACCACCAGGTTGACCTTGTCGTCACCGGTCGCCGCGACGACGACGTCGCACTCCTGCAGGGACGCCTGCACCAGGGTGTCGAGCTCGCAGGCGTCGGCCTGCAGCCACTCGGCGTCCGGCACGGTGGCCACCTTCATGGCCCGCGACTCCCGCTCGATGAGCAGCACGCGGTGGCCGTTGCCGAGCAGCTCGGCGGCGATCGAGCGGCCGACGTTGCCGGCGCCGGCGATGGCGACCTTCATGCCGCCTCGGCCGGCCCGGCGGCGAGCGTGCGCAGGACCCGGTCGCGCAGGTCGTCGGTCATCAGCACGTGCAGCAGGTCACCCTCCTGCACGACGGTCTGCGCCTTCGGGAGCATCCCCTCGCCGAGCCGCGTGATCAGGGCCACGCGGGCCCCGGCGGCCTCCTCGAGGTCGCGCAGCCGGTGGCCCACCCAGAGGGGGGAGTAGGCGACCTCGGCGAGCATCACCTGGCCGCTCGGGTCGCGCCACTCGCTGAGCAGCCCCTCCGGCATCATCCGGCGCAGGACCTGGTCGGCGGTCCAGCGCACGGTCGCCACGGACGGGATGCCGAGCTTCTGGTAGACCTCGGCCCGCCGGGCGTCGTAGATCCGCGCCACGACGTTCTCCACGCCGAACGTCTCCCGGGCCACCCGCGCGGCGATGATGTTGCTGTTGTCACCGCTGCTCACCGCGGCAAAGGCGTGGGCCCGCTCGATGCCGGCCTCGACCAGGGTGTCGCGGTCGAAGCCGATGCCGGTCACCTGCTGCCCGGCGAAGTGTGCGTGCAGCCGGCGGAAGGCGGAGGCGTCGGCGTCGATGACGGCGACCGAGTGGCCGTACTTCTCCAGGCCCTTCGCCAGGGCTGAGCCGACCCGCCCACAGCCCATGATCACCACGTGCACGAGCGGTCCTCCCGGGAGCGGCCGACTCCGCAGTCGGCCCGCGGGAACGCTACACGCGCCGCGCGCGCCGGGACGTACGCTCGCCGTCGTGCCCGCGTCCCGAGACGTCGTCAAGCGACTGCTGCTGGGGCGGGCGCTGCGCAGTGACCGCCTGGGCGAGACGCTGCTGCCCAAGCGCATCGCGCTGCCGGTGTTCGCCAGCGACGCCCTGTCGTCGGTGGCCTACGCCCCCGACGAGATCTTCCTGACCCTCGCCCTGGCCGGCGTCGTCGCCTACACGTTCTCCTGGAAGATCGCGATCGTGGTCGCGATCGTCATGGCCACGGTCATCGTCTCGTACCGGCAGAACGTGCACGCCTACCCGAGCGGCGGCGGCGACTACGAGGTCGCGACCACCAACCTGGGCAAGCGGGCCGGGCTGACGGTGGCGAGCGCGCTGCTGGTGGACTACGTGCTGACCGTGGCGGTGTCGATCTCCTCGGCGGCGCAGTACGCCGCGTCCGCGATCCCCGCGCTGGTGGGGCACGAGGCCTCGGCGGCCGTGGTCGCGACGGTGTTCCTCATGACGATGAACCTGCGCGGGGTGCGCGAGTCCGGCGCGGCGTTCGCGATCCCCACGTACGTCTTCATGGCGGCGATCCTCGGGATGTGCGGGCTCGGCCTGCTCCGCCACGCGCTCGGCGACCTGCCGATGGCGGAGAGCGCCGACCTGGCGATCGTCCCGGTGCCGGAGTACGAGCAGGGCATCACCGGGCTGGCCGGGGCCTTCCTGCTGCTGCGGGCCTTCTCCAGCGGCTGCGCGGCCCTGACCGGGGTCGAGGCGATCAGCAACGGCGTCCCGGCGTTCCAGAAGCCCAAGAGCAGGAACGCGGCCACCACGCTCGGCCTGCTGGGCCTCATCGCCATCACCATGATCCTCGGCGTGATCACGCTGGCCAACCTGACCGACGTCCGGTTCGCGGAGGAGCCGGCGAAGGAGCTGACCCGCAACGGCGTGCTGGTGGGCGACAGCTACACGCAGAACCCGGTGATCGGACAGCTCGCGAAGGCGATCTTCGAGGGCTTCCCGCCGGGCTTCTACCTGGTCGCGGCGGCCACCGGAATCATCCTGGTGCTCGCCGCCAACACCGCGTTCAACGGCTTCCCCGTGCTCGGCTCGATCCTCGCCCGCGACGGCTACCTGCCCCGCCAGCTGCACACCCGCGGCGACCGGCTCGCCTTCAGCAACGGCATCGTCCTGCTGGCCGCCGCCGCCTGCGTGCTCATCCTGGCCTACGACGCCAAGGTGACGGCCCTCATCCAGCTGTACATCGTCGGCGTGTTCATCTCCTTCACCATGAGCCAGCTCGGCATGGTCAAGCACTGGACCCGGCTGCTGCGCACCGAGACCGACCCGGCCGAGCGCACCCGGATGGTCCGCTCCCGGGCCGTCAACGGCTTCGGCCTCGCGATGACCGGGTCGGTGCTCGTCGTCGTGCTGCTCACCAAGTTCCTGCGCGGGGCCTACATCGCGCTGATCGCGATGGCCGTGCTGTTCGTGATCATGCGGGCGATCGCGAGCCACTACGACCGGGTCCGCGTCGAGCTGCGGCCCGAGGACACCAACCCGGCGCTGCCGTCGCGCAACCACGCGATCGTGCTGGTGTCCAAGGTCCACGCGCCGACGCTGCGCGCGCTGGCGTACGCGAAGGCCACCCGGCCGCACGACCTCACCGCGCTCACGGTGGCGGTCGACGCGGACGAGGCGCACGCGCTGCAGCGGGAGTGGGACGCCCGCGGGCTCGACGTCGCCCTGACCATCATCGCCTCGCCCTACCGCGAGGTCACCCGGCCGGTGCTCGAGTACGTCCGCGACTACCGGCTGCGCAGCCCGCGCGACGTCGTGTCGGTCTACATCCCGGAGTACGTCGTGGGCCGCTGGTGGGAGCAGCTGCTGCACAACCAGAGCGCACTGCGCCTGAAGAGCCGGCTGCTGTTCCAGCCGGGCGTGATGGTGACCAGCGTGCCGTACCAGCTGCAGTCCTCCGACCGGCGGCGCGACGAGTCCACCGACCTGCCGCCGACCGACCGCCGCCCGGCGACGGCGGTGCCGTCTGTGCCCCCCGGCCCCTCTGGCGCCCGGCCCGCGGAGCCGACCGAGCCTGCCGTGCCGGTCGCCCGGACCGCGGAGTGAGCGCCGGGCCCGTCGCGGCCGCCGGCACCGACGTCGGGGCCGAGCTCGAGCTCGAGACCGGGGCGGCGGCTGCCGGTGGGGCGTGCGTGGCCCGGGCGCCGGACGGCCGGGTGGTGTTCGTACGGCACGCGCTTCCGGACGAGCGCGTCCGGGTGCGCATCACGTCCGCGACCACGAAGTTCCTGCGCGCCGACGCGGTCGCGGTGCTGACGGCCTCGCCGGACCGGGTCGAGCCGCCCTGCCCGTACGCCCGGCCCGGGCTGTGCGGCGGCTGCGACTGGCAGCACGTCGCGCTGCCCCGCCAGCGCGCGCTCAAGGCCGGCCTGGTCGAGGAGCAGCTGCGGCGTACGGCCAGGATCGAGCGACAGGTCGTCGTGGAGGAGGTGCCGGGAGCCCCCGACGGGCTCGGCTGGCGCACCCGGATGACCCTCGCGGTGTCGCACGACGGCCGGCCCGGCCTGCGGCGGCACCGCTCGCACGACCTGCAGCCCATCGACCGCTGCCTGATCGCCGCTCCCGGGGTCGAGGCGGTCGGCGCCGAGCGGCAGCGCTGGTACGCCGCCGCGTCGGTCGAGGTGGCGACCACCGCGACCGGCGACCAGCGCGTCGTGAGCGTCGTCCGCGGCGGCCGGGGAAGGCCGCGGGTGCCGGAGGTGGACGCCGGTGTCGTCGTCGACGGCCTGCCGGTACGCACCCCGCACGGGCTGCGGCACGAGGTGCTGGGACACCGCTACGAGGTCGCCGCGGGCGGGTTCTGGCAGGTGCACGTGGGCGCGGCCCCTGCTCTCGCCGAGGCGGTCCTCGCGGCACTGGAGCCGCAGCTCGGCGAGCACGTCGTCGACCTGTACGCCGGGGTGGGCCTGTTCGCCGCCCTGCTCGCCGACGCCGTCGGCCCGACCGGCTCGGTGCTCGCGGTCGAGTCCGACGCCCGGGCCTGCGCCGACGCCGCGCGCAACACCACCGACTCCCCGCACGTCAAGGTGCGCACCGCAGTGGTCGAGCCTGGCCTGGTCGCCCGGCTCGCCCCCGACCTCGTCGTACTGGACCCGCCGCGCGCGGGCGCCGGCACGGCGGTGTCCGCGGCCCTCGCCGCGCTCCGGCCGCGGCGGCTGGTCTACGTGTCCTGCGAGCCGGCGTCCTTCGCCCGGGACGCCAAGGTGCTGCTCGACGCCGGCTGGACGATGCCCGCCCTGCGCGCCTTCGACCTCTACCCGATGACCGAGCACACAGAGCTCGTCGCGACGTTCGAGCCGCCGCAGCGCACGGGGTAGACCGCCCACGAGTCGACGTCGGATGAACGAACACCTGACCGCCTACCCCCGGCTTGTCTGCCGGCAGCGACGGGTTCGGGTCTGCCGCACGTCACTGCGGGCAGACAAGCGGGGGTGACGGGCACGGACGCCATGACCGGGCAGGAGGACGCGTGACGATCCAGCACATCCTGCTGCTGCCGCGAGGCGACCTGGTGGCGACGTCCGAGCCGCCGAGGCTCTGATGCGGGAGCCGGTGCCGCAGCGGATCCGGGCGTACGAGCCGCTGCAGACCTTCCGACTGCGTCGCGGTCGGGTCAGCGCCACCCAGGCCGAGGCGCTCGACCGGCTCTGGCCGCGCTGGGGCGTCGACGTGGACGGCCGCCCGCTCGACCTCGCCGCACTGTTCGGCCCGGGGGTGCCCGTGGTGCTGGACGTCGGCAGCGGCATGGGCGAGGCGACCGCCGCCGCCGCCCTCGCCGACCCCGCGCGGGGCGTGCTGGCCGTCGACGTCCACACCCCCGGGCTCGGGGCCCTGCTCCGGCTCGCCGAGCGGGCCGGCCTGGACAACGTCCGGGTGGCCGACGGCGACGCGCGCGTCCTGCTCGCCGACATGCTCGCACCGGCGTCGCTCGACGAGGTGCGGGTGTGGTTCCCCGACCCGTGGCCGAAGGCGCGGCACGCCAAGCGCCGGCTGCTCACGCCCGGCTTCGTGGCGCTCGTCGCCGACCGGCTGCGGCCGGGTGGCCGCCTGCACGTCGCGACGGACTGGCCGCCGTACGCCGATGCCGCGCGGGCGGCCGTCGAGGGCTGCGCCGACCTCGAGGTCATGTCGACGGCGCGGCCGGCGACCCGGCCGCTGACCCGCTTCGAGCAGCAGGGCCTGGACGCGGGGCGGCCGGCGTACGACCTGGTGGCCCGGCGCGGCTGACCGACCCGACCCTCAGCCCTGCTTCTGGTGCCGGGCACTCCTCGAGGGCGGCAGGGCCCGGACGCTCCTGCCCGGCCCGGACAGGGCGTCGGCCATGCCCGCAGGGGGACGCTGACAGGATGCCCCTGCCCCTGCCCCTGCAGATCGCCCGGTCCGCGCTGTCCCGGCCACCGCGCACCCGGTACGGCCCCGACCCGGACCAGGTGGCCGACCTGCACCTGCCGGCCGGCCCCGGCCCGCACCCGGTCGCGGTCGTGCTGCACGGTGGCCACTGGCAGCAGCGGTACGGCCGGCTGGTGTGCCGGCCGATGTCGCGCGCCCTCGCCGCGCGGGGCATCGCCGCGTGGAACCTGGAGTACCGCCGGCTCGGCGGCGGGGGCGGCTGGCCGGCCACGTTCGAGGACGTCGCGGACGGCATCGACCGGCTGGCCGACGTCCGCCGGGCCCGGCTGGACCTGCGCCGCGTGGCGGTCGTCGGGCACTCCGCCGGCGGGCAGCTGGCCCTGTGGGCGGCCGGGCGGGCCCGCCTGCCGGCCGGTGCGGTCGGGGCGACGCCCCGGGTGCCCGTCGCGTGCGTCGTCGCCCTCGCGCCGGTGACCGCGCTGCGCCGGGCGGGCCGGCACGCCGTCGAGCTGGTCGGCGGCCTGCCGGACGCCCACCCGGACCGCTGGGCGCAGGCCGACCCGCTGGCGGCCGCCCCGCCCCCGGTCCCGGCGCTCGTCGTGCACCCGGCGGACGACCGCACGGTGCCGGTCGCCCGCTCGGTGGAGTACGCCGCCCGCTGCGTGTCGGCCGGCGGGCAGGTCGAGCTCGTCACGCCGCCGGGGGAGTCGCACCGGGACGCGATCGACCCGGCAAGCGCCTCCTGGGCAGCCGCGGCCGGCTGGCTGCACGAGCGGCTGTCGGCGCCCTGACGCGCCTGCTTCTGCTCAGGCAGGCAGCAGGACGCGCAGGGCCGCCGGCCGTACCGAGATCGTGCAGGGCAGGGTCCCGATCGGGTCGCCGTCGGCGAACACCACGAAGGGCCGGTCGGCGGCCAGGTGCACGGTGCGGGCCCGCTGCACGCGCACGTTGGGCAGCGCCACGTGCGTGCCCCGGTAGACCCGCGCCAGCCCGCGTACGAACCGCAGCCGGGGGGTGGCCGAGGTGGTGACGACGTCGAGCAGGCCGTCGACCACGGAGGCGTCCGGGGCGAGCCGCATCCCGCCCCCGTACACCCCTGAGTTGGCGGCCGCGACGGCCCAGCCGCTCATGGTGAACGTCGCCCCGTCGACGCTGCCGCTGAAGCCGGCGGCCCGCCAGGTCAGCGCGGCCCGTAGTGCCGCGTACGGGTAGACGGCGGCGCCCAGCGGCAGCCGGGTGGCCAGCGCGATCTCCTGCACCACGCTGTCGAACCCGACCGACGCGATGCACAGGAACGCCCGGCCGTCGACGTCGCCGAGGTCGATCCGGGTCTCGACGCCGTCGGTCAGCACCGCGCACGCGGCCACCGGGTCGCGCCCCAGGCCGGCGGCGCGGGCGAAGTCGCTGCCTCGGCCGCCCGGCAGCGCCGCGAGCAGGCCGCCGCCGGCTGCCACCCCGCCGGCGACCCTGCCGACCAGGCCGTCGCCGCCCAGCGCGACCACGACCCGGTCGTCCTGCAGCGCACTCGCCACCAGCTCGTCGCCGTGCTCCAGCGACGCGGTGGGCCGGACCAGCACGTCATGGCCGTCCGCCCCGAGCCGGGCCAGCACCGCGGGCAGCAGCCGCCCGGACCGGCCCCGGCCCGCCGACGGGTTCACCAGCAGCGCAACTCGTCGCGGCATGCGTCCTCCTGCCGCTCGGCGTCATGGTCGGAGACTGTCGGTGGGGCGTGATCGTGTCAGCCCAGGGCACGCGCACTGCGGGACGGGGAGGTCTGCGTGAGCGACAGGTGGACGCCGCCGGGCTGGCCCGCCGAGGTGCTGCCCCCGCACGCCCCCGACTGGGAGCGCAGCGCGGTGGCCTGGCTGTTCGACCTGTGCCCGCCGGACTACCGCGCGCACGAGGTCCTGCGACGGCACCCGGTCGTGCTGGCCCGGTTCGCCGCGGGACACGTGGAGTCGGCGGTCGAGGCGGTGCGGGCCGGGCTGCGCACGACGCGGCGCGACCTGCGCGAGCTGGTCGGGCCGGAGGTGGTCGACGCCGCGCTGGCCGCGTACGACCGCGAGGGCCGCCGGCTCGTCGCCGTGGGCCGGCAGGTGGCTCTGGTGGACGCCGCCCTGCGCGGTGAGCGGCACGTCCCGCGGCTGTGATCCCTGTCGCGCGCGCCCGAGGGGTGCGGACGGGCCCCCGCACGTACCCTGGGGTCTTCTGTGTCGAGGAGATGAACGTGAGCCTGCTGAGTTCGGTCCAGGGCCCCGAGGACCTCAAACGGCTCGCTCCCGAGCAGCTGCCCGTGCTGGCCGCCGAGGTGCGCGACTTCCTCATCGACGCAGTGTCGCGCACCGGTGGTCACCTCGGCCCGAGTCTCGGCGTCGTCGAGATCACCCTGGCGCTGCACCGGGTGTTTGACTCCCCGCGCGACCGGATCGTCTGGGACACCGGCCACCAGGCCTACGTGCACAAGATCGTCACCGGTCGCCAGCCGCTGTTCGGCACGCTGCGCCAGCAGGGCGGGCTGTCCGGCTACCCGAGCCGCGCCGAGTCCCAGCACGACGTCATCGAGAACAGCCATGCCTCCACCGCCCTGTCGTACGCCGACGGCCTGGCCAAGGCCTACCGGATCCGCGGCGAGGACCGGCACGTCGCGGCGGTCGTCGGGGACGGCGCGCTGACCGGCGGGATGTGCTGGGAGGCGCTCAACAACATCGCCGGCAGCGACCTGCCGATCGTCATCGTGGTCAACGACAACGGGCGCTCCTACGACCGGACCGTCGGCGGCCTCGCCCAGCACCTGGCCCGGCTGCGCATGACGCAGGGCTACGAGCGGGCGCTCGAGGCGGTGCGGACGACGCTGGAGCGCACCCCCGTGGTGGGGACACCGGTCTTCGAGGCGCTGCACGGCCTCAAGCGCGGAGTCAAGGACTTCCTGCAGCCGCAGGTGCTGTTCGAGGACCTGGGCCTGAAGTACGTCGGGCCGATCGACGGCCACGACACCGCGGCGATGGAGGGCGCGCTGCGGCGGGCCAAGGAGTTCCGCGGGCCGGTGATCGTGCACGCCGTGACGGTGAAGGGCTTCGGCTACCAGCCGGCGGTCGACGACGAGGCCGACTGCCTGCACAGCGTGGGCATCATCGACCCGGTCACCGGCAAGCCGATGGGCATCAAGGCGCTGGGCTTCACCAGCGAGTTCTCCGACGAGATGGTCCGCATCGGCGCCGAGCGGCCGGACGTGGTCGCGATCACCGCCGCAATGCTGCAGCCGGTGGGGCTGCAGGCGTTCGCCACCGCCTACCCCGACCGGATCTTCGACGTCGGCATCGCGGAGCAGCACGCCGTGACGTCGGCCGCGGGCCTGGCCATCGGCGGCCTGCACCCGGTTGTCTGCCTCTACGCGACCTTTGTCAACCGCGCCTTCGACCAGGCGCTGATGGACGTCGCGCTGCACCGGCTGCCCGTGACGTTCGTGCTGGACCGGGCCGGCGTCACCGGCGAGGACGGCGCGAGTCACAACGGCATGTGGGACCTGTCGATCCTTCAGGTCGTGCCGGGGATCCGCATCGCCGCACCCCGCGACGGCGCCACCCTGCGCGAAGAGCTGCGCGAGGCGCTGGCCGTCGACGACGGGCCCACCGTCGTGCGTTTCCCGAAGGCCGCCGTCGGCGAGGACATCCCGGCGGTCGAGCGGCGCGGCGTGCTCGACGTGCTCGTGCGCGAGCCCTCCGACGCGGTGCTGCTGGTCGCCGTCGGCGCGAGCGCCCGGCTCGGTCTCGAGGTCGCGGCCCGCTGCGCGGACCAGGGGATCGGGGTGACGGTCGTCGACCCGCGCTGGGTCGTGCCGGTCCCGGCGGAGCTCGTCGCCCTTGCGGCGTCGTACGACCTGGTGGTCACCGTCGAGGACAACGGCAGGGTCGGCGGGGTGGGCACCGCCGTCGCCCAGGCGCTGCAGGACGCCGGCATCGACGTGCCGACCCGGTCGGTCGGCATCCCTGCCCGGTTCCTGGACCACGGGTCGATCGCCCAGGTCAAGGCGGAGATCGGCCTCACCGCGCAGGACGTCGCGCGGACCGTCGTCGAGACGGTGTCGCGCGCGGCCCCGGTGCTGGACGTCGTCGAGCCCTAGCGGCCGCGGGCGGCTCGACGTGCGCCGTGTCACACCGAGGAGGTAGTAACAGGGTCCATGCCGAGCCGGAGGACCCCTGTGCAACGTCGCACCCCCGCACCGCCCGCGTACGCCCCTGACCCGACTGCCAGCCGCTGTTCGACCTTCCGGTCCCGGCGGGCCGTGCCTGCAGCGCTCGCCGTCCTGCTCTCCGCCGGAGCCCTGACGACCGGTGTCGTCGCGGCGCCGGCGTCCGCGGCGCCGGCCGCCGCCACGCGCGTCTCCCTGTTCCCGAGCGACGCGCTGACCGTCCCGGACGCCACCCAGTGGACCGGGCGGCGGGTGTCGCTCCCCACCGCCGGGTGCGGCGGCGTGACGACCTGCGGCCTGGTCAACCGCCTCAACGAGCTCGACGGCTTCGACCTCGATCCGCGCCTCGCGCTGGACTTCGACGGGCCGGTCGACCTCGCCAAGGTCATCGCCTCGACGACCGTCACCCCGGTGGAGGGCGGTCCCTCGGTCGGGATCGACCGGGTGGTCTACGACGCGACGACGCAGACCGTCTACGCGCACCCGCAGCAGCAGCTGCGCGGGCGCACGGCCTACCGGCTGGCGGTGTCGTCCGCCAGGGGCCTGCCCCGGGCCGCCACCACCTTCACGACGCTGTCGGCCGCGGACGGGCTGGTCGACATGCGCCGCCAGCTCGACTCCGGGGTGGCGTTCGCCGACGCCGGTATCGCCGCCGGCCAGCGGGGACTGCGCATCGACGCGACCGTGCCGGTCGCGGGCACGACCTTCACCTACGTGGAGGACCGCGGGAGCGCCGGCGGCCTGCAAGAGGTCGACGTGCCGGTCGTGGCCTCCGGCACCGTCGTGTTCGGCTCCTACCTCGCCCCGCAGTGGCTGCGCGAGGACCGGACCATCCCGCAGTCCCGCACCAAGAAGGCGGGGCCGAGGGCGCAGGAGTCGGCGCGGCTGCCCTTCGTGCTCGTGCTGCCCACCGGCACGGCTCCCGCCGGCGGCTGGCCCACGGCGGTCTACGGGCACGGGTTCACCCGCAGTGACCGCGACGTCCTGCTCGCCGCCACCGCCAACTCCAACACCGGGGTGGCCACGATCGCGACCGACGTGGTGGGCCACGGCTTCGGGCCGCGCAGCACCTGGACCTACACGCGCAACGGCACAACCAGGACGCTGCCCGCCTATGCCCGCGGCATCGACCAGGACGGCGACGGGCAGATCGGCAGCACCGAGGGTAGCTCCACGCTGATCACCGGTGAGGCGGCGGCCGTCAGCAGCCGCGACGCGCTGCGGCAGACCGCCGCCGACGTGATGACGCTGGTGCGCGCGGTCGGGCGGGGGCTGGACGTCTCCGGCAGCCCGGCGTCCGAGCTGCGCAGGGCCGACGTCAGCTACTTCGGCCACAGCTTCGGCGGGATCTACGGCACCATGCTCGCCGGTGCGGACCCGACGGTGCACCGCGCCGCGCTCAGCGTTCCCGGCGGGCCGATCACGGAGATCGCGCGGCTCTCGCCGGCGTTCCGGCCGCTGATCACGTTCAACCTCAAGGTCGCCGGGCTGCTGAACTGCCCGGACCCGGCCCAGGACTGCTTCGTGGAGTCCCTGCCGCTGCGCGGCGAGGCACCCGTCCGCGGGCCTGCCGCCGGCGCGCTGCCGATCCAGAACTACCTGGCGCAGGCGACCTGGCTGGCCCGGCAGGGCAGCCCGGAGGCCTACGCGCCGCTGATCCAGGACTCCAAGGTCCTGTTCCAGGTGGCGTACGGCGACCAGACGGTGCCCAACCCGACCTCCTACACGCTGCTCGCGGCCGGCGACCTGTTCGACCGGGCGTCCCTCTACCGCAACGACCGCACCCCGCAGGCCGCCGAGAACCCGCACGGCTTCCTGCTCAACCCCGCGGTCTTCCTGGAGGCCTTCTTCCAGGGGCAGGCGCAGATCCAGCAGTTCCTGACCGCGGGCACCGTGCTGGACCCCGACGGTCCCACCGACGTCTGGGTCGTGCCGATCGCCCGGCCGGCGTCGCTGCTGACGCTCAACTTCACCGCGCCCTGACCCGGGCGACCGGCTGACACGGCTCCGGCCCGGGTCCCCACCCGACAGGCAGCACCGGGGGCCCGGGCCGTGGCGTGTCCCACGCAGGTCCTGTCGGACCTGCGTGCCAGACTCTCCCTGGCCAGTCCGCCGGCCAGCCGCACCCGTCCAGCCGCACGCACGCACGGCCCGCCTTCCCCTCGGACCGACGCTGCACCACCGGCGTACCGCTAGGAGAAGCCGCATCATGATGCCGTCCGGCGCCTGCCTGCCGACCGCCCCCGGCGCCCGTCCGGGACGCGGGGGAGCGGCATGACCGGGGTCGACAAGCCCGACTCGTTCGTGCACCTGCACGTGCACACCGAGTACTCGATGCTCGACGGCGCGGCGCGCCTGGACGACCTGTTCGGCAAGGCCGCGGAGCTGGGCCAGCCGGCGCTGGCGATGACCGACCACGGCAACGTCTTCGGCGCCTACGACTTCTGGAAGAAGGCCAAGGCGCACAACATCAAGCCGATCATCGGCACCGAGGCCTACCTGGCGCCGGGTAGCCGGTTCGACAAGACGCGGCACCGGTGGGGCGCTGGCGGCGAGGACGACATCTCCGGTGGCGGCGCCTACACGCACATGACGATGCTCGCGACGTCGACCGAGGGCATGCACCGGCTGTTCAAGCTGTCGTCGCTGGCGAGCCTGGAGGGCTACTACTACAAGCCGCGGATGGACAAGGAGCTGCTCGCCGAGCACGTCCGGCCCAACGTGGACATGATCGCCACGACCGGCTGTCCGTCCGGCGAGATCCAGACCTATCTGCGGATGGGCGACTACGACAGGGCCAAGCGCGCGGCCGGCGAGTTCCGGGACATCTTCGGCGCCGAGAACTTCTACTGCGAGCTGATGGACCACGGCATCGAGATCGAGCGCCGCGCGCAGAAGGACCTGATCCGGCTGGCCAGGGACATGGGGCTGCCGTTCCTGGCGACCAACGACCTGCACTACACGCACGCCGAGGACGCCAAGGCGCACGAGGTGCTGCTGTGCGTGCAGTCCGGCAAGACGATGGCCGACCCGGGCCGCTTCAAGTTCGACGCCCAGGACTTCTACCTCAAGTCCGCCCAGGAGATGCGGCACCTGTGGCGGGAGTTCCCGGAGGCCTGCGACAACACGCTGCTGGTCGCCGAGCGCTGCGAGGTGAGCTTCACCGAGGGCGCCGACCTGATGCCCCGGGTGCCGGTGCCGGCCGGCTACACCGAGGACACCTGGCTGCGCGAGCAGGTGCACGCGGGCCTGCGCGAGCGGTTCCCGGTCGACCGGTTCCCCGGCGGTGTCCCGGAGGGGCACACCCGGCAGGCCGACTACGAGGTCGACGTCATCCTGGCGATGGGCTTTCCGGGCTACTTCCTGGTCACCGCCGACCTGTGCCGGCACGCCAAGGAGAGCGGCATCCGGGTCGGTCCCGGTCGCGGCTCCGCGGCCGGGTCCCTGGTGGCGTACGCCCTGAAGATCACCGAGCTGGACCCGATCGAGCACAAGCTGCTGTTCGAGCGCTTCCTCAACCCCGAGCGCATCTCGATGCCCGACATCGACCTCGACTTCGACGAGCGCCGCCGCGGCGACATGATCCGCTACGCCACCGAGAAGTACGGCGAGGAGCGGGTCTCGCAGATCATCACGTACGGCACCATCAAGGCCAAGCAGGCCGTCAAGGACTCCGCCCGGGTGCTGGGCTACCCGTTCGCGACCGGGGACAAGATCACCAAGGCGATGCCGCCGGCGGTGATGGGCAAGGACATCCCGCTCAAGGGGATCTTCGACCCGGGCCACAAGCGCTACGGCGAGGCGGGGGAGTTCCGGGCGCTGTACGACAGCGACGCCGACACCAAGGCCGTGGTCGACACCGCCCTCGGCCTGGAGGGGCTCAAGCGGCAGTGGGGGGTGCACGCCGCGGGGGTGATCCTGTGCCGCGAGCCGCTGCTCGACGTGATCCCGATCCAGCGCCGCGAGCAGGACGGCGCGATCATCACGCAGTTCGACATGGGCGCCTGCGAGACGCTCGGCCTGCTCAAGATGGACTTCCTGGGGCTGCGCAACCTCACCGTGCTCGACGACTGCCTCACGCACATCGCGAGCAACCGCGGCGAGACCGTCGTGCTCGAGGAGCTCGACGAGATGGTGCCCGACCCCAAGACCTACGAGCTGCTCTCGCGCGGCGACACCCTCGGGGTGTTCCAGCTCGACGGGGGCCCGATGCGCTCGCTGCTGCGCTCGATGCAGCCCGACCGCTTCGAGTCGATCTCCGCGGTCCTGGCGCTCTACCGGCCTGGCCCGATGGGCGTCAACGCCCACAACGACTACGCCGACCGCAAGACCG